>CAWINN010000009.1:0-169173 GCA_963837505.1 uncultured Saprospiraceae bacterium | reverse complement strand
ATCGCTTTGAGTTCGCTCGCCGCGAACCCAAGCTGGTCGAGGCGACCCTGCGCCACACCGATGGATGCGGAGATCGTCTGCGAGCCGGCATACAGACCCACTGCGTAACCGACATCGAGGCCCGCGAATACCGCACAAGCATACGGCGCGAGTAGACAGACCATCAGCACCAGAACGGCAAACAGAATCTGTTTCGGGCCATCGCGACCCAGCCCGGCAAAAAACTGCGGTCCAACGCCGTAACCCACGGCGAACAGAAACAGCATGAAGAACATCGACTTGATCGGACCCGGGCACGCTGATGCCCAGCTGACCAATTGCGATTGCGGCGAGCAACGTGGCTGTTACATTGCCGAGACTGAATCCGCCAAATTTTTTCGGGCCGATCCAGAAGCCGACGCCCAACGCTGCGAAGATGGCGAGCTCGGGATTCTGCTGCAGCGTAACAACCAACCAATTCCACATATGCGTACTCCTAAGTCCTTCGCGCGTCGCCCGCCACTCACCGCCACGGCCGCCAACCGGCTAGTACGTGTAGAACATCTCCTGAATACGCTTGCGGATCTGTGGTCTTCGTCAACGCCAGCTGCAGCAAGCACGCGCGCCTTGGGCGGTGTGAATTCGCCCGATGCAACAAATCCCATCTCGTCGTCGTTCACTTCGTTGTTGCGCAGGACGAGCCCCATCGGCAGCCGCGTGCTGCGCACGATGACGACACCCGCCTTCGCTGCCTTCTTCGCTGCTTCGAGCGCCGGGGAGGTCATGTTGCCGTCACCGACGCCGGCGATGACGATGCCCTTCGCACCGTTCTTCACCGCGGCGTCGATCAGGTCTGCGCTCATGTTCGCATGTGCATAAATGATGTCGACGCGCGGCAGCTTGTCGAGGCCCGGCAACGGAGAACTCGGTGGCTGCGCCGACTTTCTTGTTCATCGGTTCGAACCACTCCACAGTGCCGGTGTGCACCAGCCCGGCCGGGCCGCGGTTGAGGCTGTGGAAAGTCTGCACGCTGGTGGTGTCGGCCTTCACCACGTTGCGCGCGTAGTGGAATTCGTCGTTGAGCAGCACCAGCGTGCCGCGCCCTTGGCGCGCGGGTCTATCGCGACGGCGACGCCGTTGTAGATATTGCCCGGGCCATCCGCGCTGATGGCGGTCGCAGGGCGCATCGAGCCGACCATCACGACCGGCTTCGGGCTCTTCACCACCAGGCTGAGGAAGTAGCGGTCTCCTCCAGCGTATCGGTGCCGTGCGTGATCAGCACGGCATCCACGTCGGGCTGCGCAAGTGCCGCGTCGACACTCCTGGCGAGCTTCAGCCAGACGTCATCGTTCATATCCTGGCTGCCGATGTTGGCCACCTGCTCGCCGGTGATCCGCGCGAGCTTGCCCAGGTTCGGCACGGCGCGGATCAGCGTGTTGACGTCGTAAGCACCGGACTTGTAGCCGTAGTCGGTGGCGCTGGCTTGCGCACCGGCGATCGTGCCGCCGGTCGCGATCACGCGCACGCTGGGCAGTGCTTTCGCTGCGTTTGAGTTGATCCGCGCTCTGCGCGCCCACCACGCCGATCGGCCACGAGCGCTGTCAAAGTCATGCAAAACCTCAGTGCTGCAGATTCTCATCATGGTTCTCCCGTTCATGAAAGGTCACAGATCGGATTCGCATCGTGCGTTCATCGCTTCAGCGTTTTTGCCGTGCTCTTCGCTTGCGGCCCTGGCGGTCTAGTGGTCTTGCGCGGCTTGGCGGTCTTCGCGCCCGTCTGGGGTTCGGCGAGGTTGCTGCCCTTCGACGCCTCGTAAGCTTGTCGTAGCCGCGACCGATGGCGCGGATCGCGCGACCGATATCGTCGTAGACATGGTTTTCGAGATTCGCGAACGACACGCGCACCGAAAAGTCCGGCGCCTCGAAGCCGCCGCCGTTCAGCAACACGATGCCGTAGTCCTCGGCAAGCCGGAACACGATGTCGAGCGGGTGGACGTTTTCCTTCACCCACTCGAACACGCCGTCATCGCCCGCGTATTTCTTCGCCCAGAATTCGAAATCGATGATGCCGTAGTAGTAGTCGAACATCTCGTTGGGCGCGACCTCGATGCCCGAGCCCCTCGATCGTCGCCTCGACGCGTTTCTTGACGATGGCGATGCACGCCCTCTGGTACAGCTTCTTCGCATCCATCAGTTCGGACAGCGAAAACAGGCTCATCATCACCTGCTGCGGCAGCGACAGTCCGGCCGTGTGGTTCAGCGCCACGTCGCGACTGTCGGCGACGATGCGGTCGATGAAGCGCAACTTGCGCGGCTCGAGCACCAGCGTGCCGTAGCGCTTGTCGAGTTGCTCCAGCACCGGTTTGGCGTGACGCGCGATCAGCTCATCGAGCAGGTTGTCTTCATGCAGCGCGATCACGCCGAGTCGCCAGCCGGTGCAGCCAAAGTACTTGCTGTACGAATACACGCCGATGGTATTGTGCGGGAACGCGCCCAGCAGCGACCGGAAGCCGGGCACGAAGGTGCCGTAGACATCGTCCGTCAGCAGGATCAGGTCGGGGCGCTTCTTCAGGATGGCGCCGATCTTTGCGATGCTCGCCTCGTTCAGCGCCACCGCCGACGGATTGCCCGGATTGCAGCAGAAAGAACGCCTTGATCTTCGGGTCGAGCAGTTTGTTCGAGTTCCGCCGTCACTGAACTGCAAACGGTCTTCCTGCTTCGCTGTATGTTGACGGTCTTCAGGTCGTAGTCCTCGAGGTGCGGCATCTCGAGGTACGGCGTGAAGATCGGCGTGCCGAGCGCAATGGTGTCGCCGGCATTGAGCAGTCGATTGGTCTTCAGCGCCTTGAAGATGTAGCACATCGCCGCTGTGCCGCCTTCCACGGCATAGAGTTCGAACGTGCCCTTCGGGCGCGGCGCGCCGCACATCGCCCATTGCAGATATTCGCGAACGATTTTCTCGTTGTGCACGAGCATGCGGTCCGGCACCGGGTAGTTGTCGCCGATGATCGAATCGACCAGTTCGTGGACGAAGTCATCGGCGTTGAAGCCAAATTTCTCGATGGCCCACGGCACCATCTCGGCGAGCACGGTGGCGCCCGGCAGATCGGTGTGCTTGGCCAGCCAGGCGTCCAGCCGCGCAGCGATACCCGCCTTCTTCGGCATGCCGCCCACGCCCGGCGGCAGATCCTGCACGCGCTTGCACTCCACCACGGCGAACTGGCCGAGCAGGAAGAAGGCTTCGCGCGGCTCGGTGGCCACCCAGTTCGGATTGCCGCGCCCCGCATTCAGATAGGTGATCGCCGACTTGCGCGCGCTCGCGGAAGCCAGCTGCGCCAGATCGTTCTTGATCTCGAACGGTCCCAGGCCTCGTACTTGCGAAACCTCAACTGATCCATCGCTAGATTCCTCTGGTCATGTTGGGTGCGCGGCGCTGGCGCGTATCAGTCAGGCGTCGCGTACGCGCGGATCAGCCGCGGCCACCATGGCTTGTAGTGCGGCGGGCTTGAGCAGCCGCAACCCGCGCGCGGCCGAATAACCATGGATCTCCTTGACGTCGAGCTTGCGCATGAAATCGATGGTCTCGAGCGTAATCACCTGTCCCGGCACCATGATCGGAAAGCCGGGCGGATACGGGATGACGAAGTCCGCCGCGACCAGCTCGGGACCATTCGCGAGCCGCTCATCCAGCGCTTTGGAGTCGATCTTCAAATACTCGCAGTTCGCCTCGCGATAGCTCGCGTAAAACGCACGGCGCATATGTCCTTCCGACGTGGGCGCATCGGCATTCTCGCGAAAGCTTGCATGGAAGCGCGTGAAATTCGGCAGATCCGGCACGTCGTCCACCAACGATTTGATTCGGGCGCGATGCACCTCCAGTTCGCTGGGCGAGGCTTTCTTCAGCTGCGCGTCCAGTTCACCGGCGAGTTCTGCGAGCACCTTCAACAGATGCGCGGCGTCGCTGCGGGTGTTGTTGATATTGATCTGCAGCAGCACGCTGTTGCGCGACGTCTTGTTCAACTGAATGTCGAAGCGTTCGGCGAGCAGCGCTTTGAACGCCGTGCCGTCGAAGCCCGCATGGCCGCAGAACAGCGTCATGCGCGTGGGGTCGAGCGCGATCTCATCCGTATCCATCGCGTCGAGCAAACCGTGCCAGTTCAATCCTTCATCGTCGAAGTCGTTGATGCCCGATTCGCGATAGGCCGCCGGCACCATCTCGGCCGGCGTGAGAATGTTGAAGTACTTCGAGATCAGCGCATGGCCGTTGACACGACGACGGATCTCGAACGCAAGTTCGGTGGCCTTCGCCACGAGCTCGTAGCCTTCCAGCTCCATCTGCCGGCGCGCGCAGTCGAGCGACGCGAGAATCTGCAGATTCGGCGACGTGGACGTGTGCGTGAAGAACGCTTCGTGAAAGGCATCTTCCACCAGATGAAAATCCTGATCGCGCACCAGCATCATCGAACCCTGCCGCAATGCCGACATGGACTTGTGCGTGGAATGCGAGTGGTACACGCGAACGCGCACCGTGTCCGGATCCGGCTTCAGGCGCATGTCGAGCAGACGAGCGTCGTTGGGATCGAGATTGCCCGCCTGGGCTTTGAATGCTGCGTATTCCTCACGATAGGCGGGATCGGCGAAACGCTGTTCGAGGTAGGCCGCCGCGGACATGGCGGTGCGGCGGCGGTGCAGCAGTGAAAAGCGCGCGAAGCCGAACCACGCCTCGTCCCACATGAAGATCAGGTCGGGTTTGATGGCGAGGCATTCCTCCATCACCCGCACCGGGTTGTACATATGCCCGTCGAAGGTGCAGTTGGTGAGGTCCACGAGCTTGGCCCGGTCGAGTTTGCCCTGGGCTTTCAGCGCCAGCAGTGCCGCCTTGATGCTGCGCAGCGGCACCGCGCCGTACATCGAGTACTCCTTCATCGGAAACGCTTCGAGATACAGCGGTTGCGCACCGGCCAGCACCATCGCGTAGTGGTGCGATTTGTGGCAGTTGCGGTCGATCAGCACGATATCGCCAGGCGCCAGCAACGCCTGCAGGATGATCTTGTTCGACGTTGACGTGCCGTTGGTGGCGAAGTACGCGTGATCCGCACCGAAGGCGCGCGCCGCGAGGTCCTGGGCGCGTTTGATGTTGCCGGTGGGCTCCAGCAGGCTGTCGAGTCCGCCGGTGGTTGCCGAGGATTCAGCGAGGAACAGATTGGTGCCGTAGAAATGCCCCATGTCGGCGATCCAGTGCGAGCGGAATACCGACTTGCCGCGGGCCACCGGCAGCGCGTGGAACGTTCCCACCGGCCGGCTCGCATACTTCTTCAGATTCGTGAAATACGGTGTCTCGTAGCGATCGCCGATGCCAGCGAGCATGGTGAGGTGCAGTTCCAGCAGCTCCTCAGTACCATAGAACACCCGCTGGAAGAGCGCCGCATCCGGCGTTCTTTAACTGTCACACCAATGAAAAATCTGGACGTGCAGTTGATGGCGACTATCAGTGACAACCGGATTAAATCCTTTGATGAATTTATTGACAATTGGTCCACTGGGCAACAGGAAGTAGTGCCCCATAAAAACAGTTACCTGGCCTTTTCCCCATCCGTTTTATCCTCTCTTTCCCTGCAGTATAAAATATTTGCAAATGCAAAATGGGAAGTAGCCGTAGATCTCGACAACCGGTATGTTGGAAAGCAATATGTTGACAATACCTCTAATCCGGCTTCTGAACTGCAGGCTTATTGGATTTCGGATCTGGGTATAAATTTTCATTTTTATACGAAGACGATCCGGGACCTTTCTCTTGGATTGAAATTCAATAATGTCTTTAATGAGGAATATGAATCTAATGGCTGGATATACAGATTCCGGTCTCCGGATTATAATCCCGTACCCGACGATCCCTACGCGGGAAGTGAAGGTGGTTCACTCTACCATGAAAAAGGATATTTCCCACAAGCCGGGAGAAACGTCATGGTTCAGTTGAATTTCAACTTCTGATTAATAATTCCAGGTAAATCCTATCCTGTAGCTGAAGGGTGGCCGGGAATGGTTAAAATCATCCAGGACATTATAATGAATGGAGAAGAAGGAACTGAATGGATACCCACTGGCAGCACCCAGGCCGATATAGATATAATCCTCCCAGTGGCGGTTGCCAATGATCTTATTACCCGAGACATTTATATTGCCAAATTCATCATAAGGACGGGAAATGGAGGCATGTTCATATTCGGCCTGTAAAAATAAGCCCTGTAGAAATGGAGTAGCTCCGGTAGTCTTCATCAATGGCTTCCATCTGGTGAAAATGGTGGGCCCAAGGTCAAAGGAACTGAATTTCAGCTGGTAATAGTTGTCCTTGTAATAGTAATAGTCCGCTTTCAGCATAAAGCCCACCGCCAGCTGATCTTCCAGCTTATAGGCAATATTAGGTGCCAGGCCGAACTGGAATTCATTATTGCCAAAATACAGGTTTCCCAAATTGACTCCGTATCCCAATTTATTGACTTCTTCTGCTTTCTTTTCAGGGACTTGAGCTTCACTGCTGCTCTTTGAACCTGAACTCTTTGAACTTGAGCTCTTTGAGCTGGAATTCTTGTGGCTGGCGCCATTATGGTGTTTTGTATTGCCGTAGCTCCCATGACTGGTCTGACAGCTGATCATGGATAAAACCATGAATCCGGCAAAAATGGGGATCAGGAACCTGTTACAAATACGCATAATATCTCTCTTTAATGGCAAGGAACAAATCTCTAACGAATAGCGGACATTTTTGACTATTAAGGAAATATTAAATACATAAATTGCATAAATTACGCCCTGATTAGCCTCACCCTGTTTGACTTGGTTCCCGGAACCACATTTGAGATATAAATCCTTATTTTTCAAACCTTTACATGGTATGCAAAGAAAGCTATTTCAATTCTGTTTTCTCCTCCTTTTCATCGTTTTGTCAGTTTTTTCTTCCGTTTCCGGCCAGGAGACTATTCGATTTAGAACCATAAGGGCATCCACGGAAGATGATTTAACATTTCATAAACAGTTCAAGGCTTACACCCTGGCCACGCTCAATACGGAGACCGTAGCCAACCTGCTGAGATCACAGGGTTACTTTTCGAGTTTAACCCTGGATGCCAATAATCAGGAATTTCAGTTTTCCCTTATAGCCCATGATGTGAGAGATGCCAATTATACGCTGAAGGCACTTACCGACAATGGCATTGTAGAATATCCGAGGTCGCCTAACATGACCTATTCGGGCTATACCAAAGGGGATCATTACGATGTGAGGATCACCAGCAATGAGGATTTTTTTCATGCCTACATTATCCAGGCGCATGATGCCCTCTATATTGAACCAGCCAACGACATCGTCTCCTCTGCGCCAAAAAATCAATTTGTGATTTACTGGGCCAGTGACAACTTAAAGAAGTTTGACAATAATATGTGTGGGGCCAAACCCATTCCCGGCTCTTTGGCTAAGCCTGATACGGAGAGCCATGATCTCTCCCATACGGATGCAAGAAACAGAAGTTGCAAAGTGGTACAGATTGCGCTGGCTGATGATCATCTTATGTTTAACAAATATGGCAGTGTCTCGGCTGTGGAAGCTCACAACACCGCAGTGATCAATGACGTATTGACCAATTATGATTTTGAATTCAATGATGACATTCAGTTTACGGTCATGACGATTTTCGTTGCTACCTCTTCAGGAAATGATCCCTGGACCACCAGCACAGATCCCGGAGATCTGCTCGATAGTTTTACCTCCTGGGCGCAGCAATCCGGATTTGGGGTCACCCATGATATTGCAAGCCTTTGGAGCGCCCGTGACTTTGATGGTAATACCATCGGTCTGGCCTGGCTGGCGACGGTATGTACCAATTTCAAGTATAATGTTTTAGAGGATTTCTCCAATAATGCTAACTTATTAAGGGTATTACAAGCCCATGAAATGGGACATGGATTCAGTGCCGTACATGATGCGGCCGGTTCTCCATACATCATGGCACCGGCAGTCCAAAACACCACGCAATGGTCAAATGCTTCCCTGAACGATATTAATAGTTACATCGCCAGTGTAGGCTGCCTGTCTTCCTGTTCCCCACCAGCCGCCCCGATTGCTGATTTTAATGGAAATCCAACATCAGGATGTTCCCCATTGGTGGTATCATTTAGCGATCAAAGCCAAAACAATCCGACCACCTGGAACTGGTCGTTTCCCGGTGGCACTCCCAGCAGCAGTTCCAATCAAAATCCAACCGTTACCTACAATAATGCCGGAATGTTTAACGTGACCCTTACGGTTTCCAATACCCAGGGTTCGAATTCCAAAACGAAACTGAATTATATCACAGTCAATGAAGATCCTTTTGCTGACTTCGATTACGACATTGCAGGGAATGTCGTGACTTTTCAAAACCTGAGTGAATTTGGAACTTCCTATTTTTGGAATTTCGGGGATGGAGGTACTTCCACCCAGTTCAATCCGGTGCACACCTATAATGAAGATGGAACTTATCAGGTGAAGCTGACCACTACCAGTGTTTGCGGATCGGACGTGGTCACCTATACCATCACCATTCTCACGCTGCCGTTTGCAGATTTTGCTGCAGACGAAGTAGAAGGCTGTGCTCCTTTCGAAGTACAGTTCTACAATTACTCCTCCAGTAATGCTACGGATTTTGAGTGGTCCTTCCCTGGCGGTTCCCCTCCCACTTCTGTAGCCTTTCAACCAACGGTGGTCTACGACAATCCCGGCACCTACAATGTCACCCTGACTGCCTATAATGCTGCTGGCCAGGATGTATACACCGCCAATAATTATATTACTGTAAATCCTCAACCCAATGCTGTCTTCACCCATTCAGGAGGTGGATTGCAGATTACATTCAATTCTGCCGGTAGCCTGGGTGATTTTTATTCGTGGAATTTCGGTGATGGCCAGACGAGTACCGCGCAAAATCCGGTGCATACGTATGCCCAGGGAGGGACTTATACCGTAACCCTGACTGTGAGCAATGGCTGCGGATCAAAGATGCTGCAACAAACCGTAACGGTGACTGGTGCGCCGGTAGCCGATTTCAGTGCTGATGTAGAAGATGGTTGCCCGGTTCTCGTCGTGCACTTTACCAATACCTCCGCCGGAAATCCAACCCAATTCAACTGGACGTTTCAGGGAGGAAACCCATCAACGAGCACCGCAGCTAATCCGACAGTGACCTACTCCTCCCCGGGTTTGTGGGATGTCATACTTACGGTATCGAACGCCTCAGGCAACAACACGGCATCTTATGATAATTTCATTGATGTCGCCTCCCCCACCTTCAGTGATTTCAGTTTCTTCATAAATGGTTTACAGGCTGCCTTTAGTAATCAGTCTGTAAATTCTACTTCATCGCTGTGGTACTTCGGTGATGGCGAGCAAAGCAATGAGAATAATCCTGTTCATGTTTACGGACAGGACGGAATTTATAATGTCATGCTCATTTCCTCCGGTAATTGTGGACCCGACACCAGCCTACAGCAGGTGATCATACATACGCCGCCGCAGGCAGCATTTTCTGTGCAACAATCAGATTTCTGCATCCCGGCTACGGTTTCGTTTGTCAATGAAAGTTCGAGCAATGCTACTTCCTTTGCCTGGACCTTCAATGGAGGATCACCTTCCACTTCTTCACAGGAAAATCCAGTGGTCACGTATGCAGTCCCCGGAACCTATAATGTCCAATTGATTGCCTATTCGGCTGGCGGTTCGGACACCATGACCTGGGCCGGTTTGGTTACTGTGGGCGATATCCCGAATGCAGCTTTCCTGTTGTCGACGGCTGGCACTACCGTGACCCTTCAAAATCAAAGCTCGGATGCCAACGCTTATATCTGGCTCTTTGATGATGGGCAATCCTCTACGGAAGAAGACCCGGTGCATACGTATGCTGATTACGGAAATTATCAATTGGTGCTGATTGCCATGAATAGCTGCGGTGCGGATACCATGTTAGTCGATATTGAATTAGGAACTGATCCCAATGCCTTCTTCAGTTTCAATTCACATAGTGGTTGCGCTCCTTACCAGGTTCAATTCACCGATCAATCACAGAATGGCCCCACCTCCTGGTCCTGGCTCTTCGAAGGCGGCGACCCGGCCACATCAGATCTTCAAAACCCATTAGTGACTTATGATGTGCCTGGTCATTATTCGGTATCCCTGACCGTACAGAATGGCCTGGGATCAGATGCATTGGTACTGAATGATGTCATTAAGGTATCAGGTCAGCCCGATGCTTCTTTCAATCATACACAGCTTGAAAATATGGTCTCACTTGAGTATCCAGGCATCGATTATGACAGCCTCCGCTGGAGTTTCGGAGATGGTCGCACGGACAATAGTTTGAATCCATCCGTGATGTACAATGTAAGCGGGGATTATGAGATCAAGTTGATCGTCTATAATGCCTGTGGATCAGATACTTCCTCCATCCTGGTGAATATTGAAATCGCAGGTACCAATGACCCCTTGTTGAATGCGGCAAATTGGCAACTCAGACCTAATCCATTTAATGACCTGCTCAACCTGTATGGAGAGCCTTCCACGGATGGACAAATGCAAATCATAGTCCGTGACGTTGCCGGCCGGGTGATGTCTTCCAGTGAATTCCAATACGGAACCGGCCCGGTTACGCAGCAATTGAGCGCAACCAATCTTGCTTCAGGCATTTACCTGGTCGAACTGAAAACAAACAAAGGAAGCACGGTGCTGAAAGCTGTGCACCAGGAATAAAATAAAAAAAGCCCACAGGATGCGGTGGGCTTTTTTATTTTATTCCTTTATCTTTAAAACGAGATGGAATTTCAGCGAAAGCAATTTACATCCAATCCACGATTACATTTTAGAGTGGGAAGCATTCTATTGCTTTTCCTTTATTTCTTCATTTATCTTATACCTCCGGGATTAATACCTCACTCTGAACATGACCATCTCGGTCCGCTGGACAGGAATACAGAAAATGATCCTTGTCACATTGCCATTTACCACCCTGGGGCAGCCGGGGCGTGTCATCACAAATACCATTTTATTCCGGACCATGCGTATTGCCCCCTTTGTCATATAACTTTAGTTCGCCAAATCGTTCCGGACACGATCCTGATCCGTGAAATCACCTATTGCAATTTTACTTTTGAAATCTATTGCCCATCGGGCTCTACACATCAGTTCCCCATCCTTCATGATGACCGAGGTCCACCTTTATCCGCGCTAAGCTGATATTACTTTTCTTTCTTTAGAAGAGTCCTAAACAGGCCTGTCGAGTAGTGCTTCGCTACCCGGCTTTCCGGCTATGTATTAAATCATTAATGGTCATCATTAAACTTCTAAATTCTAAATCCATGAGATTCAGGAAATCTATATTGGTTGGAATCATTGCATGCATTTCATCCTTTTCTTATGCTAATTTTCACTTGCCTCCTGGTAAAACTTCCCTCTCTGGAAGAGTGACGGACAAGAGCACAGGCGAATCCATACCTGGCGCAAGCGTTTATATCCCTGATTTGAAAACCGGAACGATCAGCGATGCTGATGGCAATTATAAAATTGAAAATTTGCCCACGTCCACCGTACTCGTTCAGGTAACCTTTATCGGTTATAAACTGATTGCCGATAACATAGATCTGTCCACCACGAGTACAAGGGATTTTGCCCTGGAAACTGCCGTAAACGAATTGAATGAGGTAGTCATAACGGGCTTATCCCGCTCTGCAGAAAAAAACAGAACCCCTACTCCGATTTCAACCATTCCGCCGATCGTGCTGTTGCAAAATTCCGCGACAAACATCATCGATGCACTGGCCAAACAACCGGGTATTTCGGAGGTAACTACCGGGGCCGGAATTTCAAAACCTGTGATCCGGGGCCTCGGTTACAATCGCGTGGTCACGGTCAATGACGGTATTCGCCAGGAAGGGCAGCAATGGGGTGATGAGCATGGTATCGAAATAGATGAATATGCGATTCAAAAAGTTGAAATATTAAAGGGTCCGGCGAGCCTGACGTATGGATCCGATGCCATGGCGGGGGTAATCAACTTATTCTCTGCACCTACATTGCCTGACGGCACTGTGAAGGGAAATATTTTAGCCAATTACCAGACCAATAATGGACTGATCGGATTTTCAGCCAACCTGGCGGGGAATGAACATGGATTGATCTGGGATCTCCGGTACAGTGACAAATCGGCTCATTCGTATCAAAACAAATACGATGGCTATGTACTCAATTCAGGATTTAAGGAAAATACCATAAGCGGAATCGTAGGTTTCAATAAATCATGGGGGTATTCCCATTTGCATTTCAGTGCCTATCACCTTACTCCCGGTATCGTAGAGGGAGAGCGGGATAGTGCGACCGGGCAATTTGTTAAACCCGTTGCGCTCAGTGATACGATTGAAGGCAGCGCCATCGGCACTGATGATGATTTCAAATCGTATACGCCCCTTACTCCTTATCAGAAAGTGGGTCACTATAAGGCTGTGCTCAATAATAGTTTTGTCCTCGGCGATGGAAGCATAAAAGCAACCCTGGGATGGCAGCAGAATCAACGGAAGGAATTTGCCGACATCCTGGAAGAAGGACAATATGGGCTTTACTTTCTGCTCAATACGGTGAATTATGATTTACGCTACCTGTTTCCCGAAAAAAATAATCTCGATATTTCGGCAGGAGTGAACGGCATGGATCAATCCTCCCGGAACAAAGGTTCGGAATTTTTAATTCCGGAGTATGATCTATTCGATTTTGGCATGTTTTTGATTGCCAAAAAGAACATCGGGAAACTGGATGTCAGTGCGGGTATCCGGTATGATTCCCGGAATGAAAAAGGCAAAGATTTATTTCTGAATACCGATGGCGAACCCACCTCGCCCTCCGATCCGGAGGCGTTTCATCAATTCAGCGCTTTTAATTCTACCTATACCGGCGTATCCGGAAGCCTCGGAGCTACCTATCAGTTCTCCGAAAATGTATTTACTAAACTAAATGCGTCAAGAGGATTCCGGGCACCCAATATTGCGGAGATCTCTGCTAACGGCGTGCATGAAGGCACTATTAATTATATCATCGGTGTCCCTTCCCTGAAACCGGAAAATAGCCTGCAATTGGATTATGCGCTTGGATTAAATACAACGCATATCACGGCAGAATTAGACCTGTTCAGCAATTCCATTAAAAATTTCATTTTCCTGCATAAACTGGAAAGTACTTTTGGGGGCGATTCGATCACGGATGGCTTTCAGACGTTCACGTATGCATCGGGGGATGCTCAATTATTGGGTGGCGAATTCTCTATTGATATTCATCCTCATCCATTGGATTGGCTGCATTTTGAAAACACCTTCAGTTATGTAAGCTCTACGCAAAAAGATCAGCCGGATTCCACCCGGTATTTACCCTTCACCCCGGGACCGAAATGGGTTTCCGAACTCCGTGCAACGACTAAAAAATTAGGTAAATCCTTAGCCAACGCTTACATTAAAATCAGTCTTGAGGATTATTTTATGCAGGATAAATTTTATGCGGCGTTCGGAACGGAAACGGCCACTCCCGGATACACCCTGTTCAACCTGGGCATAGGAACTGATGTGGTTTCAAACCATACGACCCTATTTTCCATCTACCTCAATGCCCTTAACCTGACTGATGTTGCATATCAAAGTCACCTAAGCCGATTGAAGTATGAAGATGTGAATAATGTGACCGGAAGGACCGGCGTTTATAATATGGGCCGAAATTTCAGTCTCAAAGTTCTGGTGCCCATTGGGATTACAAAATAATCAATACCAGAAGGGATGGGGTGAGGCGAAGCCATAGCATGGCTTACGCTTCACCCTTTTTTCATTTGTCCCCTGCTCTCTGCCCCCAACCCCTTAAAGGGGATTGTATTTTTTTATTCCTCTTGTCTACCCACATTAAGCCCCGATGGGGCTGTTATATTTTCCTTCTTACTTCCTTATTCTCTCATCCTCCCTTTTGCTTTACATTTTTGAATCCGTTTTTTAACAGATAGGTGATTACTTTTCTGACATGATCACCCTGGATGATGAGTTCGCCATCTTTATAGCTTCCTCCGGCGGAGCACAACGATTTTAGTCTGGACAATAGTTTTTCACACTCGCTCACTGAAGCATCAAATCCTTCGATCAGAGTCACTTGTTTTCCACCGCGATTCTTTTTATCGCGGGAGACATAGAGTTTCATTTGGGCTTTTTCCTTATCACTGATGGAAGTCTCCGGGGATACTTCCTCTGCTGAATCGCCCGGATCCGGCTTGTAATTTTCCATATCCGGAAACAAATTCCTCAGGTCTTTTAGATCTTTTATTCCATCCATGTCAAATTCCTTTATTTCCAATGATTCTTCTGACTCAAATCTCAATATTTTTTCTGTCTCCGAAGCATATCCAGCACATATAATACCAAATCCTGCGTTCCGGAGACCCCATTGGAAAAAACAATTGCATATTTATTTTCTGCGGGAATAAATGCAGCGCTCACAAAATGACCTCCGGTATGACCAGTGTGAAAATAAACTACTGATTTCCCGGACCGGAATACAAACCATCCCTGCACGACCTTATAGGTCTTCTGTTTATCGTGCATGGCCAATTCCTTTTTCAATTTACGGGTGAGCAAATATTGCTCTGCGGGAATTTCTTTTCTGACCAGCTCCATAAAGTGGCAGACAGACTGGATATCTGATTTCAATCCCACCGCTGGTGTCATCGCATTGGCATGCCAGGGTGACGTATTCTTTCCGTCCAGGGCATGACCCGGAACAATGACTTGATCCGGAACCATATCTGAAATGCCACCAGCATGATGCATATATAATTCCTTATACAAAATAGCGTTCATACCTCCCACCTTATCCAATAACCAATGGAATGCAGCGTATCCCAGATGACTGTAGCTATATCGTCCCGGCACCGGATCCGTTTGTTGGATATCCAGCACCAGGCTATGGACATCATAATCTGCATATGGATCCCGGACATCCTTTTCGGCCAACGCCATTTGATGAGTGATTAAAGGCAATCCTGCCTGATGGTCCAAAACCTGCTTAATGGTTACTTCCTTCCAGTTTCCATGACATAAACTATCCGGTAGAATGGAACACATGGAAGCCTCCATCGTCAATCCAAGTGAATCCAGGGCGCGCATCACGAGGTAGGCCACAACAGGTTTAGACAAGCTCCCTATCTCCCAGTATATGGGATCTGAAACCCCTCGAGGTAGTGATTGGCCAAAAGTATCGATGGCTGCAAATTGATATCCATCCTGCACCAACACAATAAAAGAAGGCACCAAACCCGGATCAAGGTGTACTTCATGCTGTAAAATTTTCTCAACCCCACGGCGAAAGCTTTCATCTTGTGCTTTCAACATTCCGCAGCAAACGAGAAGTATAAAAGGCAGCCACCACGTACAGATTTTTTTCATTTCAGCCTGATGCCAGATGATTTGGTAAGGCAATTTAAGGATGTCTCCTTTAACCTGATTTTTTAAAAATTTCGATGTTGGTGGTCAGCCTTTTAGGGCGCTTCTATTAACCAACGAATTGGTAAGAAAAATAGCTGCAATACGCTGATTATCAAATTTACTGTTTATACAAAATTAGGTTAATGGAGGCGCCCTTTTCAATTATTTTCTGATTATAATTATTGGTTATTAGAAGCGCTCCCAATTTGACTCTTTATTCAAAATCAGGTTATTAGAGGCGCCCTTTACAGTTTTTTTCTGACAGCCATTATGGGTTATTAGATGCGCCCTTAAGTTGTTTGGTATCTTTCCCCCGCACAAATACTTATGGTCACACAAATACTTGCCTCGAAACCTACGCGCCTGTTCATTTTCCTGGGCGGATTTTTCATTGCCAATGCCATGCTGGCGGAATTTATCGGCATTAAGATTTTCTCGCTTGAAAAAACTTTTGGATTCGCTCCATTGTCCATGACTTTATTTGGCGTCAAGGATCTTGGATTTAACCTGACCGCCGGGGTCTTGTTGTGGCCCGTCGTTTTTGTAATGACGGATATCATCAACGAATATTACGGACGTAAAGGGGTGCGATTCCTATCCTGGCTCACTGTCGCTCTGATTCTTTACTCCTTCCTGATGGCTTTCCTGGCCATCAAAGCTCCTCCTAACGACTGGTGGCAATCCATCAGCGGAGTGCGGGGCACTGCGGCCAACAGCATCTCGGATATGAACCTGGCCTTTAAGCGAATTTTTGGCCAGGGCATGTGGATTATCGCAGGATCCGTGATTGCTTTCCTGGTGGGTCAGGTCGTGGATGTGGTGATATTTCACAAGATCAAAACCTATACCGGCGAAAGTAAAATCTGGTTGCGCTCCACGGGCTCTACCATTATCTCCCAGTTCGTGGACAGTTTCGTGGTATTGATTATCGCCTTTTACCTGGGTTCCAACTGGGACCTGGTCCGGGTGCTGGCCATTGGGGTCGTTAATTACACGTACAAGTTCTTCATGGCGATCATCCTGACTCCCGCCATCTACGGCGTCCACGGTATGATCGAGCGCTACCTGGGGCATGCGCTGGCTGCGGAAATGAAAACCAATGCGGCTGCGCAATAGTTTGCATTCTATTTGATTATATATTACTATTATTTTCATCTGAGCAACCTTTCATATCTGAAAAGTTTCTATAGATGAAAATTCTATCTTTGGGACATGCGTTTGAAGAGCCTGGAATTAAAGGGGTTTAAAAGTTTCGCCAATGATACCCTCATTCATTTTGATGAGGATGTGATAGGCATTGTCGGTCCTAACGGATCCGGAAAATCGAATGTCGTGGATGCCATCCGATGGGTACTTGGCGAGCAAAAAGGAAAAGAGCTTCGCCTGGAAAACATGGGTGATGTCATTTTCAATGGCACCAAGAAAAGAAAACCCGCCCCGGTCGCCCAGGTAGCTATCACTTTTGACAATAACCTTGGCCTCCTGCCTTCGGAATACCAGGAAGTAGTCCTCTCCCGCCATCTGTATCGCAGCGGAGAAAGCGAATATAAACTCAATGGAGTCACCTGCAGGCTGAAGGACATTCAAAGTCTTTTGATTGACACGGGTATCGGATCCAATTCCTATGCTATCATAGCCCTGGGTATGGTCGATGATATTCTCTATGACAAGGATAATGCACGCCGGAGAATGTTTGAACAGGCCGCCGGCGTATCGAAATATAAAAAACGCAAGCATGAGACCCTGCTTAAACTGAAATTAACGTCCGATGATCTGATTCGCATTGAAGACATCCTCAAAGAAATTCAGACGAATCTGGAAATCCTGGAAAAGCAGGCCAAACGCACCGCGCGTTATTTCGAATTAAAGAAAAATTATAAAGCCCTCAGCCTGACGCTCGGCGCCCGGAATAATTATGAATTAAAAGATCAGTTTGATCAATCCGAAAAACGTATCCAACAGGAACTGGATCAGTATACCGGCCTGGAAGCCGAGATCGACCTGATGCATGCCGAAATCGAAAGATTACGCACCACCCACCTGGATGATGAAATCACGGTAAATACTTTTCAACGCGAACTCAATGAACTGGTTGCTAAAATCCGGGGCATAGAAAGCGAGAAGAGCCTGGCGGATCAGAAGATCGTCTTCATTGAACAGAATAAAAATAAACTTGAGTTACAGGTTTCCTCCGCTGCCGAACGCCTGCACAAACTCCTCCAGGAAATCCAGGTCTTCCGACAACAGCAGGAAGATCAGTTTATCCTGCTGAATGCCCACAAAGAACTGGTGGTACAAGCTCAACAATACCGCGACGAGCAGGCCGGCCGGTATGGTGAAATGATGCAGAACCGGGAAACGGTCAGCCAGCTCCACCAGCAATTCGAAAAAGAAGTCTTTGACCTGGAGAAAAATATTGCGGTCATGCATCACAATGCAGATATGAACCGGAATGAAAACCGTATGCTGTCAGAAGAAATCAACCGGCTGGAAAACGAACAGCAGCTATTAGCTGACGACTTATCGGTAAAGGAGGAAAAGAAAAATGAAGCCTCCATGGCCCTGGCGGAAATGGAAGAAAGCGAACAGAACAGGATGAGGACCATCCGGGAATTGGAATCCACGCTGACGATCGAACTGGAACAGCTTCGCCAATTGCAACGCACCCTGGATGCGCGCGGACATGAAGCCGACTTGTTGAAAGACATGATCTCCAATCTGGAGGGTTTCCCGGAATCGATCAAGTTTCTCAATAAGGCCCAGGACTGGAATGTTACCGCTCCCCTGCTCTCCGATATCATTTATTGCGACCAGCAATACAGAGTCATTGTCGAACAGATCCTCGAACCTTATCTGAATTATTATGTCGTGCAGAGTTGGGAGGAAGCTTCACGTGCAGTCAAACTTTTAAATTTCGCACAAAAAGGACGGGCAAATTTTTTCATCCTCAGTGAATATCACAACAGCCCCGAAACCAGGGATATGCAGGGATTGTCACCCTTGCTCCGCCATATTGAGATTGAGCAGGGGTATGAACATCTGGTCAGCCAATTATTGCATGATGTATACGTGTCAGAGGGATCCCCACTGGAATATAAATTTCAGGAAAGCAAGTCCGCCGATACCACCATCATAGACCAGCAGGCGCTGATGATCCGTCGCGCCGGACAACTTGCCGGTGGCAGCATAGGATTATTTGAAGGGAACCGGCTTGGACGTAAAAAGCATCTCGAGGTGCTTGAAAAAGAAATTGTCGATCTTAAACATGCCTGGCATCAACTGCAGGCCAAAGTAGATCGCACGCAGGACCAGGTAGAGGCCCTGCAGGCTGTCGACCACAGCGTTGAATTACAAAGCCTGCGATCAAAAACGGTCAGCCTATTGCAATCCTGGGCTGAAATTAACAGCCGGCTGAACCATATCACAGAAAGGGTATTGGAGGTGACAGCGCGTAGAAATAAGAACATCGAAGTATTGCAGGAAACCGAAGCTGCCGCTTTACAGGCTGTTCAATCCCTGCAGGCGAAGAAAAATGAATTTTCCTCTTACACCGTTTCCCTGGAACAATCCGAGGAGCAATATTTCGAGTTCCAGCAAAAGGTGAATGAAGCGGAAAGCAAGGTCAATGAATTACGTCTCCAGGAAATTCATCTGGCCAACAAAATGGAATCGATCGAACGCGAGCTGAAATACCACCAGGACCAGGCTGATCAGCTAAGCCAGGCCAGCGAGGCACAGTCCAGTCAGATTGCTAATGATACAGATGAACTTGACCGTATGCTGGCCTTATCTGCCTCCATGAGAGAAGAGCTCATCACTTTATATGAGGATAAGAAAAGCAAAGAAGCCAAACTGACCGAAGCTGAACAAAACTATTTCCAGCAGCGGCATGATATCAGTCTGGTAGAGGACAAGGTAAAAATCCTGGACAAACAACGAAGCAACCTGCAATACCTCATCAATGAAATGAAAGATCAGCACAACCAGCTGAAATATAAAATGGTTGCCATCTCCGAACGCATGCAGGTAGAATTCGGCATCCGCCTGGAGGAAATCACCGAAGAACATCTCAACCAGGAACTTCCGTTCGAAGAACTGGAAAGCAAAGTCAACCGGCTCCGCAACCGGCTGGAGAACTATGGTGAAATCAATCCGCTGGCCATCGATGCCCATGAAGAAATAAAAACCCGCTTTGACACCATCAACCTGCAGCGCCAGGACATCCTGAATGCCAAGGTGTCGTTGCTGACCACTATCAATGAAATAGAAGAGACTGCAACAATCAAGTTCATGGAATCTTTCAACCAGGTGCGTGAAAATTTTGTTGACGTCTTCCGCAGCCTGTTTACAGAAGACGATACCTGTGATTTAATTTTGCTCGATCCAAACGATCCGCTCGAATCCGAAATCGACATCGTGGCCAAACCGAAAGGCAAGAGGCCTAAATCACTATCACAACTTTCTGGTGGCGAAAAGACACTTACGGCCATTGCTCTTCTCTTTGCGCTCTATCTCATGAAGCCGGCACCTTTCTGCGTCTTTGATGAGGTTGATGCACCTCTTGATGACGCGAACATCCAGAAGTTTAATAAGATTATCAAAAAGTTTTCCGCGCAGTCTCAATTCATCATCGTCACGCACAACAAATCCACCATGGCTGCCGTGGACACTATATATGGTGTGTACATGGAAGAGCAAGGGGTGTCGGGATTGAGCCAGGTGGATTTCAGGTCCTTTGATGAAAGCGATATGTTGGCGATGCAGAATTGATGGGTTGAAGGGTTGAAGGGTTGAAGGGTTGAAGGGTTGAAGGGTTGAAGGGTTGAAGGGTTGAAGGGTTGAAGGGTTGAAGGGTTGAAGGGTTGAAGGGTTGAAGGGTTGAAGGGTTGAATTGTTGAAGGGTTGAAGGGTTGAAGGGTTGAATGTTGAATTGTTGAAGGGTTGAAGGGTTGAAGGGTTGAAGGGTTGAAGGGTTGAAGAGATAATGTGAGAAGATATCTTAATAGCTGCTTCGCGGCTTATTGCGCTTAGAAAATAATGGTGCACATTTTCCCAAATGCCGCAGCGCGGCTAAAAGTGGATAGCAAATGATTCGCAACACACACCCCCAGCCGCATAGCGGCCAAACCTATAACGAGTCTTTTGTCTCGCGTCTGGCGACTGGCATCTTTTATCTCGTGTCTTACGTCTTCAAGTTTAAGCTTTAGATCATTCCTCCTAGCTCCCTGCTCCTTATCCCTAACTCCTTATCCCTACTCTTATCCCTTATCCCATTGACAATTCTTTTACAAATCCGGTGCATCGCTTTCCGTATTGTTTTTGATATATTTACGTGTATCAAAAATCTATCATATGGCCTGGAGAAGATTCAATGGCGAAAGGATTGAAGGACACATCCTCGATGCAGTTCGTTCCACTGTAGAACGCGAGATTCAAGATGGCTATCATCTGAAGGTCTGTATAGGCACCGATTCCCAGGTCAGGGGTACGACCACGGAATATGCCACGGTCATTGTTTTCCTGCGCGAAAAAAAAGGTGGGTTCATGTTTATCCACAATGAAAAATCTGAAAAAACGATCAGCCTCCGCGAACGCATGATCACCGAAGTCTGGAAGTCCGTTGACATCGCCTACAAGCTTTGTGATCTGCTGGATGAATACGACATTGGTCTCGAGGTGCATGCCGATATCAACACGGATCCTCATTTCAAATCCAATGAAGCCCTGCGGGAAGCTATGGGCTATATTTTAGGAATGGGCTTTGTATTTAAAGCCAAGCCGGATGCGTTTGCGAGTTCGTATTGTGCGGATAAGGTGGTGTAGCCCCTAAATCCTCTAATGGTTCGACTCCCGCTCAGCAACTGAGGGGACTTCCTGTTGTACTCTACCTAGGATGTCGATTTTGGATCACGGAGGGTTCAATATATTGAGCCCCTGCCTCCCGGACATTGAATTCCCTTTGTTGGAAAACGCAAATTGCAAATTGCCTGGCTCGCTTAGTGGCAAAATGTTCTTAGCAGAAATAATCAGGCCATAAATACTTTCGCCACGTAGCGGAATAAGTTTGGAAGAAGCCAGCAGCATCTCCATTTACATAGCACGGGAGGGCCGAGATCCTCTATTAGATTTCGACGAAAACTTGTATCCCCTGTAAGTGTCTTGAGCACCACCATTTATTACCCTTCAGTGTCAATTTTTTCTAAAAAATTATAGAAAGTCTCCTTTAGGGGATTTAGGGGTAGAAGTCCCCATTAGAGGATGTAGGGGCAAAAGTCCCCTTCGGGGATTTAGGGGGAGAATTCCCCTTCAGGGGATTTAGAGGCAGAATGATTATTCCTTATGCGGCTTCGTCTCTATGCTGATCACCTTCTTTTTCTCATCCCTCTTCTTCTGCTCTTCCTCCGAACGTTTTTGAATCGCGGCAATTTCCTCTTCCATTTTCAACGGCTCCGCATTCAGCTGACGATGCCACATGACGATAATAAACTCCACCATGTCATCGGGATCTGTTACGCCTTTTTGCTTGAGGAAATGTGAAATCCGTGAACCATTTTCGAGACTCCAGTTAACCAATATCCATTTACCCAGTCCGAAATGGAGTCTGCGGCGGATGCTGTCCTCGGGAGCGGCCTTGAATTCCGCCACCCCTTTCGGATCGGACAACCGGTCCAATTCGCTGAAAGCATCCTCCAGATCCATGGGAATATAAACCCCATTGATCATCTCCATCGTGATCCGCTTCGCGTATTCCGCCTTGTATTCGGCCTCTGTCTGGGCCAGTAACGGTGCAGCCAGCAAGACAAAACCCAGCAACAGAAAGCCAGTAGATCCTCCTTTCATATCGGAAAGATAAACCATCATTTGGTTGGTTATATTGCGTGTCCAAGCCGGTTCTTGTTTAATGAGCTCTAAAGATTCCACCACTACCCAATCCCATCTCCTCATCGTCGCCCTGGCCGAATGCGTAGTATTTACAGCCGCCTGGCTATGGAATGAATATGTGGCCACCTATGCTACCATTATTTTACCGGGGGTCATGCTGGTGATTCTCCTGCTCTCCCTCATCGCCGATTGGATTGAGCCCTCCAGGATCCCCAGATGGTATTACCTCATTATGGTCATTACTATTTTGATACCATTGGTGATTGGAGGATTCTTCCTGTACATCTACGAGGGGAATATGGCGTGGATGAGGTGACGAAGGGGTAAGGGGTAAGAAGTAAGGACGAAGGACCATAGACCGCTCACTTGTTGTTGTTGGCCAACAACAACAAGCTCGTGCCCCGGGGTTTCCGCAGCGAATTTTCTCGCAGAGAAAACAGCGGAGGAACACAGGGGTGATCAATTCGCCGATACGGGCGAATTGGATGGGGTAGATCGGCCTACCATGATACCCCTTCGAAATTTCCGCCTTCGCTAAATTTCTCTCCCCTGTGTTTCTGCACTTGCTTCATTATCATTTCGCATCGTTCCGAAAACCCCGGGGTACTTGGTGCAACATTGTTGTTGTTGGAGTTCCGCCGTGCTGAACTTGCCGTAAAGGCGCAGTCCTTTATGGTCGAAGCATCTTCTACAACCAACGAAATACAAAAAGGAGATTACTCAAACCACTTTCGCCGCTGTTGGAGTTCCGCTGTGCTGAGCGGAGTCGAAGTATCTCCAACAGCCAACGAAATACAAAAAGTAGATATAACATGTAAACTGGCCGTTGGATAGAGTTCTCTCCGCCAACCAACGCGATACAAAAAGTAAAATCTTCCGAGAAATCCATCCTGCGAATTCCCACTGGGTTTCTTACTGGTCGTTGGAGAAAACTCCAACAACGGCGAAAAACAGGATGACCAATCGTCTTTTGTTTCTTAATGGTCGTTGGAGATGATTCGACTCCGCTATTGCCACGTTCGTTTCGACTCCGCTGTTGCCACGTTCGTTTCGACTACCGCTTGAATCGCCGACGTTTCGCTTCACACACGTAGCGCTCAACGACCGGGCAAGGAATCCTATTGGCATCGTTTCGACTTTGATTCGACTACGCTCACAACGAGCGCTCAACGAAAAGGTAAAAAATTCATATGATATCGTTCCACTACAAATCAACGACCGGGAAAAAGATTCATTTGATATCATCCCGGCTTCGCTGATCGGTTAAGCCTTTATTCAGGTTGTTGTTTCTTGAATGACTCGCATTTTTACAAACAGAAAATCCGTGAAGCATTTGTTCCTGACCGTAAATCAATGCTTCCTTTTTCTTCCGACTCCATCCCTGAACATTTTTTTCCCTGTTGAAAGCGTCATCTAATCTTTTAAATTCTTCAAAATAGACCAATTTAATTGGGGGATGTTTAGCTGTAAAATTGGCGGCTTTGCCGTCCTGGTGCAGCCTTACTCTGAATTTTAAATCATCTGTGCTGCCTACATAGTATTGACCATTACCACACTCCAGGATGTACATGTATCCTTTCATATTGTTTTCAATTTGGTGAATAATAAAGTTATGCCAGGCCTGACTTTTTTGCAAATAAATTTTCATTGACGAGCGGATTTCATTGTTGAACGCTCGCTCTGAGCGCTCGCTCTGAGCGGAATCGAATCAAAGTCGAAACGAACCGTGCACACTCTTACAGCTCCCCGATCGTCACCCCATCCCCACCTTCCTTATTATCCGGATGTCGGATCGATTTGAATGGATAGCCTTTCATGGTCCTGGAGACCAACGAGCGGAGCCGGCCGGTTCCTTTCCCATGTACAATACGAATAGTATCCCGTGAACTCATGAAGGCCGCATCAATAAACCTTTCCAGGTACGAGGTGGCTTCTTCGGGAAGCATGCCCCGGATATCGAGTTCATTTTCAAATTTGGTATAATCGACGGTATCTGATTTGATACTTCGATGCGGGTTGATTTCCAGCGGAGCACCGGAAGGCAAAAGTTCATCAAGGGGCAGCGTCATTTGCAATTGTCCAATGGTAATCACGGCCCTCTTTTTCTCCAGGCGATCAATCACTCCGATTTGCTGCGTGGATTTCAGTTTAACGTGATCACCGGCTTTGAAATCTTTCCTGACTCCCGGTATCTCCACCAATTCTTCTGCCAGCGTTTTGATTTCAGCATGCACTTCGTTTTGCCGCGCCTTGATTTTTTCAATCTGTTCTTTTGCTTTCTCCGCATCCTTTTCCTTTTTCAAATCTTTCATCAGGCGATTCATTTCCTGACTGTACTGGGACGCTTCATTCAGCGAGGCCTTCTTTTGATCGATCTTAAATTTTTTACGTTTGATTTCGAGATCGAGACGCAATTGTTCATAATTAGCAATCAGGCGATCGAGCTCATGCTGTTTGTCCGCGACCTTTTTTATCTCCGTATCGAGTTTAAGCACTTTATCATCCAGGTCATGGATGAGGTCTTCCATTTCCACGGCTTGTGTTCCCGCACGCTTGCGCGCATAGGCAATCACTTCTCCGGGTAACCCGGTTCGCTCCGCAATCTCGAAAGCAAATGAACTCCCGGGCTTACCGATTTTTAACTGATACGTGGGGACTATTTTTTCTTTGTCAAATAACATGGCCCCATTCACCACGCCTTTGGTGTTATGCGCATAAGCTTTGATATTCGGATAATGGGTGGTCAGCACGCCAAAGGCCTGACGCTTTACGATCGCATCCAGGATGGCTTCAGCTATCGCGCCCCCGATTTTTGGATCTGTCCCGGAACCAAATTCGTCCACCAGAATCAACGTGGATTCGCTGGCAGCAGATAAGGCCCCTTTCATATTTTTCAATCTCGAGCTATAAGTAGAAAGATCTTCTTCTATGGATTGCTGATCGCCGATATCGACCGCGATACAACTCATGATCCCGATGATAGTGCCGCCATCTGCGGGAATCAGCATGCCGCATTGAGCCATCACCTGAATCAAACCGGTGGCTTTCAGCAAAATTGATTTTCCCCCTGCATTCGGGCCACTCAATATGAGTAATCGATTAGGCGGTTGCAGCCTGAGGTCAAACGGGATGATATCTTTTCCCTTTGCTTTATTTTTCAAATACAACAAAGGATGCCGGGCCTGCAGGAGATGCAAGGTGCCTTCTTCCTGCAACCTCGCACGATTGCCTTTATAGCTGATGCCCATCGAAGCCAGTGCCTGGATGAGATCCCAATGCTGAATGAGCTTACTGATATCCTCAACATCCTCCCGATAAGGCCGAAGCTCCAGGCACAATTCCTTAAGCAGCCGATACACTTCCTTTTTAAATTCCGCCTCGAACTCGATGATGTTGTTGTTGATCTCCACGATGAGTTCAGGTTCGATGAAAACCGTGCGTCCTGTTGTCGATTCATCATGAATGATACCGCGGATCTGTCTTTTATGTTCCGCATTGACACAAAGCACTCTGCGACCAGAACGAATCGATTCAACAGTGTCGGCGAGATATCCCTCATTTTTATATTTCCCGATCAGTTTGGCGAACTCTCTGTTCAGGCGAGAGATCTCTGCATCCTTCGATCTGGATATGCTCAGTAATTGCGGCGAAGCATCGGGACGCACCTCTCCCTTTTCATCAAGAATTTTCCGGATCTGCCTGATATGACTGGATGGGTCTGCTACGCGGTTCAGCCACCGCAGGATCGAAGGGAATTCTCTTTTCCAATCCGGATTTTGAAAAAACAGGAACAGCTGATGCACTTGTTCCATCTGCCTCCCCATCTCATGGATATCTTCCTGCGGTAATACATACCCCTCCACAACCAGATGATCCAGGGCAATAGAAATATCTTGATAGGCATTTAACCGGAGCCGGTCCGGAAGGGAGGCAATGGAAGTGAATTCATAAACTTCATTTACCCGTTCCCGGATCAGATCGATATCTGTCATTGGGTGCAGTGATAAGCAAGCTATCCTGCCAGCTTCGCCTTTAGCATAGGTGGCTAAAATTTCCCTGATCTTATGGAATTCAAGTTGCTCTTCGGCAGAGGGGGAGATTTCAACGTGGTTTGACATGAGAGGGTAAAATTAAGGGAATTTTGCGCCGCCCCTAAATCCCCTAAAGGGGACTTCCTGTGGTTTCACGCCCCGCCCCTAAATCCCCTAAAGGGGACTTCCTGTGGTTTCGTCTTTTGCCCCTAAATCCCCTGAAGGGGACTTCTGCCAATTATTTTAAAAATAATTGCCTTGGACGGTAACAAATGGAGGTGCTCAAGACACTAACAATTATGATCACTAACATGCATTACGGTGCCTCTAAAATTACCTTCCAGTTTGCTGAGTATTTGCGTAATCACATGACACCTGCAGAAATTATGCTCTGGTATCAGTTGTCAAAAAGTGCTTTAGGATATCGATTCCGATGTCAGCATCCTATTTGGAGATATGTTGTAGACTTCTATTGTCATCCTGTAAAACTGGTGATCGAAGTAGACGGCACCATTCACACACTTGAGGATATCAAATTAGATGATCAGGACAGAGAGAATAAATTAAAATCACTCGGTGTTCACTTGATTCGTTTTACCAATGATCAAATATTTGATGACATCGATCTCGTTGTCCAACAAATAAAATCCGCCATCAACAACATAAATCTAAAAGTAAGTCCCCTCGGTTGCTGAGCGGAGTCGAAGTATCAGGGGATTTAGGGGCAATAGGCATATCTTTCCGACCTATTTCCAAAATCCATGGCCTCAAACAGCTTCGGACGCATATTCAGGATCACCACGGCGGGAGAATCGCATGGGCCGGGGCTCGGGGTCATCATCGATGGCTGTCCGCCGGGACTGGAAGTAGATGAGGCCTATATCCAGCATGAACTGGATCGGCGCAGACCTGGACAATCCTCCATCACCACGCAACGAAAAGAAGGTGATCGGATTTCCATTCGCTCCGGTGTGTATGAAGGCAAGACGACCGGGGCGCCGATCATGATCCTGATCCCCAATGAAGATCAGCGATCCTCCGATTACGACCAGGTGTCGCAGGCTTACCGGCCTTCTCATGCTGATTTTACCTACGAGAAAAAATATGGCCTCAGGGATCATCGCGGCGGAGGCCGATCCTCTGCGCGCGAGACGGTAAACTGGGTCGCAGCAGGCGCTATCGCTAAACTGTACCTGCAGCAACAAGGCATCACGATCCGGGCCGCAGTGACCAGTATAGGTCATATTGATCTGGATCTGCCGATAGAAAAGTTTGACTGGAATGCAGTTGAGAAAAACTTAGTGCGATGTCCTGACCGGGAAACTGCAGAGCGCATGCAAAAGCTCATCGAAGAAGTGCGGGATGCCGGCGATACCGTCGGTGGAATTGTGACCGGTGTGATCGAGGGATGCCCGGTGGGGCTGGGCGAACCGGTATTTCATAAGCTGGAAGCAGATCTGGCGCATGCCATGCTGTCCATCAATGCCACGAAAGGATTTGACATCGGTTCCGGATTTTCTGCGGCCAGGATGAAAGGCAGTGAGCACAATGATGCCTGGATAAAAACGGAATCCGGCACCACCACGTCCACCAATCACTCCGGGGGCATACAAGGCGGCATATCCAATGGCATGCCCATTTATTTCCGGGTGGGATTTAAGCCGGTATCTACGCTGATGAAAGATCAGAAGTCCGTGGATCGTGCCGGTGAGGAAGTCATCCTCCAGGGCAAGGGGCGACATGATCCTTGTGTGGTCCCGCGGGCGGTGGCGATCGTGGAGGCGATGGCGGCTTTAGTGATGATTGATCATTGGTTGATGCAGAGGATTTATTCTTTCTAAACGGAGGAGGCGGAAAAGGTATCTTCATTTATTCCATTTCTTTCCTCGCCGCTGTTGGAGTTCTCTCCAACAGCCAACGTGATACAAAAAAGGAGCCGCTAATTTTCACGAATTAACGCAAATTAAAAAGAGGATGGCCATTGGATGGAAAGTTTCCTGTAGTGAGCGTAGTCGAACTATCTCCTATAACCCACGAGATACAAAAAGTAAAATCTCCCGAAGAATCCTTCCTACAAATTCATACTTGTTGTTATTGTCTATTCCCGTTTCGTTTCGACTCCGCTCAACGACCGGGAAAAAAATCTATCTAACATCGTTTCGACTTCGCTCAACGATTATGTAATCTGACTCTGTTGAACGAAGGACCATTGCCGCTGAATTGTTGCTGCTGGAGTTCCGTTGTGCTGAGCTTGCCGTAAAGGCGTAGTCCTTTATGGTCGAAGTATCTCCTAAAGCCCACGAGATACAAAAAGTAAAATCTTCTGAAGAATCCTCACTGCGAATTCCCATTGGGTTTCTACAGGTCGTTGGAGAAAACTCCAACAACGGCGAAGGAGAAAGAATTAATTTGCATCTTTGATTATGAGAATATATTTCTTTGCTTTCGCTTTTATCTACATCAGCCTTGCCTGTAATAAAACCGATGAACCTGCCGTACTGCCCACACCGGAAATTGCTGCATTAAACTGTTCCGCTGCCACGGCATCGAACTCGCCACTGACCGGCATTGAATATGCAGGCACCATGAGTGTGGCTTATGATGGTGGTAACGGGGCAAAGTATAGCGCCGGTACTTCGATAGCATCAACAGGAGTGATTGGGCTGGCAGCGGTCTTACAAGCAGGCACATTATCGAATGGCTCGGGCAACCTTACGTATTCCATTAGTGGAACGGCTTCTGCTGAAGGAACGGCAACATTTGATATAGTGTTTGGTACCCGATCCTGCACCTTAAATCTGACAGTAAGCAATAATGAGTCAGCTCAATATGGAACCCCGTTTCAACATGTAACGGACCGGCAGGATGCAACGATCTACCAGGTCAATATCCGGGCCTTTAGTACGCAAGGTGGCCTTCAAGGAGTAACGGCAAGACTGGATTCTATACAAGCCTTGGGCGTGAATGTCATCTACCTGATGCCGACCTACCCGGTAGGCAGTTTAAACGGAGTCAACTCGCCGTATTGTGTGAAGGATTACCGATTAGTGAATCCGGAATTTGGCAACCTGGCGGATCTGCGCAACCTGGTGGAAGGTGCACATCAAAAAAACATGAGCGTGATCATGGATTGGGTAGCGAATCATACCTCGTGGGACAATGCCTGGATCACCGACCACAAAGACTGGTACCTGCAAGACGGAAGCGGTAACATAGTCAGTCCTCCCGGTACCGGATGGAACGATGTCGCGCAATTGAATTTTTCAAATGCGGATATGCGCCTGGAGATGATAACGAGCATGAAGTATTGGGTCTATGCCGCCAATGTAGATGGCTTCCGTTGCGACTATGCTGATGGTCCTCCTGCTGATTTTTGGATACAGGCTATTGATTCGCTCCGAAATATTACTACGCATCACTTGCTGCTCCTGGCGGAAGGAAACAGAAGTGATCTGTTTACCGATGGATTTGATTTTACGTTTGGGTTTAGTTTTTATGGTAAAATGAAAAACATCTTTAATAATAACCAACCCGTCACGGGCATCAATACCTTGAATACCTCCGAGTTTGTCAATGCGTCCGATGGGCAACAAGTAGTGCGCTATCTCACCAATCATGATGTGAATAGTTCAGACGGTACGCCTTTGGATTTGTTTGGCGGCATCCCGGGTTCCATGGCGGCCTTCATGGTGGTGGCGTATATGAAAGGCGTCCCGATGATCTACAATGGCCAGGAAGTGGGTACGCCGTTCAGGCTTACTTTCCCTTTTACAGGTATCAATATCAACTGGACGCTCAATCCGGAAGTAACAGCGGACTATAAAAAGATCTTGGCCTTCAGGAATCAGAGTCCGGCGATACGAAGGGGCCAGTTAACTTCGTACAGCAATACCAATATCTGTGCGTTTACTAAAGAATTGGACCCCGAAATCGTTTTTGTTGCGTCGAACTTAAGAAATACGGCCATCAGCTTTACGCTACCGGCCAGTGTGGCGAATACGACGTGGACGGATGCGCTGAGTGGGGCTGTGGTTTCGACGGGTAGTCAGATTGATTTGGGAGGGTATGGGTATGTGGTTTTGAAGAAGTAATTTTTAAACAACCTGTCTAAAATATTAATCTAAATTCTTAGATTTACAAGGCGGATGCTTGAATTAAATAAATAATAATATCTGCTAAAAACTCAACTTTAAATATTTCACTCAATGCCCAAATATAGTTATCTTTGCCTTTGTTGATTTACATTTTTTATATTCTTTTATTTTTAAGTATGCAAAATATTAAATGTACTTTTGGACATTTTGTTTATATTTTACCAGGTTCATTTATTCTATTAAGCCTAATTACTTATATTGTATGAGCCTAATGATTTTATAGATATTTTATTTTCCAAATCAGTAGATTACAATTTATTTCAGATATCTATTATTCTATCTGGTTGTTACTTATTAGGATTTATTAATCAATATGTATCCTACGAAAATTTTAAAATTGTATCACAAGTAATATGGAAAAAAAGACTAAAGGGAAAGGAACCAGGTTTTAGTAAAGTGGAAAATAAAATTGTATGTATAAGGATTACTCTCCTGAAAATTTCGTTGTCCTTCACTCTTGCTAGTTTTAAGAGGGATGTGTTATAGTCTTTATCAAGCTATTTTGATATTTTCAATAGTTTTAGCTGTCCGAGCTATTCAAGCTGATCATTGCACTTGTCAACAGTTCGCTGAAATTATCGGCAAGCATTAATATCAGCTATCTTATTTTTACGAAGATCAGTAACATTTCCATGAATGGGAACCATGGTACAATAGAGAATACCTTTTTCAAAAATCGAAGAGTTCAAAGAGAATAAATAAATGCTAAATAAAACATTTGCAATAGTCCACCTGCGAAAATTCTTAAATCCGAAATCGCTACCATACTTCAGATTTGTAACTACTAAAAGATGTAACACTCCCTAAATTGAGACCAGAGGTTTAGTTAAATCTATCACCTAAATTTACTAAATCTATGACAAAACAGACAAGGCGCAAGTTCAGCGCGGAATTCAAGGCCAAGGTTGCCCTGGAAGCCATCAAGAACCAAAAGACAATGGCTCAGCTAAGCAAGCAGTTCGATGTGAATGCCAAACGATCTCCAAATGGAAAGCAGAAGCCTTAGAACATCTTCCCAAGGCCTTCAAGCACGGTCAAATAGCTGGTGGATCTGAGTCATCCATTGAGGCTGAAAAGCTGTATGCACAGATAGGACAGCTAAAAGTGGAAAATGACTTTTTAAAAAAAAGTGCGCGGAAATTGGGGATAAACGACAGCGAATGGAAGTAATCGATCCGAACCATAAAAAGCTATCTGTGCGCAAGCAATATGATATCCTGTCCATACCGAGAAGTTCGTAGTACTATCAGCCAATACCGGAAAAACCTGAGAATGTCAAAATGATGCATCTCATGGACAAGCATTTGCTTGGGCATCCGACGGAAGGAGTGGTTTCTATGGTGGATTGGCTTAAGGAAAAAGGCTATCCTGTTGAACCTAAACGAATCCGGCGCTTGTTTAAACTCATGGACCATCAAACGCTGTATCGTCGTAAAAACCTCACCAAAGGTGCTTTAAGAGAATTCATTAAGCCTTACTTGCTCAGAGGCTTGAAAATCACTCATGCTAACCAGGTGTGGTGCACTGACATTACCTACATTCCAATGGCAAAGGGCTTTTTATACATGACTGCATTTATTGACGTATACAGCCGAAAGATTGTAGGCTGGGGCATTAGAACAGTATGTCAAAGAAGTGGTGTCTGGAGGTGTTAAAGGAGGCTATCGAGCGACATGGCAAGCCTCAGATCCTAAACTCGGATCAAGGCTCTCAATATACCAGCCCCGGATGGATCAACTACCTTGAGGACAATCAGATCAAAGTCTCTATGGATGGCAAAGGAAGAGCAACAGATAACGTCTGGATCGAACGATTCTGGAAGTCATTGAAATACAATCATGTCTACCTTAATCCTTGCGATACCGGTTTGGAACTCTTTGAAGGAATACAACGCTACATCGAATACTATCACCGGAAAAAACATCAGACCATCAGGATGTCACCGAATACAGCCTATGATCAATCCATGAGAAATCTTGCAGCATGACAACAGAAAACATTAACTTAGCGAATCAACCTTTTGGTCCAACAAATGGGGAGTATTACATTAGTATACACTATCAGCTTTTTGATTAATTAAATTTATGATTTTATTCCACTGAATAGTTTGATTTTGCGGTCGATAGCAGAACTATCCAAAAGATCAAAACATCCTTACACTTTATTAAGACATTTAAACCCTGAGTCGAATTATAATGGCACTTGCGGAAAATAATTTTGAAGAAATAAAAAAACGAGTTTTTGATGCTTACAAAAATGAAGATCCAGTCATACAAAAGTTCAGAGAATATGCAAGACGGATTAAGAATGATGTAAAGCCAATCAGACCTTATTCAGTTAATGCTGTCTCATTTGTATCATCAGACGGAGGTGACAATAGACTTTATTTTAATCCTGCTGTTATTGAACTAGTTCGTGTTGTTGATTCACGGGGCAATCAATGTGCGTTGGATGCAATTGCAGGAAACTCCAAAGCTTCTGACTTCAACGAAAGAGCAAACAACAAGTCCCTTGTTGGTTGAACCTTTAAGAAAACTTTGTGAGGATTTAAAAATGAATGTTGTTGGCTTATCCTATCTGCTTGAAAGGTATTGAAGAACCAGGAAAAAGCACAGGTGCAGTTAGAATTTACAGAGACATTGTTGAATGGGCTGTTCTATACGATTTAATGAAATATAGCGATTGGGGTTCAGATACAATCATTGTAAGAGAAGGAATGTTAAGAACTAAATCATTTAAGCTGACGGTCTTTCCGCTAATTGACAAGCTGATTAGAGAAGCGCATGAAGAACACAAACAGAAAAACATTTAAATGTTTCAATGGTTGGAGTTGCAAAACAAAGTGCAGTTTTAAGCCGCCTTTCAGTCGCATTAGAATTTGAAGGTACATTACATAAATCTTATCCATGTTATGTAAAAGTACCCGATGACATCGAAGCAGACTGCTACAACTTTGATAGAACATGGCTTGATACACTAGAAACAAGTGAACCAGATGAGAACGGAACATATCGCTATCAAGCTATTGGGAAAATGTTTTTAGTAAAATTTGGAGACAGACCATTTGACCCAGTATGGCCTGTTGATATTGCAGAATGGCAATTGGAGATGCAGATAAAATTATTGGGCAACTAACCAAAGACGCACAACCTGGATTTCCAATTCCTGATTTTCCTATGTGTGTGCAAAAAGCACATGATTTTGCAAAAGTGAATGGACTTGAAGTTGATATTTTACAAGATATTTTATTTGAAGGAATCACACAGAAATTTATCTCCAGAGGAAAAAGAAAAAGTTTTACGAATGAAATACTTAGGACAAAATTTAACCAACATAAGATATAGAAATGCCTGAACTATTTGCAAAATCAAAATGTATTTGGAACCTTTAAAGGTTTCAGCGAAAAAGGATTTGAATTTGCTGCGGAAATTGTTACACCATACAATTCATCAATGCATGACAGACCACAACTTGGTCAATTCCTGTTAATTGAACTTGGTACTCAAGAAGAAGCATCGTTGGGAAGAATTACAAAATTTGTTCCATCCGGTTTGCTTGCTTCTGCAGAGGGTGAAGATTATATCAACACCATGCAAGAGCGAGAACAAGAAGTTCCAGAAGATTTAAAAAAGCAAAACTGAAATATAAAGTTCAAATTAAACTTTTAGGAGCAGTAAAAAATATAAATGTTAAGAATAAAAAATGGGAAAGAAAAAGAAATCGAAAAAATTATTTTTGTTCCATCACAAAGACGACTACCTCATTTAGGAGCCAAAGTTGCTTTACCAAGTGACAGTGTGTTAAAAGAACTTTGTCACTTTGAGTGATGGTGCTACAGATTTGGGAGATTATGTTTTAGGTGAATTTGTTTATTCAGGTAAAACATCAATACCCGAAGATATAATGCGACATATCCCCTGAACTTAAAGTAACATTCAATATTAATAATCTTGTATCAAAGCGTTCTGTTGTTTTCGCAAGAGCAGGTTATGGCAAATCCAATCTTATTAAATTTTTGACTGGAGAATTATATCGTGATGGAATTCCTAAAACTGAAGATGGTAAAAATGTAGGAGTTTTAATTTTTGACGCTGACGGAGAATATTTTTGGCCGGATTATCAAAAATAGACCTGGATTGTGTGATGTCCATCAATTGAAGAATAACATATTAGTTTTCACTAATCGTAAGAACGATAGAGCTCCAAAGTATTACGGTAGTTGGAAAGCAGGTGAAGTTAGATTAGATATAAGAAACTTGCCCGCACGAGATGTAATAGGAATTTCAGTTTCATCTGACAGACAAAACAACAAAATATTTTGAAACTAAAAGGCGTTTCAGAAACTAACTGGAGACAATTAATTGACTTAATAAAATCAAAAGGATATCAATCGACTGATGAAGAAATTGGAAACCTAATTGGATATTCAGGAGACCAAATCAGAAATAATACTGGTGAAATAAATGCTGCAAGAAGCAATCTCAATAATGTTGTTAAACTATTTCATGACCCTAATAGTATGCTTATTGATGGCACAATTGAAGCATTAAAAGATGGAAAGTGTGTTGTTATTGATATAAGTATGCTAAGTTCATCCGCTGGTTATAATATTGCAGGTCTGTTAATGAGAAAAATATTTTCATACAATCAAGAAAATTTCACAGGAGGAAATTCACCTATTCCCGTTATTTCTATTATTGAAGAAGCTCAAAGCGTGTTAGGTCAGAAATCTTGAAGAATCAAGTCCGTTTGTTGAATGGGTTAAAGAGGGTAGAAAATATGATTTAGGAGCTATCTTAGTTACACAACAACCCGGTTCAATGGCTCCTGAACTATTAAGCCAAGCGGACAATTGGTTTTGTTTTCACTTACTTTCGGAAGGAGATGCAGGTACTTTAGGAAAATACAACTCACATTATTCTCACGATATTCTTGCACATCTTATTGGCGAACCTATTCAAGGTAACTGTTATATGTGGAGTGCTCCAAAGCAACCTTTTGTATTTCCAGTAAGAATTAGAAGATTTTGAATTATTGTATAAAGACAATATAGTAAACAACAAAGAAGAGCCCGAATATCCCGAATTCATCCGCTAAAAAATCTGGAAAAATATCAGAAGTAGGATAAAGCATTGGCGAAGCCTTTAAAAGAAACTAATTGAAAAAAAGAAACTAACTATCAATATGAAATTTGAGGATGATTTTTGGGGAATTTACGATGGCCAACTTTACTTTTTAATAAAGGAAATTAAAGAAGATTTTCTCAGATGAATTTAGAAGCGAAAATGAACTAAAACCATTCTATTAAAGTACATTTTGGAAACTGACCCAGTTATTCGGTAAAGGAAAACATCCTGAAGATAAAAGAATTGTAAATTATTTTGTGCACCGAATACCAATTGGTCAAAGATTAACAAAGCATGAGTTTGAAATTTGAATTTAAAGAAGAACCAATTCTTAAAAAGAAAGAAAGTCATTAGAATTTTCCTTATAAAGGAAAATCACCAAAGCAACGAGTTAAACTTTTTATTCTTCGTGATCTAATAAATCTTGATTGGGAATTTAAATTTGGAAAAAAAAAATCGAAGTCTATTTCCGCCAGATAATTATGACAAGGAAACAATCAAACAAGCAATGTCATTTAAAAGAGACGAAATAATTAATAACAATAGAAAATGGATTGACAAAAATATTGAGTTTGCAAGAAAAAATCTAGCTAATGGACATTGATGTATTGAGTTCAGAGATTGATCCAATTATTGAAGTTTGTGAAACTAGAAAAGCAGCATAGACTTATTTAGAATATTTCGATACTACTGGAGTTCACCATACAGCGATTATGTTGGAAGAAGAATTAAACTTATTATTCGTGATAGAGCATTGCCAAATAAGCCCGTAATTGGAATTGCTGCATTAGGAAGCCCAATCATTCATATTCCAGAACGAGATGAATTTATTGGATGGGACAAAAAGACAAGAACAAAAAATCTTATTTATACAATGGATGCTTTTGTTATTGGAGCATTGCCACCATACAATTATTTATTGGTGGAAAATTGATTTCGCTTTTACTTGCTTCAAACGAAGTGAGAAAAATTTATCATAACAAATATCCAGCAAAAGACACAATAATTAATAAACGAATTGCAAATTCACTTGTTGGAATATTTACAACAAGTTTATATGGGAAGAGTTCTCAATATAATCGTATTGAAGTATAAAGACGAATTTACTTACCAACCAATCGGACATACAAAAGGATATGGAACATTGCATCTATCAAAAGAGACAATTCGAGAAATGGTAAAGCTATCTTAAATCAAAAAATATTGATGTAAACCACAGTTTTGGAGATGGTCCAAGTTGGATAATGCGTGTAATTAGATCTGCAGGGGATTCATTAGGTTTTGACTCTGATTTCTTTTGAAACATTCTTTAAAAGAAGTATCTATTTTATTCCACTGGCTAATAATTTTAATGAAGTATTAAATGATGAAAGCAAAAGACCAAAATATTTTAATTTTACCAAAAAAGAATTTGTTAAACATTGGAAAGAAAGATGGTTTTATAATAGGAAAAGAAACCCTGATGTGATTACAAGTGTTCTTGACTTTAATCCTTCTGACTTCATAATTTAACAAATAACATGAATCTTATTTTCAGATTATTTCTTACATTCAATTCTACTTCGCTAATCATAGTGGTGTATTTGATTAAAATGGGGGTAACAATACGTTTTGTACCATCTTGCCTTATGATTATTCCAAATTATGTTTCATACATCATTTATATTTTAATATCCGTGTTGCTTACTTTTATTAGCTTGCTTCTTTCAAAGTATTTAGATTTTGATAGTGTAGAATCAGAGAAAGGAGTATCAGCGGTTAAAGCAATTGAGTTGGCGAATAATTCTTTTTTGCCAAGTTATTTAGGATATTTTTTCGTTGCGTTAAGTGTTCCGAATTTTGAAACATTGAGTTTTGTTTTTGCAATCTTGTTTGTATTCACTTTCCTTTCTCAGACACTTTATTTCAATCGAATGTTTTTACTATTTGGTTTTCATTTCTTTTTAAATCTCACAACGCACAACGACACCAGAGTGTTCTTAATCACTAAGAAAAAACTTAAAAATCCGAACACAATAAATTTTCCTTCCTTAAAACGAATTAATGATTTTACCTTCATTGACAATGACAAGCAAACAACATGAATCATCTATTAGCAAAAAAAAAGGGGGGAAAAGACAACTTTTATAAAATTCTTTCCAACAAAACTATTTTTTCAACTCCCAGCGATTTGATAAATACAAAGACCTATGAAGCCAAATACAAGTTAGAAGATGATGAATGGTTTAGCATTTCGGATTTTTCTAAAGAAGAATATTTCATTAGCTTTTTGAAGAAGAAATTTATTTCGACCGAATACAATCAGATTCCAGTGAATGAATATCATTACATTGATTTTTTAGTTTCAGTGCAAGGAAGTAAAATTTACTTTCAGAAAATGTTGTCTAATCAACTTCTGGAAAAAAAATGGTTTTCAATTGGTCAAAGTCCAAAGTTGGTTGTTGGCAAACCAATAATTGTAATCAATAATTCTGCTGATGCAATTTATGACAAGACAGCTGATATCCTTTATTTCAGAAAACTCACTTCCATTTCAACTATCTTCAAAGGTATAGAAGTTTTGTATCGTGAGGCAACGGATAAAGAGACTGAAGATTTTTTGAAAAACGATTTTATTAAATTAGAAGATGGTTACAATGCAGAATCAGTAAAGACAATGAACAGAAAACGAATTGCTATTGCAATGGAGACATTGAATAAACTTCAACCGAATGAGAAAAAGCTTATGGTTTCATACATTCATGACTATTGTCCGAGAGTAAATATTAAGGAGGGATCATTTGAAATTAAAACAGAAGATGATTTGAAAGATGTTCTATTTGGAATTGACTCAGAGGTATTACACAACCCCATTTGGACATGAAAAGTGATTGGCAAATTCTGTAACACCAGTAAGGCCATAGAATCAAACCTAACAAACATGACGATAATTCGCACCTTCAACGGAAGCTAATGTGGAAATGATGGTTCAAGGATAGTCAAGACATCAACAATAATTCAATCCATTCCTTCAAAAATAAAACTTCACCGACGCCAACCAAACCAATTTTGGATTTAAGATTTTAAATTTGGGATTTGATTTGGCGATTGTTAATTTTAGATTTGATTTGACGATAGGTGATTTTGGATGGGATCAGGTCCATTAGCATTTCATTAAATTCTTCCCTCGTAAATCTTACGATCTTTAGCGGAGATCTGACCATGTCCGTTTATGAAACTATATTTTTCAGTCTTCCTCTTTCTCTTTTTCACCGGATCTGCCTCATCGCAAACCGTCCGCTACGATACCCTATCCCTTCAAACCATCCACCAGGCCAAAACGCTCCAGGATCTTACGTACCCACTTCCGGATACCCTGAGCATCCGGCACTTTGTGATCGTCTTTAAGTTCAAAGGCATGGAGCCGATTTCGTCCTATCATGCCGAAACCAAATTCGACGATGATACACTCCAGTTTCTCGCGCGGATCGGAGAAGGTGACCGAATCGACATTGTTGAAATATATGGTTATAAAGAAGGAGCATCGCAGGAGGTACTTTTACCGGAGCAGTGGATAAGAGCTAAATGATTTTGGAATTTAGATTTTGGAATTTAGATTTTAGAATTTAGATTTTAGATTTGTTTAGAATTTAGAATTTGGACGGTTGCTGAGCTGCGGTTGGCGGTTGGCGGTTGGCGAGCTGCCGAACTATGATGAGGGCGAGCAGGTCGAACCATGAGCTGTCGCACAAGGATGCGTGCTAGATGGTCGAACCATAGCCCAAGGATGTGTTTAGCAGGTCGAAGCATTGGCGATTGAAGATTTCTTATACCATGCTTCTGCTTTCTACCTCATCAAAATTTCATGCTTACTTCGGCTCCGCTCAGCACGAGTCGCGAAATTTTATCACCTGCTTCGACTCCGCTCAGTACAGCGCCTGTTTGTTTCTTCATTCGCTCCTTTGTTGGTGATTTCGAAAACCCCGGGGCACAAAAAAACGAAATCTATTGTGCCCCGGGGTTGCGCAGCACACAGGGGTGAAAAATTTTGAGGAACGATAAATTTTGATGGGGTATACGACTTCAGCCGGAGGCCCTTTCGAAATTGAATCCTGCCCCATCTCTTCGCACGTGCCGGCGAAGAATCTCCCCTGTGTTTCTTCACTCATCACGATGATGGCGTGATATTGTTCCGAAAACCCCGGGGCACAAAAAAACGAAATCTATTGTGCCCCGGGGTTGCGCAGCACACAGGGGTGAAAAATTTTGAGGAACGATAAATTTTGATGGGGTATACAACTTCAGCCGGCGGCCCTTTCGAAATTGAATCCTGCCCCATCTCTTCGCACGTGCCGGCGAAGAATCCCCCCTGTGTTTCTTCACTCATCACGATGATGGCGTGATATTGTTCCGAAAACCCCGGGGCACAAAAAAACGAAATCTATTGTGCCCCGGGGTTGCGCAGCACACAGGGGTGAAAAATTTTGAGGAACAATAAATTTTGATGGGGTATACGACTTCAGCCGGCGGCCCTTTCGAAATTGAATCCTGCCCCATCTCTTCGCACGTGCCGGCGAAGAATCTCCCCTGTGTTTCTTCACTCATCACGATGATGGCGTGATATTGTTCCGAAAACCCCGGGGCACAAAAAAACGAAATCTATTGTGCCCCGGGGTTGCGCAGCACACAGGGGTGAAAAATTTTGAGGAACGATAAATTTTGATGGGGTATACAACTTCAGCCGGCGGCCCTTTCGAAATTGAATCCTGCCCCATCTCTTCGCACGTGCCGGCGAAGAATCTCCCCTGTGTTTCTTCACTCATCACGATGATGGCGTGATATTGTTCCGAAAACCCCAGGGTACCTGAAGCGCAACTGTGAGCCAAACTTGCCCCGAGTGGTTGAGGTGAGGGAGTGTGGCGCACATGATGGGCTGGTCTGGGGATTTTTAACGGTAATGCCACTAATTTGCGCCTGCTGGAGTTCTCCCACCCCTACCCCGTCTTATAGGTAAGTCTTCGAACCGGGTGAATACGTGATCGGGGTCCCGCCTCCACCCCTCCAGGAAACCCCACCCCATTATTTCCTTATATTAGTCCGCAGACTAATTCCTGGAAAATGGCACATCACGCACTATCCTGCAGAACTCTATTACTTTCCACTTTTATCCTGTTGGCCTGGATAACTACTCCTCTCCTCAGTCAAACCAATATCAAAGCCACGGGAACCGGCCATACCACCGGCCATATCGCCAACCTGAATGTCACCAATGAGGGCAGGAACAGCATTCATATTCTATCCCAAATCGTTTATATCCCCTCCTCCGGTCAATACCAACCTTATATCGCCACCATTCCTGAAACTACTGTTCCTCCAGGCAATACAGTAATTCCGGTCAATGGTTATTGCGTGGATATTCAGGCTCCACCTGTTCCTCCGGGAAATCTTTTGCCGCCTATGAATACCTGGGTTCCGGTAGGAAATCCCAACGCACCTGTACCCAGTGGGTTTGTAAAGTCCGTACTTATGACACCGGTCTCCCCTTTTACACCCGGTGATATTCCTGCTATCGCATCATCACTACATTACAAATCCGAAAAGCCGGTTGCAGATATCATGATCCATTGGCCGGGTACAGATACGCCTGTTGCAGGAATATTTGGATCCAACATGGAGACACCATCCCTGGCCAAAGTCCTTGCGAAAGTTATGGAACAGACAGAAGCAGCAGTGAAGGTGATCCAGGACCAGGCCAAATACGTTACACCTTTTTCCCCCAACCCGGAAAAGGAAAGAGAATCGATTATTCAACAAGTGATATGGATATACACCTCCGCCCTGAAAGGAAAAGAATACAAAAAGGAGAAGTTTGCAGCCAATGTTTATAATCAGTTTGAAGATCATGCCGGTATAACAGTAGCCTCCCTCCCGGCTGAACAAAAAAAAGAAATCGATAAAGGCATTGACCTGTTCTGGAATGCATTCATTGCTACCGGTTTGCAAGCAAAATTGATTTCAGCCCCTGGTCCATCTTCCAATGCTGTACACGCCCCGGATAGCATCCCCCATCCATGGTCTGAGATATCGCTCACCGGGGAGAACATGAAACCATTATACAAGGCCATCGCAGCTCCAGCCAACTCTTCCTTACTGATTCCCATCGTGGCCGGTGCAGCCGGTGTCGGTATCATAACCTATGCTATTATTGCATCGGGCGGTGATGCAGCAGAAAACTGTGGCTTTACAATTGCACTTCAATCTACTCCATCGACTTGTGGACAATCGAACGGCAGCGTATCAGTTACTGTTTCTACACCAGGTGATTTTACTTATCAATGGTCCAACGGATCTACGACCAAAGATTTACAAAACATTTCACCCGGGAGTTATTCAGTCACCGTTTCACGTACCGGCACATCGTGCACACAAACTGCAATGACCACCGTGACTAACACTACTGCAACATTTAATGCCACCGTCACTACTCAAGATGCAGATTGCGGAAAGCAGAATGGTTCTGCTACCGTTTCAGTTAATCCTGCCGGCATTTATACCTACACCTGGTCAAATGGATCAACGCAACAAAATCAATCGGGCTTACCTCCGGGAAATTACATGGTCACCGTTAGCGCTGGAGGAACCTGTGAAGAAACATATTCAGTGCAGGTGGGAGAAAAACCATTTTCTGTCGAGGTGACTTTTACTTCTACTCCCGCCGGATGTGGATCATCAGATGGCACCCTGGCAGCATCAGTCAATCCACCCGGCAATTACACATATGCCTGGTCAAACGGACAAAACAGTGCTAACCTATCAGGCTTGTCACCGGGATCTTATATGCTTACCGTTTCTATTGCAGGAACAAATTGTTCACAAACACAAAGCACTTCAGTAGCTGAATCTCCCGGATTTACTGTAACGGTATCCACCACTCCATCCGATTGTGGCTTAACCAATGGAACAGCGACAGCCATAGTTGACCCGCCAGGTAATTACAATTATACCTGGTCGAATGGACAAACCAATCAACAAGCAACCAACTTAAGTGCAGGATCATATACCGTCACTGTTTCAACCGCCGGATCTTCCTGCACACAAGAAGCAAGCATTACGGTGGAAGAATTACAGCCTTCTTTTACAGTAACCATATCGTCTACACCTGCCGGCTGTGGACTTATGGATGGTTCTGCTTCGGTCACCGTAAATCCTCCCGGTGCATATGATTATGCATGGTCCAATGGGCAAACCGGTCCACAAATAACAGGATTAAGTGCAGGTCCGTATACCGTTACTGTATCAGCCTCCGGCACCACATGTTCGCAAGAAAGAAATACAACGGTTGAAGAATTACCTGCCGGATTTAATGTGACGATATCAACAACGCCTTCAGGTTGCGGTGTGCATAATGGAACTGCCACTGCTACAGTTGATCAACCCGGAGCCTATATTTATACATGGTCCAACGGTCAAACCGGTGCGCAAATAACAGGGCTCGCAGGAGGATCATACGCTGTGACAGTGACTATTACAGGTACTTCTTGTTCCAAAGTAGGTAGCACTACGGTGGAGGAAATGCAACCCGCGTTTAATGTCACAGTATCTACAGTCACAGCAGGATGCGGAATGTCCAATGGATCAGCATCCGCCACGGTCGATCAACCCGGAGAATATATATATGCATGGTCAAATGGTCAAAGCGGAGCGCAGGCTACAGGACTTGCAGGTGGATCATATACAGTGACAGTCACCATAGCAGGAACATCCTGCTCACAAGTAGTCAGCACAACGGTTGCAGAAACACCACCGACATTTGCTTTAACCTTCTCTTCAACGCCTGCCGGATGTGGAATGAATAACGGCACGGCCAATGTATTGGTTAATCCTCCCGGGACATACACGTATCAATGGTCCAATGGCTCGACACAAATGCAAATCAATAATGTTGGATCAGGAGCTTATATGGTCACAGTATCGATCAGCGGCACCATGTGTTCCATTTCTGGTTCAGTCAATGTAGGACAAACCGGTGGAGGGTTTACATCCAGTTTCGACATTGAAAATGCTAGTTGCGGATTTCCCAATGGATCTGCTACGATCACAGTAAGTCCACCTTCAGAATATACTTACCTCTGGTCCAATCAACAGATCGGCCCGACGTTGAGCCAGGTTGCTCCCGGCACTTATACTGTTACAGTCACCGACGTCAATGCATGTTCGGAATCCTTTTCCGTCACTGTAGGTCAGGATCCTGCAGAATACATCAACATTATCAGCACCTCGCCGGGAAATTGTACCGGTGGAGGAAATATCAGTTTTACGGCAACCACTCCCGGAACAGGACCTTTGAATATTGAGATTACGGGGCCTGGTGGAAACACAATGGTTACAGTTCCTCCGAATTTCTACAATCTTTCATCGTTTCTAAATGTGTTTCCCGGGACCTATACCATCACCGTTACGGACCAGTCGATAGGATCTTCCTGCTCGGAAACTGTCAGTGCAACAGTGGCAGACAACACACCTACTCTTGAACTATCGGATGATTCCTATATAACAGGTGGCACACAGCCGGTGGAGGAAAATGCCCTGAGCAATGATGAGGGCTTGAATATCCAAATGACCCAGGTGGACAATGAAGTGGGTGGCGCTGTGACCTTCACCGCTAATGGTAATTTTATTTTTATCGCTGACATTGGCTTTAGTGGCGATGCCTCTTTTTATTATACGGTCACAGATGCCTGTGGCAACACAAGCACGGCCTTCGTATTTATTGATGTTCAAGAATTACCGTGTGACCTTCAGGTAGAATTTGAAAGCACACCGGCCTCTTGTGGATTAGAAGATGGCGCGCTCACCGTCGTGGTCATTGAACCCGGTTCGTATGAATACGAATGGAGTAATGGCGACTCCGGCCCAACGATCCAAAACGTGCCACCCGATGAGTACACGGTGACGATCACCGATCTTAATTTAGGATGCACCCTGGAGGTTACCACAACCTTAGAGGGACTGCCGGCGAATTATGTAGAGAATATCGTTATTATCCAGCCTACCTGTGAAGGTGAGGGAGACATACAGTTTACTGCCATTAGCCCAAATGGGAATCCTTTGTCGATGTCGATTACTTATCCCAATGGTAATGCTGATTATCAAATTGATGCGGGACCGGTGCATCTGATTGATTATGTTGCCACGGTACCCGGGGAATATTCCATCGAAGTGTCAGATCCCGTAGCCGGACCGGGTTGTTCAGAGAGTTTTACCGCGACCTTGAATGCGCCACCTTTGCTTGAAATTGTGGTGACAGAGGTTTTTCCACCATCAACGCCTGCATCCATGGATGGATCAGCCTTTATTGAGATTACACAGCCAGGACAGTTTCCATATGCAATTTATGTAAACGGAGTATTTGCATTTACGCTGAATCAAAACAATTTCTTTTTGATCAATTTAGGGGTAGGTACTTATACGGTACAGGTTGTGGACATCAATGGTTGTCCTTCCAACATGGTGGATTTTGATGTGCCGGTTCCTCCCGAACCATTATCGATGGGAATGAGTATGGTATCGGGAACGCCTGTTGCTTCCATTGAAAGTCCAGATGTTCCAAACGCCACAAGATTATGGAGAAGTGCCTTCGTGCTTTCTTATCCGCATCAGCTTGGACCATTACACCAGGAACTCAGGATGCTTTATGTTCCCCCGATTAATGACAGCAGATACGGATATAGTAAGGGCTTCATGGATCTTGAAATCCTGTCCAGGATCAGGCAGCTGGACTGGAATCATTTCGATTGTCAAGTGCAGGGCGGGTTAAGTGTGCATTATTTATCTCATGATCCTGCTATCAACCTTTCCTCATATCCTTCAACCTACATGCTGGCCCGTATATCTGCAGGATATCGTTTGGTGAAGAGGATTAATCTTAGGGGAAGTCTTTCACTCAAAGGATGGGAGAAAATAGAGCCGCCACAATGGGAGATGAGTGTGATGTTTCCTTTTAGACGTTAGCTCCACCCTTTTGCTTACTCCAAAAAAAACTTGCGCAACCACATAATTGCATATAAAATGGATTTACAAGCAATCCTTCTCCTTAGAAATCAAACTTCACCGATGCCAGCACCGCCCACTTCGATATATCAGGATGATCCAGATAAGTTAATCGTCTGACCAGATCCAGCCTTAAAAATTTGAAAATATTGACCACCCCTACCCCGGCTTCGATATAGGGCTTCGAGCCGAGCGCATAGGTGATCGGAGTTCCCTCCGGTGTGACCGGAAAAGCAAACAGCCCATCGGTTCTGGAAGGATCATTTTTAGCACTCAAGTCGCCATATAGCACTCGCAGGGAAGCCACTTCGCGCCACTTCAGTTTTTTAAACAGCGGAATTTTATTGAAGAAGAATCCATTGAACCAATGGTCCACGTACAAGCTCGCATACGAGTCACTGACAAACTCCAGGAAGTTCATCATATTGTACGACTGAAAATAATAAGCATACGTTTGATTAGCGCGATGTATTTCCAACAAAGGGAAAGGGACCTGGCCTATCAGTTTTCCACCCGATAACGTGATATCCGTATACCCAAACGGCGCGAGGTAGAAACGCTTATAAACGGAAGCTGACAGATTATGATAATTGTACTGGCCACCCAACTCCTTGATGCCATCAATATACCGGAAGGTGATGACCGGATCCTTGTAAGAGATGGTGGTCCGATAAGTCTTTCCCCTGGTAGAATTGTTCGTGCGGTGCCCAGCGCACAAAGGCGGATACTTCAGCGGTGCGCACATAATCTATATCAGTGGCAGGATCGTTATAATCCTCTTTGTTAAAATGAAGCGTTCCCGCGGCCCGTTGCGTCCAGTTTTTATACCCGACCGCAAATGACAGGTGATTCCTGAATTCATGGAAATATTCAGCTTTGTAAATATCATTGTAGAGCCACATCGAATTCGGGCCTCTTTTAAACGAGAGGAAAAAACTCGCCTCCTGCACAAACTGATTCTCCTGGCCGGGTATCTTCGTGTCCTGCTGGTAACTCAATTTCAACGACCGGACAGGAAATTCATAGATATTCCGCCTGGACAAAGAATACGTGGTCCCTATATAGTACTTCCATTTCTCATCTAAAAAACCATAGGCCACATACGTGTCGAAACTGATCTTCTTACTAAATGTAGTGGTGGTTCTTCCGCCCAATCGTAAGCGGAAGCCCTCCACCGGATTGAAACTGTAAAAGGCGCCTACCGGGCCCATCTCCAACGAGGGGGTGATTTTGGCATAGCCGGAAAGGATCAAAACGGTCAGGTTCAACGAGTGTTTAAACGCCGGTATCCTGTTCAGACTATCCATGGTCATATACACCCCGGCTTCTGATTTCGATAACGCGATGGGCCTGTTGTTTTCCCAATAGAGATCCGAATGCAGGGCAGCGCTGTCGGCATACACGACCGGCTCCCCATCATAGTCCTCATCCGGCCTGATTTTATTGATTTCAAAATTGGAATAAAACACGGAGCGCTGACCAAAGAATCCCATGGTACTGTCCTTCTTACTGAAACCGAAGTCGGCGGAAAACTGATCCTTCACCAGCGAAACACCGAGGTCACCATTCCGGATAAAATCCTGGGCAATACTTAAATCTTTCACCCAATTCAGATTAATGTCCTTGTTGACGTCCATGACGATTTTCATCACCGCATAGTTGCTGTCCAGCGAAACATACATATACCCCTGCAGTAATAAATCAGCCGGATTGCGAGGAAAAAAATCAATCCTCGCCATGGTTACCCCATTTTCCGTAACGGTATCACCCATCGCATACTGATAAAATGCCGGGGCCACATTAGCAATGGGACTGGTAAACTGATCAGTTAATATGGTGATGTTTTCATCGTAAATATTAATATCATGATATAAATATTTCATGTACGTATCCAGTCCCTGGTTGTCCACATAGCCTGCAAAGGATACCGTCTTATCCGCCGTGATAATCTGTTTAGCGGCTCTTGGTTTTTTCCTGAGGCGATTGACGGACATCTCCTCTTTCAGGAACAAGGGAAGGATGGGCGTGCCATCGATCTGCGTGGTATCCCGGTTGTCAAAAAGGACCTGGAATTTTCTAAAGATTTTCTTGTCCTCTACGCCTTCCTTAAGATGGCTGACGGCTATTTCAATTTTCTGGTATTCCTGGTATTCGTAATAATCAAAATTTTCTTTGCGGTTGTCCTTTTTGTGGTCAATGACGTTGTGGATGAGTTCAACCGCGGGGTTTCCTTTAGAACGATATTTTTGTTTTTGCCCGACGACTATGGCGTCCTGCAATTCTTTGATGTCCGTTGACAATTGCACATCGATGGTTTGTATTTGGCCGGGTTTGACTTTTTTCTCCTGGGACGCATAGCCGATAAAGGAAACCTGGAGCGTGTCATAGGGCCTGGTCGTTTCGATCACGTATTGACCATTGACATCGGACTCCGTGCCGATATCTGAATCCGGGAAAGCCACAATAGCACCAGGGATGGGCTGACCTGTTTTCGCATCCGTGATCGTCCCTTTCACTACTGTCTTCTGGCCAAAGAGCGTGAGGCCTGCCAGGAGGAATAGCGAGAGGAGAGCGAAATGTTTGAAGGTGATGCTCATGCAGGACTGTTCGATGGACAATAAACGAAAAAAAAATTTGGATTCGTACCGCCCGGAAAATAGCTGAGGCACCCGAAATAGAGAGCCGGGGGTAAAGATAGGGGTGTTTTGGCGCTCTGTCCCTTCGATCAGGACCTTTGCTTTTGTTTAACTTACCTCAGGCTCCTCTCTTGATCTCCCATAACTCACCCCTACCCCTCTCTTATAATATGATTTTCGGTACGGAAAAGTTTTTAGTAGAAGAGAGGGGAGTCATTTCTCCCCCTCTCTTCAGCATAATCATTTAGCATCTCAGCACAATCATTTCGGTAAGAGAGGGGGTTGGAGGGTGAGTTAAAGTACGGGCATAGCGGGAGTTGGGGGTGAGTTAGAGGAAGTGCAAAAAGAGAAAATTCAAGTCCTTCTCCTTGCATTTGTATAACTCACCCCCTACCCCTCTCTTAAAATATGATTTTCGGTACGGAAAAGTTTTTAGTAGAAGAGAGGGGAGTCATTTCTCCCCCTCTCAGCATAATCATTTAGCATCTCAGCACAATCATTTCGGTAAGAGAGGGGGTCGGGGGGTGAGTTAAAGTACGGGCATAGCGGGAGTTGGGGGATGAGTTAGAGGAAGCGCAAAAAGAGAAAATTCAAGTCCTTCTCCTTGCATTTGTATAACTCACCCCCTACCCCTCTCTTAAAATATGATTTTCGGTACGGAAAAGTTTTTAGTAGAAGAGAGGGGAGTCATTTCTCCCCCTCTCTTCAGCATAATCATTTAGCATCTCAGCACAATCATTTCGGTAAGAGAGGGGGTCGGGGGGTGAGTTAATCTGAAAGCTCAGGGGAATTCATTTCTCCCCCTCTCTTCAGCATAATCATTTAGCATCTCAGCACAATCATTTCGGTAAGAGAGGGGGTTGGGGGGTGAGTTAATATGAAAGCCCAGGGGAATTCATTTCTCCCTCTCTTCAGCATAATCATTTAGCATCTCAGCACAATCATTTCGGTAAGAGAGGGGGTCGGGGGGTGAGTTAATCTGAAAGCTCAGAGGAATTCATTTCTCCCCCTCTCTTCAGCATAATCATTTAGCATCTCAGCACAATCATTTCGGTAAGAGAGGGGGTCGGGGGGTGAGTTAATCTGAAAGCCCAGAGGAATTCATTTCTCCCCCTCTCTTCAGCATAATCATTTAGCATCTCAGCACAATCATTTTGGTAAGAGAGGGGGTCGGGGGGTGAGTTAATCTGAAAGCTCAGGGGAATTCATTTCTCCCCCTCTCTTCAGCATAATCATTTAGCATCTCAGCACAATCATTTTGGTAAGAGAGGGGGTCGGGGGGTGAGTTAATCTGAAAGCACAGAGGGGTGTCATTTCTCCCCCTCTCTCAGTATAAACATTTCGCATTCCAGCACAAGCTCTGAAAAAAAGAGAGGGGGTTGGGGGGTGAGTTAGAGGAAGAGCAGAAAAGGCCCAATGGTAAGGTTGCCAGAAAACGGTCTTCGAAAACCACTAATTTTACTTCTTAAAGACCAGTTGTATGTCAAACTCAAAAAATGCTCAAAGGGATACCTATTTCCATATTCGGACATTGGCAAGAGAAATGAGGAAACATTCCACTCCTGCGGAAGACTTTTTTTGGGAACAAGTTCGTGATCGGAAATTATTTGGTTTAAAATGGAACCGACAATTCATCATTCTGTGTCCATTGGAAATGAATTCTTCAAAATATTACATCGCAGACTTTCATTGCCATGAACTAAAATTGGTGGTAGAGTTAGATGGACAAATCCATCGCAAACAACAAGACCAGGATCTTTTACGGACTGACCAATTAATGGAAATAGGATTCACTGTTTTACGATTTGAAAACAGAATGGTTCTGGAACATTGGGATATGGTAGAGAAAACTATCCGAAAGTTTATAGAAAGTGATAGATGATCCTTCGCACACTTCATTTTACCTTCTGATAACTCAGCCACAGCCCATTTCTTGCACTCCTATAACTCACCCCCTACCCCTCTCTTAAAATATGATTTTCGGCACGGAAAAGTTTTTAGTAGAAGAGAGGGGAGATATAAGTCCCCCTCTCTTCAGCATAATCATTTCGCATTCCAGCACAAGCTCTGAAAAAAAGAGAGGGGGTCGGGGGGTGAGTTAATCTGAAAGCTCAGAGGAATTCATTTCTCCCCCTCTCTTCAGCATAATCATTTAGCATCTCAGCACAATCATTTCGGTAAGAGAGGGGGTTGGGGGGTGAGTTAATCTGAAAGCTCAGGGGAATTCATTTCTCCCCCTCTCTTCAGCATAATCATTTAGCATCTCAGCACAATCATTTCGGTAAGAGAGGGGGTTGGGGGGTGAGTTAATCTGAAAGCTCAGGGGAATTCATTTCTCCCCCTCTCTCAGCATAATCATTTAGCGTCTCAGCACAATCATTTCGGTAAGAGAGGGGGTCGGGGGGTGAGTTAAAGTACGGGCATAGCGGGAGTTGGGGGTGAGTTAGAGGAAGCGCAAAAAGAGAAAATTCAAGTCCTTCTCCTTGCATTTGTATAACTCACCCCCTACCCCTCTCTTAAAATATGATTTTCGGTACGGAAAAGTTTTTAGTAGAAGAGAGGGGAGTCATTTCTCCCCCTCTCTCAGCATAATCATTTAGCATCTCAGCACAATCATTTCGGTAAGAGAGGGGGTCGGGGGGTGAGTTAATCTGAAAGCTCAGGGGAATTCATTTCTCCCCCTCTCTTCAGCATAATCATTTAGCATTTCAGCACAATCATTTCGGTAAGAGAGGGGGTTGGAGATCAGGGAAACTATTTTTACATTCACGCACAGGAGCAGTATGGATGTCAGCTCTGGAGATACAAGTATAAACTAGTTAGCCGCCTTTGTATTAACAAAGCAACATACCATAGACATCACTATATAAACTTGAACGCTGATGAGAAAAATAATTTCTTTTATGCACATATCGCTTGATGGTTTTGTGGCAGGACCAAACGGAGAAATGCGCTGGATTCATGTTGATGAAGAAATTTTTGATTTTGTCGGTAAACGGATAAGCCTGGGCGACACTGCCTTATATGGACGGGTAACTTATCAGATGATGGAAAATTACTGGCCTGACGCAGCAGACAAGCCTAACGCGACCAGGCACGACATTGAACATTCCAAATGGTATAACAAAGTTCACAAAGTTGTTTTATCAAAAACAATGAAAGACGCGGCTCTGACCAATACGACCATGATCAGCGACCACCTTTCGGACAGTATAAATAAAATCAAACAACAGCCAGGTAACGAGATTTTGCTTTTTGGCAGCCCCACTGCAACCCATTCGCTTATGCAGCTGGACCTGATTGACGGCTACTGGCTATTTGTTAACCCAATTATACTTGGACAAGGCATTCCTTTGTTTGTCGATATCAAAGAAAAAGTAAAACTAAAACTATTGACTACCCGACCATTTACTTCCGGGGTAACCGAACTGAATTACGTAGTGGACAGACCATAACAACAAACCGCTAACCCAGGTCTGGTGTCAGGCAGAGTGACGTGCTAACGTGGAGCTTTGTGCATCTATTCAAATTCAGCGCTGACAGACCGTTTTGTGTTTTGAAAACTGCCCGAAATTTAAGTCCGGAAACTTCAGTTACATGTGAATTGAATACTTAGTATATTAAACTTTATATTGTTAACCAAACAACCATTAATTCAATGAACTTATACCGAACCGATAAATCAGAAAGTTTTGAGGATCTCAGGGATCTTGAATCCCAAATGGCTAAAAGAGAAGATACCAAAGTAGATTTGTACAAAATCGCCGGAGATCTGGCTGTAATTCTATTGGATAACACCGAGCCCTATGATGACACAGATTCCATTGTGTATAAGATGCTCTTCGGCAAACCAGTTCGAACAGGTGTAGATTTCACAGAAATTATAGGATTCTTACCCAGTTCCGAAATCGCTGAAATCACCACATGGATTAAACAAAATGGCATTCATACTTATGATGGGTTTTCAAAAATTTACGATAATCTGTCCGATGAAGTAAAGCAGTGGCTGCAAGATATGGGGACAGATGAAAAAAATGGACTTTTTAATGGGTATATCCATCCAATGGTTGTATTATATTTTACTGCACTTGAAAATGACAACTCAGTACTTTTTGAGGGTGAAGCTGTTTAGCTAACATTGATAGCTATCGATACAGCGACGGAGCCTAATGGCGTATTCTATCATAGTTTTTTAAGCAAGGAACAAACCGCTCAGGCCAGTTGGAAAAAATCACCAACGCATAACAGCAAGTACGCTACAGGCGACCTTGGAGGTTTGGAAAGCCCGTCGATCCCGTTACCTTTGTTTCGGGTCGAAAGTTTGTAGGCGCTGAAGTCCGCCCTACTTAAATCTGCAGTCGGTATAGCCAATGATGAAAAAACAATTTGCTACAGAGACCTGTATTGATCAAAAATATTTTATCCAAATACTAATTTCAAATTTGACCGGCAAAATCAGGTTCAATGATTGATTTTAAAATGAAATACGGAACCTGGGCTTTAGTCGCCGGAGCTTCTGAAGGGTTAGGTGCTGCTTTTGCCGAAGAATTGGCAAAACGGGGACTAAATTTAGTTTTGTTAGCCAGGCGGTTGGAAAATTTAGAAGTACTGGCAAAAAAATTGAGAAATAAATATCCAATTGAAATAAAGTGTCATTCCATTGATTTAGCTGATCTCGCGCAAATTAAACATTTCGTTTCCCAACTGGAGGTAGATCCTGGCTTATTGGTGTATAATGCAGCTTATGCTCCCATTGGCTACTTCGATTCTATTGCTGAAGACGACCTGCTTAGAATGGTTGATGTTAATATTAAAGCGCCCTTATTACTTTCAAAACTTATGTCTGTCAAAATGATGGAAAAAGGCAAAGGGGGCATTATCCTGATGTCATCCCTTGCGGGTGCACAGGGCAGCCCAAAAATTGCAACTTATGCCGCCTCCAAAGCATTCAACGCCATTTTAGCTGAGGGACTCTGGTATGAATTGAAGAATCATGGGATTGACGTATTGGCATGTTGTGCGGGAGCAGTTTCCACACCGGGATACAAAAATGCACAAAATGCAAAAGATCCCCCCGGGACATTAGCGGCTGCCCAGGTGGTATTAAAAACTTTAAATGCCCTGGGGAAAGGTCCAACTACCATTCCGGGCATTACAAATAAAATGGCTCATTTTTTCATGGTACGATTATTCCCAAAGAAATTAGCCATTTCGATCATGGGACATAGTACGAAACATTTAACCTGATGGATAAAATATTGGGCTTCTTATCCCCATGGATCATATATACTGTCATTACCCTTTTGCATTACTCCCTGCCCACGCACTGGAGAAACGGATATGTCAGGCATTCCGGGACGGGAGAGATATTAAAATATCGGTTAAACGGAATGATGGTTTTAGTTATAGCTATCGTTCTGTGGTTTTGTCTTGGCTACCTGGGATGGGTTCCTTATGACTGGCTTTATACCATGAGATGGTACAGCCTGGCGGGCGCATGTGTCATCGGCATTCTATTTTCATTGGCCATAGTTATGCCCTTTCCATCGACCGGCAGGCCATGGTTTGTCGATCTGTTTTTGGGTCGGCTCGATAATCCTCAAACCAAAAACGAAAGAATAGATGTCAAAATATGGCTGTACCTGATTGGAGCCGTGATGCTTGAACTACATGTGCTGAGTTTTATTGCCCATCACTATATACTATTTGGGGAAATTTCTCCCGGCATTTTTTTATGCGGGGCCATGTTGTCCTTTTTTGTTTGGGACTATCTCACTTTTGAAAACGTACATCTATATACCTATGATTTTTTTGCAGAACGTGTTGGTATAAAATTAGGATGGGGATGCTTAACCTTTTATCCTTACTTCTATGCCATTGTACTCTGGTCAACCGTTCATTTACCAGGCCGGGCTATCCCAACCTGGCTTCTTATTTGTTTTGCACTGGTTTTTATATCCGGCTGGATGTTAGCCCGTGGAGCCAACCTGCAAAAATATTATTTCAAAACCCGTCCCGGGAAATCATTCCTGGGCATTACGCCAAAAACCATTTCTGATGGAAACCATACCTTATTGGTTAATGGATTTTGGGGAGTGAGCAGACATGTTAATTATCTGGGTGAAATTTTAATGGCCCTGGGTATTGCTCTATGTGTTGGTTATCCGGGAATATTCTGGGTATGGCTTTATCCGCTGTATTATATTGCACTTTTGCTGCCACGCCAAATGGATGATGACAAACGGTGTGCTGCCAAGTATGGAGATTTATGGAATATTTATACCAAAAAAGTAAAATATCGAATCATTCCGTATCTCTATTGATGCAACAAGCGCTCAGAAAATATAGCTGGCCATAACACATTCTCTCCGCCAGCCAACGTGACACAAAAAAGGAGCCGCTAATTTTCGCGAATTTTCGCCGCCGTTGGAGTTTCGCTGTGCTGAGCGGAGTCGAAGTATCTCCAACAGCCAACGAAATACAAAAAGTAAAATCTACTGAAGACCCCTTCCAGCGAATTCCCATTGGGCTTCTTACTGGTCGTTGGAGAAAACTCCAACAACGGCAAAAAACTAGATGGTCACTCGTTTTTTTATCCTCATGCCAGACCGTAGCGGCTGACTTGTTGTTGTTGTTGGAGTTCCGCTGTGCTGAGCTTGCCGTAAAGGCGCAGTCCTTTACGGTCGAAGTAGGTGATCTATTCGCCGGAACGAGCGAATTGGATGGGATTGAAACTTGATGCGACTGATCAGTATCCCGAAGGGAATTCGATGGGGAATGGGTTTGGGTTGAGTGTATCTACATGCACAGGCTGGAGATGCAAGCCCCCTATTTCATGCACTTGCTTAACTCACCTCCGGACCCTCGAATGTTAATTTTTACTTGGGAAATACCTTGGAAGGATAGCCATTTAGCTATTACGAAAGATACGGGGAACGAGAGCGAATCTGAGTATATACAACATCAACATTTTCGATCTGGTCGGATGCCACGAAGCCACGAATACCTATGGGCCTTTCAATAATATAACACTAAACATTTATTACATTTAGGAAATTATTCATTTAATTAAAACCCCACTATTATGAAAAAGAAACTTTATTTCCCATTGTTCTTATTAATTATTTTTTTTCAAATACCAGTATTCGGAGGTCAATCTCCTCCGGCACCCATTAATCAGGAAGATCACCCAATACTTCAGGCCATGGTTCCGCTCAACCGGACACAACTTGAATCTCAATTAGGCAGAAAGCTAACATTTAAAGAACGGATTGGGTTGTCGTTATTAAAGGCAGGTATCGCTAAGGATCAGAAGCATAATTCGGTTACTGATTCTCCAACTTCAGGCAAAACCAATGGATTAGCAATATCAGGTTTTATAATAGGCTTGTTAAGTTTGTTCATCGCTGGAATTCCTTTAGGTATTGTTGCTATAATTTTCAGTGCCATATCGTTGGGGCAGATCAAAAAGAAAGGTGAAAAGGGAAGAGGATTTGCCATTGCCGGACTCATTCTCGGAATCATTGGCCTTGTGGGAGCTATAGTTTTCCTTACTGTTTAATCTGAGGAACTTTAGTATTGAATTCAAGTTTTCTTAGCCACTAATTACGCGAATGGACACGAATTAGCTTGTATTTATATAGTCTCCTTGCTTAGCAAGATAATTTCATATTTCAGCAAAATCACTGATTCAGGATAACTCACCCCCTACCCCTCTCTTTAAAATATGATTTCCGGAACGGCAAAGGATTTCGCAGAAGAGAGGGGGAGTCATTTCCCCCCCTCTCTTTTCCAAAATCAATTCGCACCTCACCACAACCATTTTGACAAGAGAGGGGTCGGGGGTGCGTTATAGGGCAAGCACAAAGGAGAGATTTTAGCCCCATCTCCCGGTCCAAAATAAAACCAAAAAATAAAACTTTTTTTTACCCTTATCTATCCACTTTTAGTCGAAATATTTTTTTACAAACAGGATGAACAGGCTCTCCCTTTAGGAATTTAAATTGCGATTGGATTGCCTTAGACTGCCAGCCGGAATCATGTTATAACCCCTGAAAAACTAATTTTTAAACAAAGGCTCACGGGTAACGTTTATCGTTTGAGAGTTTGTTGGCCTGGTCTCACCGGAGTCATGAAGTATGTACTATATGGCGCAGGAAGGTGGATAGCCTTGGATGGTGACCCCAAAAAGAATTTCTCCCGGATAAAACTTACCTAAAAAAAAATTATACAAAAACAATGAGCGAAACAACAAAAGGAAAATGCCCGGTAATGCATGGAGCAAACACGGAAACGAAAGACAATGTCATGGACTGGTGGCCAAAAGCACTCAAACTAGATATCCTGCATCAACATGATACAAAAACCAATCCGCTGGGAGAGGATTTCAACTATAAAGAAGAATTTAAAAAACTTGATCTGAAGCGCTGAAAAATGACTTAAAAGCATTTATGACTGAAAGCCAGGACTGGTGGCCGGCCGACTGGGGACATTATGGCGGACTGATGATCCGTATGGCCTGGCATTCTGCCGGAACTTACCGAATTGCAGATGGTCGCGGCGGAAGCAATACCGGAAATCAACGATTCGCTCCACTTAACAGCTGGCCCGACAATGGAATCTGGATAAAGCCCGCAGATTGTTGTGGCCCATCAAGAAAAAATACGGCAACAAAATTTCCTGGGCTGATTTTTTCATCCTGGCCGGAAATATGGCTTATGAATCCATGGGATTCAAAACATTCGGGTTTGCAGGAGGACGCGAAGATATCTGGCATCCTGAAACAGATATCATACTGGGGATCCGAAAAAGAATGGCTTGCCGCAACAAATAACCGGTATGATAAGCGATGCCGACAGCGAGATCTCTGGAAAATCCTTTGGCCGCTGTTCAAATGGGTCTGATATATGTAAACCCTGAAGGCGTGGACGGAAACCCGGATCCACTGAAAACAGCACAGGATGTAAGAATGACATTTAAACGTATGGCGATGAATGATGAAGAAACCGTGCCCTTGACAGCCGGTGGTCATACAGTTGGAAAGACACATGGAAACGGAGATGCTCAATTTTAGGAGAAAGTCCTGAAGGCTGCTGAAATATCCGAATCAGGGTTTTGGCTGGATGAATTCAAAAGGAAAAGGAAACGCGAAGATACCGTTACAAGTGGTCTGGAAGGCGCATGGACAACCAATCCGACCAAGTGGGATAATGGATATTTTCATTTGTTATTGAATCATGAATGGGAAGTCAAAAAAAGTCCGGCCGGAGCATGGCAGTGTGAACCCATCAATATCAAAGAAGAAGACAAACCTTTGAATGCTCATGATTCCAAAGCAAGCGCAAGAATCCAATCATGACAGATGCCGATATGGCTATGAAAATGGATCCTGAATACCGCAAAATTTCAGAGCGTTTTCATAAAGATCAGGAATATTTTGAAAAAGTTTTTGCAAGAGCCTGGTTCAAATTAACACATCGCGATCTTGGGTCCGAAAAGCCGTTACCTTGGTGCAGATGTTCCTAAGAAGATCTGATCTGGCAAGACCTGGTCCTTCAGTTGATTACATATTATCTGACGCTGAAATTGAAGATTTAAAAGCGAAACTTTTGAACAGCGGTTTAACCCGATCAGAACTCATCAATACAGCATGGGACAGTGCCAGAACTTTACAGAGGTTCCGATTACAGAGGTGGAGCAAACGGAGCACGAATTCGTTTAACCCCTCAAAAAGACTGGGAAGGCAACGAACCAGAGCGTTTACAGAAAGTATTGAAAAGGCTTAACGGAAATTCAAGCCGGTTTAAGAAAAAAGTAAGTATTGCGGATCTGATCGTTTTGGGGGGAAGTGCAGCTGTTGAAAAGGCAGCTCAGGAGGCAGGTGTAATATCAAAGTTCCTTTTAGCGCAGGACGTGGTGATGCAACTGATGAAATGACCGATGCCGAATCTTTTGAAGCATTGGAACCAATTCATGATGGCTACAGAAACTGGCTGAAAAAAGATTATGCAGTCAACGCGGAAGAACTTATTGCTTGACAGAACACAACTCATGGGACTGACAGCTCCGGAAATGACTGTATTGGTTGGCGGTATGCGTGTTCTTGGAACCAATACGGAGGAACAAAGCACGGTGTATTCACCGACAAGAGAAGGTGTACTCAGCAATGATTTTTTCGTCAACCTTACAGATATGAATTACTCATGGAAACCTGTCACTGATAATTTGTATAATATCGTTGACAGAAAAACCGGAAAAACCAAATGGACAGCTACACGGGTTGATTTGGTTTTTGGATCTAACTCTATCCTTCGGGCTTATGCCGAAGTGTATGCACAGGATGACAACAAAGAAAAATTTGTAAAGGATTTTGTAAAAGCCTGGGTGAAAGTGATGAATGCTGACCGTTATGACCTGGTAAACTAAAGCATAGGGCGATTTTATAATTGCACTTAGTACAGCAATCCATTTACTGGTTAATAGAAGCGCTCTTTAGGATGCCTCTATTAACCTGATTTTGAATAAGGCGCTGATTTGATGATCAGCTTATTTCACTTTTTAGTTCAACACATTTGTTGGTTAATAGACGCGCCCTTAAGGGGTAACTTTTCGCACGTGATGGATATACCGGCTACCTACAATGGGCTGCCGAAATGTGGGTTGCCATGGTTCCCGAGCGGATAAGCTTTTCATTACATTTGCTAGAAGTGAAAACGGAAGTGCTTATAGAACCCGCACTGCAGTAGTCCTGTAAACGTTGGCCCTACTTGTCAAAACACAATTGAATGGAAATAATTGTTCATCATAAGATATCGGATTTATATAAAACACTTGGCTTGCCTTTTGAACAGGAAATAGATTTTACCATTCTTTCCATACCCGATATTCACCCCCAAATTCCATTCAAATCGCCTATTTTACGGGCAGATTATTTCTCGTTTATTTTGACAAAAGAAGGGTCTGGAGTTTATTATCTTGATGACTATAAATTTCCTTTCGATTCTCAAACCATTTATTTCACGAATCCGGGTCACGTAAAATCTTACGAACTAAACGAATCCAGGGAGGCTTTCATGATAACCGTATCTGAAAAATTCCTGACGAGAAAACGTTCATCCGGAAATTTATGGAGAATTTCCATTTTTATTGGCTGAAATAGTTCCACCCAGGAAACTATTGCAAAATGATTTTGAAGAATTTGAAGCCTTGTACACCCATATTTTTAAAGAATTTAAAAAGGAATCAGCGTACAAAAACAAAATTCTGGGAAATCTTTTTATGGTGATGCTGCTCAAATTAAAAGAGAGATTTTGGTCAACCTACGATCCTATAGAAGAAGGGAACAGGGATTCTCAAATTGTTAAATCATTCAATAGGCTTTTAGAAACAGAGTTTAAGAAAGTTGTAAAGAAAAACCATAATGATGTCAAAGTACAGGCACAACATTTTGCTAAAAAACTGAATTTGCACCCCAATTATCTGAATTCAGTAATAAAAAGCAAGACAGGAAGGACAGTGAATGATTGGATTTCGAAACGAACCCTCTCCGTTGCCAAATCTCTTTTACTAAATACCCCATACTCTTCGAAAGAAATCGCTTATCAATTAGGCTTTAGTGAGCCTACTCATTTTAGCCGATTTTTTAAAAAACACACCGAACTTTCCCCCAACGCATTCCGAAAATCGAATACAGCGTAATCCAATCTTTGAAATTGGTCATTTCTCGTTTGATTATGGTTGTAGTTTATCGTCCTGAATCCTTCAACTTTGGATTAGAAATCATAGAATATACGTACAATGAAGCAAACAACAACATTAGGACACAGTACACTATCAATGTTAATCGAATTGGTCTTGGTTGTATGGGTATGTCAGAGTTTTATGGATCTTTTAATGAAAAAGAATCCATAAATACATTGCACAAAGCCATCGACTTAGGGGTCAATTTTTTCGACACAGCTGATATGTATGGTTGGGGAGCGAATGAACGACTATTAGGAAAAGCATTTAAGGGTCGATGGGATGACGTGATTTTAGCTACCAAATTTGCCGTGATGCGAGGACCCAATGGTGAATTTCTTGGACTTAACGGTAAGCCGGAATACATTAGGCAAGCTTGCGACCAAAGTCTTCAAAATTTGGGTGTTGATGCCATTGATTTGTATTACATGCATCGGCAAGATCCTGAAGTGGAAATTGAAGAAATTGTTGGTGCAATGAGTGATTTGGTCAAACAAGGAAAGGTAAAATACCTAGGTCTTTCTGAAGTTGATGCAAAAACGCTTCGCAGAGCACATGCAGTTCATCCTATTACAGCCCTTCAAACCGAATATTCCTTATGGAGTCGTGAACCCGAAAAAGAGATTTTTGATGTTTGTAAAGAGCTTGGAATCACCTTTGTGGCATACAGTCCTTTGGGAAGAGGGTTCTTAACGGGAGCGATTAAAAGTCGGGCAGATTTAGAAACAAATGATTGGCGTCTTACGTCTTCCTCGTTTTACAGAGGAAGCTATAAGAGAGAATTTAAAGTTTGTTGAAGTTATTGATCAAATTGCACAAGACAAAAATGTCTCCAAAGCACAAGTTGCCCTTGCATGGGTGCTGAGTCAAAACGATGAAATCGTATCTATTCCCGGTACTAGAAAAGTTCATCGTCTCGAAGAGAATTTAGGTGCATTTAAGGTGGAATTAACTAAAACTGATCTGGCTGTTATTCAAAAGTCTATGCCATCAGAAACAATTGGAAATCGGTATTAGTCTTATACACCCTTTTGGAATGTACTAAGGATTTGGAAATAGCAGAATGATAACCTTCAATAAATACCTATTGCCTATCCAGTAGGCGGTCTCTTCAGTTTCCGAAAACTATCGGGATTAACCAGGTGCTCCTCTGACCCTTTCGATCGGCTTGTCTCATCTCTACGCACGCTCAGGCGGGTATCACTGAGCCTATATACGCTTCTCTCCCACCCTTCCCACCTTGTCTTCGTTGAGCAAATTCGATGGGTCAGTTGCGAAATATACAGCCAATTCGATGATCGGCCTTTTGCAAAAGAGAGGAGACTTACCTTTCACCCCTCTATTAAATTGAAAGTTTTAGGGTACCGAAAATCATTTTTTGAAGAGACGGATAAGGGGTGGGTTTCCCGCAACCAATAAGAGAGGTCATTCCCCTTTTAATTTACATGCATTAGCAGCTGATCTTTTTTAATCCTCACGCAACTCGAAGAACCCACCATCAAAAATTCAATGACCAGGTCCATATCGACTCCGGCTCCCGGGAATAACAGTTCACCCGACTTGTATCTGATTAAAAAGAAGGACAATAGTGCCCGTTTCGCTTTTTGTGCTTGTGGTCCAGGATGGTCCTCAGCGCTTCATTTACATTCATCTCTTACAGTCTTACCTGACAGATTCTTCCGCCTTTTCTCTATACGTTCACCACCATTGTCTTGCGACTTTAGCAGCTTAGAGTGGTTTGACAAGGGGTCTGCGATACCTGGTCATGACATGAGCTAAACAAATAAAAGAGCCAGTCAATATGACCTTAATCCTCAGAGCTATGACAAAATGAAGATTAGAAGATACAACCGATCTCATGCAGTTATTTCATTTCTTTTACTTAGCTTTTTTACAGCAGTAAATGCGCAAAAAAATTTTAACCGCTTTAGTATTAAAAACAGTCTGGTGTTGGATTTATATGAAGAAGTAGATTTGAACGCCAGTGATGTCCTGGTAGATTATGTATATGACACAGCTAAAATCATGAGTTTAAGTTTGGTCAATCCTGGGATACTATTTTCTGCCGGCAAAAAGAGCCCCGATGAATTCGAGGCATCTCAATTGGCTTTTTCAAATAAGATGGTTACGGTTACTGATTATTACGCAGATTGATTATTTCACGGGCATATTCAGGAGTATAATGAAAAGACTTTTCGTCTCGGATTCAAGTATTTTTATGATTATCAGATATATAAAAGTACCAATACGGCGGAAGCCTCAGTTTATACTGTTGAGCCCGGACAAATTAAGCTGGTGGATAATAGGTTTTTACCAGGTACTTGTAGTTTAAGTCTGGGGGTCGGTTATAAACTTTAAGAAGAACAGGAATTAATCTTGTTAGGCAGATAAGACATCTGCACACAACGATAGCTATCTACCAGGAGGGACAAGTGCACAATCCAATAGACGGTCCCTGCCAGAATAAACTTGTAAAAACGATGAGCAGTAATTAACGCTGTTTAAATCACTTTAAATGGCACTTCTCTTTGACTCCCGCCCGATAATCAAAATATTAACCAGGTAAACCAGGCACAAGAAAACGAGCACCCAGGACACCCGTGATTGAAAACGACCCACCACGGTTGAAAATGTCGCCGTAATTGCCGCATTGATAATCAGAAAGAGAAAAATCAGTTTAAATGATCGCTTGTACAAATCATTTGTTTCACTGGTAGGCTGCCCGGAATCCCTGGCTAACAGTGACATGGCCATCACCAGCAGGGCAAATAACATAATCACCACATTGAATCCGGTTAGTCTTAACTCTCCTGTCTGTTGCAGGGACGAACGATATTCCTTTAATTCATCACCGAAATATTGCTGGACTTTCCAATACGGATTCGATTGATCGCCAAAAGGGGTGAGGCCATCACCCACATACCAGAGAGGCAGTTGACGAAGTGTGGCCAGTGAATTTTTCCAGACATGCATCCACAAGAAATCAGGATGGGTCAGGGTCCCTATGATAATCCTGTTGTATTCCTCCTCACTTTCCGTCCAGCCCCCGGTCTGCGCAAATGGACCTGCATCGTCCCACATAAAATTCCATTGACGGTCAGGAAGCTTTCCGCGCCAGGCACACAATCTGAAATTTTCTTTTTCACAATACCGGTTGAGGTATTTTTCAAGGATCCCATTCTCCACCATGCGGGACATGATAAATACATGGGCAGAGGAAGATGGCCTGAATCCACGTCCCGCTATGGCCGTCATGGAAGACAAAAGAATCCAACCGGTGGCTCCGATGATCAATAAGGTAGCAACAGGACGGTACAACTTCACCTTTTTACCCAGGCGTGCATAAAGCAAAATAATTAGTCCAATACTGAGGGTAACCAATAAGTTTGAATTATGAAAAAGGTTGCAAGCCAGAAGTAAAGCATATAATGCCCATCTCCATTCTTTTTTTTGTAATGGAATACAAAACAAAATCCAAAGGGCAAATAGTAAAATAGCGGTAAAAATATCGGGCATAATTTGTCCGCAAAACCATCCCGCACTCGTAGCCCCACCGACAAGAAGGGCAATCCCCAGGAAAAGCTCAGAACGGTATTTGTCACCCAGCAGTTGCCTGGTCATGAACCGCATAAAAAAAGCAAGTAATAACGCCTGTGCAATCACCACACCCCAAAGCGTCATCCCACCTAAGCTTGACAACCTGATAAAGATGCTGTATCCAATAGGTCGATCCTGTGGTATTTGAATGATCCATCCATTGTTGATGTAAGCACCACTATCACTCGTCATCAAAGGATAGCCGTTGTAGAGCGCCGGAATCAATAAGCACAACATAGCGATGCCTAATTCCAGAAGATAATTTAGCCGCGAATGAGGGAATATCTTTAATAGCACGAGGCTAATATACGATGTAATTAATCTTGCGTTTTACAGAAATTCAATGTCCCGAAAGAAATGGTCCTTGACGCCTTCGCTACATCCGAAGCCATGGCCTAATGTTGGGGCCCGGTAGATTTTCCTACTACTGTCCTCTCTTTTGATTTTAGCCCTGGCGGATTATTTCATTATAAGATGAACACCCCTGACCAGGTTTGGTACGGCCGTTTTATTTACGGACAAATCATGCGATCGCATTTGTTGGAATTCACCCATTCGTTCTCAGATGAATACGGCGGCATCACTCCGTTGCACGTTGGAGAGAACTACAACATCAATAAAACATTTTACTGAAACTATCCACAATCCCAAAAGGTCCACTCACTACTCACTACTCATGGTTCGACCATCTAGTCACATCCTCGTGCTACAGCTCACCAAGCGTCGATAACGTAATGCCTGTTATCGTATCCCAGAATTTGCTATATTGAAGGCAAATGCATAGACCGCCAGGGAGGACAGCCCCGGACGTTACTGGAAGCATTTGGTGATCGCGGAAAAACACAATCATGAAAAAAACCCTGGTCCTCATTTTATCCATTCTCTTAGTGGCTTGCGCGTCTTACAAACCCATAACCCCAACACAAAGTGATGTAGAGAAAGCATCAACATTTAGTACGGGCGTCACTATTGATGATCTCAACCAGGGGAAAGCCATTTTTGAAACCAAATGCCACAAGTGCCACTCCCTGAAAAGACCATTTCGAAAATCCGGGGACGAAATTGAAGCAGCCCTGCCTAAAATGGCAAAGCGGGCAAAACTGGATGGCCACCAGGAGGAATTGGTGCTGAATTATTTGCTGGCTGTGAATGCTTCTCCGCCCACAAAATAATTTTACCAAAAAGTTGCGTAAGTAAATACTTACCTATATATTTGCGTAAGCAAACACTTACGCATCATGTCCCTCGAAGCCCGCAGAGACGTATTCCAGGCTATAGCCGATCCTACCCGGCGCCAGATCATCAACCTGATCGCCCGGAAGTCCATGAATCTCAATACCATAGCAGAGAACTTCGACATGAGTCGCCCGGCTATCTCGCAGCACATCAAAATATTGACTGAGTGCGGGATGGTCGTCATCAGACAACAAGGCCGTGAGCGATATTGTGAAGCCAAACTCGATACCCTCAGTGAAGTCTCCGACTGGGTCGCTCAATACCGCCAATACTGGAACAAGAAATTCAACTCCCTGGATACCTATCTCGAAAAAATAAAGTCCAAAAGCAAAAAGAAATGAAATCACAACCTGAATCATCAATGAAAGCGGAATTCATGATCATCCGCGAATTCAATGCACCAAAAGAAATGGTCTTTGATGCCTTTGCTACAGCCGAAGCCATGGCCCAATGGTGGGGCCCGGTAGATTTTCCTACTACTGTCCTCTCTTTTGATTTTAGCCCTGGCGGATTATTTCATTATAAGATGAACACCCCTGACCAGGTTTGGTACGGCCGTTTTATTTACGGACAAATCATGCGACCCCATCTATTGGAATTCACCAATTCGTTCTCAGATGAAAACGGCGGCATCACTCGTGCACCCTTCGCGGAAGACTGGCCGTTGGAAATTTTCAATCGGATTGTCTTTAGTGAAATGGATGGCAAGACCACTATAAAAATGATGGGCTATCCGTTGAATGCCAATGAGGCTGAAATCAAGATGTTTAACCTGATGACTGATAATGTCCGGGAAGGTTTTGGAAAAACCTTCTCCCAACTGGATCGTTATCTGCAGGCCCAATCACAATTGCGCAATGCTTTGAAACCAAACAATAAAGCCCGGACATGTAGCTATTTGAATTTTCCAGGCAACACGGAAGAAGCCTTTCTTTTCTATAAATCGGTTTTCAAAACTGAATTCAATGGAAACGGATTTCAGCGATTTGGTGAAATACCGCAGACCGAAGGGTTTCCTCCTGTTTCAGAGGACGTAAAAAATCTCATTCTCCATATCGAATTACCCATCGTCGGGGGACATGTGCTGATGGCTACAGATGCACCAGAGAGCATGGGTTTCAAACTTCAGTCCGGAAACAACATGCATATCAGCCTGGAACCGGAGACCAGAGAAGAAACGAAACGAATCTTTGATGCTTTAGCGGAAGGTGGATCGGTCACGATGCCCTTACAGGAAATGTTTTGGGGTGCTTACTACGGCAGTTGCACGGATAAGTATGGCATTAACTGGATGGTCAATTTCAGTGAAAAAGAGAAGATCGCAGAGTGAAAAGCGATGTGGTGAGCGTAGTCGAATCATCTCCAACAACCAGTAGCCATTTCAACATGGCTAAAGCCGAAATTATTACTGCAGCTATCCACGGCCTGAAGGCCGTGGCAATTAAGGGACTTGAACCGCCATTCACCATTCATCACTCACCATTCACAATTTCAAAATGAAAAAAACAAAACTCATCTACTGGACCGCAACCATTCTTTTTGTGGGATTCATGTTATTCTCCTCGATACCGGATGCTTTGATGACACCGGAAGCGGTCACCTTCATGACGCACCTTGGATACCCTTCATACTTCATCTCCTTCATTGGGGTGGCCAAGATCCTGGGCTGCATAGCGATTGTGGTTCCTGGTTTTCCGAAAATCAAAGAATGGGCCTATGCGGGAATGGCATTCGATTTATTGGGCGCCATTTATTCTCTGATCGCCAATGATGGATTCCATGTGCCTATGCTGTTCATGCTGGTGCCTTTGGTGCTTGGCATGGTGTCCTATTTATACTATCAAAAAATGATCACCCTTAAAAATGGACAATGAGCTAAAATAAGGGGTGGAGAAATGATTAGAAATAGCGCCTGTATGATAATTTCTCATTGATGTTGAATGTACATTTCGGAAATATAGCCGGAAGTAGAATGATGAATTATATTCGTCATCCCTCCTGATTACACACTGGTGCATATTCAAAACCTATGACAACACGACTATTGGTTACTTTTCTTTTATAGCCATTCACTTTGTAATTACGGGCGCAAACTTTTACGGATTTACATAATGGATTTCCGTCGTTGACCGGCGCCTCGACTGCCTGGGCAGACTATGACCTGGACCATGATCCGGATTTTGCATTCATCGGATTCTGATCGATGGTTGCTGAAGTTGGAATGATTTATCGCAACGATGGAAATGGCGTTTTCACGCTGGCCTCCACTATTCATCGCAATGAACTTCTCTCTGGAGTCGCTCCCATAGGCCAGCCCGCAGCATTCCTTTTGTTTCCGAATCCGACAAAGGGAATTCTTCATCTCCATTCAGAGCATACATTCACATCCGATCTCACGCTCACTATCACGGATGTCTTGGGTCAACCGGTTTATTTACAAACCTTCAACTCACCTGGGCCTTTGGATTTGTCCATCAATATTTCGTCCTTACATTGGCGTTTTCAAAGCGCTCTTAACCCGTTGGGTTCAGGGTAGTGAAATATTTGGTAATCATTTTCTTTATATACTGTCTATGGGGAAGCTGGTGGTGCTGGATAGTTTTAATTACCGTCTCTGTATTTAGCTTGATAACTATAGTTAATAATAAAAAACAAGGAATTGAAATATCCACGGTCCTCAATGCCCAACAAGTGAAACTCGGAGAGTCTGCTGGTTTTAACGAATAAGCGGAGAGCCGCCTGGAGATAATTATCTTGAGGCCCGAATGCGCAATAAATATATCTCCCGTTTCCTCCGCTCCATCGGCCTCGCCTGGATCGCCGATTACATCCGGTTTCAATTAATGAGACGGCGGAACCGCAGATCAAACCATCTTTTTAAAAGTACTCATCCATCCATTGTCCTTCCACCGGATTATATGTTATATGAATCCTTTCAAATGAATTACCAAAAATATTTCATCGGAGGAAAGGAAGATGCTGAAGAATTAATATCGAGGGCAGAACCATTCTGCCAATTACAAACGGGTCGTATACTGGATTGGGGTTGCGGCCCGGCAAGACTCATACGTCATTTGCCCGATCTATTGGGTTCAGAAAATGAATATTTCGGAACAGATTACAATCCGTCCACTATTGCCTGGTGCCGGGCCAATATTCCCGGAGTTCATTTTACCATCAATGATATTGTTCCTCCACTCTCCTACCCTCCGGAATATTTTGATCTCATCTATGGCATTTCCATTTTCACCCACCTTTCTCCGGACAATCATTACCGGTGGGCTGAGGAACTTCATAAAAGAATTAAACCCGGGGGCATCCTGTACATCACTACACACGGTGATGCCTTTACAGAACGTCTGACCCGTGATGAAAAAATAATTTACCAACAAAACCAGCTCGTCAGTCGTACCAAAGTAAAAGAAGGTCACCGGATGTACGCCGCGTTTCAGCCACCCTTATTCATGGAGAAGGTGATTTCAAGCACCGGCTTCACCATCCAACAGCACATCCCCGGGCAAAAAATCAATCATGATTATATTTCCCAGGATGTTTGGATTTTGAGAAAATAAATCCGTTTGATGATTAAAATCAAACGCCTTGGGGATTAAAAGGTAGCTTTACCCTTTCAATACCAAAACATACCTCTCATACCTCTCATACCTCTCATACCTCTCATACCTCTCATATTTGCTCATAACGCTCATATTCCCATGGACACCAAGACACCAACAAAAGATTCAAACGGACAACTACTGACTGAAGGAGATTCAGTCCTGCTGATCAAAGACTTAAAAGTGAAAGGATTTCAAAAAGACCTCAAGCGAGGTTCAATAGTCAGGAATATCCGCCTGTCCTCTGATCCGGGAGAAATCGAAGGCAAAATTGAAGGCAGTGTGCTCGTGGTGAAGACAATGTTTGTCAAGAAAAAATAAGCCCCGCTGAACGCCGAAAGCCACAGCCCTACCTGACTAAAGTCACATCCCCGGCCACAGTCTCCACCGTATCATATATAGTCTTATACTCCACCCAATAGGTAAAGACGGCCGGATTCATCAACTTATCCTGAAAAGTTCCATCCCAACCTTGTGAAGGATCATCCGGCTTGAAATTGAATTTTTCAAATACCATATTTCCCCATCGATCAAATATTCGAAATTCATTGATGTCGGTGACCTGCGGATTGGCCTGGATATAAAAGATATCATTAATGCCGTCATGATTCGGGGAAAAGATATTGGGAATAAAAGCTTTAGGTGGAATAAATTCCAACGTCTTGCAATCAATAGTGGCCGAGACTGGTCCACAGGCAGATGTTCCAATGGCCGTCACCAGGATACTCACCGTCAGATTGTCCGGTAACTGACTGACCGTGTAGGTATTTCCATTAACCCTGCCGGAACCGGCTGAACTCACCACCTGGTATTGTTGCGCACCGGCTACCGGCAGCCAGGAAATCGTCAAGGAGTGATAATCCTCTTCCTGGCAATCCAATACCAAAGAATCCAACGGTGCATCAATTGTCACCGGAAGACTATAGGGCACAGAGGTACATCCATCATCCGTAATTATAAGACTGACCAGGTAATCCCCAGGTTGTCCCCAATGAATGAAAAATTGCTCCGGGGAATTGATCTGCGTAGTATCTCCACCTGAAAATTGCCAGCTATATTGGGCATTACCAGATGCCTGACCGGTAAACTGTACCTGCATCGATGTATCAATACATGGTATACCATCCAAATTAAATAAAGATTCCGGTTGCGGGTGAACCACCACATCGAGCGTAGAATCATAAACACAACCATCATCTTCAACACTCACTGTTAATGTATTGGTGCCCGAATTGGCGAGTTTAGGATCAAATGTACCGGCAGGATTAGAAATACCAGGACCGGACCAATGGATGTCCGGTATGCCAGGAAGACCATTCACCATGACTTGCAATTGAACAGGATTATCATCAGAACAAAACAATCCCGGATCCGTAATTTGAATATCAGCATGGGGACATACCTTGGTATAACAAGTCAGCGTCACGGAATCACTATTTCCACAAGGAGCAGTACCGATTACCCATAGGGTCAGGGTAACCGAATCTCCTTCCTGCAGATTAGAAAATAGTAATGTGGAGTTGGCAGTCTGCAATGGACCGGTTACCGGACCGGTATTGGTAATGAATTCATAACCATAATTGGATGCACCGGCAGGCCAGTCAAAAGTGACAGCATCTAAAGTGGGAGCCAGGCAAGACAGTGTAGGTGGCAGCATCGGATCTTCTATCGTCACGGTGATGGCAGTATCATACACACATCCGGTCACCATGTCCTGGAAACTGTATTGAATAAGCGTATTATTACCAACTACCTGATTCGGATCGAAAATATTTCCCGTTAGACCCTGACCTGTCAGTTGTCCACCGGGTGGATTGATCATCAATTGAACAGGATCATCATCACGGCAATACACATTGGACAGGTTGACAAACGTGATGGTTTGTAAAGGACATACATCGGTGATACAAGTGACCGTATCAGTGAGCGGCGTTGTGCATATAGAATCATACAAGGCCGTCACCCAAAGTTTCAAGGTGTCGCCCTGGCCCAATCCTCCCAGATTAAATTGATTTGCGGAAGTCAACTGGTTACTTCCAATCAAATTTCCATTGATAGAATAAGTCAGTGAAAATTGATCCGATACGGCCATCCAGGATACACTCAGCGAATCAATGGACGTAAATCCACAAGCCGGGGAAGGATAAGCGGAAGCGGCCACCTCGATCGGAATCATGGCTATGTTGGACTGACATCCGTCGGCCATGACAATCGCATAAACGGTATCCCCGGAGGTAATATAGGTAGCAGGATTAAAAATAGTGTCTATACCCAGACTATCCGTAAACCAAATCACTGCACCACTTCCTCCATTGACAACCCCATTGTAAAAGGTCAGGTTAATGGTCGCAGTATCCGTGTTGAGCTGGCAGGATTGAATGACTAATGAATTAGCATTAAGGCTGTCGGTGACGTCCAGATTTACTACTGCCACAGCAGAAATGCAAAAGCCATTGGTTACTGTTGCATACACGACAGAATCGCCGCTTAAAAACGCACCAGGAGTGATGATAGGAATCGATGCACCCGGATCAAGAAACCAATTTACATTCCCGGTATTGTCACTGATAAAAGAATCAATGGAAAGGAGATCAAATAGGACCTGCTGTCCGGTGAGGCCGCATTTACTAAATGTAAAAACCGTAGCCACCGGGGCCGCAAGGATGATCAGGTCGACAGGAACCATTGCTGAAGAACAATTTCCTTCAGTGATATTGGCATATAATACGGTCGTGGAAACCCCAGGGTACGCATCCGGAACCGGAACCGGGATGGTTCCCAATGAATCTAAAAACCAATTTACCTGGCCGGGGCCTCCGGCAACATTAATATTGGATTGCGTAAGATCGATCAGCATCGTATCTCCTGCCGGTATGCAAAAATGTAAGGTAATGGAATTGGCTACCAAACCATCAGCCACATTCAGCACCACCGCAGCAGGATCAGAGAAACAAGATCCAATGGAAACAACTGCATACAACATGGTATCCCCCGTCAAAAATGCAGCAGGCGTCGAAATGCTATTCATCAATAAAGAATCAGAAAACCAGGTTACATTTCCCGTATTACCACTCACCAAAGAATCCAGTGAGGTGAGATCTATGGTGGCAAGTGCATTGGTATCACCACAAAAATCCAAAGTAATTCCTGCTGATTGGGGAGAAGGCAATACCATAAGATCCACCGGCACAATATCGGAGACACAAGAACCTGCCGTCACCCGCGCATAGATGGTGGTGTCGCCACTTGGAAAAGAATCCACCGGGCTGATAGGCAGTGTGCCAAGAGAATCGAAATACCAGCTGACTACCCCGGAATTATTACTGACCACACTCTCAATTGTGGTTAAATCAAATAACGCAATACCGGATCCATCGTCACATGCATTATAGACGGTTGAAGTAGCTGAAACCGTATTGATGATAATAAGATCCACAGGTATAAATTCGGATTGACAAACTCCATCCGTGATTTGCGCATACACGGTAGTCCCGGAGGTGGTAAAAGAGGAAGGGGTGGCTATTGGAAAATTTCCAAACGCATCTTCATACCATAATACGGTGCCCACACCGCCGCTGACGATATTTTCAATAGATACGAGATTGAAAGCCCCCTGTCCTGTGCTATCGGCACAAGTGGACAACGATGTTGGGTTGCCTTCAGTATTCATTTGTAAAATGATAGTAACGGCAACGGGTTCGGATATACATAATCCATTGTCGACGGTTGCATAAATAACCGTGGCTTCGGTCAGAAAATTCGTTGGGTTCGGTATTGGCTCCGTTAAAAAAATATCAAAGTACCAATCGACACCACCCGCATTGCCACCAACTTGTGTTTCATAATCCGTAAGATCCAGCAACACCTCACTGGATCCATCATCACAGGTCTCAATGGTAATCGGATTTCCGACAGGCGTAGGATCAACCGTCAGATGAACCTGAACCGGATCAGAATAACACACCCCGTCAAATACAGTGGCATAAACTATTGTCGTGGTGGTTTGATAGGCAGCAGGATTGAAAATAGGATCATTTAATTGCAAATCACTATACCAGATCACGGTCCCCAATCCGTCACTGACCTGCAAATCCAGTAAAGTGATATCGAAAATAGCTTCATACGCATCGTCGCCACACAGGTTCATATCAGCCGGAAAGCCTTCGGGTTTAGGATCAACAATGAGTTCGACTTCTACCGGATCCGAAACACACTGCCCGTCATTAATAACCGCATATATCGTCATGGAAACACTCACATAGGATGAGGGATTGGGGATCGGTGTTGACAGATTCATATCAAGATACCAAAGGACATTTCCACTTCCTCCGTTTATTTCGCCATCCAAAGTGGTCAGATCGAAAACAGCCATGTCGTTATTCAATTCGCAGGAATGAATGGAAGCAGGATTGGCTATTGGGGATTGCAGAATGGTAAGCACTACCGGAACAGGAACGGACAGGCAAGATCCATTATCCACTACGGCGTAGACCGTAGCATCCCCGGAAAGATAATTCGTCGGATTTCCTATAGCTCCTGTCATGTCAGCATTCTGGAACCACAGCACATTGAAACCTGAACCAGCATTGACGATATTATTGACTGAGGTAAGATCAAATACTCCGGTAGAAGTAGTGGAACAAAGATCGATAGCAGCTGGATTGGCAGCCGGATTACCAGGAGATACGTTGACATCAACAGTTAATTCCTCTGTGCAACCTTGGGAATCCGTGACAGTTACTCCATAGGAGCCCGGAAGTAAATTTCCGATTTGGCTGGTGGCATCTCCATTGGACCAGTCGTACGAATACGGCGGCAGCCCGTCCTGGGGGACGAGAGTGATACTGCCATTGGGGGTATCCGGGCATGTCGCATCAACCACAGTTACCTGGGTATCAAATCCTAACGGACAGCATATTCCACCACTGCCGCAACTGATGGTAATAGCCTGTCCACTCAAGTCAAGCAATATCTGATCAGGCATATTGATATCTCCCGTCAACCATACAATACTATCGATGCCACTGGAAATAAGCAAGTCGAGATTAATGGTATTGTTGCATCCAATGTCTTCAATGACACCACCATCTGTGCAGCAACTTGACCAGGACCAGTTACCACTGAATAATGGCGGAGACCCGCTGAATTCACCCGGATCATCTTCCACCGAAATAAAAGCAGTAGATGGCAGGCAATTGAGATCAAACTGTAATGAACCTCCCGAGCCACTATTGGCTATATCTGCGATCAGAAACAAACTAATGATTCCGGTATTAATGTCCTCATATAAAAACAAGATCAATCCATTATTCAATTCGAGTCCTGTATTGGCACTCGAACCAAATGGATTACCATAACTGTAGAAAGCAGCCGCGGGTTCAGTTCCTTGTAAAGCGGAAATAGAATAGGTATTCCCTGCCTGCGTAATCATACAATCACAACTGAGCAGATCTGAACAGAGATGATCAGGAAATAATCTGTGGTAGGGTTGCACCGGCTTCTGCCATCCGGGAGACGAGCCATTGATCATAGAAAGATTGATCAGTCCGGTCCAAACGGCAAAAACCACCAAAATGGGGCGGAAATGCCTGAAAATGCATTGATTTAATTGGATGTCAGCGAAAGAGGTCAAAATCTAAGTTGGTCAACAGACAATTCAGGTTCTGTACTGCTAAAGATAAAAAAAAATGAATGACTGCCCTGTTGACTTCAAAAGAAAGAAAGGCCGGCTGGGTTACTGATAATTCTGTTTCATTACCGACCTCTTTCCAAAACATCTTATTTGTATTTTTCAAAAAAATTCACAGTCCGGGCAATCCGGACCAGTTACACTCATCCATCTTCGTCAAAACTCATGAGAAGAAAACCTGCTCAATCTTTTTATTTGCTATGCATGCTATGCATGGTGTGCATGGCACTGAGTTGTACCCGGCAGCTCTATCGCCAGGCGATCCAGGATGCCGCTCATCCTTCCCCGGCAAAAATTTGTCAATGCCTGACGGTGATTAATAAAGAAAATCCAAACTTGCACTGGAACCGTTTTGAAGATCACGATGGCATGCAATCTGATTTTGTTCTCATGGCCTCCTGGAAGAAAGTCAGGGACACTATTTACTATCATAATGATATTTCGTCCCTGCATGGACCAGGAAAATTTTATGGGACGAAGTCACGGCCTGTTTTCGTAACTGCATTTCCTGACCTTCAGCAATGGTATAGCCAGGAATCTGATCATGCTCATATGGAAAAAAGGCTTACCCAACTGCTTGGCCTGCCGCCAGACACTTCTCAACGTGTCTTTATTTTGTTTTGGGTAAGGCCACAGGACCTTATCCGGCCTTGCCTGGATCCGGAGATCGATGACAATACCTGCGATTATAAAATCAGCAGTACCACCACTACCCTGCCGGACTGCGACAACCTCCTCTGGCTGACTGAATTTACCCGGGATCAATACATTGATTCAGATCTGTACCAACAATATCCGTTTACGCAATTAGGATATACGTATGACTGGAAAAGAAAAAATAAACAACATGTGGGCCTGAGTGAATTTGTAATAGGAAAGGATAAATTTGCCCGCATAGCCGGCATCATGACCAACGAGGAATATCTGAAAGCCAGCGTTAACACTTTGCATTTGAATTAATAGATGACCACTCCTGTTTCAATCACATTATTCAATTCTTTAGCTCCGGGTTTGTATCTTGCACCACTCAAATTTCACTCCATGTTGAAGAAAAATTTTATCCTTTTCATTCTTCTTGGTATTTCCATATTTTCCTTTGGCCAAAGCGGACCATACCTCTTTTCCGGGGCAGGCTATATGAGTAATGGCGAGATCGGCATTTTGGCCGAAGATGCAGAAGCGGCCATCGTACTGCCTGCCTTATTGGCTCAGCGTGAATATGGAGGTTGGACCGTTGGTGCCTCACGACGAAGCGGCCTGAGTGATTTTACAGAGGCGGCAGGAGCCGCCCATATCCGGTTACCCTGGAAGGATCAACTGGCTATCGGTATTCAACATGCCGGTATCGAAGGATATTCCGAGCAGCGGATCAGTTTGAGTTATGCACGTCGTTTGTTTGACAAATTAAACGCCGCCGTCACTTTTGACGTGAATCGAAATTCGGCTGAAGAATATGAAAATATCTATGCCGCCACCTGGGCGGTTTCTATTCACGCTCCCCTCATGAAACAATTGTCCCTGGGTGCCTATATCTACAATCCTATTGGTGTTGAATCCACTTTGGATCTGCCTTCATTGATTCGCGTAGACCTCTTGTATGCACCTTCTGAAAAACTTTCTTTGGCTTTGGAAACCGAAAAGGACTGGCGTCATGAACTGCGATTTAAAGCAGGTTTCAATTATCAGATCCATCCCCGATTAGCTGTTCATTGGGGTGTCAGCACCTCCCCTTCCCTGGTGCACGCAGGCTTATCCTGGACCATTCTCCATGATATGTCACTCACCGGAGGATGGCGGTATCATTCCAAACTGGGAAGCAGTCTCAGTGCTTCACTTTCACAGCATAAGACCAGGTGAACCACCGGATAGTCATCGTATCAGCAACCCCAAAAGAAATTGAGCCCATCCTCCATTATTTGGAGCTCCATACCGAGCAACATTCCTTTCAGACCTTTCAGCTCCATACCTTATTTATTGATATCCTCTATACCGGCATTGGCATCCTGGAGGCCACCTATTCTTTGATGGAATATGTCACTCATCGTCATCCGGATGGATGGATCCAGGCAGGCATCGGAGGTGCATTCGACCTGTCCTTAACCATGGGCCAGGTATATTCGATAGAAAGTGAAATACTGGTTGGCTTTGGGGCTGAACAACAAAATGGAAAGATTAGCGATGCATTCCAATTGGGATGGAAGGACCCCATGGCATTTCCTTATACAGACGGGAAACTATTATGTGCTCATCATCAAGCTGCCCATTTGCCTTCTGCTACCGGGATGACTTCTTTCCATGCACACGGGGATCCGGGCCGGATCGAATTATTGAAAAAAGGAAGGCACGCACAAATAGAAAGCCTGGAAGGTGTGCCCTTTTTCTACATCAGCTTATTAAAAAAAATACCCTTCCTTAGTTTTCGCGCTATCTCCAATTATGTTGAACCTCGTGACACCAGTAAGTGGCAGATAGAACCGGCTATTAAAAACCTGAATGGAGCCTTGTCGGAATGGCTGGAGAAAGGAGCATACAACGTAGACAGGTTATTTGAAATCGGAGCTCATTGAATTCCGCTGAACAAATTGCTGCACCATTAACACCACCTCATTGTAGCTATGCAACCCTTCTTTTATACCGTGATGTTTGAGATAAGAAGAATAAATCGCATCCCTGTATTTTGGAAATAAATCAGGATAGTTCAGGTCATTGTCGCGTATCAACCTGATCGACCGCTCAACGACCTCAGGAAATGTCTTGAGCATTTGCTCCACAGTATCGGATTGCATTTCATTCGCCACGTATTTCCAGTAGGTCAGGGCACCTCCATATCGTACCCAGGGATTTGTTGATCGATCACAGGCTATCCACGCGATAAAATTACAGGCACCTTCGTCCGTCACCCCGTATCCATGTGCCATCTCGTGCGCCATCGTAAACGGCTTCTGGATCGATAACAGGCCCTCATCAATTTGACCTTCTCCAACTTGAGGGATATAAATTCCGGCTGTATTCCATCGCAATAAAGTGCCTCTCGGCCAAAGCTGCCGGACCCTGACCCTGCCGAGATGCGGTAATCCAAGTGATTTCAAAGCGGCCTCCACATCGTCCCGGACATCACCATCGCTGACCACCTTTTTCGTCAGGGATATGTCATCGGTCATGGCAGATGGAAGTTGCTCCGCTGTATATTGAAGCGATGCTGAAGCTCTTTTAAATTCCTGATGGATGTCTTCCGGAGACACCGATTTAAGGTCATACCCGAGGAGTTTCGGTAATGGAACCTGGTGGTAATTGAAGGCCCATGCCACGTAAAAAAAGAAGATCATGGCTGCTATCCCGCCTGCGGCCCTAATCAGCATATAGACCAATCCATTTTTGCGCTCCTTCCACCAGTAATACGTTCTGACCAACAAGGCTCCGGTCACGAGGTAAATCATGGGAATCGGGGAATACCCAAAGACATAATCATAAACCGGCCGTAGTCCGGTGTAGATACCCCTGTAATAATACTTGTCTGCCAGCGGGGTGGAAATGATGCGATCCAGAATCAGGACCAGGACCATCAATACCATCCAAATGACTGATCTTCTGATCTTGTTGACGGACCTGGCTGGAGCTGTTTTTCGCTCTTTTGTTATATTTTCTTTAAAACCCTTCATTCCAATTTGGCAAAAGGATAAATTTGCAACTTTGGCCCCGGATTGTATGTTTAAAGGGCATATTTCTGAAATAATTCTACTTTAACAAAAACTGATATTTAACCATGGCATTTGAACTCACGGACAGCAATTTCAAAGAAAAAGTAATGGATACGCAAGGGGTGACGGTGGTCGATTTTTGGGCAGAATGGTGTGGCCCTTGTCGTATGATCGGACCTCATATCGAAGAGATGTCCAAAGAATATGATGGCCGCGCCCTGATCGCTAAGGTTAACGTGGACAATAATCCTGAAATTTCATACAAATACAACGTAAGAAGCATCCCGACCGTACTTTACCTGAAAGACGGACAAATCGTGGACAAACAAGTAGGCGCCACCAGCAAAAAAGTACTGGCTGATAAACTGGAGGCTATCCTGGCTTCCTAAACTATACCGGACCATTTGTTCGTTAAAAGACCTCAGGCAAAGCCCCTGAGGTTTTTTATTGCCATAACCTCCTTATTTTCGACCCAATGAGTTATTTCGATCCATATGAGCTGCGGAAATTTGACAACCTCGAGTTACTGGCCAACCAGGTCGTAGAAGGTTTTATCATCGGATTGCATAAAAGCCCTTTCCATGGCTTTTCCGTTGAATTCGCCGAACACCGGCTTTATAACCCTGGCGAATCCACCCGCAATATCGACTGGCGGATCTTTGCCCGGACCGATCGCCTGTATTCCAAAAAATTTGAAGAGGAAACCAACTTGCGCTGCCAGATCGTCATCGACGCGTCCTCTTCGATGCAATATCCTTATCTCACCGCCCAGCAAGAGGGCATGAATAAGATAAGATTCAGCGTACTGGCCGCAGCTTCTATAATGAACCTGCTGCGCAAACAACGTGATTCGTTTGGCCTGAGCATTTTTGATGAAACCTTGCATGTACACACCCCATGCAAAAGCAGTCAGACTCATTATCACCTGATGTTGTCCTACCTCGAACAACTCATTCAACACCCCCAGCTAAATAAATCCACATCGGCGGCACAATCGCTTCATCAGATTGCGGACAGCATCCACAAACGTTCCATGGTGATTATTTTCAGTGATATGCTCGAGAACACAGCTGAGGATGATATATTCAGAGCCTTGCAGCATTTGAAACACAACAAACATGAAGTGGTCCTCTTTCATGTACTGGATCATGAGAAAGAACTCGAGTTCAACTTTGACAACCGGCCATACCAGTTTATCGACATGGAAACTGATGAACGGATCAAATTAAGGCCGCACGAAGTCAGGAGAGCCTATACCGAACATATGGCAGGGTTTTACGAGCGCTTAAAAATGAAATGCCTGCAGTATCAGATTGATTTCGTCACTGCGGATCAACAAAAGGGGTTTGCCCCTGTGTTGCAATCTTTCCTGGTCCGTCGAAGCAAAATGGGTGTATGATTAAACTGAGCGATATCTCCACTAAAGCCCCGGAAGGTTTTACCAAAAAAGACATTAAACGCAAGACCGAGCGTATGGCACGCCGCATTGGAGATTTACAGCACATCTTATACGCGGAAAAAAAACACAGCTTGTTGGTAGTAATCCAGGGCATGGATGCCAGTGGTAAAGATGGAGCCACCCGCAAAGTTTTCCAGTATTGCACCCCTACAGGTATAAATGCATATCCATTTCGAAAACCTACCGAAGAGGAATTCGCCCATGACTTCCTTTGGCGGATAAATCGCCAGTCCCCGGCCAAAGGGCAAATTGAAGTGTTTATACGATCCCATTATGAAGATATCCTCATCCAGCGCGTCCACCAGTGGATCGATGATGATAAAACGAAAGCCCGGATGGAAGCCATCAATGAATGGGAAACAAACCTGCTCAAGGACAACAACACCACTATCCTTAAATTCTACCTGCATATCTCCCTGGAACGCCAGAAAGTAAAATTGCAGGAAAGGATCGATAATCCACGCAAGCAATGGAAACACAACGCTGAAGACTGGAAGGAACGTGAACGCTGGACCGACTATATGAATTGCTATGAGTACGCGATCAATGAAAGCGTGATTCCATGGTTTATCACTCCCGCGGACAAACGATGGTACAGGGATTATTTCGTTGCCGAAAGGGTCCTTCAGACATTGGAATCATTTAATATGAAGCTTCCAACGTTTGCCGATCTGGGTGTGAAGCCCTGAATTGTTCCGGAATATCAACGTTGACAGAAGGTACTGTCGATTCTCTTCTAACCAGCCCCTTTCATTCCTTAGGTACAGGCCCCGACCTTTCAACTCTTCTGCCGAAAGTCAACCGCCATCCCAATCCTGGTAAAAAACAGGGTTTTTCGATAAATCCTGATGAATATTAGGCTAATGAGAGATCACTTTTCACTGGTATTCTGTTTGGAATGCTGACCTTTGTGTTTGGGTAACAAAATCAGAATTTACCTTCCGTCGACCTATGAGAGATTTTATCAAATTTACTTTTGCCAGTTGCCTCGGTGTATTCCTGGCGCTCATGGCTTTTTTCTTTTTCTTCGCCGTTTTAGCTGCCACCATTTTTTCTGCCACGGGAGCTGTGGGCAATAAAAAAATAAGCGTTGATAAAGGAAGTGTGCTTACCCTCGATTTTTCTGAACACATCCCCGAACAAACAAATAATACCGGGGGATCAACCTTTTCTTTTCACGAGCAAAATATCCCGGGTTTGCATGATGTTGCTGGCCTGATCCATCACGCCGCCGATGATGATAAAATCAAGGGCATACTGATTGAGAATGGCACATCAGCCCTGGGAAGCAGTTCTGCCAAAGTGATCCTCGATGCCCTGGAAGATTTCAAAGCCTCCAATAAGTTTATTGCTGCATATGGTGATTATTATACGCAGCAAGGCTACTATCTCGCCAGTCCGGCCAGCCATATTGTATTGCACCCGGTGGGCACCATAGACTTCAGAGGATTTGCCAGTTATTCTCCTTTCTTTAAAGGTTTGATCGACAAACTCGGCCTGGATATTCAGATTTACTATGCCGGTAATTTTAAAAGTGCCACTGAACCTCTCCGAAGAAATGAAATGAGCCCGGAGAGTAAATTACAGACCAGGGAATACCTGGCAGATACCTATGCCATGTATCTGCAGGATATCGCCAGCGCACGCTCTATCAATGTGGATTCACTGAAGGCCATGGCATGGGAATTCAAAATCAAAAGCGCAGAAGATGCGTTGAAATATAAACTGGTAGATGAAATCGGTGCTAAAGCTGATTGTGAATCCTGGATGAATGAGCAAATAGGTAAACCAGACAACAATCGAATTCACTACGTTTCTATTGAGGATTATGCCGCCGCCACTCCAATCACACCAACCAACTATAAAGCAAAAGATAAAATCGCCATCGTGTATATGGAAGGCGAAATAGTCAGTGGTCACAAAGAATACGGTGTCATTGATGACAGCCGGTATGTAAAATTATTAAAGGACATTCGCCGGCAGGATGATATCAAAGCTGTCGTGCTTCGCATCAACAGTCCGGGCGGTTCGATCCTGAGTGCTGAAAATATTTACAGGCAATTGATTGACCTGAAAGCAGATGGTAAAAAGTTGGTGGTCTCTATGGGCGATCTTGCCGCTTCCGGAGGATATTACCTGTCTGCTATGGCCGATAGTATTTTCGCCCAGCCCAATACCCTGACAGGTAGTATCGGAGTCTTTTCTATCATCCCGAATCCCTCCCGCGCCCTCGATGAAAAACTGGGAATCAAATTCGATACAGTCAGTACCGGTCCCTACAGTTCAGATTTTACTATAATGTTTCCCTGGACCGAAAGAGAAAACACGTTTATGCAGCAACGTACAGAAGCATACTATGAACTCTTTCTGAACAAGGTAGCTGAAGGACGGCACATGACACGTGATGCCGTACATGCCGTGGCTCAAGGCAGAATTTGGTCCGGCAGAAAAGCAGTCGAACTACACCTCGTGGATAAATTGGGAACATTAGATGACGCCATTGAATCGGCAGCAACGCTGGCAGGAACCACTGATTACCGGATCAAAGAATATCCCGTTTTTCAGAATCCCTTCCAGAAATTTATCACGGATCTGGTGGAACAAAACAATCCTGATGAATCCATCCTGGCAAAAACCAAACTGCCTCAAATGATGCGCATTTGGGAAGTCATGCAATCGGGAGAACCCCAGGCGCGATTGCCCTATGGTTTTAGCATTTCCGATTAATAATCGTTTGGTACTTTCAATAAGGCGAATTTCAAGCTTACAGGTATATGATTATTCTGCATACCTGTTCATCTTTAACCATAATGAACTAAAGATGAATAATATCCCGCATGGTGTACGTGCCGCCAGGCTGACGATAGAGCCATAATGCCGCCATGATGGCACCTGATGCGAATATATCCCGGTTGAAAGCTTCATGCCGGATGGAAATTTGTTCCTCCCCTGAATTCCATAGGACCTCATGGATTCCTTTCACTTCTCCTTCACGTATGGCTTCGACAGGGATCAGATGCGGATCATCAGGATCGGCGTGGTTCAGGTTTATCCCGGTAAAATCAGGCTGTTGTTTAAGTATATCTTCCAAAAGTGTATAAGCTGTTCCACTGGGCATGTCTTTTTTATGCACGTGATGGATTTCCTTCAGGGAGGGTTTGAATTGAGGGTAATGGATTAAAAGATGAGCGAGTTTGGCATTCAAAGCAAAAACTATATTCATCCCGATACTGAAGTTGGAAGCATAGAGGAATTTTCCATTCTTTTGTTTGCAAAATTTAAGAATGGATTCGAGATGATATTCCTGCCATCCGGTGGTCCCGGAAACCACCGGAACACCATTTGAAATGCAAGTCATAATCACTTCAGGAGCAGCTTCCGGAGTAGTAAATTCTATGGCAACGTCGCAAGCTTTCAGTGATGGAAGATTATCTTCAGAGAGCCTCGAAAATGACTGAAATGACACCTGATTCCGGTCACGAAGCATGCCGGAAATGGCCTGCCCCATTCGGCCGAGTCCTATCACTCCCAGGGTTGGCTTTTTGTCCATATATATCTTATTTACAGTTACTTATGTTCAATTTTGCAATAAAAAAACCCGCCTCCTAGTAGGAAAGCGGGTAAGAACACACTATGAGAACACCCTAAAAACGTATCAAGAATTCAAGTTAGAGGCAGATAATTCTTAGTTTTCAGATATCTGCTTAACAAATATAGCATCCTTAAATTGTATCCACAAGAGAATATTCTCATATTTATGTTAAATCGTCGAAAGACCTAGTTTTGACCCTCCATGATAAGCCGCAAGAGCATTGACGAAGTCCTGGAAAGGGCTCGTATTGAGGAGGTTGTGCAAGATTTCGTCACCCTGAGACGACGCGGCAGCAACCTGATCGGCCTTTGTCCCTTTCACCACGAGAAGACCCCTTCCTTTTCGGTCTCCCCGACCCGTAACATTTATAAGTGTTTTGGATGCGGAAAAGGGGGCGATAGTGTCAAATTCGTGATGGAGCACGAAAGTTATGATTTTGTGGAAGCCATCCGGTATCTCGCTAATAAATACGGTGTCCAGCTCGAGGAAACGAAGGCAGATGCGGAATCTATCCTGGCCGAAAAGGAAAGGGAAACCACCTACCAGGTACTTGATTTTGCCTGGTCTTTCTTCAAAAACCAGCTCCATGAGACTGAGGAGGGCCAACTGGCCGGCCTCTCTTATTTTCAGGAACGTGGATTCAGATCCAAAACCATAGAGGAATTTGGCCTTGGCTATGCACCTGAAAAACCAGATGCCCTGGTCACGGAAGGCCTGAAAAAGGGCTATTCCAAAGAAATCCTCCAAAAGGCAGGATTGATGACCCAGGGAGGAACAGATTTTTTCAGGAACCGGGTGATGTTCCCGATTTTCAATGTTTCCGGCAAAGTGATCGCATTTGCAGGCCGCCAGATACGGACGGAAAAACGTAGCCCGAAATACATTAACTCCCCGGAAACGGATATCTATGTTAAGCGTAAAGTGCTTTATGGCATTTCCCAGGCCAAAAAGGCCATCAGGGATGCTGACAATTGTTTTCTTGTTGAAGGCTATACCGATGTCATCAGCCTGCACCAGGCCGGAATTGAAAATGTAGTGGCCTCTTCCGGAACCGCGCTCACACCAGACCAGATAAGACTCATTCGACGATATGCCGGCAGGATTACCGTACTCTATGACAGCGATCCAGCGGGTGTTAAAGCAGCCATGCGTGGCCTCGATCTTATCCTGGAAGAAAATCTCGATGTTCGCCTGACTTTATTGCCTGAAGGTGAAGACCCGGACTCGTTTGTGAAGAAAAACGGAATGACGGGTTTCAACGATTATATCAAGGCCAACAGCAAGGACTTCGTTCTTTTTAAAACCAACCTGCTGCTCAAAGAAGCCGGCAATGATCCGATGCGTAAAACCGCATTAGTAAAAGATCTGGTAGAGACCCTGGCTCACATTCCGGAAGCGATTAAACGATCTGCCTTTATCACCGAATGTGCCCACCTGATGAAAATCGATGAGCACATCCTCATCCGGGAAACCAACAAGGCTTTCAATGAATTCCTGCGTCAAAAACAGAAAGGTATACCCCGCGACCTGGATATCGCAGAAAGTGAACAGCAACGGCAACTCTTCGACAGGGACACCAGGAATCCGGATGTACCTCCTAATGCATTTGACGATCTGATCGATCAATACCAGGAAAGGGATATCATCCGCATACTCCTGAATTACGGAGACAAACCCATGCCGGAAGGTCAGCCCAGTCCACTTGGTAAATACATTATCCTTAGCCTGATGGATGTATTGGATAATTTTCAACACGACCTTTACAAAAAAATCATACTGGATTATAAAGCGCAACTTGAACAAGGAAAGAACCCCGGTGCAGACTATTTCACCAATCATCCTGACCGCGAAATTCAGACCCTGGCCATTGAATTATTGACTTTCCCGTTTGAATATGCGAGCTGGGACGAACATGATATTCCATTCCAGATCCAGCTTCACCCTGATTATAATTTTAAATTGGATGCCCTCAGCGCGATCCTTCGTCTTAAGCTGGAAATCATTAAGAATCAAATTGCTGAAAACCAGGCTTTGATCTCTCAGTATGAGCAGGAAGACAACATGGAAGAATTAATCATCCATCTGCATATGCACAATGAACTTGTTAAGATAAGAGACCAGGTGGCCTCCCAGTTTAAAAGCGTCGTATTGAAAGTTTAAACTCCATTGACACGGGCCATTCTTTCCAATTTTACCAATGGGTTTTAACAATCCCCCATTATCCGCTCAACGCAATGGGAGGACCGGAATTTTATCTCATCGAAGCTGGATAGCTGACAAGACCGGGCCCGATTATTTACTGGCACTGGTATCCGGAGCCAAACTGCCGGCTCCCTCCTTATTCAGTAACTGGAGTACTTCATCGGTGATGTCATATTTTTCATTGGCCGATAACACAGAACCACCTTCTGCAGCATTGAGTATGAAATCATAGCCGTCGCGCTTTTTGATCTCATCTAATTTTTGGTGCAGCACGCCTTGCAGCTGTTTGTTGATGGCATCAGTCTCATCCATGATGGCCTTGGCTATTTGATCCCGTTCAGCCAGGATAGCATCCTGCTTGCTGGATAAATATTTTTCATGGGCCTGCATTTCTTTTGGGGTCATGCTTCCGGCCTGAACTTTCTTTTGGTACTCCATGATTTCATTTTGTAAGGCAGCCCCTTTCGCCTGGAGTTGTTGTTCAGCATCGTGTTGCTTCGCATCCATGACATCGGCCTGTTTGCGAAACTGTTCGAATTTGTGCAGGATCGTGTCTCCGTTGACGTAAGCAATCTTCAATCCGGTGCCGGAAGCCTCAGGCGAAGAAGTGGTGGAGGTCTTGCCACAGGCGCTTAACAGCCCAATAATAACGGTGTAAAAAATATACGGTCGAATATTCATAGCAGTGATGGATTAGCGGGTAAAGATAATATTGATATTGAAGGAGGCGAATTAACGTCGTTTCCGCATCCAATATCCGTACAAATAATAAAAGCCAATGGCAATCCAGCACCCCAAAAAAGCTCCCATCACTACATCCTCCAGGAAATGGGCCATGAGGTAAACCCGGGATAAGGAAACCGACAGGCCCAATAGCAGGCAAACCAGGCTGACCCATTTGTTCCCCGCCAATGCTGCCGTCAACGTGAAAAGTGCCCAGGCTGCCATAGAATGTCCGGATGGAAAACTGGTATGACCGGTCAACAAATGATAATCCAATACCTCCGTCGGCCCGGTCCAACCTATTCGATCTAAAAAAATAGAAGGCCGCTCATGATGAAAAAAAGTTTTCATGACATACGTCAATGTAGTAGTGGTCAGTGCCATACCCGGCACCAATACCATTTTTCTCCACGAGGAAATCAGGAAAACCAATCCGATGGCAACGAATCCAATCCATTCACCGGCTTTAGTGATGTAGTAAAAATAATAATCCAGGAAGGAGTTCCTGTGATTAGCCAGCCATATCAATACAATGCCCTTGTCCCGGGTCAAACTGGCAAATCCACCAATAGCCATTAATGTGAAAGCAACAATCAAATAGGCCCTGAAGGATTTTACGCGGTCTTCCATTTCCGTATCGGCATTATCTTCCTGAAAAATGAATTGACCCGCTCCCAATCCATAAACCTGGAATCCCGGAGTGCCTTATAAGTTAGAAAAAGGGAGATCACCGCCAAAATCATGACCGGCATCCACGCCGCTAAAACAGATGGAAGATTGCCGGAATCATTTAGTTTCCTGCAACTGATATTGCTCATGATAAAGAAGGTGAAAAAGAAAATCGCGATCAGCAATGGATAGCCAAATCCGCCTTTACGCACGATGGATCCCATAGGTCCCCCGATCATCAACATCACAACACAGGCTGCGGCAAGAGAAAATTTCCAATGCAGTTCGTATACATTTTTTCGCCTGAGGATTTCCAGCCTGTCTATAGTACGCGCATTTCGATCCAGGGTGGATTGCGCAATACTTACCCTGTTGTTGATTTGCGTTTTGTATTCCCGCATCATTTTCATTGGAAGTTGGCTGGCAAAACTGACTCCGGGAATGGCCTTCGTGGTATCCAGCAGCATTTTTATATCCTGGTACCGGGTAGCCAATATAGTATTCTCCGGCACGGTCCTCCGGAACAAGGCCTTTTGCTCGACAATATGCAATCGACTGCTGTCCTGCGCACGATCTAATCCGACTGCAAACGAAGGGATGGTGTCTTTAAATAGCACGTTGGGGAGTTGATTGGATTTCCGGGCCGTATTGATTTGTTCATCCAGGGTGTCGATTTCAATAGCTATTTGTCGCGCACTCTTCATGCTGTAGTGAGACTTAAACTGATCTTCCTCCGTCTTCTCCATATTGAATTCACTCAGATCAAATCTTCGCGTCCATTCCTGGAAATGGGAAATCATAAAAGGAGAAGTGCCCGGCTTATTATCATCTTCCGTTTCTGCATATTGAAATCCGTCATACAAGGTCATGACAAAAGCGCCGTCCTTTTTGGAAACATACATCTTGCCTTTCTTAGCCGTGACAACACTGAGCCTGCCACGGCTTCGTTGGGAATCATCATATACCATGATGTCCTCAATCGTTTGCTTGTCATTGTGCTTCTTTCCCACACGAATGGAAAAACCATGGAAATCTTCATTGAAGACACCGGGTTCTATACTCAGCGTAGGCTTGGAATTCCGGATATCATACAACCTGGATTGATATTTTAAATTGGCCAGTGGAATGATCGTATTTGAACAATAGAATGAAAAAATACCGATCAGCATACTAATCCCGATCAACGGAAGCAAAATCCTGGTCAAGGGGATACCCGCTGATTTGAAACTGGACAATTCATATTGTTCACCCAGGCTCCCCATCACCATAACGGCAGCCAGAAGAATGGCTATTGGCAGTGCCAAAGGAAAAAGGGAAACAGACTTATAAAAGAATAACTCCAGGATGACCGGGGCGCCAACTCCTTTCCCGATAATGTCATCAATGAATTTCCAGAGAAATTGCATGATCAGGACAAAAAGAGCGATGAAAAAAGACATGAAAAAGGGAGGGAGAAAGCTGCTCACGAGCAACCTGTCCAACTGATATCCGATATCGTACCAGCGTTTTTTCACCGATAGGGTCTAAAATAGGGCTTCGAAGCGAGAAATACGGCCTGCTTAGAAATCAAGTTTGGCTGTCAGACTAGGCAAGATGGGTAACTGATCAACCCGGGTATAGGTAACGCGGTTGAAATAGAATATGTTGCCCCTGTTGTATACATTGGTGACACTGGCCAACAATTCAAAAGAGAGGTTCTTCTTGATTTCAAATGTCTTCTTAAGGGACATGTCCAGTCGATGGTAATCCGGCAAGTGCCCGCTGTTACGCTTATCGCTGTATTCAATGCCCAGGTCCGGATTTCCGGTCAGCACATTGGAATCAATTCCACCCAATAAATTATAAGATCCATAAAATCCCTGGGTGAGCGTGAACGGGAAACCAGCCCCATAATTCCAACGGATACTGAATTCCCACGAATGACCAAGTGAAATAGTGGTCAGTAAATTGACATTATGTCGTCTTTCAAAATGGGCAGGATACACTTGCTCGCCATCATCCCGGTTCACATAACCCAAAGAATAAGTGGCCCAGAAATAAGCCTTTTTTGTTTGTTTACTCAAACTGATATCTAATCCATAAGCATTACCTGTCTCTGCCGAGAAATCAGGATCTTCCGGGCTCAGTTTCTTTCGGTTAATATCGATCAATTGTGTAAAACCTTTGAAATAGCCTTCAACATTAACTTCCAGGCCGGAATTAAAATCAAATTCAAATCCACCTAAGGCGTGATAGGATTTTTGAAGCTTGTCGCTGGTTGGCGTGGTCGTGCCCGGCTTATAGATCTGCTGCTCCGGGCCGGACAGGAATCCGACAAATAGATTGACCACATCCTTTTCATTCACTGTACTGATGAGGTTCTGGGAATATCGTCCAAATGCAAATTTCATCCGGAAGTGATCTGAGAAATTGCTTTTGACTGCTAAGCGAGGCTCAAGGGAAAAGTTGCCCAACGAAGCATAAAACTGGGTTCTGAGCCCCGGCTCAATGACAACAGCACCAACTTTATGACGCAAAGTGACATAGCCACCTAACTCGGTAGTATTTTCATTTTGATTGAAGGTGATCCCTACGAAATTCTGAAATTGAAAATCAGTCGAGAAACCATTCAGATCAAAACCATAATTAAGCTCACTCTTTTTACCATAGTACGTAAAATCAAGTAATGCATTAAAGCCGCCAATGGAATTTTTTCTGGGTGCTTCATCAGCTTCCTTGAGGACGATATCGTATTTGGAGTAGGCGATAGTTCCTGATATAATCAGGTTGGACGTAGTGGGGATCAGTTTAAAACTCATTCCCCCGCCTCCGGAATTCCAATTGAGATTGGCTATGTTTTGCAGGTTGACGCCATCTGAAAAACTAAACCCGAAGAAATCAATTTTGCTCCCTCCTCCCGTACGAAAAGACAACTTACCATAGAAATCAGTGTATTTATATGGAAGTCCCAATGAATCCTTGGTGGCGTAATCATAAAGATAAGGTGACGTCTGATCGAGATAAGAATGTTTTCCGGTAAACAAAAAGGAAGCACTGGACTGATGTCCGGGTTTAAAAGGTATGATCGGTCCTTCCAGCAAACCTTTGATCTGGAAGGGACTGGCAGATACCAATCCGCCCAGCCGGGTTTTATCACCATCCCTGGTTTTGATATCGACAATAGCGGAAATTCTTCCTCCATATTCCGCCCCAAAACCACCGGTAAGCACATCGACCGATTTTATGGCCTCCGTTTCAAACACACTGAAAAACCCGATGCTGTGGAATGGATTATAAATCGTCATGCCATCCAGCAGTACTTTGTTTTGAACCGGACTACCTCCGCGGATATAAATCTGTCCACCCTGATCACCAGTGGATATGATGCCGGGGAGGACCTGGAGATATTGAGCAATATCCGCTTCACCTCCTGCAGAGGGGAGCGCTTTAATTTGTTTTGGTGTAACCGTGATTTTGGAAAAATTAACTTCATTGCGCCGTTGCTCGAGGCTGGCGCTCACATTGATAGTCTTCAGCTCAATGGCAGCTTCTTTCATATACAATTTCAGATACTTGACCTGGCCTGCTTCAATCGTAACTGATGTCCTCAAGGTATCATATCCGATAAATGCGGCCTCGATATCATAAGTACCCACCGGCACATCGCTAAAATTGAAAAAACCATCCAGGTCCGTCACCGTATGGATATCCGTTCCCAACAGGACCACGGTCCCAAATGAGACGGCTTCGCCGGTGTTTTCGTTATAGACGTTACCGCGTAAAGTGGTAACCTGGGTCTGGGCATCCACAAGTAGGAAAGAAGAGAAAAAAAGGCATACCAAGGAGAAGAGGGTGCGGGGTGTCTGGTCTCGGAACATAGGGGGGTAAAAATAGTAATCTTATGGGTGAAACCCCATGGCAGGGACACCTTTATCAGGTGAATCCTACATTTGCAGCGATGGTGACAATTCCTGATCTGTTAAATGAGGGCCTCCCCCCTTGCCCGGTATGTGGTAATTCGCTATGGCAGAAGGGAATGCAAGTGAAAGACTATACTGTTTCCGGAGAGTGGTTTGAACTAAAAACCTGTTCAGTCTGCAGCCTCCAAATGACCTGGCCCCAACCTGAGGCAGCAGAGGTAGGTCGATACTATGCTTCCAGTGGGTATATCTCGCACAGCGATACAAAATCCGGCCTGACCAATAAACTCTACCACATTGCACGTGAATACATGCTCAGGAAAAAACTTCAATGGGTTAAAGAAGGGGCAGGCATTGGTACCGGGAAATTATTGGATGTAGGTGCGGGTACCGGGTATTTTGCACATTTTATGCAAGAGAACGGATGGAAGGTGGTTGCTCTGGAGCCAGATGCCACGGCAAGGCAGGTAGGTTCAGAAAAACTAAAAATGGAAATCCTCCCCCTGGAAGAACTGGCCCGGCAGGAAAATTTCTCTTATGATGTGATCACTTTATGGCACGTCTTAGAACATGTTCATGATATTGAAGGCTATATGGACCATTTCCATTCCATCCTTAAAGAAGATGGCCACCTGGTGCTTGCCGTGCCTAATTATACCTCCAGGGATGCGAAGCATTATGGTTTCAAGTGGGCTGCTTATGATGTACCCCGACACTTATGGCATTTCAGCCCGCAAGCCATGGAACAATTGCAATTGAGGCACGGATTCCGGATCATCAAAAAAATGGATATGCCGTTGGATGCTTTTTATGTGAGCATGCTGAGTGAAAAATACCGTGAAAATTATTTCTTCGGACCTGTGGCAGCTTTACTCACCGGATTGAAATCTTATCGGACTGGCAGAAAAAATAAAGACCGGGCATCTTCCATCATCTATATTTCGAAGAAATTAAAATAGGGAAACGGACTATCCACCTCCCAGCTTCAGATAAGGCACTTGATTTTCACTGGAGCAGAGGTTATTTCCCTTTGCAATGCATGAAGGAAATAAAGTTTCACTCTTTTAGGTAAGGCGGATTAATTACCGCTTACCAAAGCAATTTAGAAAGATCGACATTTCCACCGGTTAAAATAATGCCAACCCGTTTTCCTTTGAATTGATCTTTGTAGCGAATTACAGCAGCAACAGCAACGGCACTGCTGGGTTCAATAACAATTTTCATGCGCTCCCAAATCCACTTCATCGCCTGAATGATTTCTTCCTCGCTGACCAGTAATACCTGGTGCACCAATTCCTTTATGATCGGAAAATTAATATCCCCCAGATTGGTTCGTAAGCCGTCAGCAATAGTATCCGCCGTTTCATTGGTCTCTATCTGTCCGGATTGCAATGACCGGAATGCATCATCGACCACTGCCGGTTCAGCAGCAATCACTTCCGTCATCGGATTAAACCAATGCGCCGCCAATGCTGTACCGGCTAAAAGGCCACCTCCACCGACCGGAGCAACGAGGTAAGCAAGTCCCGGCACCTGCTCTAAAAATTCCTGCGCCACGGTGCTGTTGCCAAGGATAACCTGAAGATCATTGGACGGATGAATAAATGTTTTACCTGTGGCTTCCACTATTTCTTTTACTTTATTTTCCCGGTCAACAGGCCTTGATCCGCTGAATACCACTTCGGCGCCGTATCCTTTCACAGCTTCGACTTTGACAGCCGGCGAATTTTCAGGCATAACAATAGTTGCGTTCACCTGTTTCATTTTGGAGGCCAATGCCAGGGCCTGGGCGAAATTTCCGGAGGAATGCGTGATCACCCCTTTCTCCTGCTCCTCATGATGCAACCTGGTCAACGCATGGGAAGCTCCTCTCATCTTATAGGCTCCCATTCGCTGCAGGTTTTCACATTTAAAATAAACAGACGCCCCTGTCATTTCGTTAAATGTCGAAGAGGTCAGCACCGGCGTGTGATGCACCATACCTTCCAGCCATGACCTGGCCTTGAGTAAATCGGATTTTGTTGGAAGAGACATAGCAGGAGGATTACTTGTAACAATGTAAGGAAAAAGCCGGAAAATAAGAGCGTAAGCAGGAGGATTAAAAACGAATAAGGAAGTAAAAAGTAAATAAAGTACTCTGCAGGGGATTTAGGGGCGGCTCTCAGGCCGCATGAAGAATTTCTTTTGTGATGCCTTTAATTAATTCCCATGTGCCTTCAATGTGCCTTTGTTCAACATAAGTCTGCCCTATCACCCATCGGATAAGGCCGCGATCTTTCACCACCGCATGTGTCATATACGCTTTGCCAGAGTCATTAATTTTTATAGAAAGCATTTTGGTCATTTTTCCATCGGCATCAGGCGGCTCTTTAATTCGGAAGGTCAGTATATTAAAACTTCGTGGATAGGCCAACTCAAGATCAGGATTGGAAATGATCCATTCTTCAACTTGCTTTGCCAAAGCTATGTGATGGTTCAATCTGTTCTTCACAGCATCAGTGCCCAACAATTGCATCGTCATCCATAGTTTCAACGCCCGGAACCGTCTCCCAAGAGGTATCCCCCAATCCCGGTAATCATTCACCTTGTCTCCCTGTGAGGTCATCAGGTAGGATGGATTGATGCTCATAGTCCTGATCAATAACTCCGGGTCACGGACATAATAGGCAGAGCAATCAAACTGTACGAACATCCATTTGTGTGGATTAAATACAAAACTATCTGCTCCTTCAAGTCCTTTGCGCAAGTCAATACATTCATCCAGCATCAGTCCTGTGCCCAGGTAAGCCGCATCGACATGGTGCCATAATCCGTATTGATTGGCGATAGTACTTACATCTGCTATCGGATCAATAGCTCCGACAGCCGTCGTACCGAAAGTAGAAACTATACACGTCGGTATAAAACCTTTTTGGCGGTCAGCCAATATGGCCTGCTCAAGTTTATCCGGCAGAAGCGAAAGCGTATCATCTGTTTCAATACCGACCAGGTTTTCAGTGCCGAAGCCAGCCAGTCGAACAGCCTTTTCTACAGAACTGTGAGCTTGCGAAGAAGCATATATCCTGTATACGGTTCCGTCAAATCCTCTTTTAGATATCCGGAATCCTGACTTCCATTCCCTTGCAGTTAAAAGCGCAGTTAAGGTTGCTGCAGAAGCCGTATCCTGAATAACTCCTTCCCACGTTGCAGGCAAGCCCAGCAAATCCCTGCACCACTCCATGCATCTTTGTTCCAGTTCTGCAGCTGCCGGAGAACTTTCCCAAATCATGCATTGCGCTGCTATTCCTGCTGTAAGCATTTCTGCAGCAATCGAAGGGAAACTGGTACTGCCGGGAAAGAAAGCGTAAAAGTCCGGATGCTGCCAATGTGTTATCCCGGGAAGAATAACTTCATTCAATATTCTAAAAACATCTTCATCAGAAACCGGTTTTACAGGAAACCGATCAGGAAATTTTTGGTAAATATCACCAGGATGGACCTGGCTTCGGACAGGAAAAGATTCTATCTGTGCATAATACTGCGAGATCCATTGAATGGCTTTATGAGCCAGCACCTCAAACGCACCGCGACCTTCAGGGGTATTATTAAAAATCGTGGGTGTCATTACTTTTGATCCTGGTCTGGCTGGAGTATGCCGGTCTTCTCCCCAAAATATTGAACAAACTTGCGCATTTCATTGGCGAGTTCAGTATGCTGTGTGGCTCTGTAATATCCATCTGTCAAGGCGGTCAGTACATAATACATAGAGCGGTCCATTTCAGCCATCTGGCAATCTTTTGTCCAGAGAAAAAGTGTGGACGTATCCAGCGAATCCTTATCCAAAAAAGAAAGGAATACGGATTTGCTCTCGGAGGGATGCTCCTGGTGTGCATCAGAGGCCTGCCATTCTATTTTGGAGGGAACACGATTGGTGTCCAGTTCGATTTGTATGTTGATTTCGGAAGATGCCATGGGGTAAAAATAGGCTTTTACCTTTTCCCCCACCCTAGGTATTAAACATCCTGGCTAATTTCACGATCTCACTTCCATGAAGTATTTGGGTGCCCTGTTTTAAACTCTGCGCAGACATGACCATGGCTTTGGCCACATCGTCAGCCTGGATGGGTGCTATGTCCCCAAGAATACTACCGGAAAAGAATTGCAGCCCCCGGCTTAACTGACCTGCTATTTTTTCTGCAGGTCTGCTTTCATCCCGTTTTCCAAGTAAAATGGAGGGTCGCAGGATATGAATGCCCCAATAAGGCAGGCGCCTCACATCATCTTCAAGTTCGCCCTTCACTTTCAGGTAAAAGACAATGGACTTACTGTCTGCTCCCAGCGCAGAGACAATTATCAATTGATTAATGCCTTGCAGGGAACCTGTCTTGGCAATATTGAAAATGAGATCGTGATCCACTTCATAAAATACTTCTTTACTGCCCGCCTTCTTCATGGTGGTGCCCATGCAGATAAACAAATCGTCGCCGCGCATCAAATGCCTGTAATTCTCCGGACTGGACATGTCCACTTCATAGTGGATCAGCTTGGGGTGGGAGGCTTTAACCGGTGCCCTTCCTATAGAAATTACTTTCTCATATGCCTGATGCACGAGTAACCTCCGCAAACAACAATTACCGATGAGCCCTGTCGCACCAAAAATAACCGCCACTTTGGCGTGTTGTCTGATCTCCAGGACGGAGGGAGAATATTCAAGTATTGGCTTCAGCATACGAGATCAATATTCTACAACCTGCTTGTAATAACTGACGCTATACCCGCCCCAAATACCAAGGCCTCCATTGATGTTGGTGTCCAACCGGGTATATCCGGAAAAAGGTCCCTGGTTGGCATTACTAAACTCCAGGGTGTTCCAGAAATTAAAATGATCCTCATCCAAATTGCACCATTTTATGGTCACCGTATCCCCTACAAAATACAATCCAAATTCTTCCGGATCAACATCACCATTATCCGTGGCCGGATTGATTAACTGGAACTCAAAGCTTTTTCCATCGAAAAACAAATCCTCCGTGACACTGGAGAAAGCAGTTTCAAGTCCTCCATCATTAGTGGAACTGAAATACCGGTAAAAATTCCGTTCCCCGGGTGGATCGGAGATTGAACATCTTAGCTGCGCGAGTGAATCATTGGGTGACCCGGGGGGTGCTTCGAAATGAAAATTTTCAAGCGGAACATGAGTTGGAATGGTGGTAGAAGCAGTGATCACATCTGTTCCTGTGTGAATCGTCAAAGTATAAGTCTTACCGATTTCGGGTTGCAATTGATTAAGCAAATCGATATAAACGCATATGTCTACAGCCAGGCTGTCAGCATTGTACCCAAACTTACCCGCCACCTCTTTCCTGGTCGTCGAATCCAGATCAGAAAAACAAACCTCAGTAAACTTCACATTGATGGAACCATCATTCACCTCTACATCCGCATCATGTACATAGGAAGCTGTAAAATCATTTGGAGAAAAGGTACCATAAAAATCAAACGATTTAGTGAGGATCACATAAGGTATAAAGGGATCCTGGCCCGCCTCGACATATCCCTCAACAACATATTTAGGCCCTTCTCCTGAATTGACAGGTGTATATTCCACCTGGCAGGCCTGAAAGAGAACCAGGCCGGACAATAGCATCAAAAGAAAGGGCAATCTTTTCATTGAAATTTAAAATTCCAGGTGACAGAAGGAAGAATTGGAAAAATGGAAACCTTGTACGCCTTTACGGTCGCGGTTCCTGCTTCGAGATCGGTTTGATAATCTGTGTACAGAAAAAAAGTATTTTTCCTGTTATAACAATTATAAACGGAAAATACCCAGGAGGATTTGAAGTTCTTTTTGATCTCGGGTTTGGGTGTCAGGGTGACTGACAGGTCCAGCCGGTTATAAGGCTCCAGTCGCTGACTATTGCGGGATCCGTAATCGGTCTGAAACTCACCACTGATCAGATATATCCGTTCGATCGGAGTAAAGGCTCTGCCAGTAGCATAAACGAACACCCCACCAACTGTTATTTTTTTACTCCAAACATAATTTACCACCAAAGAGAGGTCATGCGTTCGATCGTACGTGGCCGGATAGGTCCTTCCATTTTCTATATCAGGAAAGGTGCGATCCGTCCGGCTCAGGGTATATCCCAGCCATCCATTTACTGCACCCTTATTTTTACGAATAAACAATTCCGTCCCATACGCCTTGCCTTTGCCAAAAACAAATTCATCTTCCACCTGATCTACACTGTTGTCTACAAAATTTTCCCTGTAGTCAATCTGGTCTTTCAGCGATTTGTAATAAACTTCAACCGACGCTTCATAGGTCGACTTATCGAAATTTCTAAAATACCCTACAGCATATTGCCACCCGCGTTGGGGTTTTACTTTATCCGAACTGGGTACCCACACATCTGCCGGCAAAGTGGACGAGCTGTTACTGACCAAATGCAGATATTGAGTGGTGGCGGTCACGCCGGCCTTAATAGAAGACTCTGGATTGATGGTGGTATTGACAAACAGCCTGGGTTCTACAGAGTGGTAGGTTTTCACTACTTCCCCTTTTGCATACGTTTTTCCACTAACAGAAGAATCATATGGTCCGACTTGCTGAAACAGGGTTCCGCGAATTCCAAGATTTATCCGCAGAAACGGCGACAGTTTCCAGTCATCCTGCGCGTAGACAGCATATTCATTTCCATACTTTGGCTTTGCTGTGGATTCAAAATCCACATCCCCGGACTTACCTGTAATGATATTCGGAGTCAGCTTATGATGTGTACCCTGAAAGCCTGCTTTGAAAGAATGTTGGTTTGTGGCGAAGTAATCGAAATCCATTTTCACGTTAAAATCCCTGACCCCGGAGAATACATCAAAATTGAAATCTTCCTGGGAAAAACCGGCTTTGAATTGATAATCATTATAAATCGCAGAGAGATTAAAAAACAATTGATCATTGAACACGTGGTTCCAGCGCAAGGTAGCTGTTGAATTGCCATAGGGTAATTTGAACCCAAAATCACGTCCGGGCTGGGCCAGGTTCAAAACATCACGACCAAAATATCCGCTGAGATAGATGCGATCCCGTTGTGAAAACTGGTAATTGAATTTGGTATTGAGATCGTAAAAGAAATAATTGGTACCGGCAAAATCGGTTTTACTGATCAGGGGCTGCGCCAAATCAAATCCATACGTTCGCCTGCCACTGATCAGAAAGCTACTTTTTCCTTTGACAATCGGTCCTTCGAGAGTAAGTCGGGAAGATATCAATCCAATGCCGCCTTCTCCTTCAAAATGCTGGTTGTTCCCCTCTTTCATCTGGATGTCCAGGACGGAAGACAATCTGCCGCCATACACCGCAGGAATTCCCCCTTTAATTAAGGTGGTGTTTTTAATGGCATCTGCATTAAACACACTGAAAAAGCCTAAAAAATGCCCGCTGTTATACACCACCGCCTCATCCAGTAATATCAGGTTTTGATCTGCGCCTCCCCCGCGTACATAAAATCCGGAACTGCCTTCTCCGGCTGCCGAAACCCCTGGCAACAGTTGAATGGTTTTAAGAATATCAATTTCACCTAACAGGGCCGGGGTTATCTTGATTTGTTCAACCGGAAGGGTTACTCTCCCCATCGAGGTGGATTGTACATTTTCATCCTCTTCATTGGCTTTGGCCTCCACGACCACCTCCTTCATTTCAATCCCTGAAGTCAAATTTACATTCAGTACTTTGCTTTCTTCCAGATCAACGGTAAGTACCTGGTGTTGATATCCTAAATAGGAATATACGATCTGATATTGACCCTTTGGCAAGGTGATACTGTAGAAACCATAGGTGTTGGTCACCGTACCAGTAGCCTGATCATTGGCCAGGAAAATATTAGCCCCAATGAGTGTTTCGCCTGATTGCTGGTCCTTGACGTAACCGCTGATAGTGAAATTACCCTGGGCGGCGCTAATAGTGGGGATAAAAGCTGACAGCCCCGCGATACACAAAAACAATAAAGTTCGATTCATACTCAGGGCACAGAACGCCATGAAGGCAAAGTTGTTACAGAATTCAGGTAAAGATTCGAAGAAAATACCGGAATCATCGATAGAGGAGGCCGATGCTCGCGCTTTGTGCGATTGAACCTTTTCATTTTAATTTCCCGCCTCCTCAATATGGATGGGAGATACCTTCCAGCCGGCATGTTTTAATCGGGCCAGGAGGCCTGATTTTCCGCTGAGGTGGCCGGCCCCCACGGCGATAAAATATTTTTTATCTGATGAAAATCCAAGGATTCGGGTGGCCATGACCCGGTTTCGATCATAAATAATCCGCTTCCGCAAACCATGCATAGAAGATTTGGTCATTTGATAAAGTCGGTGAATATTGTTTGACATATACCGGGAAAGCGTCTTGCGCGTTTGCCGGCCGATCCCGGATGGCTTTTTCGAAATTTTCAACAATTGCCTGTACAACGGTCCGGGTTCAATACTATGAAGCAAGGTGGCCTGTTCCAGATAGGATTCGAGTCCAAAGGTGGGCTTGCCCAGTTGTTTTGCAAACTGCCATAAGTGTTCATCGAGGGATACCTGATGGTCCGCGTCCAGCATTTTTTGAGAAACTGCACTCAGAATGATCAGGGGATGCTGATAGATATAGGGCTCAATGTCAAATTGAAAAGATTTTATCAACTGCTTCCGCATTTTCTCATAGGCCGTTGAGGAAAATTGCATTTTCAGGTCATAAGAGTTGGAGAAATCAAGTGTAAGCGGATTTTCAAGCTCCATCTCCCCGACATATACATCTGCATTTCTTATGAACGGATACAGATGAACCGCAAATTGATACGCCCGATTATCCCGAATGTGCATGCTGCCAAATAACCAACATGGCTGGCCGAGGGGAGGTTGAAGCTGCCATAATAAAGAAGAAACCGTCAAAGGAACAAAGGGAAACTGTTTACAAAACTATATACCATAATCCAAAGGAAGAACTTTTCTGTTCTTGACCGTGGATAATGTCATCAATGTTTTCAGCCGCTCCACTTCAGGTATCTGGGATAATACGTTGAAAAGCAAATTTTGATACGCCTGTAAATCCTTGCAAATTACTTTCAGCAAAAAATCACCATCGCCGGTGATGATATTGCATTCTGCCACTTCATCGATATCATTCACCTGGCGGAGAAAATTTTCAGAAGCCTTTTCCTTATGCCATCCGATATTCACAAGAATATACGTCTTGACCGTAAGGCCCAGGGCCAGCGGATCAACTTCGGCATGATAGCTTTGTATGACCCCGTTCTTTTCCAGTTTCTTTACACGCTCCAGGGTAGGTGCAGGCGACAGTCCGATTTTTTTGGACAAACTAAGATTGGTGATATTGCTGTTTTCCTGCAATAATCGGATAATCTGGTAATCTATCTTGTCAAGATCCTCCACCATGAGTCATTATTTAATTGTGATTGATAAAGATAAAAGGCATTTCCAACGTTTCAATTTATTTTCAAAATGTCCTAAACGGGGAAATGCCTTTTATTGTTTTTTGAACACTTACGTTTTTACTTCCGCTTTACGGGAATATACCGAGGCGAATATAGTCGCCGGATATTTTATTCAAAGCACAGACGAAGGCCGCCGTACGCAGGTCCTCAATACTCTTTCTGCGTTTGTAGATTTCCCGGATCTGATGATAGGCATTCACCATGGTATCCTCTAAACCTGAACGCACTAAATCGATTTCATCTGCACCATGGGTCAGTACGTCTTTTTCCCTTCCTCCCACATTATGACCGGTGAGCCTTTCCACCATGGAAACGAGGTTGGTCAGGGAATTTTCCTGAAATCGTTTTTCCATACGGCCAAAACGCATGTGGGATAAATTTTTGAGCCATTCAAAATAGGAAACCGTAACCCCTCCTGCATTCAGATACATATCCGGCAGGATAGCTATCCCCTTCTTGTTTAATATGTCCGCAGCTTCTGAGGTCACCGGGCCATTGGCCGCTTCAGCAATTATCCTGGCTTTTACTTTTTTGGCATTATCGGTGGTGATCTGGTTTTCCAAAGCAGCGGGTACAAGGATATCACAATCTATTCCGACCCAGTCATCACGTTCAGGAAGTGTCTTAGTACCCGGGAAGCCCAGAATGGTTCCTTTCTCCTTCCGGTACTTCAACAATTTATCCATATTGATACCTTTCTCACTGAAGATAGTACCTTCTATTTCCGCTACCCCGATGATGACTACATCCCCTTCTTCCTGCGAAATACTACCGGAATAAGAACCCACATTGCCGAGTCCCTGGATAACCATGGTTTTCCCGGCGATGCCGGTGGTCAATCCCACCGCCTTGCAATCATCGGCATAAGATAAAAACTGACGTATTCCGTAATAGACACCGCGACCGGTAGCCTCCGTCCTTCCCCTGATTCCGCTTTGGCTCTCCGGTTTACCGGTTACACATGCCGCCGAATCAATTTCGCCGTGATTGAAGGTCTGATAGGTATCCAGGATCCATGCCATCTCTCGGCTACCGGTACCGTAGTCAGGTGCAGGAACATCCAGGCCCGGACCGATGAAATTTTTACGAATGAGCTCCGTGGTATATCGGCGTGTTATTTTCTCTAACTGCTGTTCGTTGTATTTGCGCGGACTGATTTTTACGCCTCCCTTTGCCCCGCCAAACGGAACATCAACCAATGCGCATTTATAGCTCATTAAGGCAGCCAACGCCATGACCTCGTCACGATTGACCAGGTGACTGAATCGGATACCTCCTTTGGTCGGCAGGCGATGATGGCTGTGTTGCACACGATAAGCCTGAATAACCTGGTATTGATTACCAATCTTTACCGGAAAATTCATTTCATACACTGCATTACAAACTTTAATCTGCTCCAGCAAACCTTCCGGAATAGACGTATGCGTGGCCGCCCGGTCAAAATTCCGGTTGACACTTTCAAAGAAACTCAAGTGCTTTTTAACTGTATTACTCATTTTTTTGCCGTTTTTCAATTTTTGTAATTCTTCTGTCCACCAGCACCATATAGATCAATAAGGTGCACAGGATAATCAAACACACCGCAGCTACCACATAAATTTTACCGATGCTCCTCATATAATCCTGAGAAGAATAACCCTGGGCATACAGGCTCGTCATTCCGCCTGCTATCCATACGGTCAATGCTATCTTCCTGACCATGATGGATTGAAATACCCTATAAATATGTGAAGATTTATTCAACTCCATGACCGACGTTTTAGTTGTTCCAATCTGAATACAAGCTGACTTATCCATAAGCCCAGCAGAATAAACCCGATCACCGCCGGGTAAAATACCATGCGCATTGTATTGTCAAGATCCTCACCGCCAAACGCCGGATTCCCCCCGTTTCCGGGATGAAGACTATCTGTCATTCGGGGGACAATAAATAATAAGGGAATCAACAATACAAAGGCAAACATATTATATCCCGCTGTAAGCCTTGCCTTTTGCAGGTCATCTTCTACAGACGAACGCATCACCATGAGAGCTGCATAAATCAGGAGACAGATGGCCGACATATTCTGCTTGACGTCCCAGCTCCAATAGGCATTCCATGTATTTTTTGCCCACAACATGCCTGTCACTATGCCCAGTAATCCGAATAGCAATCCCACCCTTACATAGGACATGCTTCGCCGGTCATCGGTAAGATCCCCTTTTCGGTAATACCGGAGACTGTACCAGGCGCTGACCCCAAAAAGAATGATCATGGTAAACCACATGGGTACATGGAAATAAGTATTGCGAATAGTTTCTGCCAGTATATTTCTGAAAGGGAATTGAATGCCCGCCTTCTTATGCACATGTTCTATTTTATGCATAGTCCACAAATGCATTTCTGCACTATCCGGTGTGGCTGCAGGAGTAATAAAAATGGAGTTTGGCAATACACTGGTCCCTTCCTGGTCATGATCGATCACGAGAGCCAGGGGATAAGCTTCCTTTCGCATAGGAAAGACTGAAGGAATATAAAAGGTAGCAGTAAGATTACGGTCATCTTCGACTATAATCCGGGTAGCCTGGATCACCGTATCGCCAGTCAATCTCAACCAGGCCCGGATTTCCCCTCCAGCCGTTCTATAGGATGAATTATAGCCCTCCACTTTAAGATTGACCTGGGTACCTGCTTTAGCCTTTGAAGGCGAGACCTGGATAATGCCCGGATGGAGAGGAACCAACCAGCCGGCGATAAAAACATAGATAAGAATCACTATACAGGCCCATTTCCAAGCTGCCAGGGAGGAAGAAGATTTGCCGTCAGACTGCTGCATATTCAAGAGCGCCAAAGATAGGGAAACAACCACAGAGACATGCCCATCACCAGAAAAGTGATGCTGCCCAGCAGGCTGAATTCATTCCAGGGATTATTATCCGGAGTAATGGCCGAGGCATACGCCGTCAGCCGCAAAATGTTGATGAGAAGGGGAATCATCAGGGGCAGGGCCATCACCGCCGTCAGGGAAGCATTTTGATGCGTCTTAATCGCTATGGAAGAAATAAAGGTGAGTAAAAACGCCATCCCAATGCAGGCTATTACCCCGGTTACCAAAAACCATATCGTTCGCTCAATTCGATCCCCAGCCATGACATATAATACCGCCCAAAGGAGGAAAAATATCACCAGCAACAAAAGCAGGTTGTAAATCACTTTGGCCTGAAACAATTCCAGCGGATGATAAAGCGTATAGAAATAGAAATACCGCCCCTCACTTTCCCTGCCAAAGGTTTTGAGTACGGCCATTAATGCACAGAAAAGAAATATCACCCAAAACGTGAGTCCCCATTCACGGGCCGGGAGTTGACGCCAAATGGAAAAAACAATAAACGAAGCAGAAAGAACATATAAGAAAATCCCCGATATGGCGTAACGTTCCCGCAATTCAATGCGGGCCTCAATGGCGACCAGTTTCAGGATGCGGTTCATATTTCCGGTAAAGATAGACGGAATGAACAGTTCAAAATCTCCCGTAACTTAATAGAGTAAAATCACTCCATGTTTAGTGCCTTTTCCGGGGAGAAGCGGAGGAAACCACCTGTAAATAAAGTTAAAAAGCTAAAGAGCATATAAATATGTATTAAATATTTTAATAATGTATTACATTTGTCATAATCAGCAATTTAAGACAAAAATGAAAGCCTTTCTCCCCTGCTTCCTTATCCTTGCTTTTGCCAGCCTTGTCCATGCCGAAAATCCTTACTTCTTCAGTACTCCCGCCAGGTCCGGAGATGGCATCCTTACCCTGCTGAACCGCTATGAACTGGACGAGTTCGATTGCAACGTGGATAAATTTCTGGAACTCAACAACCTTAACATGAAAGATCAGCTGCTGGAAGGAAAAGTATACAAACTTCCTGTCATGATCTATACGTATAATGGACAAAGTATTCGTTCCACACTCGGCATTACCGACATGGAAGTGGCCCTGCGAATTGCCAATTATAACCGAAACGTGTTAAACCGAAATCTTCGGCGGACCGATTATGAAAGCAGTAAAATCCTGTGGGTTCCGTACAATGAATTGCATTGTTCACAGCATACCGATATAACCGATTCACCGGATAATACATCCGCTAACCAGGATAATGCAGCAGAATCAGTTCCCATCAATAATAAATACACGGCCATCTTCGGACCTGAATATTGCAAGTTGTCTCAGCAGAGCGACAAGCTGAAAGGGAAAGTTTTTTATATCTCTCCCGGCCATGGTGGTCCCGACCCCGGGGCAATGGCGAAAATCGGAAGTTGCAATATATGCGAGGATGAATATGCTTATGATGTGGCGTTGCGATTAGCCCGTAACCTGATGGAGAATGGAGCCACGGTCCACATGGTTACGCAGGATGCCAATGATGGCATAAGGAACGATGATATCCTGGCCTGCGATAATGATGAAAAGACCATGGGGACTAAATGCATGCCTGTGAATCAACTCGCCAGGTTAAAGCAACGCACGGATATGGTCAATGAACTTTACTGGAGCTATAGGCAAAAAGGGATTACAGATCAGACGCTGATCTGTATCCACGTCGATTCCCGCTCCGCCAGTACGCGACAGGATGTATTTTTTTACTATTATGAACAATCCAAACGGGGACAAACCCTGGCGAATAAAGTGCAGGATGTCTTTAAGGAAAAATATGCGAAGTACCGTTCCGACAGTAATTACGAAGGCACGGTGACCAGCAGGAATCTCTATGAACTCCGTGTACCACTGCCAACCACCCTTTATGTGGAATTGGCTAATATCCGGAATGAAGCCGATCGCAAACGTATCCTTCCCTCCACCAACAGACAGGCACTTGCAAACTGGTTATTCGAAGGCCTCACTCGTGCATGATCACCACTTTTCGCACGGCAACCAACCGTTAACCTAACTAGGTATAAAGTAGATTGCATCCTCTGATATCGCTTTGATCCAATCTCCCCAAAACCTCAAAAGTCCCATCGGCATGCCCTACACCAATATCATCAGTTGCGATAAAAGAACAGGTATCCATATTCCCCAGATCGACGATATTGATTACTCCACGCTGACCGGATTCAATCATCCATAATGGATCACTGATATCCCTGATGAAAACCTTTAAGGTAGGTCCGCCTTTAAAAAGATGATTTTTGCTGTAAGCCTGTGACATCAATTCGGTCATACCATATTCACTTGCGATGTGTAACCCGGTATGATGCCTGATCAATCTTTCATGCAGTTCATTCCTGGTTATTTCTTCTCTTCTCCCTTTCATCCCACCCGTTTCTATTACGACCAATTCATTCCACACTGGAAGTTGGTGCTGCTCGAACAAATCCAATAAGGCAAAACTAACCCCAATAAGTATCGTTGGCGTTTTCGCTTTTGCCAATAACTGAAGTTGATTCACCAAAGACTGATCGGGCTCCGGGAAAAAACCATGCTTTTTGACGGGATTCCTTGACATGAAATATTGAACCATATCCACCAGTGAAGAATCAGGACGCTCCAGGTAGGTGGGCAATAAAGCCAACCAGGTGTATTGGTCCGGATCTCCGTAAAAAGGTGTAAAACATTTTTCAGCGATACGATGGTACCATCCCAGGTCTGAAACATGATGTAGTCCGGGCCTGCTGCCGGTGGTGCCGCTACTTTTAAAAATAGCCACTGATTTCCAGGTGCCGGTCATTATTTCATGGTCCCTGAACATGGTGATAGGGAGGTAAGGGATATCTTTCAGCGACCTGATTTTGTCCTTATCCGGAACCAGGGTGTCGCAGAAACTCCTGTAGAGCGGATTAAACTCATATTGGAATCGCCAGAGGTCGATCGCAACAGACGCAAAGTCTTTTTCGTTTATACCGTATATTCGACGGATTAAAGATTCACGCTGTGCAGGATATTCGGACATCAGTTTCAAAAATAGGTTTTTTCGTTTTGGTCACCATCTGGGCATGGGGATGTGTGGAATCACCGAATTTCCCAATTGAGCCTAAGATTGAGTTTATCAGCTTGTCCAAAGACACATTACGTCAGGGTATTTTCCAACAGGATTCCCTCTTCGTTACGTTTAAGTTTGAAGATGGAGACGGGGACATCGGCCGCACGGATCAGGAACCCGACAATAACGTATTTTTTATTGATGAACGTACCGGCACCCTGGACAACACGTTTGGCATTCCGGAGATACCTCAGGAAGGAGCGGGTAATGGGGTCGAAGGACAAGTGCGTATTTTAGTTTTTTCCACCTGCTGCATATATCCGGACGGATCCGATCCCTGCACCATTAATGATAACTACCCTACTGATTCCCTTCGCTATCGAATCTATATTAAGGACCGTGCAGGCCATACCAGTAACGAAATCCTTACGCCTAACATAGTATTACTATGCCAGTAAGGCCTGGAATCTATTTCATGATTTTAATGCCTTTTCAATCGCCCGGATGGTTTCTTCCTGGTGACCAATAAAGATTTTATCCTCCACAATGACTACCGGGCGCTTCAAAAAAGTGTATTCCCTCAGGATTAAATCCCTGATCCCGTTTTCCGAAAGTGATTTTTCTTTCAGATTCATCTGCCTGTATTTTATGGCATTACGGCTGAATACAGCGTCATACGATCCTGCAAGGTCCCGCATCATCCTGAGTTGGGAAGCAGTAATGGGTTGGGTCTTGATTTCCTGTTTTTCAAATTCCTTCATGCCGCCTAATTGTTTCATCACCCGGCGAGAGTCACTACAAGTCTGGAGATAGTATATTTTTTTCATTATCAGGATCAGCAAATTTACTGTTTACATTTACACCGCCGGGAATGGTAGTTGATCGTCCACACAGTCCGTCAAATATGATGAAACGGATATCGATTATAACTGTAGCCCCCAGTCTCAAATTTTGATACTCCCATAATTGAATGTAATAGTCTTGTCCCTTGCTTTCCCTTTGCCTTTGCCTTTGCCTTGCCTTAGCCTTAGCCTTCAGCCTCAGCCTCAGCCTCAGCCTTAGCCTCAGCCTCAGCCTCAGCCTTAATCAAACCTTTATCTTTACCCCAATGAATGCAGCCGAACTCATCCTCAATGCCGATGGCTCCGTATATCACCTTCACCTTCTCCCGGAGGATATAGCACCTACTGTGATTTTGGTGGGCGATCAGGACCGGGTACCGCTCGTGTCCCGGCATTTTGACCGCATCGATATCAAAAAACAAAAAAGGGAATTTATTACTCACACAGGATGGCTGGGCAAAAATCATATCACCGTCATTTCTACTGGTATTGGACCCGACAATATCGATATCGTACTCAATGAACTGGATGCTTTAGTCAATATTGATTTTTCAGGTCGAATGGTCAAAGAAAAACTTACCTCCCTGGATCTCATCCGGATAGGTACTTCAGGCTCCATTCATCCGGATATCGATACTGATGAAATTGTCGTTTCAGCAATCGGTATCGGTACTGATAATATAGGTGAGTACTACCTGTCAGAAAAGGTCAATCATCGGCTTCTCCCGCCCTGGTCCTATATGGAAAGCCGGTTCCCATTTAATCTAAAACATTTTAACACCTCTTATAAAGAAGGGATCACCTTAACCTGTCCAGGTTTTTATGGCCCGCAAGGAAGGACCCTTCGCCTGTCTCCTGTCCTTACCATTCCCATCGACATTTTACACCAGGAGAAAATAAATGGATTTGCTTTTACCAACATCGAAATGGAAACGGCTGCCATTTATTTATTGGCCAGGCACCTGGGCCATAAAGCCATTTCATTTAATGCCATCCTGGCTAACCGTTTAAAAGGAAAATTCAGCCGGCATCCGGACTTAAAAATTGGCGAACTCATTCAACATGTATTAGGTTGGATTGATAAAAAACAGGCATGATCTTTATGTCCGGTATATGAAATAAGGCAGGTCTTTGTCCACCAATTCAAACAAATACTGATTATAAATCCAGGCCCTGTCCACCAGTGAAGGTGCTTCCCTCAACGGATCACGCTCCCAATCCATTCTCGGCCTGCAAAGAAGATAAAGGGAGGTAGGCTCATTTTTCATCGCTTCTTCAACGAATGGAATAGTCCGGCCATATTTGATCCTGGCCCACATCCTGATTGTTAACATCCCTGAATCAACAATAACTACTTCCCTTTTCAAATCTCTTAATGCTAAAATGAAGTCACTTATATCTTTGTCCATTGAACCAGGAAAAACCCCGTAAACACCGTTAAGAGGGCCAGGAGGGAAAGCTGGACCCGGGAGAGAATCCTTTTGAGAGAGGGAGGAAAAGTGATGTAAAGGAAGTTTAAAAGGCATCAGATTCCACTGTCCTCTCGCTATCTCTTCCAAATCCTCAATTTCATATGGCCTGCCAAGTTTTTCAAGGTATTCTCTTGCAAATTCCGGCACCCACACACAACTTAATGCATCTGCCAATTGTTTTGCCAAAACCGTTTTGCCACTGCTTTCAGCACCCACAATCGTAATCACAAAAGGAAAGTCGTTTTCCATAATTATAGGCCCAAAGGTACGTGTGTCCTCCTATCTCACTACCCTAATGCCGAAACATGTATTTTTGCGCTATGCACGATATAGAACCCTATTTTCAATGGATAGATGCCTATGTAGCAGCTGATGACAGGCGGTCCCCGCTTTACGGGCGCCACTATGATGAGTTTTACTATACCAACACCATTTACAATTATTACATCCATCCCCAATGGGATGAATTCGGCAGTTCTACCTTGTATCTCAAGATTCTGTATGCGGACTATGAACTCCATTATGCTATCATCGAATTGTTAGGTGAATGGAACGATTGCATATACAATGATATCATGTCCTTACGAAGGGAAATTACCGATCTGCTCCAAAAGGAAGGCATCTCGAAATTCATCCTGGTGGCCGAAAATGTCCTCAACTACCATGCTGCTGAAGACAATTGTTATTACGAAGATTGGTTGGATGAAGTTTCCGGTGAAGATGGATGGATTGCCATAGTCAATCCTCTGGAACATGTATCAGATGAAATGCATACTTATGGCCTTCAACACTATGTTCATATCCTGACAGGTTCACCCTGGCGTGGTCACAAACCGCGTGCCTTGCTCAAATGGGTAGAAGCACAACTTTCCTCACCTCAATTACTACGCGTTGGCTGATACGCAACCTCATCATTCCGGTTTTGTCAATATTCTCGGAAAACCCAATATGGGAAAATCTACCTTGCTGAATGCCCTGGTGGGCGAGAAGATGTCAATCATCACGGCAAAACCCCAGACTACCCGACATCGGATCATTGGGATCCTGCATGGTGAAGGGTTTCAGATGGTATTTTCCGATACTCCGGGATTTGTAGATCAACCTGTCTACAAAATGCATAACATGATGAATGCCTACATCAATCTTTCCTTTGATGATGCAGACGTCATCCTCTTTGTCACTGATCCGTTTGAGATACTGAGTGAACAGCATCAGTTGCTTCAGCGCATCGCGCTTCATGAATCTCCTGTCATCGGCATCATCAACAAGAAGGATTTAATCAGCGAAGAAATTCTCCGGAAAAGGGAAATTGAACTGGCTGCTTTTTTACCCGGTAGAATCATCCATACGGTTTCCGCTTTGAAAGCTGAAGGGATACCTGAATTAATGAATGACATTCGCATGCTGCTGCCGGTCGGTCCTCCCTACTATCCGGACGATCAATTGACTGATCGTACAGAGCGATTTTTTGTCAGCGAGATTATTCGGGCCAATATTCTTGATTTGTACCGTGAGGAAATTCCCTACTCATGCGAGGTGGTGGTGGAATCATTTAACGAGGGTGAAAGTAACTCAGGACCGATCACCCGGATATCAGCAGTGATTTACACACTGGACGAAAGAAAGAAAACTATTTTATTGGGTAAAAGCGGTTCGGCCATAAAACAACTCGGAACCCAGGCCAGGAAGGAAATAGAATCTTTCCTGGACAAGCGCGTATTTTTAGAACTTACAGTAAAAGTACGCGACAACTGGCGTGATGATGACCAGGCACTCAAATCATTCGGATACCAAAACTGATTATGTCCAATATAGTTGCAATTGTAGGCAGGCCTAATGTGGGAAAATCCACGCTCTTTAACCGAATGGTCGGTGGTCGTCAGGCCATCACGGACAATATCAGTGGGGTGACCCGCGATCGTCAATATGGTTCGGTATTCTGGAACGGAAAGAACTTTACCGTGATTGACACCGGGGGATTCGTCCAGCATTCCGATGACCTTTTTGAGGCGGCTATACGAGAACAGGTGGACATCGCAATCGAAGAAGCTAACGTCATCATCTTTATGGTCGATGTCATGACCGGCATTACGGATCTTGATGCAGAGATAACCGCCAAATTGCGGAAGTCCACTAAAAAGGTCCTGCTGGTCGTCAACAAGGTCGACAACAATGAACGGCAAATGTTAGCCAATGAATTTTGGGCCCTTGGCTTTGAACATACTTTCTTCCTGTCCTCCATGTCAGGAAGTGGCACGGGAGAATTGCTGGATGAAGTTGCACTGGACCTGGGTGATGATTCCGATCATCTTCCGGATATCCCAAAAATTGCTGTCATCGGCCGCCCCAACGTAGGTAAGTCTTCCTTTATTAACGCCCTCATGGGTGAACAACGACACATCGTTACAGAAATTGCGGGAACCACCCGGGACTCTATTCATACCCGGTACAATAAATTTGGAAAAGATTTTTTCATCATTGACACAGCTGGCCTGCGTAAGAAAAGACAAGTTGAAGAAAACCTCGAATTCTACAGCGTCATCCGAACCGTGCGCGCGATCGAGGAATCAGATGTCTGTGTGCTCATGCTTGAAGCGACGACCGGCATGGAAAGCCAGGACCTCAGCATCCTGCAGTTGGTCCTCCGGAGAAATAAAGGCCTGGTCATCCTGGTAAACAAATGGGACCTCATGGAAAAAGAAACAAATACAGCGAGGGACCTGGAAAAAATCATACGACAAAAAATGGCTCCTTTTAATGACGTGCCTATCCTCTTTGTCTCGGTGTATGAGAAACAGCGAATTTTTAAAGCTTTAGAAACAGCCTTGCAGGTCGCAGAAAATCGGGCCCGAAAAATCTCCACTTCGAAACTGAATGAACTGATCGAGGAGGCGGTAGCCAGGCAATCTCCACCCAGCTTCCGGGGCCATCTCATCAAAATCAAATATGGAACGCAACTTTCACTTCACTATCCTGCCTTTGCCATGTTTTGTAATTATCCCGATGAAGTGAAAGAGAATTACAGGAATTTCCTGGAAAACCAGATTCGAGAGAAATTTGAATTTACCGGCTCTCCTATCCGGATTTTCTTCAAACAAAAATAAATAGTCAATTCGCGTTAATTAGTGCAAATTAGCGGCTGCAATCACACCAAATCCATTATCGAAAGCACATGAACATTATAGAGACGGAAATCGAAGGATTACTGATCATCGAACCGGATGTATTCATGGATAGCAGGGGATATTTCATGGAAACCTACACCACCTCAAAATACCGGTTACCCAACTTCACCGCCTTTGTGCAAGACAATGAGGCACAGTCTGACCTCGCTGTATTGCGCGGTCTTCATTTTCAAACCGGTGATGCTGCACAGGGCAAATTAGTCCGCGTCGTAGTCGGTGCCGTTTATGATGTTGCCGTGGATATTCGCCCGGATTCTGCCACATTTGGAATCTCCTATGGCGTGTTGCTGACAGGTGAAAACAAAAAACAAATGTGGATACCCCGCGGGTTTGCCCATGGTTATTTAGTGTTGGAAAATGAAACCATTTTCAGTTATAAATGTGATAATTACTACAATAAAACAGCAGAAGGCGGTATCCGTTATGATGATCCTGATTTAGCTATTTCATGGCCAACCCTGGATGTCCCATTTATTGTTTCGGAAAAAGACCTGGCTCTGCGTTCTTTACATGCCCTCCTGAAATGAAATACGTTGTGGTCAGTGGAGCAGCCGGTCAGTTAGGTCAGGCATTTTTGAAAACCTTATCCTTCCAGGAAGAATTCAGCGTTTTCTCTTTTGACAAGAGTCAACTGGACATTGCGGATCAGGATAAAATAATCCGGATGCTGCAGTCACTGCCACAAGTACAATACTGGATCAATTGCGCCGCCTATACCAAAGTGGATGACGCAGAGACTCACATTCGTGAAGCCACACTGTATAATGTAATCGCTCCCGGTTTCATTGCACAAGCCTGTAAAGACAAAGGCATCCACCTGGTTCATTTTTCCTCAGATTATGTATATCACAATGAATTCCGCAGGCCTTTACTGGAGGATGATCCCACGGAACCAAAAGGAATATATGCCCGTACAAAACTGGAAGGCGAAATAGAAATAAATCACATCGGGTGCAGTCAGACCATTATCCGGACATCCTGGGTGTATGGGCCAGGAGGACACAATTTTGTCAATACCATGCTGCGCCTGGGTCAAACGAAAGAACAAGTCAGTGTAGTTGGCGATCAGATTGGTGCACCTACGTATACGCATGACCTGGCCTCCGCAGTTAAAGAATTATTACTGTTACATGGGGCGGGGCGTCATGATGACATTCAGGGCCTTTTTAATTTTGCTAATGCGGGAGAAGTCACCTGGGATGATTTTGCCAGAACCATATTCGAACAAACAAAGCTCAACTGCGAAGTCAAAACCATCACCAGCAATGAATATAACGCCCCGGCTCCAAGGCCACCTTACAGTGTTTTGAATTGCGAAAAGATTACAGCTCTTTTATCTGCCCCGATTCCATCATGGGAAAATGCGCTGAACAGATATCTTTCCTCATCACCTGTGAAATCATGACTTTGCCTTTTGATTTATCTCTTTATCAGGCCGGCGGACAGGCACAACGAGATTCAATCAGGCGGATCATGAAATCATTATTGATAATTTATCTCTTTCTTTTAATGGTCAGTGCATTTTATTCCTGTGCACAGAAAACTCCTGATCACCAGCAACAAATCAAATCATCTCCCCTCCCGGCCAACACCAACAAAATCATGCGGGCATTTCCCGGTGGTGCCTGCGAGGATTGTAACCTGTTGTTCCTCGGCATGCCATTGGAATTGGACAATACCGATACATCTGCCGGGTGGTCCTATGCGGGACACCGGTTAGTAATAACAGGAACCATATATCAACAGGATCACATCACACCTGCCCCAGATGTATTACTTTATTATTATCATGCCGATCACCATGGTTATTATACTCCTGCTGAAGGGATGTATCCGGGAGCCCGACGACATGGTCACCTGCGCGGGTGGATAAAGACGGGTCCGGATGGAAAATATGCGATTTATACAAGCCGTCCTGCACCCTACCTGAATGGAAAAACACCTTCCCAAATTCATGTTTTCATTAAAGAACCCTTTATCGATGTGCCCTATGCCATTGATGACTGGATCTTTGATGATGATCCCCTGGTCACCCGGGAATGGCGAAACCATCTCCAAAACCGGGGTGGTAGCGGCATACTAAAAGTCAACAACCAAAATGACGTTCAGATAGCAAAACACGACATCATACTGGGTCTGAACATCCCCGGATATCCGGAATAAGGCAGATAACTCCATGTAAATTAGCACTTCATAAATTTTACTTGATTTTTATAAGGAATAAATAACTTTTCTACCGGTTAGATCCAGGCTTCAATTTTCAGGACCCTTTATTCCATACGCCTGAATCCCTTATATTTATAACCAATTATGGGCAGGATTCTGGGTTTGGTATTTCTTTTTTTTCTGCTGCTTCCAGCTTTAGCATGGGCGACACACAATCGCGCCGGGGAAATCACCATACGGCAGACAGGAGATCTTACTATAGAAGTTACGGTCACCACCTATACTAAAACTACAAGCACACAGGCTGACCGAGATAGTGTGCGTGTACATTGGGGGGACGGAAGTTATGAGTTTGTCTATCGGACCAACGGCAACGGCACCCCATTGGCCAACAATCGAAAACTAAATTATTATGTAGCCAGTCACACGTATCCCGGACGTGCTACATATACGATTTCCATGATGGATCCGAATCGAAACGGAGGTATACTGAATGTGAATCCGCCAAATTCTGAGGGAGTTCCATTTTATATTGAGGCTACCTATACTTTTCTCAATCCGCAATTCCAGGGCTACAACAACACCGCCATCCTGCTCCAGCCCCCGATTGATTTTGCGTGCGTAGGTGAGCGTTTTGTACATAATCCGAATGCCTATGACCCAGACGGTGACAGCCTGGCATTTGAATTTGTTGTCCCTTTGCAGGACAGCGGGCTGAATGTGCCGAATTACATTTTCCCTCAGCAAATTGACCCCGGTCTGAATAATGTGATGACCTTAGATCCCGTCACCGGAGATCTGGAATGGATATCACCACAGATTGCAGGTGAATACAACATTGCCATACTGGTAAAAGAATATCGCGGAGGCAGCCTGATCAGTTCCTTCATTAGGGACATGCAGATCCTGGTGCTGGTGTGCGATAACAGTCCTCCGGATATCATTTCACAGGAAGAAGCATGTGTCATTGCCGGCAATGAGCTTAACCTGCCCATCCATGTCTCTGATCCGGATCAGGGTCAGTTGGTAGCTCTAACAGCAGCGGGAGGGCCTTTTGAAATATCCGGAAATCAGGCCCAGCTGATTAATGGTAATAATGGATACCAGGCTCAACCGTTTGATGCCCGGCTGGTCTGGCGGCCCGACTGCGCTCAAATCCGCGACCAACCTTACACCGTCATTATAAAAGGTGTAGATAATTTCCTGGATACCACAGGCCTGGTCGACCTTCATGCCATTCGCATCAAAGTATTGGGGCCACCACCTACAGGATTGGATATTAAAAATGAGTCCGCTGTCTTTCAGCTTTCCTGGGATTTTCCTTATTCCTGCGATATGACTCCTAACGATTACTTTAAAGGGTTTTCCATCTGGAGACGTTCAGGAAGTAACCAGTTTGTACCGGACAGTTGTGAAACAGGATTGGATGGACGCGGGTATACCAGAATTGCGGCCAACTGGAAGGGCATGAAAAATGGCCGCTATTACTTTGAAGATCCCGATATTGAAAATGATGCTAATTACTGTTATCGAATCTTGGCTGAATTCGCACTAACCACACCTTCCGGACAACCTTATCTCCGGGTGCAAAGTATTCCATCAGATGAAGTCTGTCTGCGAACAAATGCAGATCTGCCTTTTATCACCCATGTTTCAGTAGAGAATACCGATACGGATAATGGAAAACTACTGGTTAAATGGTTGCCTCCAGATACAAAAGTGTTGGACACATTGGTTAATCCCGGGCCTTACAAATACACTTTGATGAGAGCTGATGATATTGCAGGTAACAGTTTTCACCCCGTCATCGGTGGCCAATTCATTAGCCCCACCTTCGCCGGTTTACGGGATTCTTTACTCATTGATTCTTTATTGGATACGCGGTCACGAGGGTATAACTATGAGATTGAATTTTATGCCGGGGCTTCGGGATCTCTATATGGCACCTCTCAAACTGCCTCTTCCATTTATCTGGCGGTGTCCCCGTCTGACAAATCAGCCATATTGTCCTGGAGTTACTTTACTCCATGGGATAACTATCTATTTGAAATCTGGAGAAGTGATCAGGGTGGGCCGTATAGTCAGATAGCAACCACTACTGACGAACAATTTGTGGACAAACTGGGGATCATGAATGGACTGGACTATTGTTATAAAATAGTAGCCTATGGAAACTATGGCATAGAGGATATCCCGTCTCCGTTGATCAATAAAAGTGAGGAGGTCTGTGTCACTCCCTATGATAATGTTGCGCCCTGCACACCTGTGGTAACTGTGAAAAATATTTGCGATGAAGCCGGCCCGGGAACGCCTGCTGATGCATTCATCAATTATGTTTCCTGGGTGCCGGGTTGCAATATTGATGACGTAGTGGCCTATATCATTTATTATAGCGACGCTCCGGGGGCTCAAATGAACCCTGTGGGGCAAGTTGGCGGAAACGAATTTAAATTTGAACATAAACCAGGTGAAAAAATTGCCGGCTGCTATTCAGTTGTTGCAGTGGATCAGGCAGGGAATCAAAGTAGCTTTGCTGCACCCTTTTGCGTGGATAATTGCCCTATTTTTGAATTGCCCAACGCTTTTACTCCCAATGGAGATGGACAAAATGATTTGTTTAAACCCTACCGATCCCGGTTTATTGAAACCATCAATTTTACTGTCTATAATCGATGGGGACAGGTCGTTTTTACAACGCATGATCCACAAATCAATTGGAACGGGGAAAACCAGGCAGGTAAAAACCTCTCTGACGGGGTTTACTATTACGTCTGCGAAGCCTATGAAAGCCAGGGAGGAGCACCAATATCTTTATCCGGCTACATTGAATTAATTCGTGGTTAAAATATCATTCGGCACTCCAATATACTTAGCCTTAAAATAATTCTACTCCTCCAAAATGTTTTCAGGTATTATTCATTGCACTGGCACGGTTTCCTCATTAGAAACCGTGGGCGCTACGCTTCGACTTCAGATTAAATCTTCCATTTCTTCCGGGCTATTCATTGATCAGAGCCTCGCGCATGATGGTGTTTGCCTGACTATCACTCGTCTTGAAAACGATACACATTGGGTAGACATCGTGAAAGAAACATTATCCAAAACCACGTTCGCCCAGGTCAGGCAAGGTCAAATGATCAATCTTGAAAAATCACTGACCCTGAATGGTTTATTGGATGGTCACCTGGTACAGGGACATATTGATACCGCACTTACCTGCCTGGATCGGAAGGATGAAAACGGGAGTTGGAAATTGAAATTCAATCTGCCTGGTGAATTCTCAGGCCTCGTGATTCCAAGAGGTTCCATTTGCCTGAATGGGGTGAGTCTGACTATCGCCCATCTGGAGGAGGAATCTTTTGAAGTGGCGATCATCCCTTACACCTTCGCCCATACCAATTTCAATCTTCTTCAACCTGGCGATAAGGTAAATGCAGAATTCGATGTGATTGGGAAATATCTGCTTCGTCAAAGAAACAGGTAACAAATAAAAACGCCCATCTCCGGGAGACAGGCGTTTACAATTAAGCTTGATAAGCTATCACTTATTCTTCGTCCAGTAAGCGTTCCACATATTCTTCACCACCTTTCACTTTCACGAGAAGATTTTCAAATTGAGCAGATCCCGTTCCTGCAGGAATTCGTTTTCCAACAATTACGTTTTCCTTCAGCCCTTGTAATTCATCTCGTTTAGCGGCAATGGCGGCACTGCTCAATACCTTGGTAGTTTCCTGGAATGAGGCTGCCGATATCCAGCTCTTGGTTCCCAAAGAAGACCGGGTAATTCCCTGGAGCATGGGACTGGAGGTAGCCGCCACAGCATCCCGGTAGTCCATGATCTTCTGGTCATTACGCTTCAGGTAGGAATTCTCTTCACGAATCTGCCGAAGGGCCACAACCCCGCCGGCGTTATATTTCTTCGAATCCCCGGGATCGCTAATCACTTTCCGATCAAATATCCGGTCATTTTCTTCAAAGAAATCATGACGGTCGACTGATTCACCCTGGAGGAAATTGGTATCTCCCGGATCCATGATGAGCACACGCCGCATCATCTGTCTGACAATGACCTCAATGTGCTTGTCATTGATTGCTATTCCCTGTGAACGATAAACTTCCTGGATTCCATTCACAAGATAGGACTGGACCGCAAAAGGGCCCTTGATAGCCAGGATATCGCCCGGTGCAATTGAACCATCTGATAAGGCCATTCCTGCCCGAACGAAGTCACCTTCCTGGACCAAAAGGTGCTTCGACAATCCAATGAGGTACTTGCGGCTCTGATCTGTTTTCTCGTCCACAACAAATACCTCCCGGTTACCTCGTTTGATCGTTCCGAATTTTACGACACCATCGATTTCAGACACGACTGCTGGGTTCGATGGATTACGAGCTTCAAACAACTCCGTTACCCTGGGCAAACCTCCCGTGATGTCCTGGATCTGACTTGTTTTACGTGGTATCTTTCCAATGATCTTACCGGCAATGATCTCATCCCCGTCAGAAACATTGATATAGGATCCCACAGGCAGGTTATAGTTACGCAAATCCTCACCATCCTTTGAAATAATACTGATGGATGGAATTTTCTTTTTGTTCTTAGACTCGATGATCACCTTCTCTTCATATCCGGTCTGATCATCGCGCTCTGTGCGGAAGGTCACCCCTTCTTCGACTGAATCATATTTGATGATACCCGAGAATTCCGAAATGATGACGGCATTAAAAATATCCCAATGACAAATCATATCTCCTTTGTGGATCTTTTGTTTGTCCTTCACCATGATTTTCGCTCCATAAGGAATATGGTGGGTAGCGAAGACCCGGGTATTTTCAGGATCCGTAATCTTGATTTCACCGGATCGGGAAATAACCACTTCCTGGTTCCCTTCATCATCTTTAAATTTCACGGTACGGATTTCTTCAAACTCAATCGTGCCATCAAACTTGGAAATCAATTCAGATTCCTTTTTGGACAGCGAAGCAATACCTCCTACGTGGAAGGTACGCAGCGTGAGCTGGGTTCCAGGCTCACCGATACTTTGAGCTGAAATGATACCAACAGCATCCCCCATTTCTGCAATGCGACCCGTAGCGAGATTCTTACCGTAACATTTCGCGCACGTTCCCCTGCGGCTTTCACAGGTAAGCACAGAACGAATAGTCACCCTTTCAATTCCAATCTCTTCAATTCTTTCAGCGACCGTTTCGGTGATATATTCACCGGCACCGAGAATCAATTCGTCTGTAACCGGATGAGTAATATCAAACAAGGAATATCTTCCCTGAATACGGTTGGCAAGGCTCTCAATCACTTTCTCATTATCCTTCAGGGCCATGGTCTCAATGCCCCGTAAAGTCTCGCAGTCCTCTTCCATCACCACCACATCCTGGGCAACATCCACCAGACGACGAGTCAGGTATCCTGCATCAGCAGTCTTCAAAGCTGTATCTGCAAGACCTTTACGCGCACCGTGTGTTGAGATAAAATATTCCTGAACGCTCAAACCATCCAGGAAATTAGACAGGATTGGATTCTCAATGACAGCCCGTCCGGTGTCACCGGATTTTCTTGGCTTGGCCATCAATCCTCTCAACCCGCACAATTGCTTGATCTGATTTTTCGAACCTCTGGCCCCGGAATCCAACATCATAAATACCGAGTTGAATCCATGATTGTGGAACGAAAGTTCTTTCATCAGGCTTTCTGTGATCTTGTTGTCGGCATACGTCCACTTATCAATAGTCTGATTATAACGCTCGTTTTCCGTGATTAATCCCATGTTATAGTTGGAGGACACTTCATCCACATCATCCTGGGCCTGCTTTAAGGTTTCCTCTTTAATGGAAGGCGTGATCAAATCTCCAAGCTTGAAGGAAAGACCGGCTCTGAAAGCCCATGAGAAACCAAGGTCCTTAATATTATCAAGAAACTGGGCTGTCCTCGGGAAATCCGTACGAATGAGGATATCACCAATGACTTTACGCAAATTCTTTTTAGTCAGCAGGATGTTGATGTAAGGAACTCCCACCGGCACCACTTCATTGAAAAGCACACGGCCTGTGGTAGTCTCTATGATCTTCTTCACCAGGTTACCGGATTCATCCTCAACAGTGGCCCTGACATTGATCACCGCATGTAAATCAAGTTTCCCTTCATTATGCGCTATCACCACCTCCTCCGCACTGTAATACCTTCGTCCTTCACCTTGTATCTTATCACCATCCTCCGAATGACGTTCCTTGGTTAAATAGTAAAGTCCAAGTACCATGTCCTGAGAGGGAAGGGTTACCGGTGATCCATCTTGCGGATTAAGCATATTATGGGAAGCCAGCATCAGCAACTGGGCTTCCAAAATAGCCGCCTGGCCCAAAGGCACGTGAACCGCCATCTGGTCACCATCAAAGTCGGCGTTGAAAGCTGTACAAACCAGCGGATGCAATTGAATTGCTTTTCCTTCCACTAATTGAGGCTGGAACGCCTGTATGGAAAGCCGGTGCAATGTCGGCGCCCGGTTCAATAATACAGGATGTCCTTTCAAAATATTTTCAAGAATATCCCAAATTACAGGTTCTTTTCGGTCAACTAATTTCTTTGCAGATTTAACCGTTTTGACAATTCCCCGCTCGATCAGCTTCCGGATTATGAACGGTTTAAACAATTCTGCAGCCATACCTTTTGGCAAGCCGCATTCATGCAACTTCAGGGTTGGCCCCACCACGATTACCGAACGTCCACTGTAATCAACCCGTTTTCCCAAAAGGTTTTGACGGAAACGTCCTTGTTTGCCTTTCAGAATATCGCTCAATGACTTCAAGGCACGTCCACCTTCTGCTTTGACAGCATTGGATTTACGTGAATTGTCAAAGAGGGAATCCACCGCCTCCTGTAGCATCCGTTTTTCATTTCGCAGGATGACCTCAGGGGCCTTGATTTCGAGAAGACGTTTCAGACGATTGTTGCGGATGATCACCCGACGATATAAATCGTTCAGGTCTGAACTGGCAAACCGGCCACCATCTAGTGGAACCAATGGACGAAGTTCCGGAGGAATAACAGGAAGGTATTGAATCACCATCCATTCCGGACGATTTTCAGTTATAGCATTGCCTTCACGAATGGCTTCCACCACGCGTAAACGCTTTAATGCTTCTGACTTACGTTGTTGGGAAGTTTCAGTAGCAGACTGATGACGGAGATTATCAGACAGTTTTTTCAGGTCCAGCCTGGCCAGCAAATCAAATACGGCCTCCGCTCCCATCTTGGCAATAAACTTATTGGGATCGTTATCATCAAGCATCTGGTTGCCTTCCGGAAGAGTATCCAATACTTCGAAATATTCTTCTTCAGTAAACAAGTCCATGTAGTCAACCCCTTCATCGCCTTTCACGCCTGCCTGGATGACCACATAACGCTCATAATAAATAATCGATTCCAGGTTCTTTGAAGAAAGACCCAGGATATAGCCGATCTTATTCGGTAAGGATTTGAAAAACCAAATATGAACGACAGGGACCACCAGCTTGATGTGACCCATTCTCTCGCGACGCACTTTTTTCTCCGTTACTTCTACCCCACACCGATCACAAACTATACCCTTGTAACGAATCCTTTTATACTTGCCGCAATAGCATTCGAAGTCCTTTACAGGACCAAAAATGCGCTCACAAAACAATCCATCGCGCTCTGGCTTGTATGAACGGTAATTGATGGTTTCCGGCTTGAGTACTTCGCCATAGGAACGCTCCAGGATATCATCCGGAGAGGACAGGCTCAATGAAATACTACGGAAAAACTGCTTTTGTTTGACGTGCTTTTTTTTCAGCGACATGGTCTATACCTATATTAAGTATTAGAATAAAATCAATCAAATTTTACATCGAGTGCAAGACCGCGAAGTTCATGCACCAGTACATTAAACGACTCCGGAATGTGTGGTTCCGGCATCGTATCACCCTTGACAATGGCTTCATAAGCCTTGGCACGGCCGATGATATCATCTGATTTCACCGTTAGTAATTCCTGGAGAATATTGGAAGCGCCATAGGCTTCAAGTGCCCAAACCTCCATTTCTCCAAAACGCTGACCACCAAACTGAGCTTTACCACCCAGTGGCTGTTGCGTAATTAAAGAGTATGGACCGATGGACCTGGCGTGCATCTTGTCATCTACCATGTGGGACAGTTTCAACATATAGATTACGCCAACTGTAGCTTGCTGATGAAATTGATCACCAGTGTTACCATCGTATAGAAAGGTCTGGCCTAATTCCGGAAGCCCAGCTTCATTGATCTGCACCTGTATCTCATCTAAAGAGGCTCCATCGAAAATCGGTGAGGCGAATTTGACACCTAATTTCTCCCCTGCCCAACCCAATACCGTTTCGAAAATCTGTCCCAGGTTCATCCGGGAAGGTACCCCCAGCGGATTTAATACAATATCCACCGGTGTACCATCGGGAAGGAATGGCATGTCCTGCTGTGGTACTATCCGGGAAACAATACCCTTGTTTCCGTGACGCCCGGCTATCTTGTCACCTACTTTCAATTTACGTTTGCGGGCCAGGTATACTTTAGCCAGTTTCAATACGCCTGGTGGCAATTCATCACCAATACTGATGTTGAAACTTTCACGTTTGTATCGGCCTACTTCCTCATTCACCTTGATGCTGTAATTGTGCAGAAGCCTCGAGATCAATCCATCCGTATGTTTATCTCCTGTCCATCCCGTATAATCTACCTGGCTGAAATCAATGGACTTCAAAGCCTTGGGTGTAAATTTGGTTCCTTTATTAATGATGGTTTCACCATAAATGGATCGTACGCCATTGGAAACCTCGCCTTTAATCAGGACTGATAATTTATCAATCAGCAAAGTCTTCAACTCATTGATAGCGACAGCATGTTTGTCATCCAGCTGATCAATAAGTTTCTTCTCCTGGGCCTTTTGAAATTTATCCTTTTTTGCCCTTGCAAAAAGTTGCTTATCAATTACAACACCATCCGTTGAAGGTGGGGCAGTAAAGGAAGCATCTTTTACGTCCCCCGCTTTATCCCCGAAGATGGCGCGCAATAGTTTTTCTTCAGGCGTGGGATCAGTTTCACCCTTTGGCGTGATCTTGCCAATGAGGATATCGCCTTCATTGACACTGGCGCCGATGCGAATGATGCCGTTCTCATCGAGATCTTTAGTGGCTTCCTCGCTTACATTGGGTATGTCATTGGTCAGTTCCTCTTCTCCCAGTTTCGTATCCCGTACTTCCAATTCAAAACTCTCGATATGAATGGAAGTGAAAATATCTTCCCTGACAATTCTTTCCGACACTACGATAGCATCTTCAAAGTTGTATCCCTTCCAGGGCATGAAAGCTACTTTGAGATTTTGTCCCAAGGCTAACTCTCCCTTTTCTGTGGCATACCCATCGCAAAGAATAGTTCCTTCTTTCACGCGGTCCCCTTTCTTCACAATGGGTTTCAGGTTGATACAGGTACCCTGATTGGTGCGTTGGAATTTAGTCAGGGAATAGGTTTTGAAATCATCTTCAAAACTGACCAATTGATCTTCTTCACTGCGGTCATATTTAATGGTGATCCTGGTCGAATCAACATATTGAACGACACCCGGGCCTTCAGCATTAATAAGCATGCGACTATCCAGGGCTACTTTGGCTTCAAGACCAGTCCCCACTATCGGAGATGCCGGCTTGATCAGCGGTACGGCCTGACGTTGCATGTTGGATCCCATCAAGGCACGATTGGCGTCATCATTTTCCAAAAATGGAATTAAGGAAGCCGATACACCTACAATTTGATTAGGCGCAACGTCCATGTATTCAATTTCTTCCGGACCCAACATCGGGAAGTCACCATGTTCACGTGATTTTATCCTGTCAGTCATAAACAACCCACCTTTGTCAATCGGTGTGTTGGCCTGAGCGATTTTCAAATAGTCTTCTCCTTCTGCCGTAAGATATTCAGCGTGTCCTTTCAATACTACCTTGCCATCTACCACTTTCCGGTAAGGTGTTTCCAGGAAGCCCATCTTATTGATCTTCGCATGTACGCAAAGCGTTGAGATCAGACCGATGTTAGGCCCTTCAGGAGTTTCAATGGTACACAGACGTCCATAGTGAGAATAGTGAACGTCCCGCACTTCAAATCCGGCGCGTTCTCTGGACAAACCACCTGGTCCCAGAGCAGAAATACGACGCTTATGTGTGATTTCCGAAAGCGGATTGGTTTGATCTAAAAACTGGGAAAGCTGGCTGGTTCCGAAAAATGAATTAATGACCGACGATAACGTTCTCGCATTGATCAGGTCGATAGGCGTAAAGACTTCGTTGTCCCGTACGTTCATCCGTTCACGAATAGTCCGTGCCATTCTGGCCAGACCTACACCAAATTGGGCATACAATTGCTCTCCTACGGTGCGAACGCGACGATTAGATAAATGATCGATGTCGTCCAGTTCAGCCTTTTGATTGGTCAGGCTCACCAGGTATTTAACTATGGAGATGATATCTTCTTTGGTCAGAACCTGGAGATCCTTATCTATATCGATATTCAGTTTCCGGTTGATTTTGTATCGGCCTACATCACCCAGGTTGTATCGCTTATCCGAAAAGAACAACTTATCGATGATGCCCCGTGCTGTTTCTTCGTCAGGGGGATCGGAACCTCTCAACTGGCGATAGATATATTGGACAGCTTCCATTTCGGAGCTGGTCGGGTCTTTCTGCAATGTATTGTAGATGATCGAATAGTCTTCCCCGATATCTTCCCGTTGCAGGATAATGGTTGATTCATTGGCCTCGAGGATCATGTCGATATGCTCTTCATCGATCACGACATCACGTTCGAGAATGATTTCATTTCGCTCTATCGTTACCACTTCCGCCGTATCCTCATCTACGAAGTCTTCCGTCCATTTGCGCAGGATACGAGCTGCCAGTTTTCTGCCTATTGCTTTTTTCAGTGAAGCTTTACTCACCTTCACTTCCTCGGCCAATTCGAATAAACTCAGTATCTCGCGGTCAGAATCGTAGCCGATGGCTCGCAATAAGGTGGTGACCGGGAATTTTTTCTTCCTGTCGATGTAGGCGTACATCACATTGTTGATGTCCGTCGCGAATTCCATCCATGCTCCTTTAAAAGGAATGACACGCGCAGAATATATTTTGGTACCGTTCGGGTGAAAGGATTGACTGAAAAACACACCAGGTGAACGATGCAATTGGGAAACAATAACACGTTCGGCACCATTGATCACAAAAGTTCCCTTTGGGTGTCATGTAGGGAATGTTACCGAGAAATACATCCTGTACTATGGTCTCGAAATCAATGTGTTCTTCATCATTACAAGACAATCTCAATTTGGCCTTTAGGGGAACACTGTAGGTCAACCCACGGTGCATGCATTCCTCTATTTTGTAGCGCGGCGGATCAATGAAATAATCCAGGAACTCGAGAACGAAAATGCTCCGGGCATCCGAGATGGGAAAGTTCTCCTGGAATACCTTATAAAGTCCTTCATTAATCCTGTTTTCCGGAGTGGTTTCCAACTGGAAAAACTCCTGGAAGGACTTCAGCTGGATCTCGAGGAAATCAGGGTATTGAGTATTCAGATCAATTTTTCCAAAATTGACCCGGTCTTTAGTATGTGTTTTTGCAACTGTGCTACCGGCCATGGAGGATACGATTTAGAATGAAAACGCGAATGAATCAAATTCAATCTGACACAAAATGGCTGAGCCGGAAGGGGATGCACACCTTCCGGCTAAGCCAGGTATGGGTACTTTGTTATATCTCAATGATGCACTCGTGTTTGGGTAATGCCATCAGTTTAAGATGAAGTAATGTTGCCTGTCGCGAACCTGCTTACTTGAGCTCAACTTCTGCACCTGCAGCTTCAAGAGCTGCTTTTACAGAATTAGCTTCGTCCTTGGCTGCCCCAGTCTTCAGCATTGCAGGAGCGCTATCTACCAGGTCCTTAGCTTCTTTCAAACCCAGGGCCAATAAGGTCTTGACTTCCTTCACTACCTGAAGTTTGTTGCCACCGGCACTCTTCAAGAAAATATCAAATTCTGTTTTCTCAACCGGAGCAGCAGCGGCGGCACCACCTCCTGCACCAGAAGCAGCTACAGCTACAGCAGCAGCTGCAGGTTCGATACCATAATCGGATTTGAGAATGTTTGCCAGTTCGCTTACTTCCTTAACGGTAAGGTTGACCAACTGTTCAGCTAATGCTTTAACGTCTGCCATGATTTGTGTTGTTTTAGATAATTGTCAAATGGAATAAATATGAATTAAAAAAATGGAAGCCTTATGCGGTACGCTCTTCCAAGCGTCTTCAACAGTCCGGCGATCTTATTTCCACCACTCTTCAGGGCAGAAATAACATTCTTAGCCGGAGATTGCAGTAACAGGATAACATCCCCGATGAGTTCTTCTTTGGATTTCAGGGAAATCAAAGCTTCGAGACTCTCTTCACCAAAAAATACATCACTGTCAATGTAGGCTGCTTTCAGGGCTGGCTTGGGGCCATCTCCGCGAAACTCCTTGATCAGTTTTGCAGGAAGATTAGCCGTATCAGTCAAGCATTATCGCTGTTGGTCCTCAAGTGCTTTGAATACCGGAGCAAACCTTCTTTCTTCGCCCAATTGCTCCATGGCTTTGCGGGCCAATGTATTTTTTACCACCGTCATTTTAATGCCTTTGTTGAAACACATGCGTCTCAACTTATTCACCTCCGCAACTGTCATGGAGGATGCATCCGTAAAATATATGTAAGAACTGTTGTTGAATTTATCTTTCAACTCTTCAATCACCAGATCTTTTTCTTGCTTATTCATCGACGTTTACTTTTTGAAATTTGATAGGGATATAACGATTTAGACGACTTTGGGATCAATGTTAATACCCGGGCTCATCGTCGATGCAACAGAAATTGTTTTCATATAAATACCTTTGGCGCTGCTGGGCTTCAGGCGCTGGATGGTATGCAATAATTCAAGTGCATTGTCGTGAAGTTTTTCAGCGGAAAAGGAAACGCGACCAACAGGCGAATGGATGATTCCGAATTTATCCACCCGGAATGCAATTTTCCCTGCTTTTACTTCCTGAACAGCCCCTGCTATATCCATGGTCACAGTGCCTGATTTAGGGTTAGGCATCAATCCACGAGGACCAAGGATCCGGCCCACTTTCCCGACCTGGGCCATGACTGACGGCATCGCAATGATCACGTCAATATCGGTCCATCCTTCCTGTATTTTGGTTATGAATTCATCCAAACCTGCATAATCAGCACCCGCGGATTGTGCTTCCTGTACTTTATCAGGTGTACAGAGCACCAGGACTTTTTTAGTTTTCCCTGTCCCGTGAGGCAGGCTAACCGTGCCCCGAATAGCCTGATCGGCTTTCCTGGGATCTACACCCAGCCGGATATGGATGTCAACGGAGGAGTCAAATTTGGTGAGATTGACCTCCTTCACCAGTTTCATGGCCTCCTGGAGGTCATACAATTTTGCACTGTCTACTTTTTTAACAGCGACAGCCATTTTTTTGCTAAGCTTAGCCATGCAAATTAAGTTTTAAAGGTCTTGGCGTAACTGCATTTCATTCAGCAGGTTACTCCCTTTTAATGAAAATTTATCTTTTCTCTTCCACAACTTTCTGAGGAAGGGGGTGATCTTGAGGTATACTATATTTTCACGGTAATCCCTGCAGGAGGATTTCCAGTTACGGTCAGCCCCATGCTTCTTGCCGTTCCGGCCACCATCTTGATGGCAGAAAGCAGTTCAAAAGCATTGAGATCTCTCATTTTATCCTGGGCTATGGCTGTTACCTGATCCCAGGTCACTGTCCCTACTTTTTTACGATTGGGTTCGGCAGAACCGGATTTTACTTTAGAAGCTTCCAGCAGTTGTACAGCGGCAGGAGCGGTTTTAAGTTCAAACTCGAAGGATTTGTCCTTATATACAGTGATAATCACCGGAACCAACTTGCCCTGTAGATCCTGAGTCCGAGCATTAAATCTTTTGCAAAACTCCATGATGTTGACCCCTTTGGAACCCAAAGCAGGTCCTACCGGAGGAGCAGGATTGGCAGCGCCACCCTTTACTTGCAATTTGATGAATGTTTCAATTTCCTTTGCCATAAACGACTTCAGTACTTAATGAATAATCAGCTATAAATCAAGATGTTTTCTCAACTTGCATAAAGTTAAGCTCCACCTCCGTCCCCCGTCCGAATATCTTGACAATAACTTTCAATTTCTTCTTTTCCTCGTTGATTTCCTTAATATCACCAACGAAATCATTAAATGGTCCGTCAATTATTTTAACCATCTCCCCTTCAATGAAAGGCTCCACCATTGACTCGACCAATCCTTGTGATTCGTCCACTTTTCCCGAGCATCCTGTTGGCCTCGCTTTCCTGCATGGGAATCGGATTGTTCCTTCCCAGAAAATGGATCACATTGGGCATATTGGAGATTCCTTGAACAATTTCTGCTGAAAATCGTTCAGGCTCGGCTTCCAATAAAATATATCCGGGAAGAATATTGCGATCCAGGATCACTTTCTTTCCGTTCCGGATTTTATATACTTTCTCTGAAGGCACCAGTACCTGTGTCACGATATTGTCCCAACCTGCCCGTTTGATCTCCAGTTCGATACGCTCTTTGATTTTGCGCTCCTTGCCGGAAATCACTCGTAAAGAATACCATCTTTTACCTTCAGACATCACCTAAGCGTATTATATATTATAAAGCAAATCCGGTAAATTGCTTACTGAAAGCATCCATAATCAATACCAGAATCGCAATGATGAGGGAACCTATCAACACCACCCGCGTGCTTCCAAACAGGTTAGCCAATGTCGGCCAGGTCACCTTATTAACCAGCTCATTGTAACTCTCAATGAGATATATTTTGATCTGCTCCATCCTTTATACTTTTTAGCTATGCTTTCAAAAACGTCCCCAATACCAAATGCAAATTTGGCAGGGAGGACAGGAATCGAACCCGCAGCCTACGGTTTTGGAGACCGCCGCTCTACCAATTGAGCTACCTCCCTAACACATTCGTCTTTTGAAGTTGAACCTGGTCCAGCCAGCAAAAGAAAAACCGTGATCTATTAAAAATCCCGGCAGGAGTTACATCCCTTTGGCGAATTCCTGCCGGAATATGTTTCAGTATTTAGTTAAACGACCTGTATTAGTCCAGGATTTCAGTTACCTGACCTGCACCAACTGTACGGCCACCTTCACGAATAGCGAAACGGAGACCTTTTTCCATGGCGATGGTATTGATCAAGGTCACTTCAAGGGCAACATTATCCCCAGGCATCACCATCTCAACACCTTCCGGTAATTTAACATCACCGGTTACGTCGGTAGTACGGAAATAAAATTGAGGTCGGTATCCATTAAAAAATGGAGTATGGCGACCACCTTCATCCTTTCCTAATACGTATACTTCACATTTGAATTTCTTGTGTGGCTTTACGGAGTCCGGTTTGCAAATAACCATCCCGCGATGGATCTGGTCCTTTTCAATACCTCTTAACAGATAATCCGGCATTATCACCCGCTTCACCGCGATCAAGAATCTTACGGAACATTTCAACCCCGGTAACCGTAGATGTCAGTGGCTTTCGCCATCCTTCATCATACCGATGATTTGTACGTTATCGCCGGTATTGATAATTCCACGCTCAATACGACCTGTAGCAACAGTACCGCGACCAGTAATCGAGAATACATCCTCGATAGGCATCAGGAATGGCTTATCTACGTCACGAACAGGTTCAGGAATTTGGGTATCCACCGCATCCATCAATTCCATAATGGCTTCCCTGCCTTTAACATCGCCATCGAGTGCTTTCAAGGCTGAGCCTCTGATAACGGCAGCATTGCCACCATCGAAATCCGTATTGATCGAGGAGTTCGCGAACTTCCATTTCTACGAGTTCGAGCATTTCAGGATCATCAACGAGGTCAACCTTATTCATGAAAACAACAATTTGAGGCACCCCAACCTGGCGAGCGAGAAGGATGTGTTCACGGGTTTGGGGCATAGGTCCATCCGTGGCAGCTACTACAAGAATAGCACCATCCATTTGAGCAGCACCGGTAACCATGTTCTTCACATAGTCGGCGTGGCCAGGACAATCCACGTGAGCATAGTGACGCTTCAGCGTTTCATATTCAACGTGGGCGGTATTGATGGTAATACCTCTTTCTTTTTCTTCAGGAGCGGCATCAATCGAATCGTAAGATGCTTTTTGCGCCAAGCCCTGATCAGCCAGTACGTAGGTGATGGCTGCTGTCAATGTCGTCTTTCCGTGATCTACGTGACCAATTGTCCCGATGTTTACGTGGGGTTTCGTCCGCTGAAAGGTTTCTTTTGCCATGGATGTAGTTTTTTAAAAGATATTGTTTAACGTAAATACTGATTGCTTGTTTATATGTTTGATCTTCACTTGCTACCGAGCCAATGAAGGGAATTGAACCCTTGACCCCTTCCTTACCATGGAAGTGCTCTACCCCTGAGCTACATCGGCTGAGTGGCGGAAACATCCTATACAATCCCTTGTATACTGCTTTATCCACCTTTGAGCGGGCGATGAGACTCGAACCCACGACCCTCAGCTTGGAAGGCTGATGCTCTACCAACTGAGCTACGCCCGCACATATTTTTTTTAAATGGTTGATCAATCCATTTAATCCTTGCATATGTGGGGGCAATAGGAATCGAACCTATTCAGTCTGAGACACCAGATTTACAGTCTGGCCCGGCTCTCCAACTCCGGCGCGCCCCCTAAGTTACGTGCCCGCTTTCCCCCGAAGAGGAAATGAGAGCCAGTAGAGGGACTCGAACCCCCGACCAGCTGATTACAAATCAGCTGCTCTACCAACTGAGCTACACTGGCGCAGGAAGAGGGGTTGATGGATATGTGCACCCGGAAGTGATCACATCACGTGGTATCTTCTGAATTTGCCGAATAAGTAATTCCTCACTTCTAAAAGGAAAAAGCGAAAGTCACATTCACCTATCAAATCCTATATGCCATTCTTTGCCTTTTCACCTCAAATAACCTAAGTTATAACTTTGAAAATCAATGAATTACACATAATTTTCCAGGGCTTTCCCCGAAAGCGAATGCAAAGATATAACTATTCTTGTGTTTTAGTTTGATATACTTGCAATAATTTTCTAAGATGGCAGGGTATCTCCTATATGCCCCTTGGCTTGTAAGCGTTCTTTATGTTTGTTCAATTGTCGCTTCATGTTATCAATTACAGCATCCGTAGAAGCTTCAAAGGTCTTACTCACTTCCGTCGCTATCAGTATATCTCCCGGAACCTGGAGTTTTAGCTCTACAATTTTGTCTTTTACCTGGCCTGTATTTTCCAATTTCAGGAAAACCTGGGCATCAATAATCCGGTCAAAAAACTGTTCAAGTTTGGCTGTCTTTCTTTCAATATAAGCAATCAGCTTTTGGTCTGCATCAAAATGCACGGCAGTCATGTTAATCTTCATAACTCTTCTGTTTATCTGGGTTAATTCAATGATTGATGGAATAAACATCTTCAATACTTTATGAACTTTTTTGGGCACCAGGATGAGCCTGGCGATATACTTCTTTGATTCTGGCTATGGAATTGTGCGTGTAAATCTGCGTCGAGGACAAACTGGCGTGCCCAAGTATCTCTTTGACCGCATTCAACTCGGCGCCATGATCCATCAAATGAGTGGCCATAGAATGCCTTAAAACATGGGGACTTTTTTTCTCCGCTGTGGTCACTGTACTCAACATACGCACTACCCTATTGTAAACGAATTTTGGATAACAAGGTTTACCCTGGTTTGTCAGTATCACCAGGCCATGGCCCTCTCCCCATTGCTGACTGGTTTTGGTCTTTAACCCTTTTAATACAGACATGGTATTTTCATTCATGGGTACCATTCGGATCTTTTTCCCTTTACCCTCAATCCGCATCGTTTTCCTGGAGAAATCAATCGCCGTCCATTTTAATTGTATCAATTCACTTCTTCTCAACCCTCCCCCATAGAGCAGCGACAATATAGCCCGGTCCCTGATCATACTATAATCTTCTTCCGCTTCCACGCTGATATTCATATTCCATAAATCATGCAACGCCTTTTCCGGAATAGATTTTGGTAAACGATCAGGAACTTTTGGAAGGTGCACTTTGACCATTGGATTATGGTCCATCTCTAACTTTCGTCGAAGCCATTTAAAGAAATGAGAAAGTGCTGATAATTTTCTGCGCACACTGACCGAACCAGTTTTATGCTGGAGCAGGGAAACCACCCAACTCCGTACATGATGATGAGTTACGTCCCGATACGATGTAAATCCGAATTGCAATTGGAGATAATCAGAAAACTGGCTGATATCCCGAAGGTATCCTTCCAGGGTGTGTATTGAATATCTTCTTTCAAACTGAAGGTAATCCCCAAATCCAGTCAACAAATCTTGCTTGATCAAACGTAAAAGTTAAAATGGTGGCACTTTCCTGTATCTATCCAGAAATATACCAACTTTTAGGATCATTGTCAATGACTGGTTCCATTATCCTGTAATGATTTTCCATTCTTCTCTTGAATCCGCTATAAATCAAACAACTAGGCTGACTCAGCTGGTGTTTGCCCTTTCAATTATTTTTGGAGAAATCTTAATGCCCCGCTGTTTCTCCAAACGCTAACTGGTGTAAGTACATTGGAATAACATTACTAAGGCCAAAGTACAGGGCATCACTGATCAAAGCATGTCCTATAGAGACTTCAAGAAGGTTAGGAATATTCGCTGCATAATAATGAAGGTTTAAAAGATTAAGGTCATGTCCTGCATTGACCCCAAGTCCTAATTCTTGCGCTTCTTGTGCTGCCACCAGGTGAGGTCGAATGGCTTGTTCCCGACTTTTTCCAAATTGGGCTGCATAAGGCCCGGTATACAATTCTATCCGGTCAGCACCGGCTTCCTTTGCCCCTCTGACCATTTCGATTTCCGGATTAATAAAAAGAGAAACCCTGATCCCCTTGCGGTGCAGGTCCCCAATGACATCCTTGAGAAATCCCATTTCCTTAACGGTATCCCACCCACTATCCGAGGTCAATTGAGATGGACTGTCCGGGACCAGGGTGCATTGGTCCGGCTGGTGAGAAAGGACCAGTTTCATAAAGGAGGCAGTCGGATTCCCTTCGATGTTAAGTTCGGTCGTCAGGATTTCTTTGAGCGGGCCAATATCTTCAAACCGGACATGTCGTTGATCTGGTCGTGGATGAACCGTGATGCCTTCTGCGCCAAAGGATTCGCAATCCCGGGCGACCTGGATGAGGTCTGGCAAATTGCCTCCACGGCTGTTCCGAATCAGCGCGACTTTGTTGATATTGACACTTAATCTTGTCCTTTCTCGCATGCCTTTTTGATTTATGGCTTTCTGTTTCTGTTGCTAAAGAGGGAATAGCTATTTTGCGGGTCAGTAACTTATGACAAGGTACGATCATTTCATTCGGCTCCTCGTGATGATCATTTTTATCATCCTCGGGTTATTCCTTACGATTATTGGATCAGCAGTAATCATGTTACTCTCCGGCATAAGTCTGGATGAGCTGATGAATCTGCAAAAAACAGGTGCCGGCTCGCTCTCCCCTGATCTTACCCGCATTTTATTATTGGCCCAACATCTTTTTACCTTCATTTTACCGGCAATCGCCTTTGGATTTCTTTACTACCGGCGCGAGTGGCTAAAAGGTTTGCGGATTTCAGCTTCCCCAGGTTGGATGATGGCTTTACTCGGTATCTTCTTCCTCCTGGCAACCTACCCTTTAGTCAATCTGAGTTTCATAGTCAATTCCGCTATTCCTCTACCTGACTGGGCTTTGAATTTTGAAAATCAGGCTGAAGAAACAATGAAAGTCTTGCTGAAAATGAATAGTCCGTTTGTTTTCATCGCCAACCTGGTGATTATTGCCATTTTGCCGGGCATTGGGGAAGAACTGATTTTCAGGGGCGTGCTTCAAAAGCAATTAGGTTTCATTTTTAAGAATAAAATTGTAGCCATTTGGATTGCTGCTTTCATCTTTTCTGCCATCCATCTTCAGTTTGAAGGTTTTTTACCTCGAATGGCACTCGGCGTAGCGCTGGGCTATCTCTATTACTGGACAGGCAATTTGTGGGTACCCATCATAGCCCATGCATTTAACAATGGCATTCAAATCATCATCATTTATTTAACCGGCCTGGATATTTCGGAGGTGGATGAAACCAGTAGTGATCAGCTTCAATGGTGGATGATTCCCATCAGTGTTGGGATCATGTATTTTTTATATAAGGCTATTTTGAACAACCGAAAACCAATAGAAGATGTCTGACATCATGACCAGGAGTATCACTGGTTTTTTTATTGTTTGCGTTACGCTGGGTGCCGTCTATTGGTCACCCTTTTCGTGTCTGACCTTTTTATGCCTGATTAGTGTTTTCGGATGGCATGAGTTTATCCGGCTCAATCCTACGGGGATTTCAAAAGTGTTTATGGTCGTTATTCCTGTCATTCTTACTATTTGGCTTGGCATATTTGGCTATCTGACCATTACCCACCACAATCAGAGTTTGCCGTATGTTGGATTTCCTGTTTTACTGGCGGTGTTGATCATGTTCTTATTATTTCAAAAAATTCCTGTCGATCAAATCAATCGTGGTGGTAGAACATTGTTTAGCGGAGCCGCCTACATTACTTTGCCACTTAGCCTGGGCTGTCTGCTTTTTTATGGAGATGCATCCTATAAATATTTGTTTCTCATCCCCATCCTGCTGATATGGATGAATGATGTGGGCGGTTACCTCGTGGGCTCGAAGTGGGGCCGACGCAAAATCGCGTCGTCAATTTCACCTGGTAAAAGCCTGGAAGGATTCTTGGGCGGAATGGTATTGGCATTGGGCACCGCTTATGCTTTGACCCGGATCTGGCCTGGAATCAAAAGTGATTACACCCTGTTTTTGGGGATTTTAGTCCCTTTTTTCGCTTTGGCAGGGGATTTGTACGAATCCTCCCTGAAGCGGGCTTCAGGGGTAAAAGACAGCGGATCCGTCTTACCCGGTCATGGAGGATTTCTCGATCGGTATGATTCCTTCCTGTTTGTATTGCCTATTGCTGCTCTCGGATATTTTATCTTTACCCCATGATGTATAGATTGCACAAGGAAGGAAAACTCTATGTGGCAACTGCCATCCTCATCAATATTATCTTCCTCCTTTTACTTGTTTTCTTTCCATCACTCTTCACGCTTATAATTTGTGTCCTTTGCTTTTCGCTCCTTGGATTGTTGCTGATCTTTTTCAGAAACCCTAAAAGACTGCACATCGTCAGAGATACGGATTTGATCCTGGCACCTGCTGACGGCAAAGTGGTGGTGATTGAAAAAACATTTGAAAAGGAATACCTGAATAGTGAAGCAATCCAAATCTCCATCTTCATGTCTCCCCTCAATATACACTCCAATCGGAGCCCGGTCGCGGGAGACGTTGTCTATCAGCAATATCACCCCGGCCAATATCTTGTGGCCTGGCATCCTAAATCATCTGAGCTCAACGAGCGAAACACAATCGTGATCAGTCGGAAACAAAACCTGATCATGGTCCGGCAGATAGCCGGTAAAGTGGCCCGCAAAATCGTGAGTTACACACAGGTGGGTGCCACGCTGACCAGAGGAGAGGAATTCGGCTTTATTAAATTCGGCAGCCGGGTAGATGTCTTTCTGCCTGTGGAGACCAATATCCTGGTCAAGATCGGTGATCATGTGAAAGGCGGTATAACCGATATCGCCATTTTTAAATTTCAATAGACTCCATTCCGACTCTAAATTCCCTGAAGAGGAATTTGTGTTTTCTTCAAAACAAGATTGCAAAAGTCATACTATACTCCAACAATAGAGACTTTTTATGAAGGAAAAAAAGAAATCCCCTTCAGGGCATTTAGGGGCTATTTCTTTTCAGCTTTCATTTGAGGAAAGAAAATAACATCCTGGATAGAATTTGAATTGGTCATAATCATCGCCAACCTATCCATACCTATTCCTAAACCTGAAGTAGGAGGCATTCCATATTCCAGCGCTCGTAAAAAGTCTTCATCCAGCATCATGGCCTCTTCGTCTCCTCGACGGCCCAGTTCCAATTGCTCTTCAAAACGCTCGCGCTGATCAATGGGGTCATTCAGTTCTGAAAAGGCATTACAAATTTCCTTGCCATTACAAATAGCTTCAAATCGTTCGACCAACCCAGGCTTACTCCGGTGCTTTTTGGCCAAAGGAGACATCTCTACAGGATAATCCGTAATGAAAGTAGGCTGAATCAAATACGGCTCACATTTTTCTCCAAATATTTCATCAATGATTTTTCCTTTGCCCAAACCCGTTTCAACATGAATATGCATTTTTTTCGCAGTCTCCCTCAATTGAGCTTCATCCATCTGGCTGATATCCACCCCGGTGAAATGCTCTATGGCTTCAAACATGGTATACCGCTTCCATGGTCTTTTAAAATCGATCAAATGCTCCCCTACTGTCACCTTAGTGTTCCCATGAAGATCAATGGCCACCTGTTCGATCATCTCTTCGACCAGGTTCATCATCCACTCATAGTCCTTGTAGGCTACATATAATTCTATCTGGGTAAATTCCGGATTGTGAAACCGGCTCATCCCTTCGTTCCTGAAATCTTTACTGAATTCGTATACACCGTCAATCCCCCCGACAATCAACCGCTTGAGATATAACTCATTCGCGATGCGCAGATACAGGGTCATATCGAGCGTATTGTGATGTGTTTTGAAAGGCCGGGCTGCCGCTCCACCATATAAAGGCTGAAGAACCGGTGTTTCCACTTCGAGGTAACCGCGGGCATTCAGATAATTCCGCATCGTGTTATACATCTTAGTGCGATCGATGAAGACTTTTCTGATTTGAGGATTGACATTCAGATCCACGTAGCGCTGGCGGTATCGCTGTTCAGGATCGGTAAAGGCATCGTGCACTATTCCATCCGCATCCACTTTGACGACAGGCAAGGGCCGCAAAGCTTTACTAAGTAAGGTCAACTCGCTCGCATGGATAGATATTTCCCCTGATTTAGTGATAAAAACATAGCCTTTAACTCCTATAAAGTCACCCAGGTCCAGGAGGTGCTTGAAGACGATGTCGTACAAAGTCTTATCCTCTCCGGGACAAATCTGGTCGCGATTGATATATACCTGGATCCTTCCGGTACTATCCTGGATTTCAGCAAAAGAAGCCTTCCCCATGATCCGGCTTGACATATAACGACCCGCTATACAAACCTCCTGGAAGTTATTCTTCTCCGCATCAAATTCTTTAAGAATAGTGGCCGCATAGGTATTGACCGGATACAATTCCGGCGGATATGGATTTATACCCAGATCTATGATCTTTTGCAAATTCTGTCTCCGTACTATTTCCTGCTCTGAAAGATGTGCCATCGTCTGTAATTGAACAATACGGCGTAAAAATAATTGTACTTGCGTGAAAAGATCATGTTCTATCATTTTTGTTCGCCAGCCATTAAATTTCAGACCTTAGCTCCTATGTCCGCCAGCCCAGAAGTTTTCGCTGAAATCCTGCTGCCATTGGCTTTGGAAACCACTTATACCTATAAAGTGCCTGGGGAATTGATTGAAAAAGCAACCTTCGGAAAAAGGGTTGAAGTACAGTTTGGCAACCGGAAAAGATATTCCGGCCTCATCGTTAATCTAAAATATCAGCCTCCGGCCCATAAAACCAAAGCCATTATCAGTGTACTCGATGACACACCGGTTATACGGGAGGGGCAGTACCTCTTTTGGAAGTGGATGGCGGTTTATTATGGCTGTACTACCGGCGAAGTAATGCGGGCGGCATTGCCGGGAGCTTATCTTTTATCTAGTGAAACCATCATCAGGGCATTGAAAGATGTTGATGAGGATAAAATCCTGCAGCTCGGTGAACCATTGTATAGCCTTTACAGGATCATTCAGCCTCGTGAGGCGATTACGCTGGACGAATTAGAAAAAGCCAGCGGCCTTAAAATTCTTTACCCACACATTGTCACACTCTATCAGCTCGGATTGATTCTTGTCGTGGAAGAGCTGACCGAGCGATATACTCCCAAAAAAATAAAGCTGGTACAGCTCAGGCAACCCTATTCCACAGAAGAGGGCATGCAAGTGGCATTGGATAAAATAGCCAGCTCTGAAAAACAGACCAGGCTGCTACTAAGTTACCTCGCTGTCACTAACCAGGAAATCACCCCTGTGGAGCCTAAGGTTCTTGTTGAAAAAGCTGAGGTGAGTAAAAGCATTTTAGACGCTTTGATTAAAAAAGAAATTTTTGAAGAAGTATTCCATGAAATTAACCGGATGGACCGCTATGGCGGTGAAGATATTCCGGCCATTACAACCTTAACAGCACATCAGCAAGCAGCCTGTGAGCAAATCAGGCATCTCTGGGAGCACCATGAGGTGGTCTTATTGCATGGCGTAACCGGAAGTGGAAAGACTTTAATATACACCTCCTTGATTGCGGAGGTTATTCAATCCGGCGGACAGGTATTGTATTTGGTTCCGGAGATTGGTATGAGTGTTCAAATCCTCAAAAGGTTAAAACAATTGTTCGGCAAGCAGATCACCATCTCTCATTCCCGGTTGAGTGAAAATGAGCGGGTTGATCTCTGGCAGCAAGTGGCTACCGGGATCCCCATTGTCGCCGGTGTACGTTCGAGTATTTTTCTTCCGTTTCAAAATCTTCAACTCATTATTATTGATGAAGAGCATGATGTGAGCTACAAACAACAGGATCCAAATCCAAGGTATAATGCCCGCGACATGGCTATTGTGCTGGGAAAGGAGCACCATGCGAAAGTTATATTGGGCTCAGCTACTCCTTCCATTGAATCCTATTATCATAGTGAAACCGGAAAATATGGGAAAGTGGAATTGCCCGAACGCTACCAGGGCTTAGAGCTTCCGAAAGTGCATCTCATTGATATCCGGAAAGACAAATCGGCAGCAGGAGCGATGTATAGCCACAGCCTGATAGAAGCGATCCGAAAAACTTTATCAGATAAAAAACAGGTTATCATTTATAAAAACCGAAGAGGATATGCGCCTGTGCTTAAATGTGGCGTGTGCAACTGGGTAGCTGAATGCGATCAGTGTGATGTCGCCCTGACCTACCACAAAGCGAGGAATGTCTTAGCCTGTCATATCTGTGGTTCGGTGAAAGGCATTGTCAATATATGTCCGGCCTGCGGCTCACCCCGGCTTATCCTGGAAGGACATGGAACGGAAAAAATAGAAGATGAACTTGGCGCCATCTTTCCTGATGCCCGCATTAAACGGATGGACCTGGATACGACCAGGGGGAAAAATAATATGGAGGGCTTAATTTATGATTTTGAAAAAAGAGATATAGACATTTTGGTGGGCACGCAAATGGTGACCAAAGGCCTGGATTTTGATCATGTAGGATTGGTGGGCGTGATCTATGCCGATCAGGCTTTACATTTTCCTGATTTCAGGGCAGCCGAACGTACGTTTCAAACACTTGTCCAGGTCAGCGGTCGAGCCGGTAGAAAATATGAACAAGGCACCGTTCTTATTCAGACTTATCAACCCGATCATCCGGTATTACAGGATGTGATTCATGGCGATTATGTGACCTTTTATAAGCGGGAAATCGCCGAAAGGGAAATTTTCCAATACCCTCCTTTTGTGCGGCAAATCGAGGTCATGATGCGGCATCGTCAATTTGAAATTTCGAGAGAAGCTGCTGAATTATTTGCCCTGGAAATGAAACAAGTATTTGGCCATCGCATTTTAGGCCCAACCGTCCCCAGCATTGGCCGGGTGCGAAACCAGTTTATTCACCTGATCTATATCAAAGCAGAAAGAGACAGTAAATTGCTCTCGAGTATCAAAGTGTACATAAAGAAATTCCAGGCGGACATCATTAAAAAGCGATCTTTTTCTACGGTCCGGATGAGTGTGGATGTGGATCCCTATCATTAAAATAAAGTGTAAGTGAATGGTCAAAAGCATCGAATTATGTGGTCCTCTTTATTGGTTCCGGGTCTTTGATCTTCGGTTCACCTCCAGTTCAAATTGTTAATCAATGCTATGGATTATTCTGAAATCATAAATCGTCAGCGGCAATATTTCAATACCCACGCAACCCGGGATATTGGTTTTAGGATAGCACAATTAAAAAAGCTCCGGAAAATTATTGCTCAACAGGAAGCTATTTTGTATGAAGCCATTAATAGTGATTTTAAAAAATCTGAGTTTGACACTTATGCCAGCGAGTTCAGTCAGATTTATGAAAATATAAGGGATGCCATCAAACATGTGTCCCGCTGGTCTAAAAAACAACATGTAAAAACCAATTTTTCAAATTTCCCGGCGCAATGTTTTATTCTTCCTGAGCCGCTGGGGGTGTGTTTGGTTATCAGTGCCTGGAACTATCCTTATTTGCTGTCCTTTACACCAATTGTTGCGGCCATAGCGGCAGGCAACACGGTGATATTGAAACCAAGTGAAATCCCATCCGCCACCAGTAAAGCAATCGCGACCCTGATCAATACCCATTTCCCGCCAGAATACCTGACCGTTATTGAAGGTGGCGTGCCTGAAACGACAGCTCTGCTTAACCAGCATTTTGATAAAATATTTTTTACCGGGAGTCAGACCGTGGGGAAAATTATTTACCAGGCCGCTGCCAGGTCGATGACCCCTGTAACCCTGGAAATGGGTGGAAAGAACCCGGCGATAGTCACCGTAAATGCTAATTTGAAGCAAGCAGCAAAGCGAATTGCCTGGTCTAAATTCCTGAATGCCGGACAAACCTGTCTTGCTCCGGATTACCTCCTGGTGGATGAAAAAATAAAAGAGGAATTCCTAGACCACCTGAAAGCCTGGGTTGATAAGTTCGATTATTCATTGGAAAATAATAATTATGTCCAAATAATTAATGATCGAAATTTTAATCGTCTGACGGAGCTGATCGTCAGGAATAAATTATTTATGGGAGGGGAATTTGATGCTGAACGGCGATACCTTGCACCCACTGTTTTGACCGACATCTCTTTTGACGATCCGATCATGGAAAATGAAATTTTTGGACCTATTCTTCCCGTCATCTCCTACAAAAATATAGAGGATATTTTACCTCGATTACTTTCCATGCCGAAGCCACTCGGATGTTATATCTTTTCCAATGATCAAAAAATTCAGGATAAACTATTACGGGAATTATCTTTTGGCGGAGGATGCATCAATGACGCTGTCATGCAAATTTCCAACCCAAAGCTGCCATTTGGCGGCGTAGGGGAAAGCGGGACAGGTCAATACCACGGAAAATGGGGTTTTGCTGCCTTTTCTCATTACAAAAGTATACTGGATAAACCCTTTTGGCTGGAGATCACATTCAAGTACCCACCTTATTCAAAGTCAAAACTCGGCTGGATCAAACGAATATTGCCCCGATCATAACCTGGCAACGCCGGATGGCTTTAACTGCTTTTTATCGGGACAATTTGTCCGGTTATGATTCCTTGGTTCTTCTTCCTCTGATCAGGAATAACACCGAAACGAGGATAAATATTCCCCCTAATACCGCAACCAAGGAAGAGCCTGCAGGAAAATCGAAATGGTAAGAAACATTCAAACCCAGGAATGCGCCAAGCAAACTCACCATAATGGCTGCTAACACAATCGGAAGATCTTTTTTGGCCAGCATGATGCCGCACACGGCAGGAATGATCAGGAATGAAAACACCGGTATCACTCCACTGGTCCGAACAGCAAAAACAATCGTCAGGCCAATGGATATATAAAACATAAAGTTCCAGAATTTAAGACTGCGCGTTAATTTGAATTCCGATTCATGGGCGGACGTTTCATGAGCTACGAAACTTTCCGTCAGTTCAAAGAATTTCCGGCGAAAAACGAAATGAACAAGAGCAATCAAAAAGAAAATAAGTCCTAATAATTTTATTTGTGGCCAGTCCACCGACAGGATATTTCCGAATAAAACTTCCTGGATGTCCGAATCTCCATGAGGTGATTTTGAGATCAGCATGACCGTGGCGGCGGAGGCCACCGCATAAATAATACCAATGATGGCTTCCACTTTTATGCGCTTATCGCGAATATGGATAAACGACATCAGCAATGCCCCAGCCAGTGCAAAGGCAATCGGGATAATCGTCTTGCCATAACCTACGTAGGCTGCAAAAGCGACCCCCAGCGAGGATATCTGCCCCAATGCCAGGTCCACAAAGACGATGCCCCGCTTCACCACGTGGACACCCATGTAAGACAGGACGATTCCAATAATGATACTGACCACAAAAGCCTGTATAATAAAATCTAATTGAAACATTTCGAACATGAGAAAGCGAATTTATTTGATGGGCAATGTATTCATGCAGTAGTATTCCGTGTTTATCGCCAGCACCTTATTTTAGCGCAGCAGTCAATAATCTGATATTGTAGTCAAAAAGATCGTAATAATTTTTGATAGCATCAAATGCTCCCACCGAAGTCGCGAGCACCACCGTCTTCGCTCCGGTTTGTTTGGATACCACATCTGAGGAAGAAGAAGTAAAATAAGGAGAGGTAATAATCACTTTGATTTGATTATCCTTAACCTCATTGATGATCTTCACTAATTGGGAAGGGGTAGGCGGAATGCCCGGCTTCGGCTCCAGGAAATCAACAATCTGCAATCCAAAACGATTTTCAAAATAACACCATTCGTTGTGATAAGCAATGAGCTTAGCACCTTTAAATCCGGACATCATAGATGTCCAACCCATCAGTCTGGCATCAATCTGATCATCAAACGTTTTAAGGTTAGCTTCGAAAAAAGCTTTATTCTCCGGTGATATTCTTTCCAGGCCATTGCAAATATTCCGGGCAATGATTTTGCCGTTGACCGGGTCCAGCCAATAATGCGGATTACCAAAAATATGAATATCCCCTTCTGCCCTGTTGATCGTGGAGGGTACCTGCATTAACGATACCCCAACAGAAGCGTCTACATAGCCCGGGCTTCCTTTCTGAATTTTCCCGTTTCTCGAACTGGTAAGCAAAGAAGGAGACCACCCGCTTTCCAGGTCAAGGCCCAGGGTGACATAAAGGTCAGCTTCAGACAGCTTGATGATGTAGCTGGGCTTTGGATCAACAAAGTGGGGGTTCTGATAACCAGAGGCAATGGCGAAAACTTCTACTTTATTCCCACCGATGATTTCCGTGATACTTCGTGTATCCTGTGTTGTAGTGACCACACGAATGACACCGGCATACGAGGTAGTTATACCCATGGAAGCCAGCATAAAAATGAAAAATATCCTGATGTTCATATTTTCTTTATTTGAAATAAATGATGGATTGGTTTATGATTTAGTACATGTGAGCGCCATGTGACCCAATAATAAAAATCCAGCGCAGGTAGGCCTGGCCAAAACTTTTATCATTGGCAAATTCTTCTACAGCTTCGTTTACACTCGTGTATTTTCCCTCGATTTCAATTTTCTGAAATTCTGTAGCATACCAGCCGAGAGTCAGCGATCCGGATTGTTGTACATAGGTATTGGAATAGGGCGTATTTGAATAATCGTACCTGCCGACCAGGAAAAACCGCTTGGCCAATTGATAATTTAACATAGAATAAAATCCTTTGGCATTGATGGTGGAGCTATCCTTTTCAGCCTGGCTGAAATAAATCTCGTTTTGAAAAGTCACGGATTTATAGGTATTATACTGAACAGGTTTCCATTTGTAAGTCAGATCAACGGAATAAATGTTGGACGTTTTACCGAATTGGTTTTCTCCGTTGATACCGCTGAGACCTAATTCCACTGTGGCATTATCGGAGAGGTCCCAGAAATTTTTAAGATGTCCCAGGAAGAGAAAACGACTCCTGTCGAAACTGGCATTATCTCCCACACTTGTTCCTTCAACGGTCAGTTCCTGGTAAAAACTATGATTGGGGATCAACCAGCTTAAAGACAATCCATCCCCTTTCAGGCCTTCCTCTCCGAAAAAATTGACATAGGCATCTGGCAGGTCAACGAATGGAATGGCATGAGGATGTACGGGATTGACCCGGCCTATATCCTGCCTGAATCGTCCGGCCTTCAGTTGAAGATGCGCCGGCAAGGACAACGTAGTCAGATATCCTTCTTCTACCTCACTGGTAAATTCTCCGGTAGTGGCGTTCTCCCCAATAGAGTAATAAAAATTGGCACGGGCATAAGGATCGATGGTGGACTCAAATGAAATTTCCATTTCATTCAGCACGGCATCAACATGATGATCTCCATAACTCCGGTAAAGTCCCTGAAAATCACCGATCACACTGATGTTAGGATTAGCAGACGCAGCGACCTGGGATTGAGCCATAGGAGGCGGCGCCTGATTTAGTTGATTTTGAATTTCAATCAATAAAAGGGAATCCGAATTTGAGGTATTGGACTGAGCCTGCAACTCCAATCTGCCAAAAAGGATGCTAAAGAGCAAAATAATATACTTATCCATAGCTAAGAATTTAGATTTATTCACAGGATGGCTGTGATCAAACAATGCGTCGGCTGACGATGTCCTAAAAATAAATTAAGCCAGTGCAGGAGGGCCTCGAAGCGAATGGAAATCTATGGGTTGAAGTAAATAGGAATAGGCCGTAAAAAAGTACGGACGGGCATGAAATGGATACTCGATCAGGGCCACGCGTTGAAAAACGGGACTTGGGGAAACCGGGTTGGTGAAGTCGCAGAGAAAACAATGATGCACCACCTTGTGAAAATGAACAATGGTATGTTCGGTACATTTGACAATGCCTTCATGTTCATAATTATGAACTTCTTTTTCCATCTGGGGAAAAAGGAAGACCAGCAAGACAAAGACCGATGATATGTTTTTCCTTAACTGCAAGGAAACAAAGATAAGAGATCGGTCTGTTAATGAAGTGTTTATAACAGAAGCATCTTTTTAGCCATACCACCTTCTTAAACGATAAAAAAATGTAACGTTTCCTGCATCAAAAGGGAATAAATAAAAAAGCACCGGATTCCTCCAGTGCCTTTCGTAGTAGCGGGGGCAGGACTTGAACCTACGACCTTCGGGTTATGAGCCCGACGAGCTACCAACTGCTCCACCCCGCGATGTTTCTTTCCCCGTTCCTGATGAAGGGGCTGCAAATGTACCATTTTTTTCCATTTACCTCACGAAACGACTTGACACACTGCCCTTGCAGCTTCAATGCCTGATCAAATGGACGGCCACAATCTGCAGAATGGAAACCCATACTTATAAATTAATGGGCCACCTCATCCCTCGTTTCCTCCCCTTGTGACAAACCACCCCAATCAGAACGAACCCGGACAATTTCATCATTCATCCATTGCTGCGACTGCCGAAGCAAGGCCCAGGAATTGTCGCCGTGAATGACATCTCCGATCGACAACCGGATATAGGTCCTGGCCTTAGCCAGGTTTTTGAAATAATGAACCGCCATTGTATCTGAATGATCCCAGTAATCATGGAGGCTCTTATATTCAATAATAAACGGGATGACCGGAATACCTAATTCCGCCGCCAGATCAAAAGAACCTTTCTGGAATGTGGCCGTCAGAGGTTGAGCACCTGTCTTACCTTCCGGATAGATCATGATCGATTTTCCTGCTTTCAATGCATCCCCTATCGCTTGCTTAGCTGCTGATTTACTAGCCTTACTCGATTTATTAACAAAAATGATTCCAGTGATTTCAGCCCCTTTGCCCAGAAAAGGATAATTACGAACGTCACCACGGCTGACCGGGTTAGCTTCCAGATAGGCGAGGCAAACAAATGGATCAAGAGAGGAACGATGATTTCCTACAAATAAATAATTGCGGTCCCTGGGAAATTTACCGATCACCTCTACTTTATAGTTCAAAGTCCATACAAAAAGCTTCGACCAGGCTTTCCTTACTTTCAATCCCCATTTATATCGGTTGACAGGAAGAATCCTCAAAAAGGTCACTGTCAGAAAAGCCAGGAAGGTGATGAGGAAAATGATGAAAAGCCGGAAGTAACCTCTTATTTTATTAACCAACATAGTTGTGAGAGAGTGAGAGAGTGAGAGAAACTAAACCCGTTCTACGATCAAAGCAGAAGCTCCTCCCCCCCCATTGCACAGCGTGGCTAAACCATAACGACCATTTTGTTCATGCAAAACATGAATGAGCGTAGTCAGGATCCTGGCACCCGATGCACCGAGAGGATGACCTAATGCACATGCTCCACCGTGAATGTTGACTATAGCAGGATCCACATCGAGTGTTTGCTCAAAAGCCATGGTCACCACAGCAAAGGCTTCATTGACTTCATAGAAATTAATGTCGTTCTTTTTCAACCCTGCTCTTTCCATGGCCTTTGGTGCAGCGATGGTTGGTGACGTTGTAAACCAAAATGGATCCTGGGCTGCATCAGCATAAGAAACAATTCTTGCGATAGGTTTTAATCCATATTTTTTCACCGCATCTTCACTGGCTAATACTAATGCGGAAGCACCGTCATTAATCGTTGAAGCATTTGCCGCAGTAACGGTTCCATCGGGGCTGAACGCAGGCCGCAAACCGGGTATCTTGGCGAAATCAACTTTGAAACATTCTTCATCTTGATTAATTAACAAAGCCGGCCCCTTACGTTGGGCAATCTCAACGGGTACAATTTCTTTTTTGAAACTCCCATTTTGAGTAGCTGCCTGGGAACGTTGGTAAGATTCTATCGCGAAGGCATCTTGCGCCTCACGGGAGATTTTATATTTCTCAGCAGTCTTATCGGCACTTACTCCCATTGCCGTTTGGTTATAAACATCTGTTAATCCGTCTCTGGATAATCCGTCGATCAGTTCACCATTCCCAAACTTCAATCCCCATCGTGCGCCGGAAACGTAATAAGGAATATTGGACATGCTTTCCATTCCACCGGCAATAATCATATCGGCCAGTCCCAGTTGAATCGCCTGGGCGCCAAACATCACGGATTTCAATCCCGAAGAGCAAACTTTATTGACTGTGGTGCATGGAACTTCGAACGGAAGTTTGGCTCCTAATGCAGCTTGTCTTGCAGGCGCCTGACCAAGGTTGGCTGAGACTACATTTCCCATGAAGACCTCCTCGATCAGGTCCGGAGAAACCTGGGCTGCTTCCAAAGCACCTTCAATGGCCCTGGATCCAAGTGCGGTTGCAGAAAGTCCTGATAATGAGCCACCAAAACTACCAATCGGGGTCCTTACAGCCGAAACAATAAATACATCTTTCATAAATTGGAAAAATTATAGACCGTAAAGCTATGGAAACCTGTTCGATACCTTGGATGGGTGCAGAGACGGATCATTTGCTCAAACGTATTTTTACGAAATAAGAATTATGTTTGCAGTCCGACTTCAAAACTGTTTCAGAAGAGGAAAGTTTTATTACCATGGGGCTATAGCGCAGCTGGCTAGCGCGTTTGCATGGCATGCAAGAGGTCGTGGGTTCGACTCCCACTAGCTCCACATCTTTAACATGGTGAGATCTTAAGAGGGTGAGAAATAACAACTTCTCTCCCTCTTATTATTTAAAATAGCCTACTCATATGGATGTAAAAGGAAACCTGGTAAAGGAATTGTATCCCGGTCAGGGAACCAAAAATGGAAGGAAAAAGACGGCCTCAACATTCATTTTTTAATTCAATTTTTCCTTTACCTTTGGCTGGCTATTGAGGTGTTCAGCGACTTTGTTTTTAGCTTTTCTAATGCCAGGATCAGCTGCCTACTCTTCAACCAACTTAAAACAACAATTTTTTTTATAAATGAAACTTTTTGTCGCTAAACTGCCTCAACACATTACGTCTGAACGGCTTAAAGCAATGTTCGAAGCTTATGGTCAGGTCGTCGATGCTAAAATCATCATGGACCGCGAGACCAACAAGTCCAAATGCTACGGTTTTGTAGAAATGGCTGACGCTGCCAGTGGAAATGCCGCCATTGAACACCTCAACGGGACCCAAATGGAAGGCAAAGAAATCCTGGTGAAGGAATCCGATCCCACCCCTCAAAGGAATGACCAGGGCGGTGGACATCGAGGTGGCGGAGGCTTCCGTCCCTCCTTCAATGCAGGAGGAAACGATCGCCGTTCAGGTGGTGGCGGAGGAGGACCAAGACCGGACCGTTGGAATAACGATCGACCGAAATCAGATCGATTCCAGGACAACGACCGGCCAAAACGCCATTATGATGACGACTACGACGATAAACCTCGCCGTAAAAGAATCTGATAGCAGATTCTGTCCTCCATCTTTTCTGAAAATTAATCAATCCATGGCAGGGTGAGGCACACACTTCACCCTATTTCTATTGGCGGGTTGAACAGGAGTTCGGGACCTGGAAAAAAGCCAGTCATGAAGGGAAGCCTGTGCTTCATCGCCTATACAAAGTGGCTGCCTTAAGAAGGCAATATTTCCTGCTGGCTATTTCTCCTTACAAGCAGTCATAGTGAGCAGATTTCTTCTTTGGTTTTGCAAATATTACCGGCGCCAGCACTTTTTATTACCGCTTCAAAAATTATAATCGTAAAATAATCGATACAGGTCGGGCGAAGAGAACATCTATGCCAGGCAGAAACCTCATTTTGCCTTCCCGGCTATTTCCCTTTTCCTTGCAGCACAATCAGGATCGTATAAAAAAGAATCTTGATGTCCAGGGTCAAAGACATGTTTTCAATATAGAGGATATCGAATTTGAGTCTTTGCATCATTTGGTCGAGGTTACTGGCATAACCATATTTTACCTGACCCCAGGAAGTAATACCGGGCCGCACTTTGAGTAAGTGCTTATAGTGCGGAGCCACTTTCATAATCTGGTCGATGAAAAATTTACGTTCCGGCCGGGGTCCGACCAGGGACATTTCTCCGATCAGCACATTCCATAATTGAGGCAATTCGTCCAGTCTCCATTTTCGCATGATGGCGCCCCAGCGTGTGCAGCGGGCATCCCCATCGAATGATAAAAGAGGCGTTTCTTTTTCAGCTCCTACCTGCATGGATCTGAATTTATATATCATAAAAGGTTTCCCGTTAATCCCTACCCGTTCCTGTGAATAAAAGATCGGACCTTTGGACGACATCCTCACCCGGAGTGCTATATAGATAAGGACAGGAGAAAGAATGATCAGTCCCAGGCTGCTGACTACGATGTCCATCATCCGCTTCACCAACTTCTCCCAGTTTGCCATAAGCCCCTGTCGAATCTCAATCAATACAGCTCCATAGATGTAATCCATTTTGACACTGCCCAGCAAAATGTCATACATGTCCGGAATGATTTTAACCAATACCTCCTCATTAAAATCAAAAAGTGCGTCGAGGATGCCTTTCAATTTATTGTGTTCAGAGGTTTCAATAGCAATCAAAGCCTCTTCCACCTCATACTGCTGAATGATATTGGCCAGCTGATCCAGGGTCCCAAGACAAGGCAAAAGTCCGGCCAGGTCGTTGCTTCCATTGACTTCACTTTCGATAAATCCGATCAGGCGGTTTCCCAGGCTTTTTTTCCTGGTCCGGATCTCTTCAAAGAGCTCAAATGCTTTTTGATTACCCCCAATGATAATAGTGGAATACGTGATTCTTCCGGCACGCAATTGTCGGCTGGCCAGGGTCAGAATGAACATCCGCATGGTAGCTGTTATCGCAAAATGCAAAGCCAGTAACCTGAAAAAGGCATGCACGTAATCACTGACGGCGTTTACCTTATCATCCAGCAGGAGTGTAAAAAAAATAATGATAACGCCAGCCAGGGAGAGAAAGAATGTCCGGACCAGCGTGGTCAGCCTCGACAGGCGATAAATGTCCTGGTAACGGTCAAAAATCCAGTAGAAGATGATCCAGGCTATAGGAACGATCACTAAACCATACCAAAAATTAGGGTCATCCCTGACTCCATGATCAAAGGTCTTCCCTTCTGCCAATGACCTGAAATAATAAAAAAAAGCCCAGGCCAGCATAGCGGATACAAAATCGCCGCAGGCATATAAAAACATATGAAACCTTCGCAGTCGTTTCATGTGATCAGAGATGAACGACTTTGATATTATCCAGGAAAATATTTAGTTCGGACTTCGTGGCTGATGGAGGATACAAGGCATTGAATAAAATCTTGTACGCCGGCAGCCCCGAAGCTTTGATCAAATCCGTCAAATTAATATACAACATGTTCCAATCCTCCGAGGGTCTGACGATATAGAAAAAATTAGAATATTCATGCCCCTCCAGATCGATACCGAGCAGTCCTATGCCAAATTCAACTTCATTCTTATATCGTATTTCCAAATAAATCGGTTGGCCATTCGTGGGCAAATCATTCATGGCGACATTATGACCGACTTCAATATAATACGCATTTGCCGTCATCGTGATTTGTCCGGAATAGCTTCCTTCAAATACATCCACTTGAGATCTCACCAATTGGCTGGCCGCAACGGTGTCCCTGTTGTAAGTAAAATCATTGGTTACCTCAAAGTCCGAAACAAGACTAAAAGTGGTGCCTGACTTATATGCGGTAACTGGATTGATGATATGCTCGCTCCCCGGAGTGGCCGTTATATCCGTTTCATAGCCATCAAATAATGGATACTCAATGGCATTATCAGCAATTCCGTTATTCCGGATACCCGGCCTGAAAATTAAATGAGTCGGTCCCTCCTCCAGGTAATGGATATCTACCGGGGGGGAAAAGGTTCCGATATTGTTTCCATTGGCAAAAACCCACACTTCGGATATTTTATTATTGCCGGTTCCCTGGCCGGGTTGCACCTGAAAATAAAACGGGTTGAGATGTATAGTGGTGGGAACCGGTTCTGCCGGGTTGATGATATCACAACCAGCGAGTGTAATGGAAAGGACCGTAATCACCATACTTGTATTCCAGGTGCTATTTTTCATACTTCGTGATTTGGTCCATGATTCTATACGCTACATCCACCGCTTGTGCTGCCTGGGCAAAGGTGACACCTTTCTCTGACCGATCACGAATAGCTGAACAAAATTCTTTCAACTCTTCTTCAATGGCGTTGTGCTTGATCACTTCCGGATTATCTGCGGCTATCCATCTCGTGCCCTCCGCTAAATCCATTTTCATGGATAATTGGTCAGGTGGTTCTTCATGCAGCAACCTGACAACCTGCACCTCCTGATTCAGAAAATCAATCGCCATATATTGGTCGCGTTGAAACAATCTCAATTTTCTCATTTGTTTCAGACTGATTCTGCTGGCGGTCAGGTTGGCTACCGCACTATTTTTAAAAGTGATCCTCGCATTGCAAATATCTGCCGAAGGGCCAGCCACACCGACTCCATTGGCCTCAATATGATCCACTTCATCGTTGATCATGGATAAAATAAGATCAATGTCATGTATCATCAAATCCATTACGACAGGCACATCCAATCCGCGTAGGTTGAATGGGGCAAGTCGATGGGCTTCAATAAAAAGAGGCTGATGTATACCTAGTTTTCGGGCCGCCACAAAAGCCGGATTGTATCGCTCTACATGTCCGACCCTGCCCACCAGTTTTTTTTCCTCCAGGATGTTGACTAATTTCAGACTGGTTTCCGGGTTATCTGTCAGCGGTTTTTCAATAAACAAATGTTTGCCTGCCTCCATGGCGGCCACTGCAAGTTCATAATGGGTTACGGTAGGAGTAACGATACATATTGCCTCTACCTGATCCAGTAATTCCTGAAAAGAAGACAAACAGGCGACATTGTATTTCTTTTGTATATCCTCCGCTCGGGCCGGATCGGAATCGTGAAATCCGATGAATTGGAAGCCCTCAATCCGCTGTAGACATTCAATATGGAAGCGGCCGAGGTGGCCGGCTCCTGCAAGTCCAATGCGTATAGGATGGGTAGTTTCCATTTCCAATTTATGCAGTATAATATTTGACTAAAGGAGGATATATCATTTTTCGATAAAGCCCCTGGCCTTTTGAAGAGCTTCAGTAAGACCATCGGAGAAAGTACCTCCGGCGGATGCAAAAAATGGTTGTCCGCCACCACCACCATGAATCAAACGGGCTAGCTCTTTAATGATATTACCCGCGTGCAATTTTCCTGACTTCACCAGATCTTCACTGATGTAAAGCATGAGTTGAGGTTTCCCTTCGGCCTTCGCTCCTAATAAAATAAAAGCAGTCTCTCCCAATTCCTGGCCCACCTGATAAATCAAGGTCTTTAATAATTTTTGATCCTGGATGTCCACTTCAGCCGCAATCATTTTCACTCCATGGATGATCTCCATTTTTTCTAACAACGACGTTTTAAGGTTTGCAGATTTTTGAATCTCTATTTCCTCCAGTTGCAGTTTTAAGGTTTTGTTTTCAGATTGCAAATCCCGGATGGCTTTAACCGGATCCATTGGATTTTTCAATTCATTGCGTATGGAAGAAAGGAGTTTTATCTGATCATGCACATAATTTTCGGCGGCTGTTGCTGTAATGGCTTCGATACGCCTGACCCCGGCGGCAACTGCTGTTTCGCCTGTGATTTTGAAAAATCCAATGCGGCCGGTTGACGGAACATGGCAACCACCGCAGAGCTCAATGGAATAATGAGGATCAAAAGTGATCATGCGCACTTTTTCGCCATATTTCTCTCCAAAAAGCATCCTTGCTCCTGCATCCTCTGCCACCTGAATTGAAATACCCCGATCCTCTTTCCGCGGGATGTCTTCTCTTATTTTTTCATTGACGAGATCTTCAATTCTTCGCAATTCTTCGGGGGTTACTTTTGAAAAATGTGAGAAATCAAAGCGTAAATAATGATCATCTAATAATGATCCTCTTTGTTGAACATGATCCCCAAGAACATCCCGCAATGCAGCGTGGAGTAAGTGGGTGGCTGAATGATTATTTTCAATAAGGCGCCTACGACCGGTATCAATTTTTGTCTGGACCGGACCGGTTATGTCAACAGGAAGTGAATTGGTGATATGGATTGGCAGATCATTTTCCTTGATCATATCCCGGACTTCAATGGCTTCATTACCAAAGACCAACATCCCTTTATCACCCACCTGGCCACCACCTTCAGGATAAAAGGAAGTACGATCCAGAACAACCTGAAAAAACTGACCGTCCCGGTCTTCCACTGATCTGTACTTGATCATTTTTGCTCCCTCCAGGACATCCTGATCATAACCTTCAAAAACCGGTGGATGGGAAGATTCATTCACCGTAATCCAATCTCCAGCTATTTTGACAGCATCCGATCTGGATCGCTGCTTTTGTTGCTCCAGTGCTTTTTCAAAACCTGCTTCGTCTACTTTCCAACTTTTTTCAGCGGCCATTAACCTGGTTAAGTCAGCGGGAAAACCATAAGTATCATACAGCTCAAAGGCGTCCGTACCTGCAATAATGTTATTCTTAATTTTAAGGGTATCAAATCGCTTAATACCTTCTTCGAGAGTTCTTAAAAAGGAAATCTCTTCTTGCTCAATGACCCTTTTTACAAAATCTTTCTGTTCGGCAAAACCCGGAAAAGTATCTCCAAAAAAATCAGCCAATAACGGAACCAACCGATACATTAATGGATCCCGCACCTCCAGAAAAGTATAATAGTAGCGAACTGCTCGTCGCAAAATTCTACGGAGGACATACCCGGCCCCGGTATTAGAAGGCATCTCCCCATCAGCAATCCCGAAACTGACCGCCCTGACATGATCAGCTAATACCCGCATGGCAATATCCGACATCGATACGCCAGAATAATCTCCGGTATAGTTGATTCCGGTGGCTTGCTCCACATAATGAATCAGGGGGGAAAAGATATCGGTATCATAATTGGACGATTTCTCCTGTACTACCCGAACCAACCGTTCAAAGCCCATTCCTGTGTCTACATGTCTGGATGGCAGTGCTTCCAGCGTTCCATTTGCTTTTCGATTGAACTGAATGAAAACCAGGTTCCAGATTTCGATCACATTGGGATGGTCTGCATTGACCATCTCACTTCCTGGTGTTAGGCTACGTTCTTCTGCTGATCTCAGATCAATATGTATCTCAGAACAGGGCCCACACGGACCCGTATCACCCATTTCCCAAAAATTATCCTTTTTGCCGAAAGGAAGGATGCGATCGGCTGGGAGAAATTGAGCCCACAGTCCTTTGGATTCAGTATCTTCTTGGAGATTATCCAATTTGTCCCCACCGAAGTAGGAAGCATAAATTCTGTCGGAAGGCAGTTGCAATCGCTCGGTTAATAATTGCCAGGCCCATTCAATGGCTTCTTTCTTGAAATAATCTCCGAAAGACCAGTTTCCTAACATTTCAAACATGGTGTGGTGGTAACCATCGCGACCGACCTCTTCCAGGTCATTGTGCTTGCCGCTCACCCGAAGGCATTTCTGTGTATCCGCTATTCTCCGATGAGTGGCAATTTTATTTCCCAGGAAGAAATCTTTAAAGGGATTCATACCTGCATTGGTAAACATCAGCGTAGGATCATCCTTATTCACCATCGGGGCCGATGGGACTATGGTGTGCCCTCTTTCCTCAAAGAAGTCAAGAAAAATCTTGCGTATTTCCCTGGCAGTTATTGACATAATGACTATAAGAATTACTAATATATATTAAGATAAATTATCATATGTTTATCAGGCTCGTGATGAATACGTATTGCAGATAAATTTGATGTATAATAATTTGTTAAATGTTTTGTAAACAGATTATCAAAGAGTATCTTCGTGAGTAATCCTCTTTGAACTATCTGGAAATATGCCTTAGTGGGCAACGCCAAAATTAGTTAAATCAGTCTATTTCATGGCAGGAAAGAAGTACGTCTACAACGAAAACACTCTATCTTTTGAGGAATACAACACCCCGGGTAAATTCAGGATTCTAACGCTGTTTGGTTACCTGTGTGCAACCATAGTGACAGCGTTTGTTTTCTTCTTTTTACATAACACCTATTTCCCCAGTCAGAAGGAGCTTGCTCTCATGCGTGAGCTCGACCAGATGAAATATCAGTTTTCCACGATCAACGACCAGTTGGATGATATGTCAAGTCAACTCTCCATTGTCCAGGAGAGGGATAGAGGCATACATCGTTTTATGCTGGGTATGGATCCCATTGATGAAAACGTGTGGTCAGGTGGTACTGGAGGTAGCGACAAATACGCCAGCCTCATCAAATATCCCAATACAGGTGAACTACTCATCCAGACCAAAGAAAAGGTAGATAAATTGATGCTTCAGCTGAAGATCCAGAAAAACTCGCTGGATACCATTATGGAAAAAGCAAATTCCCGAGAGGAAATGCTGGCATCTATCCCCAGCATCAAACCGGTCAGAATTGATCTTTTAAATAAAAACCTAAATGCCCTGTCAGGATTTGGCATTCGCCTTCATCCCGTTTACAAAGTGGATAGAATGCACACCGGCCTTGATTTCACTGCTCCAATTGGGACGCCGATACAGGCCACAGGAAATGGGGTGGTAGTAAAAGCAGATCATGAACTCATAGGTTATGGCAATCATGTTATTATCGATCATGGCTATGGTTATAGTTCACTTTATGGCCATATGTCCTCATATATAGTTAAAGTCGGAGACATTGTTCACAAGGGCCAGACCATCGGTTATGTTGGCAGTACCGGTACTTCAACCGGGCCTCATCTTCATTATGAAGTCAGGGTAAAGGGCAATCCCGTGGATCCTATTATCTATTGTATGGATGACCTGACCCCTGCTGAGTATCAAACCCTTGTGCAACGAGCCCAGATTGAAAACCAATCCTTCGATTAAACCTTCTTTGGCCGTTTTCTTTTATCCTGTTGTCCTTACTCAAGGCCTTCTCCTATTAATTGCCGCTTCTTCACTGGTCTGCCGATAGTCCTGATTTATATTTCCAGGTTAGCTCTGCAGGCAATTGAACGATGAATAGCTTACAAATCACTTACACTCCTGCTCCAATTCCAACCCTCGAACTGTCTAATTTTGAGGCACTAAACTTTTACTCATTAAATTTTTTCTTATATTTAGCATCGGGATGGATCTTTAAACCATTCCGCCATTTCAACCGGGAATGAAATCGATTGATACTAAAAGCCTGGACAAACTGTACTATTCCATTGGGGAGGTTGCAGATATGTTCGATGTCTCGAGATCCTTGCTTCGGTATTGGGAGCACGAGTTTGCCTATTTGACGCCAAGAAAGAATAGAAAAGGAGACCGCCTATTTACAAAAGAAAATATCCAGCAAATACAGATCATCTATAACCTGGTGAAGGAAAGAGGTTTCACCCTGGAAGGTGCCAAACAGGAACTCAAGAAAGAGAAAATCAGTCTTTCCGAACAAATAGATCTTTTAAGCCGAATGAAGTTCATTCAACAAAAGTTAATTGACCTGGATAAAAAGCTATCCTGACTAATAGTCCTCGATATTCAATAGCTGCCTGCAATATTCCTTCTCCCTGAAATCATTGGTGGCAATGATGAGCGTCTGGTCGGCTGAAAGGTGATCCAATAAATTATAAAACCAATCCTTGCCCTGGCTGTCCAGGTTACTTCCAGGCTCGTCCAATAAGATTAATGGACGATCATCCAGTAATACCAGGCCAAGTTTGAGTCGCTGTTTCATCCCGGAACTGAAGGTCTTAATACGATGGTCCGGAGGGAAAGGATATTGTAGGGACGCCATCCAATCCTCGTAGCTATGGTATCGAGCCAGGGTGCCAAGATCCTTATGAAAATGATATAACTCTGGCAGGGTGAGCTCTTCCAGCACCGTGTTATACGGGGCTACAAAATGAACCCATTTATAAATCTGATCTTCCCTGATGGAATGGCCAAGATGCCGATAGGTGATTGTTCCACTCGTAGGAATAGTTCCTCCGGTGAGGATTTTCAGTAAGGTGGATTTGCCGGTTCCGTTTGAACCTGTAATAGCCAAACGGGAACCTGAAGGAATATCAAGGTCTAGATTGGAAAAAACGATCTTTTGATTGAACGCTTTACTCAGCTTTTGTATAGACAGTTCCATTCACCGGATTGTGCGCCCTGAAACCTCTCATGATGCCTCGTTCGGACTGATCGACAAATTCAAGGATAAGATTTTTTTCCGGGCTTTCGGGAATGGTGTCTTTGATAAATGACACAGCCTGCGTGATATTATACCCTCTGACGAAGAGAATCCTGTAGATGTCCTGGATGCTGTGAATTTGCTCCTGGTTAAATCCTCTTCTTTTCAATCCGGTCACATTGACCCCTACGAAAGATAATGGTTCGCGTGCCGCCTTTACATAAGGAGGAATATCCTTTCTCACCAACGATCCGCCGCCCACCATTACATGGTCTCCGATTTTAACGAATTGATGTACGGCTACAAGGCCACCAATGACTACATGATGACCGACATGAATGTGCCCGGCAAGATTGACATTGTTGGCGAGAATGCTATGTGGACCGACTATACAGTCATGGGCCACATGCACATAGGCCATCAACAAAGCATGATCCGCAATTGAAGTTTTAAAACTGGCTTTGGTACCTCGATTGATTGTGCAGTACTCTCTAATGGTCACATGATTCCCGATTTCAAGCGTAGAACTTTCTCCTTCGAATTTGAGATCCTGTGGGGCTGCGCCTATGACAGCTCCCGGAAAAATGCGACAATGGCTTCCCATCCGGGTACCATTGAGAATAGAAGCATTGGCCCCTATTTTGCAACCATCACCGATGACCACATCTTCTTCGATAGTAGTGAAAGGTCCGACTTCTACATTACGCCCTATTTTGGCATTTCTATGAATATTATTCATGCTGAGGTTCATTACGCACTATCTGTGCGGTGAGTTCACTTTCTGAAACCAGCCTTGTTCCTACATAAGCTGTTCCATACATATGGCAAATACCTCTCCGAATCGGAGAGAGAAGTTGCATTTTTAATATGAGTTGATCACCCGGGATCACCTTGCTTTTAAATTTGGTATTATCAATTTTCAAAAATAATGTCCCCCAGTTTTCAGGATCAGGGACCTTGGAAAGCACAAAAACCCCTCCAACCTGTGCCAAAGCCTCCACCTGCAGAACTCCCGGAAAAATGGAGTTGCCGGGAAAATGACCCTGGAATAACAATTCATTAAATGTGATGTTCTTGACCCCCACGATAGAATTTTCATTCATCTCCACAATCTTGTCCACCAAAAGGAATGGATAACGGTGTGGCAACATCCGACGTATATCCTCAATATCAAAGATGGGCGGCTGATCCGGATCGATTTTAGGCCTCCCTTTATGCTTACGTTGCTCAACCAATTTTTTCTTGAGCAACTTGGTAAATTCGATGTTGGCAGTATGTCCCGGTTTACGGGCCACAATTTTTCCTTTAATAGGTTTTCCCAATAAGGCAAGATCCCCGATAACATCCAGTAACTTGTGACGAGCCGGCTCATTTTCAAACTTTAAGGAAGTGGTATTCAAAATACCGGTCTTCTCCACTTTTATACTTTGCTTTCCCAGTTTTTTAGCTAAGCGGTCCAGTTCTTCCTGATCCATCAACCGGTCCGCAATGACCACCGCATTGTCTAAATCACCCCCCTTGATCAGATTTTGATCGAACAATTGCTCCAACTCACGAATAAAAACAAAGGTCCGGCAAGGAGCTATTTGCGTTTCGTACTCATCAATATTCTGAAGACTGGCATATTGGTGTCCCAGGATCTGTGAATTGAAATCAATCATTGCCGTGATTTCAAATTTATCCCCAGGCAAAGCAAGCAATTCTGTTCCGGTCACTTCATCCTTAAACGAAATGGGTTCCTCTATCTCGAAATAATCCCGTTCCGAGTCCTGCTCGATCAGTCCGGCCCGCACAATGCCATCCACAAAATGACGGGCACTACCATCCATAATGGGTATTTCCGGGCCATCTACTTTAATCAGGACATTATCCACACCCATACCTGAGAGGGCGGAGAGCACATGTTCAACAGTACTGATCTGTGCTTCCCCATTACGAATAGTGGTACCCCGGTTAGTAGAGACAACCTGTGTGACATCAGCCGTCAAGATGGGCTGATCTTTCATATCCACCCGCATGAATCGAATACCGTGATTAGCCTCCGCAGGTTCAAACTCAATAATTACGGATTTACCAGTATGAAGCCCAACACCCTCTTGTCGGAAAGACTTCGCAAGTGTTTTTTGCTTCATTTCGTATTCTTTTTTAATACTGCCAATTGCCTTTCCAATTCCTCGATCCTTTTCATGTATTCCGGCAACTGCTTAAAGACAGCATACGACTTCAAATAGTCGATATACTGGATGGCCGGATATCCAAAAATGCGTGAGCCTTCCGGATATTTCCCCGTATGCACACCGCTTTGAGCCTGTATCTCAATTCGATCCGCCAAATGAATATGACCTGCGATACCAACCTGGCCTCCTATTCTCGCATGGCTGCCAATGGTAGAACTTCCGGCTATGCCTGCCTGGGCGGCGATGACAGTGTCTTCTCCTATGACTACATTATGCGCTATCTGAACGAGATTATCAATTTTGGTCCCTCTTCCAATTCTCGTAACCGTCAATGTTCCCCGATCGATTACGGTATTAGCACCAATTTCGACATCATCTTCAAGCCAGACCTTTCCGACGTGGTTGATTTTAGTATAGTGACCCTGGCCATCAGGTTTATAGCCGAATCCATCACACCCAATGACCGCGTTGGCATGAATGATACATCTATTACTGATAACTGTATTGGGATAAATCCTTGCCCCCGGATAAATAATGACGTCATCTCCAATAGTGGTATCATGCCCTATAAAGACCTGGGGATATAAAATGGTATTATTTCCAACTGTAACACCCTTTTCAATGACTGTAAAGGCGCCAACGGCCACCTGCTTTCCGCTTTGGAAATTGTCGCCTATGACGGCTAAATCAGAGATCCCCGGTTCCGGCTGGCCATTCTTTCCAAACTTTTCCAGGAGAGTTAACATGGCTGCATATACATCATCTACCCGGATCATGGATGCCCTCATGGGTACCTTAGGTTGGAAATCCCTGGAGACGATCAATACACTTGCCCCTGTTGTATAGGCGAATTCCTCATATTTCACATTAGCCAGGAAGGAAACTGTACCCGGAATCCCTGCATCAATCTGGGATGGTCCATAAATCCTTTCCTCCCCGTTCCCAACCAGTTCACCCTGAAGCAGCTCGCACAATTGTGCAGCATTAATTACCATGGCGTAAAATTAACATTCATAGGTCATCCGTAACACTTTAATTGCCATATTACCCCCTAAATCTTAAAATAAGAGTAACCTATACATAGATTGAAAATTGATATATGGCCGACTCTGCATAATTTTGCCGCATGACCAAATCAAAGAAACCAAATAAAAAACCGGTTAAGGGCGGTGACAGGCAAAAGAAATTCCGGGGCCTCAAATTGGACGGGCAGGATTGGAAATACATATTAATCGCCCTGGCGCTGACCATCATCGCCTTTCTACCTGCCTTTACCAATGATTTTGTCAACTGGGATGATGATTATAACCTGGCCAATAACAACAACACGGCCCTGTTAAATTGGGATAATATCGTCAATATTTTCACCCAGCCTGTGATCGGAAATTACAATCCCTTACCCATCCTGACCTTTGCGATTGAACGGAAATTTTTTGGGCTTAGCCCTTTCATATATCACTTTGATAATATCATCCTGCATTTGATATGTGTCTTTCTGGTTTACAGGATATTCAAGGGATTGAATCTGTCTGCCCTCGCCGCAGGTCTGGGGGCAATACTCTTTGGGATTCATCCGATGCGGGTCGAATCCGTAGCCTGGGTCACTGAACGAAAAGATGTTTTATTCGGAGTCTTCTTCCTGGCGGCATTATGGTACTACATCCAATATGTCCGCACGGGATACATTAAAAAATATTTCTACTTTGCCCTTGGCCTTTTCTCTTTTTCCCTGGTGGCCAAAATTCAGGCCGTGAGTTTGCCGCTGGCTATGCTGCTGGTGGATTATTATTTTAAACGGCCTTTAAAAATTAATCTGGTTCTGGAGAAATGGATGTTTTTCCTGTTATCCCTGATCATTGGTCTGGTAGGTGTTTATTTTTTGAAAGACCAGGGCTCGATGAACGACGCCACCGCCTATGGCATTGTACAACGCCTCTTCATTGGTGGATATTCGTTGGGCATTTACCTGATTAAATTTATTTTCCCGTATATCATGTCGCCACTATACCCCTACCCGGCTACTTTGCCCTGGGATGTTTACCTGGCCCCCATACCGGTTCTTTTAATCGCTGGCCTCGCTTATCTGGGTTACAAAAGAGATTGGCGCGCTTTTGTATTTGGCTTGTTATTCTTTGTTGTCAATGTCATGTTTGTTTTACAGGTGATTGGGGCTGGTCAGGGTTTTCTGGCTGACCGGTTCACGTACCTTCCTTATGCCGGCTTAATCTTTTTGGTTGTGTACGGCCTTGATGAACTGATGAAAAAACAAACCCCTTCCGGGAAATATGTTTTATATGGTTTGGGGGGGATGATCGTGTTATATATGTTCATGACCTTTCAACAAACCAAAATATGGAAAGATAGCGACCATCTCTGGACGCATGTCCTTCAGTATTATGACAAGACGCCTCTTCCGTTTCGAAACCGAGCGAATTACAGAAGGGACGAGGGCCATATTCAGGAAGCTTTGACGGATTACAACTCCGCCATCTCACTTAAACCGGATGGCGCTTTATTCAATTCCAGGGCCAAACTGTATTTCAATCTTAAAAAATATCAGGAAGCGATGGATGATTATAATAAAGCCATTGCCATGGATAGTACTGTAGGTGAATATTATATCAACCGTGGCGCGGTCTGGGCACTCACCAATCAGCTGGACAAGGCACTCGCTGATTTTAATAACGGCATCCGCCTGGATCCTAAACATGCCAATGGATATAAAAACAGATCACTGGTATATCAGACTACAGGTCAATGGGGTCTCGCCATTGCAGATATCGATGCCTACCTGAATTTACATCCTGAAGATGCTGACTTATGGTATGAAAGAGGGAGATTGAAGAATGTTATCGGAAAACCGGATGAAGGTTTACAGGACCTGAATAGAGCCATTCAGTTAAATAGTGGAGAGGGATTGTATTATTATGAAAAGATGAAAGCATTCTTGCTCTTAGGTCAAAAAGCAAATGCGCTTCAGGTTTATACGATCGTCAAACAAATGGGAGTAACTGTGGAACCTGAAGTGCTGGCTAAATTGAATTAGGTTTATCCTCTGACCACACTAAATTCACCGTTGAAAAAATGCTGGACCGGCTTATCATTCGCAATTATGCCATCATCACTGAACTGGATATCCGCTTCAGTGATGGTCTCACCATTATTACAGGTGAAACCGGGGCCGGGAAATCCATTCTGCTTGGCGCTCTGGGTCTCGCCCTGGGGAAAAGAGCGGATAGTAAATTGGTTTCAGATAGTGCTTCCAAATGTGTTGTAGAAGCCTGCTTTTCCGTTGAAGACGAAAGTCTTAAAAGCTGGTTTGAACAGGAGGATCTGGATTTTGACAGGCAATTAATTTTCAGGCGGGAAATCAGTGCAGATGGCCGGAGTCGTTCCTTTATCAATGATACTCCCGTCTCGTTGAAAGTATTGCAGGAGATCACCGGCAATCTTATCGAATTGCATCAGCAATATGACAATCTGGCTCTTCAGTCCAAATCCTACCAGGCCAATGTACTGGATACGATCAGTGGCACCATTCCCCAACTATTAGCTTACCAAAAGCAATATGCGGATTGGATAAAAACGAAACAGGAACTTCACCGAACCAGGGAACTGGAACAAAATGCTGCCCGCAGGAAAGAATTCCTCCAGTTCCAGATTGATGAATTAGGACAGGCTAAAATGGTTCAGGGAGAAGTGGCTTCCCTGGAGGAATCACAGCGAATGCTTCAGCATGCAGAGGCCATCGAAGCAGCCCTACTACAGCTTCAACATATTTTGCAGGATGGGCCTCAATCGGTCAGCCATCTCCTCACAGGTCTTCTCAAACAATTGCAGGGAGTTGTACAGGCGTTTGCACCGTTTGAGGCGGTTAGCCGACGACTGGAGACCCTGCGGGTAGAAGTTCAGGATCTTGCGCTGGAAGCAGGCAGAATGGACGGTCCTGGCGGTAATGATCCGGCCAAATTGTCCCGGATTGAAACCAGACTAAGCCAACTTTACAACCTGATTAAAAAATATCACTGCAAAGATGATACCCAATTAATTCAATTTTTTGAAACATTAAAAGCAGAACTCGAATTGCTTACTTCCGGTAGTGAAGCCATACCCGCACTTGAAAATAAAATTGAGCGACTCTACACTGAACTGAAAAAGTCGGCTGAGCAAATAACCTCGAAGAGAAAAGCGGGAGCAAAGAAATTTATTCCAAAAATTATTTCATTACTGCATGAACTGGGGATGCCCAATGCTAAAGCAGATGTGGAAATCAATCCATTGCCATCACCTTCACCGAATGGGATGGACGATATCCAGTTCACTTTTTCTGCCAATAAGGGTATGCCGCTCCAGCCCCTGCAATCCGTAGCTTCCGGTGGGGAATTGTCAAGACTGAGTCTGGCAATAAAATCCATGTACGCCAGGGAAGCGCGATTGCCGACCATCGTTTTCGATGAGATTGATACAGGAATTTCAGGAGAAGTGGCCTTGCGAATGGGACAGCTCATCCTTGGCATGTCTAAAGGGCACCAGATACTGATGATCACGCACTCCCCGCAAATAGCGGTGCATGCAAAACAACAATATCATGTCTCCAAAATAACTTCCGGCCAAAAAGATATTTCGGCCATTCAGCAGCTCGATAAAAAACAACGTATCATTGAAATCGCTAAAATGCTGAGCGGAGATCCCCCGTCGGCTGCGGCAATAAAGAATGCTGAAAGCCTGGTAGATTCCGTTCTGAAAAAATAACCGGCTGACCGGACTATTTAAAGGCCTTTAAGGGCACTGATGGGGTGACGGTATGCTCCATATTCATGGTATGTCGGGGCAGTTCTATAATAAAAGTTGTCCCCACTCCTTTTTCAGTTTCAAAATATATGCGGCCGTCAAAGGATTGAATAATATCCGAACAAATCGCCAGCCCCAATCCCATACCGGATGATTTGGTGGTGAAATTCGGGTAGAAGACTTTATCCCGCATATGCTCATCAATACCAATCCCATTGTCATCAATGGAAATAATGATGAGTTCCTCTGTAGAAGTCAGCTTGATGTGGATTAATCCTCGCCTGGTTTTCGGAATGGACTGGATGGCATTTTTGACAATATTATTCAGTACCCGGATGATTTGACTTTTATCGGCGAATACAAATAAGTCATTGATTGGAACCTGCAATTGAATGTCCATATCTTCCCGCTTGCGGAACAAATCATGAACTGACGCTACTACATCGTTGATCACGAATACTTCATTGGTGGCGGTGGGCATTTTGGCATAGCTCGAAAATTCTGAAGCAATATTCGTCAGGTTATCGATTTGCTCGATCAACGTTTTACTGACCCGTTTTATCATGGAAGGCAGATCGGCATCCTCTCCGCGGGAAACAGCATTTTGCAGATATTGAATACTCAGCTTCATGGGTGTCAGTGGATTTTTGATCTCATGCGCAACTTGTTTGGCCATCTCCCGCCAGGCCGTATCCCGTTCTGTCTGGGCCAGCATCATCGCACTTTCATCCAGTTTGGTTACCATGGCATTGTAATCCCTGATCAGCTCCCCTATTTCATCATCGATGGACCAGGCGATAGTTTCATTCTTTTTACCTAACCTTATCTTCTTCAGCTTTTCACTCAATTGAGCCACTGGCCTGGTGATCGAACGGCTCATCAATACGGCCATACCTATGGCCAGCAAAAAAATAAACACATACGCATTAAGCAAGGTCATAAAGAATGCAGTGGTGAAGTCCTTGTCCCCATTTCCATTTGCAAACAATTCTGTCAATTCTATATAACCGGATTTTTTGCCATCCCGGTCCACGGAAACAAATCCAACATCCAAGGGCCGGAGGCTGATGCCATTGTCATCATGTGTTCCGGACAAGTAATAATCCCTCGATCCGGCATCCAGAATCATCTTGGGCAGGAAAGCCATTTTGATCGGAATGTGGTTTTCATTTCCGGGATCATCCTGCGTATGCACCAGGTTTCCATCCGGATCATAAAGTTGATGGGTAGTATTGTTTGCCACTGCGATTCGTGATGCATGCCGCATATCGATCCTCCAGGAGGAAGGTGAGGCGGACAAAGATTGGCGAATCGACCCTGCGATGGTACGCAATCGCTCATCATATCTTCTTAATTCATCGGACCGGCTATTGGAACGGATATAATAGCCCGTCAGCAACCCTACTATGATAAAAGTCAGGATGATGATAATGACGACTGAAATTTGAATTTTATTTCGCAGGGAGGGCCTGGGAGAAATAGTCAACTCCATATTACGAGGCAGAAAATTGGCCACCGCATTGAGACCTGCCAGTATGAAAAGCAGGAAACTGAAAACAGTAAAAATGAGTGAAAAAAGAGATATGAACTGACGAAAACCTTCTACTTTTTTACCAATCAGGATCACCCTGTTGTTGCTGTCGCGCATACCAATATCCGTACGGTCAGGCGCCACCTGGAATTCATAGAAAGTACCAGGCTTCATATCTGAATATTTTGAAAGCACCACTGAATAATCATATTGGTGTGGGAAAACCAATTGCCCATCCTGGTAGACGGCCAGGCTATAATTCCTCGGCAGGTGGGGCAACCATTCAATAATTTCCGCCTCGACCGACTGATGTACGCCAAATTTATCCGGAGCGTTTTCAATCAATTCCGTGCGTGATATTTTCTCAAAATCCTTTTGATACTTGTATAACACCAATGCCGTCATGGAAGATATCGCCACCAGCCAACTCATCACCCATATGACGGATTTATTGCCCTGCTCAATATAAAGATCCAGGAGCGTCATCAGGATAAACACCCCGAGATAAAACCCGACAAAAGGAAGGTCAATATTGATGAGTTTAATCAGCGGTAAACTGATCACACCGGCCACCAGGAGCGCAATCATCCGTTCATAAAAATTAGTTGTATAAAAAATAGCGCGGGTGACGATTTGAAATGAAAAAGTAAACACCCCCATGATGAGGAGACCACATGCCACAATGGAAAGAAATTGATGAATATCAAATAATGATATTTCACCCAGATCGACCCGGAAATTACTTTGTCCAACCACCTGACGCAGAATCCAGGCCGATAAGCCACTCATCATGATCACGACCAGGTAATGCCCTGCTGTCATCAGTCGGTCAGCCCATTTCTTACCTGGCGTGGTGACCGAGGGGGCATTGGCGGTATGCAAAAGCTCCCGGCTGTAAATTTTACTGGCTTGCGTACATAACCATAAAAACAATGCACTATCGATTAATAAATCGATGGTGGAATATGGAAACTGGATATACTGAATGATGGGGCTAAACAGGGTCAGCTGATCAAAGAAGTCATGGTAAGGAAGAAACAGGCTAATCATTCGCAATCCCAGCACACCACATATCCTAAGCAGGATCTTATTGAGATAAGTGATTTTACTATCCGGTTTTTCATCGATCCAATGAATCCAGGCCATGCCAATAGCCCAAAATCCAATAAGGCAAAAAATGAAAATCAGGCATTGCATGAAAAAAGAAAATTCTTTGGTCAGCAATTGAATGTGGGCAATAGGAGATCCGTCAACACTCCTGATCAGGGTAGCCTCTTCCGGCGAGATATCCCCAAAATGGTAGGGGGTTATCCCTATACTGTAATCCTGTTCCTGCGTAGTCAGGATGGGAATTTTGAAATAAACCTCGAGAAGATCCCGGCCGTCGGCAATCTCTGTTTTCTTTACATAATAATCCTGTCGATGATCCGAGATCACACAAGGCATATCCCTGAAGTCTTTGTAATGCGGATCAATGATCAATCCTGGCTTTGACCAGAACAACAGACTATCCTGGTGATAGAGATAAACCGTAAAGGGCTGTTCACCCAATTTTTCAATTCTTTTCACCAGGTCATTGGATAAGATTCGATCCGCTTTTTGTGTTGACCTGAGCTGGCTTATCCAATCTCCTTCCTTTAGCTGACGTATAGCTTCCGTCTCCTGCTCGTGGATGGCATTTTCTATTTGCTGGGCAAAGTGGGAACGGTCATAAGATAAGTGATCAAAGCCCACCAGGGCCAGAAGGGCAAAAAGAGCAACCCCGGCGAAGGTGAGATACCTGTATACCTGATCTCTAATCGTCATATTATCACATAAAGATAATATATAATAAGTAAATATTTATATATCACTATGTTAGATCCTATCCTTCCGGGAGCAAGGAGAAGTATTGAAGTTTTTGCGAATTTCCCGAAACTTAAAGTAAGTCAGGGTCGTTTGACTTGGGCATCTGTGAAGGATCTATCGCTTCCTGAAGAGGGAGAGGAAAGTCCGGACAGCGTAGGACGCCACACCATCTAACGGATGGGGTTCGGCAGCGATGCGGAATACAGCTAGTGTCACAGAAACTATACCGTCCTGCTGCATAATTGCTGTAGGATAAGGGTGAAAACGTGCGGTAAAAGCGCACGCATGGAATAGGTAACTATCTCATGGGATAAACCTTGTGGGCTGAAATGCCATGTATACTTCAATTTCAATGGCTTTATCGGCCATATGAAACCGGTTGTCCGCCGGCTGGTGAAAACCGTTGAAGGGGGTAGGCAGATAGAGCTGTGATTGTAAAATCCGGCCCAGATCAATGATAGATGATCACGCCATATGGTGGGATAACAGAATCCGGCTTACACTTCACAGATGCTTTTTAAATCAACTATCAAATGTGTAAGCCGGAATCTGTCCGGTAAATAAATTATCCGTTCGTGGTTGTGGGTTCTGTTGTTGTTTTATTAAAATGGAAAATCACGGTAAACCGCAAGGTGTTGTCCAGTGGGCTGCGTTGGTTGGATGTGGGAACGAGGTAGGAAACATTCAAACCAAAAACATTATAGCGTAAGCCCAGTCCTGCCGTCAGGAATTGACGGTTACCTTTTGTAGGATGCTCATAAAAATATCCTGCCCGGAAGGCAAATTGTTTATTGTACCAATATTCTGCACCAAAAGAGTAGCTGATTTCCCGCAACTCTTCGCTGAAACCACCCGGAGCATCTGTAAAGGATCCGAACACGCCTTCAAACAAAGGTTTCTCTCTATAATCAGGATAGTTGTTTTTGTTAGCATCATAATTGACAGTATCATCGGGGCTGATAGGAGTAGGCACCAGCAATTTATTGAGGTCCATGGTGAACGTCAATTCGTTGTAATCATCAAAATTCATATCCAGGGCAGCACCGATACCCAAATTGCCTGGCATAAAATCTTTAAATTCTGATTTTGTATAAGAGATTTTGGAGCCGATATTGGTAATGGCGGTCCCAATGCGCAATGTACTTTTCTGGGCTATCTTGATAGGCGCCTGATACGTAAAGGAAATATCCACTGCGCCTGCTTTTGCTGCCACAATATCAATGTTATCAATCTGCTGCCCGCCGGCCAGGTTGGAATAAATGAATTTACCGGTAAGACCTGCACTAAAATAGGGTGACAATTTTCTGGCATAGGCGAAGGCTACTTCAAATTCATTGGGCTTACCTTCACCAAGAGGTAAACCATTGATGTCGGTGAATTGCAAATCCCCAAGAGAAAAATACCGGAGGGAAGCCCCCAGGGTCTGGTTTTCCCCTATCCGTTTAAAGGCAGATAAATAGGCCAGGTAAACGTCCTGCAATCCAAGTGATCTCAGCCAAGGTGAATAACTTGCTGCTACACCATGATCGGAATCGATAAAGGCCAGTTTGGAGGCATTGAAATGCATAGCATTAGCATCTGCTGAAATGGCAATTCCTGCATCTCCCATAGCCGCTGAACGGGCATCTGGCACAATGCGCAGAAACGGAACAGCAGTAATAATAGCATTGGGGCAATCTTTAGGGTCGCCACTCAGACATTGCGATTTGGCCTGACCTGATAACAGTAAAGCCAATGCAAAGAATGGAAGGTATTTCATGAAATATATGTTTAATAAGGTGAGGCAAAGATACTTGAATTGGAATCAATGAAGAACAACAAGTTTACCGGCCTTAGTTTCAGCTACTTCCACGTTCCCATTGGTGGAAAAGGCAGCTTTTAGCCGATATACATAAATACCGGAAGGTACCGGGGCTCCATGTTGATTTTCGCCGGACCAGGATAAATCCTCCACCCGGTATCCATCGGATTCGTAGCCATCTTTCCGGATTGACCTGACCAACCGGCCATCAGTGGAAAAAATGTCGATCTGCAAGTCTATCAGGGAACCGGCCCGGTTATGCTCAAACGTAAAATGGGTAGTTCCT
>CAWINN010000008.1:0-45718 GCA_963837505.1 uncultured Saprospiraceae bacterium | reverse complement strand
TGATCACTTTTTTATCAATTCCAACACCTCTATTCCCATGATCGATATTATTAACAGGCCGGTCAATAGTCCAAAAGGTTTTGGGGCACATTGGCACACCCATAATGACAACATGAAAGTCATCGATCCGCAGGTTTTAGGTGCCGTGGGACAGGTAGTCACGGCTTTCATTGATCGTTCTGCTAAAAATCCTTTTTAATACCAGAAAAGGAAATGACAAGAGCTGCTCTCCTGGCCTGATTATTCCAGTTTAACACGCACGGTCAGGCCACCATTGGTATTGATGACGAGATAAGAGTTACTGACATAAGGTTGCTGTCGGCGATAATCAACAAAGAACCTCAGGTTGACATTCTTGTTGATGTCATAACTGATAGAAGGTGAAATCGAGATATCTTTTTTATCCCCGTGTAGGCCTGGCCCCTGCATTCTGATTGAGATAGTGATTGACTGTAAAATTGTCGGCAAACGAAAGATCAAAAAGGATGCTCAGGTCATTACCGATTTTCTGATCCCCCGGCTTTTTACTGCTCACCTTTTTCTTATTCGCCTGGCTATTGAAGCCGGGAAGGAAACCGATCCGCACATCTTTCAGCTTCCAGTCGAACCCAAAATCAAGCGTAGTGGAGCGCGTCTCCGCCAATTCTCGTAAGAAACGAATCCCATGGAAAGACTTCTCTTCTTGGTGTAACTGAAGCTGACATTCATGTCATTCTTGAACTTCATATCAATTCCCACCAACGGAGAGAATTGTTCTTCCATAATAATGGACGGTAAGAGGAATTCAGAATAATAATTTTGAGTCAGGGAATCCAGGTTACTGGGATTCCGCTGACCAATATTGGTTTGCGTAAGGGTATCATAATCGGTATAACTCAGATCTGACTCAAACGAATTGATCGTCAGGGAGGACTTATATCCATGGGTGATGCGCACGTTACTAAAGAGATCCTGGAATATCGGGATCTTGCTTAATCCGTTATAATTCAGCTGCCAGTTGAGTTGTGGAACCAGTTAAACATATCCGTGAAATTAAAATTCGTGAAATTTTTCCGGTATAGGAGAAAAAATGCAGGGATGAGGATATCCTGCTGTTTTCTTCCGAAGCTATAGGCATATTCGGGACCATCCAGGGTGTGTTCATCCACGACCCGCTGATTGGAGACGATAGTCCGATTGGTTTCAAATTTATGGAAGAGGTTGTCGATCTGCAGCGAGTCATCATAAACAAGGTTGAATCGACAACCAGGAAATGGTAAACGTACCGACATCGCGAGGAGACCTTCGGCCTATCTGGGAAGATAAACTGTCCGACTTATGATAGGCTCGAAGAATTCCGAAAATTTCTCCGAAAATTGCCGATGAAGTCCACATCAATTTTAAAATCATTGAATGGTTCCAGGGTCAACCGCGAGTCGACTGATTTCGCACTGGATCTGCAGTACAGGATAATTTTGATAGGCATTGGTGTAATCCAATCATTGGATCTTGCCCGGTCCAGCCATTCTCCGTGATCCTGTTCAGCCTCTTGTTAATCTTTCGTTGTATGCCGCGATAAATCCCATCCGGGGACATCAAATCCCCTGTTCATGCCCAGGATATGCGATGAAGGGGTGAATCGAGGTATGGTAGTAGCATTGGTTTCTCAATAATTTACCCTGAATTTCCTGACCAACAATAAGGGTCTGATCACTGCCTTTAATACCGGGCTCACCGCAGTGGAGGGTTTCTTGCTATCGCTCTTCACCTTATCCTGCTTCAGTTTATTGCTGATATCCTTGGCGGTCTTATTCATGTCTTTGCTTCCCAATGAATCCGGGGCACCCGAATTGTCTTTCGGGTTTTTCTGGTCCTTTTTCTGGTTGGTATTATTTTTGGGATTATTCTGATCCTTGTTTTTATTGTTATTGTCTTTTGGATTCTGGGCTTGTTTAGGTCCCGCCGTATTCGGGCCATGCGAGGATGATCTCGACGATGCGGGTTTATTGATCTTGGCTAAAAAGGGAGACTTATTATACAACCTCGAAAAATCCAATTCACCCGACACCTGTTTGGTCTGCCCGTTTTGAATGACATTGCCTAATGAATCCGTGTTGATAGATGCGGCCTTCCATCCATAATTGGCATCATAACTTAAATCTGTACGCATCCAGTCCAGAAAAGGTAAACTCTTTAAAGGAACACCATAGGTCAACCGAATCTGGTGGGTATAGTCTTTTGTTCGGCCAAACTTTTTATGTTTTGCCAAATAGAATCATTTCTGACTTTAGGATTTATACTTTCCCCCTTGATCCGGTTCACATATTCGTCCGGCTCGTCAATCACCGCTATATTGGCCGCATTGAAGGTAAACTTCAGGGATTTTGCCATGTCCCATCGCAAACTATAGGTTCGCTCCCAGGTGAACCGTTTGTCAAACCAGGTTTTATAAATCGGATCAGAAAAACGGTAATCGCGTTCTCCAAATTTTCGATCAATGACTGTACTGAAGGTGAAATTGTTTGGAACAGGATTGAAATTGATTTCCGTCAGCCACTTCAACGATTTGCTCTTTGAAAATTTTTGAAAGGGTTGTATAGGTTTTCCCTGCAGGCTATAGGTGTAATCCAATGAGCCCCGGTTTTGTTTTAGATCATCCTTTTCCAGCACTTCATTGCGCATGAGGGCGCGGATATTGGAATAGCTGACCGACACGTTGGAAATATCCCAGGGCATGTTAGCCCCTCCATTTTGGTTTGCCTCCTTTCTGACGTTTGTAAAACTGATTTGGCTTAATGAACTAAAGTCCTGCGATTTCCTTGATACTATCGTGTTCATGCGGGAGGTGGTCCGGGCTAACTTTTCTTTTAAAAGCAAATCCAGGTCCAACGCATCATATTTTGGTTTGCGGATCGTCTGGCTATATTGATAATAAAATGGAATCTGCAGGGTGGAATTTTCTCCAAAAAACTTTCCAAGCTGCAACCCGGTGGAAACATCCATCTGGGTGACACTTTCTTTCGCACGATCATCCAGTTTTTGATCAATAGCTCCATAACCGATTCCGGAATAGGTTGCCGCGAAACCAAGTGTGCCCAAGTCGGCGAGGTAGCATCCATCCTGGCGAGACCCGCGATGCCTCCTTTTTCTTCAAGGCCCACGACACGCAATTCGTTTACCCAAATCTTCCCGGAATACGGACCGGTAAATTCATCAGTCGCCTGATTCCGTAAACCGATAACTACTTCCTTTACATAACCCAGGGTCGGATTACCCTGATACTTAATTTTCGTTGAACAGTAACTCCATCGATTACCTGGGTGATTACTTTTTCATAAGGTACCGTGAGTGGCCAATGTTTCTCATTGCGTTCAATCTTCAGATCCGTCAGATCCTGAAGTGAAAACTCAACTTCGTTTTCGGATTTCCACAATTCTCGCTTGTAGGCATCTCCTGTTAAAGTGGGATCCTTTGATTGCACAAGTGGAACTTCATATTCATAATAGTTGTTCGTGAAGTCAGAACCAAATCGCATAAACATCTTTACGGCTCCATTGGGAACAGGTTTATTAATGGAGTCCAATTCTTCCGCATGAACGAACATCTGTACGTTTTTGAAAACACGGAGATCGAGATCCAGGTCTTTGTAAATGGCGCGTGTACATCCGTCCTGCAGATCTAGGTATTTCAGGGAAAGGGATTGTTCATTCTGATATACATCCTGGTAAGTGCTGCTGGTTATTCTTTCACGTTGTATTCCGATGGGAATATCATAACGGAAAGGCATGCGATCCGAATTCTCTTCAATATTGACGGCATCGATAACAAACCGCCAAGGTTGGCACTCCCTCGCAACCCGTAAAGCGGGTCACTGTGCGCCATTGATTGCTGACGAGATCCAGGGTGGCAAAACGAAGTGTGGTCCTGGTACTCCATTGGTAAGGAACATCCGCATAAAACGAATGGATCGGAAATCAGATATCCCGCCAACGGCACGTGTATAATTGTCAATGGGAATCTTAAATCTGTACCATGCACCCTGCGGTGTGGTCACCACATCTGTAATCAGTGGATTACTGGCCGGGTCGAGATAGCCCTTGTTCATCCGGCCCATTGGGATTTTTTTCAGATCTATGACATACTCATAGTACGATTCATTTTCACTGAGGCTGTTATCGTTGTTGATATCTTCCGAATCCGGAATATTGGTAGAGGCATTGATCCTGTTGGCGTTTGCTTTCGGAGGCGGTGAATTTCCCTCCGGACCGTTATAATTATTGTAGCGTTTAAAGAGATTCGTACCGGGAGGAAAAACACTTTCATCCAGGAAATAGGTAAAGTCATCATTACTGGGGTCCTTTTGTGCTTCCGTAAGACAACATTGTTCACACCTTCCGTTACCAATGCATCCAGATAGGGCTTAAAAAAAGATCTCTCCTGGTCATCATTCCAGCCATCCAGTCCCACGTCCTGAACGCCCTTCCTTCGGTAGTATTGGAGAAAGCATTTACGGTCGCCGGTATCTTGGTATCCGGCCCCAATCAGTGTATCGGTAGTGCATCATTTGCAGAAAGGGGTAGACCGTGTTCAAAAAATTTCCGGCTGTCCCGGAGAATATCTTCAGAGACATTTCCGAGCTGAAACACCAGTTTTCCATCATTGCCCCCCATGGTATCACAATAAAGGGATCCATCATCCAAAATTCAATGGCTTCGATATTCGCCTGTTCAAAATTGACCTGGCTGAGGCCGCGCATGATTCCACCCCATCGGCTTCCGGATCTTTCAGTTTACAATTATAATCTATCCCTTCCTTTAGATAAGCAGAACCTTCCGGCAGATCAAAATTGTATGGCCCACTTTCTGTCCGGAATGATATCGTATATCAAATGTGCGGAAATCATTCAGTCCCAAAACGGGGTGTTCGTTCCTGAATATTTCCTGTTGATTCACCGCCGGGTGTATGGAAAGCTATTTGGCCCCGGCACTTGCTATTTCGTACTCCCTGATCAATGCGGTACCAATTGATATGCGCACGGTTCATGCCATAGACGCAAATCATTTATTTCTTTCGGACTCCGTAAATGCAGGTCCCCCATCAATTTGTTCTGGTCTGAGGTGTTGATGCAAAACCCAGGCAGGTGGCCGGGGCGCAAATCAAAATTACTGGTCGTGCCTTCGAAGTCATCGAGATATACGACGCCCTCCTTATCTCCTCGACTTTTGTCGATAGCCCTGGAGTGGCTTGGCTACAAGGCAGCCATTTCCGCCTGAATGTCACATTGGAAGGGGCACTGGTATTGATAAAATGGAAGTTTATCAACCCAGTTTGGTCAGCCAAGGCGCGTTATCACTATAATTCAATCAAGGCCAAATATCCTGATTGTTGATCGGGTCATCGCCGATATTGACTTTTTGGGTATATGGCCTTTCAAACATGTGCATGTATGTTCCACCAAGACTTAAATGCTTGTTGACTTCATAATCCGCCCGAAGACCCAGCATTGTCTTTTTATTGAAACTAAATAAAGCGTTGTCTTCAAAAGAAACATTGATGGGAGTATTCGGGTTGAAGAAAAGCCTGGTTGAGGATCTTTATCCGACCGATGTTATAATCGATGGTATAATCAATATTTTCCTTAAGCACTTGACCTCCTGCAGTTACCCTTACTGAACCGGGTGGAATATTAAATGCTCCCAGTGAAATATCTGAGGAAGTGCTTGTTTTCGCTTTTCCTTTTAGGGTATATCTGTTTAGTTCGGGATATTCGCGGGCTTTGACAATGGTACTATCATAAAGTTGTTGGTAGACATACTTTCGGTATCCCTCCGGCCGCAAGTATTGCATTTTTGATGGTCGTCCCGAATGGCTCAAGATACCGGGAACATGACGATTCCCAGTTGCGGGTTGATCGTAATACCAGTAACAAAATCAAATTTCCCGTCAGGCTGGGGATCACCGGTGACGTTAATTTGTCCAGATCGAAAAGATTGAGCAGAGGGCGATTTTCAATATTGGCTTCAGCAGGAAGAAATCGTTTAAACCCTTTTCCCGGATCTTCATAAAAAATATCAAGATCAAATTCATCCGGATTAATATCACCACCACCGATACGATACACGTTCTTCATCATCAGATCCCACATGGGCAAATCCACCCGTTGATTTGTTCCTTTTAGTATTTTACAAAAAGAACTTTTTGATTACCCGTGGTGTCTATATTTTCCACATCCTGAGATAGTTCCCCGACCTGGAATACTTTTCCATTGTAGGTATATTCATAAGCGACGCCGATCACTTCATCCTGATCCATACGGATATTGAGAGAAATAAAACCGAGTTCAGCGTTGTATCTGTATTCCGGAAGAATTTAATTTTCGGGCCTGTATTTTTTCATAGTCCCTTGGCAGGACAGAAATTAGAAGGAGGGGCCTTGAATGGTTTTGACAGCATTGTTCAAGTTCCCTGATACTTCCGGATCATGCCCGCAATTCGCGAAGTATGGTATTCGTATTGTTATCCGGAAAAATATCGGTCATACAGATGATCTTTCGATCGAGTTCGTATCCGCGATTTCGCCATTTATCCGGTTCATTCATTGGTCATACTCTCCATTCACCGAGATCGGCAAGGGCTACGATATCACGGACATCTGTAGTTTGATTCCGGTCATTGGTAACCCATACTTCAAGACGGGTGATATGAAAAAGGCTGTTGATCTGCGGCAGATTTTTTAATGCTTTTTCAAAAGCATTGCGGTTGAAATGAGAAAGGAAGAAGTGTCTGTTTTCATCATACTGATCCGCCTAGATTTCATAATTCCTGGATACGCTTCCACCCTGGATCTTGATGATCACTCTGTTTTGAATTTTGCTGGCAGGCTATGGCTGTAATCCGCATGTGACCAAACTGCAATGCTGTCTTGATACCAAAAATTGCCTGACCTCCTTTGATCAGTGTGGATTTCAAGGGCAGGCTGACATCACCGGCTTCGATGGATTTCAGGATTTCATCTTCGCTAAAGAGGTCAGAGTTGTATTCCAGTTTAAGCTCTGTTTTGAAAATCAAACGTGCGTGAAGTATTGTAATTGAAAGCAGTTTTTAATTTTTCTCCGATCTGTCCATTGACATCGACCTGGATGTCCATATTGAAATCGAATTGCGGACCATCTGCGTTGTTGTCGCAATGGGTAATATGGGATTGTCCTGCGGTAATAATCGATTCCGAATGTGAGATCGACATTGCCCTGCGGCCGGATATCCACTTTTGTGCCTCCAAACAGGCGATCGATAATATCATCTGAGATATCGACCTGGGCTACCGGGTCGAGATTTCCGTTTTTACTTCGGTCTCCATCGGCTGCACCTGCCAGTTTCAAAATAGTCCGTTTCTTCTTTTGGATTGCCATCGATGTATTCCTGATAAGTCATGTTGTGTAGGCGGCCGGTAATTTTCATTACCGATCTTTTCGGTCAGGATGTAGGTATTCGTAGCCGGGTCGTATTCAACATTCTTTGTCACTTCTGCAGGATCGAGGAGATCAAAGGGGTTGTGGACCGGGTTTTCCACCCAATTGCCATATCGTCCTGCAGGGGAACGGTATCAGTGGCGATGGGCCCGGAATGAATTCGTAGGGGTCGGGCAGATTGTATGAGGCATTATGTCTTTACTGCAATGGTGAGGAAAAAGACAAAAGCCAGGGGTGATCCCTAAAAAAAACGACGCGTTTCTACTCATGTACTATTTAAGCATTCTATACGCAATCGAGGGTGTGTTTTGGTCCCTCTTATTCACCCCTAAGAGGGGTCACTGGTTAACTATGACAATCAGGTTGTATAACGATACAATCCGATTTGAATTATGTCATTTCAGGCAGATAACAGCCGTAATGCCCGTGACTAAAGATTCAGTGGGAAGTTCCCACCATCCTCCTTTACGATCTGGCTCAAAGCTTTTTCAGACTGGTTTTTAGCGAAACCCAAGGTAATAAGGGCGGAAAGTGCCTCCTGGATAGCCAGGTTTCGCTGACTTCCGGCCCTGGAGAGGAGAGCATCTCCCCCCGATTTAAGGATTTTGTCCTTCAATTCCAGTATTACACGCTTGGCTGTTTTGGGACCGACTCCCTTTACTTGCCTGAATGCCAGTTCATTATCTGTCAAAATCGCACTTCTGCATTCCTCCGGGGTCATACCCGATAATACCAGTCGGGCGGTATTAGGCCCTATACCTGAATACTGAAACAAGGTGCAAAAATACCTCTCTTTCGGCAGGATCCTTGAATCCCCACAATCGATGGTATCTTCCTGCACCTGCAGCCATGTATAGATCTTTTCCTGACCATTTTCGGCAATCTGGTCATACCCATGCAGGGTGATATTCAGTAAATAACCAATACCTCCTGTCTCCAGGACGACATAGGTGGGGTGGCGGGAGACAACTTTTCCCTGGATGTAGTCAAACATATTATGAAAGGTGCAAATGTAACAAGCAGGGAGCATAGAGCATAGAGCATAGAGTATAGAGATAAAGGAAAAAGGCAGAAAGGAGCTACTCTTTGCTCCTCTATGCACTATGCCCTATGCTCTCTGCTATCTTTGCGACTATATGAATATTTTATTAATCGGCAGCGGCGGCCGTGAACACGCGATGGCAGATAAAATAATAGCAAGCCCCTTGTGTAAGCGGCTTTTCATCGCACCTGGAAATGCAGGCACAGCCGCTTTGGGACATAATGTGGCTTTGGATATCAATGATTTTGCGGCCATCCAAAACCTGGTGATCAAAGAAGATATCGGATTGGTCATTGTTGGACCAGAAGCTCCACTGGTGAATGGTATCATTGATTTTTTCGAAGGCAGTGAGCCTGTAAAGCATATTCCGATCATTGGGCCATCTTCACTGGGAGCGAAACTGGAAGGCAGTAAAGATTTTGCGAAGGAATTTATGCAACGTCACCACATTCCAACGGCTTCCTACGGTTCTTTTGGAAAAGATCACCTGGAAGAGGCTATTCAACACATTGAAAATCACGCCACCCCCATCGTGTTGAAAGCAGATGGACTCGCCGCCGGGAAAGGCGTGATTATATGTCAGGAAAAGGCGGAGGCGAAGGCGGAGGTGAAATCAATGTTATCCGGAAAATTTGGTGAAGCGAGTTCGAAGGTGGTGATTGAACAATTTTTAAAAGGTATAGAGTTTTCTGTCTTTGTATTGACTGATGGAAAAGAATATGTTTTGTTGCCGGAAGCTAAAGATTATAAACGCGTCGGAGAAGGGGACACCGGGTTGAATACCGGAGGAATGGGCGCTGTATCACCGGTTTCATTTGCTGATGATGCCCTTTGGAAAAAAGTAAAAGAAAGAATTATCGGGCCCACCATTACAGGTATCCACGAGGAAAAGATTCCATATAAAGGATTCCTTTTTTTCGGATTGATCGTGGCGGAAGGTGATCCCTATGTGATTGAATACAACTGCCGGATGGGCGATCCGGAGACGGAGGTAGTGATGCCTCGGATACAAGGTGACCTGGTTGAATTGCTCTTAGCTGCCTGGAACGGAAAATTAAATGAACAAAAAATTGAATTTGACCAACGCAGTGCAGTCACCATCATGTTAGTGTCCGGTGGATATCCCGGTGATTATGTAAAAGGAAAAAAAATTGCGGGATTGGACAAAGTGGATGGAAGCCGGATCTACCATGCCGGGACGCAATTGAATCATGATGGCTATCTCACTGCCGGAGGACGAGTGATGGCAGTGACCAGCATGGGTAGTAATATGGAAAGGGCATTGGAGAAAAGTTTGCGCAATGCGGCAGTGATTGAATTTGAAGGAAAGTATTATCGCAAAGACATCGGCAAGGACCTTGCGAACACCAACATCAGCTAAAGAAGGGTTCTCGTAGGATGTTGGTGACAAAACACCAACATCGGCTAAAAAAAAGAATTAGCCGTCGTTGGAGTTTTGTCTCCAGCGACTTTGTGAATGCCATCCTCTTCCGCCTCTTCCGCCTCTTCCGCCTTTTACCCGATTTTTATAAAATACATCAGCACCGTAATCAAAAGAATCGACACCACATTCAAAACGAATCCGGTGCTGATCATGTCCCGGATATCCAGATGACCTGTGCCAAATGCAATAGCATTCGGAGGTGTCGCGGCCGGCATCATAAATGCACAAGAGGCCGCCATCGTGGCCGCAGCCATCAGGATGTATGGATCCATACCTGACGCCAATGCTACAGGTGCCAGCACGGGCAGGATCATAGTGGCCGTCGCCACATTGGAAGTGAACTCGGTCAGAAAATTGACTACGGTGACTACCATGAGGAGAATGAAAAATACTCCTAATGTGGTCAGCCCCGAAGACTTTCTCCAATCCATTTAGACAGACCGCTGGTTTCAAATGCACTGGCCAGCGCCAAACCGCCGCCAAATAATAAGATGATTCCCCAGGGCAATTTGACCGCATCATTCCAGGTGAGAATACCCTCCAATGACTTACCTTTTTGAGGAATCAAAAATAAACTTACTCCGCCCCCAATCGCGATAATCGTATCATCGATCCCGGGAATCCATTTGGCCAACAAAAAAGTACGGGTGATCCAGGCAAAGGCCATCAAAAAGAAAATGACCGCAACTTTTTTTTCCATTACACTCATTTTCCCGAGACTGGCGGCATGCAACGCCAATTCCTCTTTGCCCTTACTGATCCGCTGATTTTTCAATGGAAATCCAATCCGTGTAATGAACCACCAGGTAAAAATCAATAATACCAATGCCAACGGGAAAGCTATAATAAACCATTGCGCAAAAGAGACCTCCCGGTTAAACATACTTTTGACCATGCCGGCAAAGACAATGTTTGGTGGCGTGCCGATAAGCGTGGCTATACCGCCTATAGAGGCGGAGTAAGCAATGGCCAGCATCAGGGACTTGCTGAATCTTGCATGATATTCATCCTGCTCACTGGATACGACTTGTATAATGGACAGCCCGATCGGCAACATCATGATGGCAGTGGCCGAGTTGGAAATCCACATGGAAAGGAATGCAGTGGCCAGCATAAAGCCAAGGACAATCATATTCAGCTTGGTCCCCATGCTGCTGATGATGTTGATTGCGATACGAGCATGCAGACCTGATTTTTCAATCGCGATGGCCAGCAAAAAACCTCCGATAAAAAGAAAAATCAGCGGATGGGCATACGCCATGGTCGTCTGCTCCACTTTCATCACCTGCATCAGGGGAAACAATATAATGGGCAGCAAGGAAGTCACCGGCAAAGGGACCGCCTCCGTGATCCACCAGGCCGCAATCCAAAAGGTGGCAGCCATGACTTTGACCGACACCGGGCTCATCGACTCAGGGTGCATCCTCCAAAGGATGAGCAGAAAAAACAACGGACCGAGGATGAATCCTATCCTCTTGATTTTGTCTGCTTTTTCGGGTCCTGAATTGGATGCAAGCCTGGAAATGGTTTTCATTTATACTTCTAAACTAACAAACCCTTTGGGTTAATGTAGTCCGAATGAAGGGCAAAGTCTGGCGGGATTCCCTAAATTGGATTACTTTTTGTGCCCTATTTTGTTTACCCATCAAGAATTGAGTCCATGGAAAAGAAAATGTTCGCATTTACCAGCATGTTGGCCGGCTTTTTTTGCCTGGTGATCTTTAGTTCGTTTGGCAGAAAAGAGATGCCTGCTATAGCATCACCTGTCGAGAGCAATCCAGCCATTGCCCGTCGGGTGATCGGATTGGATTTGAATAAATCCTTCTCTTTCGCCGGAGAACCAATCCCAGCTGACAACTTTGATGCCCGCGAACGACTCGATCGTGAATTGTCGGTCAACACCTACCTGGAATCGATCACCCTGCTCAACATCAAAACCGCCAACCGGTATTTTCCGGTCATTGAACCCATTCTTCAGAAAAATAATATTCCGGAAGATTTCAAATATCTCTGTGTGGCGGAAAGCAATCTTCGTATGGCCACATCTCCCGCAGGTGCAAAAGGATTATGGCAATTTGTTGATTCCGCCGGCAGGGAAAATGGACTGGAGATCAATGCGGAAGTGGATGAGCGATACAATGTTGAAAAATCAACCGAAGCCGCCTGTCACTATCTGCAACACCTGAAAGATCGTTTTGGCAGCTGGACGCTAGCCGCCGCAGCCTACAATATGGGGCCGTCCCTTTTATCCAGGCGAATGCAGGAACAACAAGCCGATAATTATTATGATCTCAATCTCAACGAGGAGACCTCGAGATATGTGTTCCGCATTATCGCTATCAAAGAGATCATGAAAGATCCGGAACGATTTGGATTTTTTGTGGATTCCAGCCAACTCTATCCGCCATTGTCTGATTACAGCACTATCCAAATCGATGGGGCTATCCCTAATCTGGCGGCTTTAGCCAAAGAAAACGGGACGACCTACCGGATGCTTCGCTTATATAATCCGTGGCTGATCAATGGTTCACTGACGAACAAGTCCGGGAAGAAGTATGAGGTGAGGATACCAAGGAAGGAGTAAGGGATAAGGAGTAAGGGATAAGGACCGCTGACCACTAAAAATATTTGAAAAAAAGTGAGAAATAACGGTAACGTTTTAGATCCTCGAGACACTTACCATCAGGCCAAAACAGTTTTCGACGAAATCTAATCTGAAAGATTGGGCTTACAAAGGATTGTAACCCTTGTAAATTGTCCTGCCACGATATGCCATTTATGGGCCAAAAGGATTTCGACGAAATCTTATAGCGATCTTGTCACAACAAAGGTCTGTCCAGAAGTAAAATTATTTCAAATAAATTAATTAAGGGGTAACGTTTCGGGGTCCTCAAGACACTTACCATAAAGCATTCCGCCTTTATGGTGAACAAAGGATAAAACAGTTTTCGCCGAAATCTTATAGATACGTCGAAGGGAGGGCGCTTTGTCTTTTAATGAAAACTAATCGGAAGTAAAGACTGCAAAATAATTGTCAATATGATACTGATGGTTCGACTTCGCCCACCTACCTCGTCTCACCATTGACGATTCACGAACGACTCACAATTCACGCCTCATGATTCACGTATAGACCTCCAACAACTCCGGATACGCTGCCACTGCAGCCCCAATAATCCCTGCATCATTGTACATCATCGCATTGACGACCGGAACCCGAAGCTGTTCGAAATGCCTGGAATATTGCTCAAATTTGAAACTGACTCCTCCGCCTAAGACAATCAACCGCGGTGACAGCAAGGAGATCGTATAATCTAAAAAATCAGCCAGCTCACTCGCCCAGGTATCATATTCCAGCATGCGATCTTTTCGGGCCCGGTTGCTGACCCAGTGTTCCGCAATACTATCTCTATAGATGAGATGCCCGAATTCCGTATTGGGGATGAGGACACCATCATAAAAAAGGGCCGAACCAATGCCCGTACCCAGCGTCAACATCAATACCGTTCCTTTCTCATTTTTAATCCGACCATACATCCGCTCGGCCAATCCCGCTGCATCCGCATCATTGATGACATAATATTTATGTCCCGTATATCGATGCAATAAATCTTCAACATTGAGGTCGATCCATCCTTTGTCTATGTTGGAAGCTGTGAGTGAAACTCCATCCTGCATGACCGCCGGAAAACCGCATCCGATCTTATCACCCTTCCAGTCCAGTCCGTCAATTAATTCTTTAATGGCCGCGGCTATCGCATCTGGTGTAGAAGGAATCGGCGTATCTATTTTAATTCGTTCACCGATCAGCTCACCCGTCTGGAAGTTGACGAGGCCGGCTTTAATTCCCGATCCGCCGATGTCAATGCCTAATGCCGGTGCGTCCAATCTGGTTACTTGATTACTTTGATAGTCATCTTGACATCTGTTTTTGGACGATCGCGCGCATCCTTTTCCACTTTGGCTATCTTATCCAGCACATCATAGCCGGAGATCAGATGGCCAAAGACCGTATAATCATGATCCAAAGCGGGAGTCCCTCCTTTCTCCATATATTCTTTGCGCTGCTCTTCGGTATACTTGACCCCTTTCCTGTTTTCCCACATGGTCAGGGTACCCGCATCAATAGGTGTTCCCTGCACGATATAAAATTGTGAACCTGAAGATTTCTTTTCCGGATTAACTGAATCACCCATTCTCGCGGCAGCTATAGCTCCTTTCGTATGCACCAGGCTGTCTACAAATTCAGCAGGGATCTGGTATCCCGGTCCACCTGAGCCCAATGAAACACCAGGTGCAGCGTTTTTTGAAGTCGGGTCACCGCCCTGGATCATAAACCCATCGATCACACGATGAAATAACAATCCATCGTAAAAGCCATCTTCAGCAAGTTTTAAAAAATTATCGCGATGTTTCGGCGTGGCATCATAGAGTTCTGCCGTCATGACACCATAATCAGTAGTGATTTCAATCAGGCATTTAGCCGGCGTATCGATTTGAATGGATTGAGTCATGGTATTGGTTTTCTTTCCTTTTATTGCGGTTAATGAAACTGTATAAGTGCCTCCATGGGTGTATCGATGGGAGGAAACCGTGTCCTTTGCTGTGAAGCCATCTCCAAAATCCCAGGCGTATGCATCTGCACCGGTGGATTCATTTTTAATGTGCACTGTGGCTGGGGCTTCCTTTTTCTCAGCAGCCATGGAGAATTTAGCAACCGGCTTCATACAGGAACCCAGCAAAAAAACAATGGAGAATAAAAAGAAGGTGTTTCTTTTCATGTTCAGTCAATCATTTTAATAGTCATCTTTACATCACTCAAGGGGCGATCATTCTGACCGGTGTTCACATCACTGATTTTGTCCACCACCTCCATACCCGAAATCACCTGGCCAAAGACCGTATATTCCATATCCAGCCTGGGCACGCCGCCTTCTTTGATATAAATTTCCCGTTGCGCATCATTGTAATGGATATGCTTAACCTGCTCATAATCTTCAAGATCTTTCTCTGTCTGTTTCACCCCGGTGACAATATAAAATTGGCACCCGGATGATTTCTTTTCAGGATTGTTGGTCCGCGCTGCTGCCAGTGCTCCCCGGAAATGGGGTGCTCCGATCTCCGCATCCACCATATATCCTGTGCCGCCTGTACCTAGAGCAACTCCGGGATCCGCATTTTTGGAATCAGGATCTCCTCCCTGGATCATAAAATGTTGAATCACACGGTGAAAAAGAGTGCCGTCATAAAAACCGGATTTCACCAACTTGATGAAATTATCCCGGTGTTTGGGTGTGGTGTTTAACAGCTTGACCGTAATATCTCCATACTCCGTGGAGATCACTGCGTGGTGAAAGGTCTCTTCTTTGGGCTTGCATCCGGCCATCAGGATGACCAATAGCGCGGCCACGGAGAAATGAGTAAATGATCGTGAAAACATGGCTATAATTTTTCCGGATTGGACAACAAAGGTGCAAAATACTCCACTACTTTACGGCGCAGTAAAATTTCCTGGGCCGTCACTCCTTTCACATCGACAGGAAGAACGGTTTTCCAGTGCGGCCATCCATCGGCATCCAATCCCTCAAATTGAAAATACCCTTCTTCCTCGAGAAGATGGCAAATAGCCACATGCATCAGGTCCTGCTTTTCTTCCTTGGAAAACTTCTGTTGCGCCTTACCCACTTCCTGCATCCCGATGATAAATAAGACAGCATTGAGATCAGGTAATTCTTTTTTCCCGAACCGGTCCTTGACCAAATGCCTTACCCGCAGCCACTCAAATTCCAACTGCCATTCTTCCATGACCGCAAAGATAGCCCGGCCAGTCAAAAAGGGAAATGGCGCGCAGTCGAGGCTTCGATTTTATACCTTTGCCCCGGAATAAATCCTTCCTGATATGAAATTTGGCGTGGTTGTTTTCCCGGGTTCCAATTGCGATGATGACATGATGCATGTACTTGGCCATGTGCTGGGTGCGGAAGTCATGAAATTATGGCACAAAGACACTTCCCTCGAAGGCTTTAAGACGGAGGATTGTATTGTGCTTCCCGGAGGATTTTCTTATGGCGACTACCTGAGAGCCGGAGCCATAGCCAGGTATTCCCCGATCATGCAATCCGTGATCTCCTTTGCCAATAAGGGCGGGAAAGTCTGGGGCATTTGCAATGGCTTCCAGATCCTTTGTGAATCGGGCCTTCTGCCCGGTGCCCTGGTCAGGAACCAGGAGCAAAAATTTATTTCCAAAAATATCCACCTTCGGGTAGAAACCACCGATTCGCTCATCACGCGCCAATGCCATAAGGGCCAAATCCTGAAAATGCCGATAGCTCATGCGGAAGGAAGGTATATTCCGGGAGACGAAGGCCTGGCTTCCCTCGTTCAACATGATGAGGTATTGTTCCGGTACTGCACTGCCGATGGAGCATTGAGCAGTGATAATGGCTCCACAGATCATATTGCCGGAATTTGCAACGCAGAAAGAAATGTATTCGGTATGATGCCGCATCCCGAACGGGCGTCAGAAGCCATTTTGGGCAATACGGACGGATTAATCCTTTTTAAATCGATCTTTTCGGCGGTTACTGAACCATCAGCGGTCTGAGATCGCTTGGATTTCCGAAAAAACAAAGCGTTTTCATTTCCCATTAAGCCGTTAAGGAACTATTAATCCTGCGCCTTGTAGCCCCAATCTTGCCTATTTTTGCCCCTTCAGTTAAAATATCCTGTCATGCGCGGTTTAGCCCTCATCCTGTTCTCCTGTTTTGCCTTATCCGGGTGGTCCCAGATCTATAGTCCGGTCAAATGGACGACCAGCCTCAAGGATAACGGGGATGGAACCTACTCCTTTCTGGCCAATGCCAGGATCGATGAAGGCTGGTGGGTATACTCTCAATTCCTCAGCAGCGAAGACGGCCCCATTGCCACCACTGTAAATTTTGATGAGGGCACGCATTACAAACTGATCGGTAAAAGCAAGGAATCTGATAATGCCCTCAAGATCTTTGATAAGGTCTTTGAAATGGAAGTGATCAAGTTTAAGCATACCTACTCGATCGAACAAAAAATGAAGATCACGGATCCTTCCAAACCCATCACCGGCTATATCAATTTCATGACCTGCAATGATGAGCGTTGTCTGCCCCCTACCGATGTTGATTTCAGTCTGACACCCACCAAAGGATCAGGTGATGCTACGCCAAAGTCAACTACACCTGATCAAAAGAAAACTGAAACAGCAGCCACCAGCACGCCCTCCAGTACTTTCAAAAATGTAACGGGCGATTCCGAAAAAAAAAAATTAACTGAGGAACCGTCAGAAAAACCAGCCGCCTCCTCTTCTGTATTTTCTACTGCTGGCTCCTCGCCGGCAGATGCGCCGTCCGGCTCATCAAAGATCCTGGCTCCGGTCCATTGGACTTTTCATTCGGAGAAAAAAGCAGATGGCGTTTATACTTTTATAGCAGATGCCGTGATTGATCCGGGATGGCATATGTATGCTCAGGGTGTGCAGGCCGATCCGGGACCTACTCCCGCTACTTTTAACTGGGAAACAAACCCAGGCTATATTTTAGACGGAAAGACTGCAGAAGAAAGCAGTGGTCGAAATGAAGGCCATGATCCCTATTTCAATCTCGATCTCGTCACCTTTGAAAAAGATGCCCATTTCACCCAGTTGATTAAAGCATCTGCGCCTCTCGTGATCAGAGGATCCATTGAATTTATGACTTGTGATCAATCCCGGTGCCTGCCACCGGACGAAATTCACTTTGCCGTGGATCTCGCGACCGGTCAACCTGTGAATGAAAATGAAAAGTCATCCGAACCTGCGATCAAGGGCAATGTCATCGATCATTCAGTACCCAGCCTGATTGCCACTTATGAGCACCCGATTAATGATTGTGGCAATACTGCCACGAAGAAAAAAGGGAGCCTGCTCTGGATGCTTTTATTTGGCATGATCAATGGCCTGGTGGCCTTATTGACGCCATGCGTGTTTCCCATGATCCCGCTGACCGTGAGCTTTTTTACTAAAGGCTCGAAACGGAAAGGATTTCAAAATGCGATCATCTACGGCATATCCATCATTTTGATTTATGTGGTCCTGGGACTGCTGATTACTATCCTGTTTGGTGCCGGTTCGCTCAATGAATTATCTACGAATCCGATTGCGAATACGGCTTTCTTTATCATTTTCTTAGTGTTCGCCTTTTCTTTTTTCGGTTATTATGAAATCACCCTGCCAAGTAGTTGGAGTAATAAGAGTGACGCCATGGCCGATAAAGGAGGGCTGATCGGTATCTTTTTCATGGCCGCTACTTTGGCCATTGTTTCTTTTTCCTGCACCGGTCCATTGATAGGAAGCGCTTTGGTAGAAGCTTCATCCAAGGGATTCATGGCTCCACTGGTCGTTATGTTTGGCTTTTCATTTGCCTTAGCTATTCCTTTTGGATTGTTTGCTGCTTTTCCTTCCTGGTTGAATTCTTTGCCCAAATCAGGGGGGTGGATGAATAGTGTTAAAGTGATTCTGGGATTTGCAGAGCTGGCATTGGCCTTTAAGTTTCTTTCCGTTGCTGACATGACGGCGCATTGGGGTTTTTTACGATATGAATTGTTCATGGGTCTTTGGATATTGGTGGCTTTTGGAATGGCCGCCTACATGTTCGGACTTATTCGATTTCCTCACGACAATCCGGGAAGGAAAGTTACTCCGGGAATAGCCTTGTTTGGAATTGCCTTTACGGCCTTAGGGATTTATCTGGCTAGTGGCCTGTTGGGCAGTCAAAAAACGGGAACCTATAATTCCCTCGGCCTTATGAGTGGACTTGCCCCACCGGCCCGTTACAATTTTTTCAAACCGGATGCCCAGGTGGACGAGACCATTCACAGCCAATTTCCTTCGTATTCAAAATGTGCGAATAATTTCAATTGCTTTCATGATTATTATGAAGGTGTGGCTTACGCAAAAGCACAACATAAACCCATACTCCTCGATTTCACCGGGTATGGTTGCGTGAACTGCCGGAAAACGGAAGAGCACATCTGGGTCAAGGACAAAATCTGGAAGACCATAAACGATAACTTTGTTCTGATCTCTCTGTATGTGGATGATAAACTAGAGCTTGACAGTACCCTACGGTCTGCCGTCACCAATGCCAGGATCAGGACTGTTGGCCAGGTCTGGACCGATTTCCAGGTTTCCAATTTCAAGCAAAATTCACAACCGCTATATGTACTGGTGAGTCCGGACGAACAAGTGCTGACAACACCGAGAGGGTATGATTCCGATGTACAAGCTTATGATGCTTTTCTGCAATGCGGTTTGAATACGTTTAAATCATTAAACAGCCCTGCTATCGGCGCTACTCAATAATGAAGAACCATTCAAAGCTTTTGTTGACGTCCACAGTAACATTGATGCCAGGTCATCTTGTCAGAGAAATTTGTAAGATCAAAAAAAGTGTAAGGTTTTTTCAGGACAAGACTCGCTGTCGTAAACCAATGTCCCTTGACCTACTGCCCGACGATAGGTTCGGCGAAATAATCAATCTCAATGGTAATGAAAAAAGCCCTGCCGATGTTAAAATCAGCAGGGCCCGATCTCAGGTTTAGTTTTCAGAATCAGATCAGATATTTTCCACGGAATAATACCGGATCATGGATTGAATATCCCTGTCCAGTTTGCCCTTGGGGGCCATCTTGAAAAATATCTTGTGAGACTCAAAGTCCTCCGGTAACACTTCATCCAAAACCTGGACGGCTTCCGGTTTCCTTCCGAGTCTGAACAGGCAGGCTGCTTTGCAATACGTCAGACGAGCGCCAACGGTGTGCTCATCGGCTTCTTCAAGTACATCCAGTGCCTTTTCCATCTTATTGCGCCGCATGAGGAATTTGACATGCATCAGCCAATACGATTCTTCTTCCGGTCCGGCTTCGGTTGATTTCGAATAGTAGAAATCGGCTTTACCAAATTGTTTGGTTTTCTCGTAGCAGTAGGCAAGTTCTGCATAATATTCCTCTCGGCGATCATCCAGGCGAATGGCCTTAATCAGGGAACTGATAGCGTTACTATAATTACCTTCCCGAGCATAACAAATGCCGAGGAGGTAATACACGTCATCTATATACTGGTCGATTTTCAGCGCTTCAATAAGGCACTCTTTGGCCAACGCATATTTGCGCAGTCTTAACATGCACTCTGCGGCGGGCACAAGGTAATCCTGCTGATGGCCGAAGCGTTGCAGTAATTCCTGGTAGATGCCAAGGGCCTTTTTGTAATCCTTGATCTGGCAGCATAGTTCCGCACAATCCAGGAAACCGTTTTTGAATTCCGGGTTGACAATGAAACTGTATTCCAGCGACCGAATAGCATTTTTGTAATCTCCTTCGCAGCTATAGGCATGGCCGAGATTAAACCAGGCCAGGTAATTGTAGGCATCCCGATCCAGCAGGGCATTGTGGAATTCTATGCTTTCCTCATACAGCCTGGACCATTCCACGCATAGCCAGATGTGCTCGAGGGCCTCTTCATTTTTCGGATCAATGGTGAGGACATCACGGAGCTTATTGTACATGAGATTGTATTCTCTCATGCATTCATAAATGTAGGCTTCGGCGAGGTAGAGATCAACACAGGAGTTGAGGGTCATCTGGTCACTGCAACGATCTACCATGGTGAAGGCTTTTTCAAAGTCGCCGAGTTGGGCGGTGACTTTGATCTTCATGAGTTGCAGCTCAGTGTGGCGGGGATAAAGGTTCAATGCCAGGTCCAGCGTTTCATTTGCCTCTTTGTAATCTTCTTCCTGGAGCAGCAGTCGGCTCTTGATCACATAAAATTCAGCATGATGGCTGGAGTACTGTAAGGCGTAGTCCAGCGCTTCTAATGCTTTTTCAGTCAGGGAGGCGTTGATATAGTACTGGATAAGATTGAGATAATCCTTTTCGTCCCAGTGGGTGGTGCTGCCGTGCAGTATCATATGTTCAAACTCAGATACGAACTCGGGCAGAGACAGGTTGGATTTCGTTCTGTACTCCATGCAAAAGATTGAATGGGATTATAAAGTTCTTCTTGGTAAATATAACCAAAACGGCGTCAAACATACGATATCCGCTTACATTTTGTATGCGTTGGCAAAACGATACATGAAGTCAATGAACATCTGTAATAATCACATTCATAGCTGCTTAGCAAATCAGGTATTCATACTCCATTTTTAATACATGGATAACCTGCTCAAATACACTTAAGTATGCATCACACGTTGAGTTTATGATTTCAAAAAAAAATAACTTTTTAGGGCCCTTGCTGCTATTGTTTTCTGAATTCCTGGGCTTTGTGCAGGAGCTCACGATTAAATTCCATCTCCGCCGCATGGAGCAGCAGGACTTTGCGAGGTGAAATCACACCCCGTAGTTGGGTGGTGAGTTTGCGCTGCAGGTCGAGACGTTTCTGTTCCATTTGAAGATATTGTTCAATGACTTTGGAAGCCTCATCATCGGAGATGTTCTCCAGGTCGGGACGTTGTATGTCATCGCGCAAATCCTTGAGCGCATCCCGATACTCATTGTAGATGGGCCAGAATTTAGTGGCCTCATCCGGAGTGAGGTGGACCCTTTCTGTGATAAAGGCAATACGCTGCGATTCGATACGCTGCCTGGCTTCAGGAGATAATCCTCCGGGCTGTGCATTCACCAGGAAGCAGGCAAAGAGGAGGAGACTGGAGGAGACAAAAAATTTGAGTTTCATTTTAAAGGTGTTAGTAGTGTTAAAAAATTTGTTCTATGTCTTTACCCTGATATTCTTCCAGCAGGTATTGCTCCGCTGCGGAGGATTCCGGCAGGTTTATTTTTTCTTCTGTGGGCCACTGGATCTGTTGTTCCATCAGCCCCTCAAAATCGCCAATGTTCTCCATCACATATTGATAGGCTTCCTGGCTGCTCAAGGCAATTTCCGGCGTTGAAGACGGTACCTGGGATGGGCGGACCAGCCACCATACCCCGACCATGAGACCAAGGGATATGGCCGCAACAGCCATCCATCGGCGGATCATCAGATGACGATGATGTTCTTTTCTATTCTCGTCCCTCCATCGCTGAAGTATCTTCTCCGGCATGGCTTCAAAATATTCCGGTGATGGCATATCCGTTTGCTTTGGAGGAAGGTGTGGAAACAAATCACCCATTTCTTCCCTTATATTTTCTTCGTTCTCCATTGAATCTATAGCCATTGGTTTGCTTTTAATTCTTCTTCAATTCGCTTCACTGCATGATGGAAAGATGCTTTCAGGGCACCCTCGGTCAGTTTAAGTATTTCAGCCATTTGTTTGTATGACAATTCATCATAATACCTCATCCGGAAAACCATTTGCTGGCGCTGTGGAAGCCCATTGACGGCTACTTCCAGGGAGTGCGCCAGTTCCTCTGCATTCAGATGAGGTTCTTCCCGCTTTTCTTCGTGGTTTTCAAGCGTTACCCATTTCATTTTCGCATTCCGTTTGGTAAAATTGTACACTTCATTTTGCGCTATCCGGTACATCCAGGTATACAATTCGGACCGGCCTTCAAAACCATCCAGGTGCCTGAAAATTTTCAAAAATGTATTTTGCAATACGTCGTCCGCATCTTCATGGGACGGCAGTTGGCGTCTTACAACCTGGTAAAGGCGATGCTGGTAGGCCCGAACCAGTTGCCTGAAACCCTCCTCTCTCGTGTGAGGCTGCCTCGCCAGCTGTAGTATCGCTTCATCTGTCATTGAATCAACCAAACACTAATAAGACCATGAAAGTTAGATAAGGTTTAATTGGAATCTGCCCCGCCCCTAAATCCCCTGATGGTTCGACCTGCTTAAACACAGCCTTGTCCCACAGCTCACCAACCGAGGGGACTTCCTGTACATGTGATGTTTTTAATATCAAATAAAAAGATCGTTTAGTTTGTAAGTTTACGTCCTGAGTCTTATGCCTCTAATCTGTAGTCTTACTTCTTACGTATGCAGCTAATTTCCAGTTGGCTCCTTAAACTCCTTGGCTGGCGAATCATTAATGAAATACCGCCGGAGCTTAAAAAGTTTCTTATCGCGGTAGCTCCCCATACCAGCTGGAAAGATTTTTTCCTGGGACTTTGTGTTCGTTCGGCTCTGGGAATAAACGTTTTTTATTTAGGAAAACAGGAATTGTTTGATAGTCCTCTGGGATTTTTCTTCCGTTGGACCGGAGGCAAACCGGTAGATCGAAAACAAAAAACGGGCTTGGTGGACCAGGTGGCCTCCCTTTTTAATAGCCATGATGAATTTGCCATAGCCCTCGCCCCCGAAGGAACGAGGAAAAAAGTCAGCGACTTAAAAACAGGGTTTTATTACATGGCCAGGAAAGCGAATGTGCCGATCATCCCTTGCTTGTTCGATTATGAACATAAGCTTGTTCATTTTCTTCCACCATTTTATACCACTGAAAACACGGAAAGGGATTTGAATACGCTTTGGAACTTTTATAAAGGAGTGAAAGGTGCGAAAGTTGAATATTCCATCATAGGCGAACGAGCTATGCCCCTAAATCCCCTAAAGGGGACTTCCTCACATTAATGTCCCTGACCATCCCTGCCTTCTTTACCATTCGTTATTTATTATTCGCCTTTTGTTCTTTCCTCGCCCCCTAAAGCGGGTCAAAGTGTATTTTACTTTTCAATTCGATATTCGTTATTCAAATGCATTCACCAGCATCTCATATTCAGGAGGATCGATCTTTACACCTAAGGGAGCGTGTTTAACACTTTCAAACGTTCATTAAAATCATTTTCCTCCAAAGGAATGCAGACGCGATCAAATAATTCCTGCAGTTCCGTGGAATGTGGAACACTTTTACCCTGCCGGATATCGACATGGATAAATTGTGCCCATAAGAGGGATTTTAATTTTCTTTCCGAATCATACATTCGCATTTCCACTTTAATGAATTTTGGTTTCGTCTCTACCAGCTGACTTTCCATGGTCACTTCTTCCATCAACAGGGCGGGCCGGATATAAGCAATTTGATTCTGCGACACCACCCAGCCCAGGCCCGTTGAGCGGCTATAATCATATATATTAAAATCATATTCCTTCCATACCTGGTCCTCCCGGGCATTCATGAAATAATCGAAGTATCGTCCATTATTCAAATGTGAATACGGATCGCAATCCTGGAAACGGATGATGGCCTTGCTGCTCAAAACCTTTGGAGAAGCATCATTGGTGTTGATCATGTTGGCGAAATTACGCATACCTGACAGATGTGAGAGAATGAGAGAATGAGAATTATGAGAGTATGAGAATTATGAGAGTATGAGAGAATGTCAGAATGTGAGAATGTGAGAATGAGAAAAGTACCGGGCCTGAAAGGCACTCCTCATTTTGCATTGGGTATCGCCCAATGATTTTTATTTAAGGTCAGAGCGTATGCCATGAGAAACAAAAGGCAGCAATGCCTTTTCCAGGCAGGAGTGATAGGCTTGCAAATCTCTATCTGCGGGTTGTACCTGCGGTTTCCTAACTTCGACCCGAAAACCGTGCCATTCACCATGCGTTACACGACGAAACAACAACAAGTTTTTTTCGAAGACACCAAAAAATACCTGGCGGTAAACGACACCGCGAAACTGAAGGAAGCCGATATCGCCAAACTCGAGGACCTCGTCCGGTTTCATGAATACCGCTATTATGTATTGAATGATCCGCTGGTCAGTGACTATGAGTATGACCTCCTTTACAAAATGCTGGAAGCACTTGAAAAAAAATTCCCTGCTGCTGCTTCCCCCAATTCACCCACCAAGCGCGTATCCAGTGATCTGACCGATGATTTCGCCACCGTTCAGCATCTGACGCCGATGTTGTCGCTGGATAACTCTTATGATGAAAATGACCTGATCAAATTTGATACCCAGGTTCAAAAACTGACTGATCTCAAAGAGATTGTGTATTCTGTTGAACCCAAATATGATGGCAGCTCCATCGCCGTCATATATGAAAATGATAAACTGATTCGATCAGCTACCCGAGGCAATGGTACGGAGGGGGAAGAAATCACCATCCAGTCCCGGACGATTCGTTCGCTGCCCCTGGAAGCGGGCTTCTCTTCTAAAGGAATTTATCGCGTGGAAATCAGAGGTGAGGCTGTCATTTCCAAAAAACATTTTAAAGAAATCAATGCCTGGAGAGCCGACGAAGGGCTGACCCTCCTCGCTAATGCCCGCAACAGTGCCGCAGGAGGCCTCCGCACAAAAGATCCCGGCGAAACAGCTCGAAGACAGATAGATGCTTTTATCTATCAGTTAGGTTCAGCCGTGGATAAAAATGGCCGTGACCAGTTGTTTTCCATTCGATCCCATCATGATGCTATTGATTTCCTCGGAAGCCTTGGTTTCAAGGTGACTACCGGCGGCAAACGATTGTGCAAAGGCATCAAAGAAGTCATTGAAGAGTGTGAACGCTGGGCCAGGGTACGTGATGATTTTCCCTATGAAATAGATGGAGTGGTGATTAAAGTAGATGATTTTGAATTGCAAAATATTTGCGGCTTTACCAGTCACCATCCGCGATGGGCCATAGCCTTTAAATTTCAGGCCAAACAGGCCACTACTAAATTGCTCGACATCGAATACCAGATCGGAAAGATCGGATCTATCACGCCGGTAGCCAAGGTGGAACCGGTGTCCCTGGCTGGTGTAACGATTTCCTCCATCTCTTTGCACAATGAAGATTTCATAACGTCTAAAGATATCCGCATTGGCGATCAGGTCCTGATCGAGCGCGCAGGAGATGTGATCCCTTATATCGTGAAATCCTTGCCTGAACTGCGCAAGGGAAAAGAAAAGAAGGTGATTTATCCGTCGCATTGTCCTTCCTGCAATACCAAACTCGTCCGGGAGGAAGATGAAGCCGCCTGGCGATGTCCCAATGAGGATTGCAAAGCCCAGGTGATTCAGCGTTTAATTTTCCATGTTTCCAAAGATGCCATGGACATCGATGGTTTCGGGGAAAAACAGGTCATTCGATTTTATGAACTAGGCTGGCTTAAAACTTTCGCCGATATCTACCGCCTGGATTATGATCAGATTGAAGGGCTTGAAGGATTTGGAAAAAAATCGGTTGAAAAACTCAAAGCTTCCATTGAGAAAGCCAAATCCAACCCGATTTACCGGCTATTGCATAGCCTGAGCATTCATCATTTGGGCGAAAGGGCCTCCAAACTCATTGCGGAAAAAACACCGCATGTGCTGGAGCTGGCCAATTGGACCATGGAAGATTTCACTTCCATAAAAGACATCGGACCGGTCGTCGGGGAAAATATTATTAAATGGTTTTCCCATAAAAAGAATCTCAGGGTATTAAAAGAAATGGAAAGCCTTGGCGTAAATCTCGCACAAACTCCAGGTGACCGCCCTAAAGCATTGATCACCGATGGTGTCTTTTCAGGAAAAACTATCCTTTTCACCGGAACACTCACTCAGTTGGGAAGAAAAGAAGCGCAGGAAATGGCAGAGGCAGCGGGAGCAAAAAATATCAGTGCTGTCAGTGGCAATCTGGATATTCTTGTTGTTGGAGAAAATGCAGGGAGCAAACTGGAGAAGGCCAGGAAACTGGGTACCGTCCAAATAATGTCAGAAGAAGAATTCCTCAGCCTCGTTCAATAACCAGGCTGAGGAATCTTATTTTCCCCACCTTTCAAGGTGGGGTATTACACCATTCTCTTACCCCACTTTTAAAGGTGGGGTATTACGCCATTCTCTCACCATCATTAAGGGGCAAGGGTCTGCGATGCCTTATCAGGCACATAATACCTGGAGTGGCACAATACCATGTGCGTGGCCAGGATACCTCCTTCAGAACGGGGTGATTCTTCGATGGTAAATTCAAAGATATCATCCAGGTTGACGTAGTGCCGTTCCGGCAATTGGGAGAAGTGGAAGAAAATATCGCGCCATGTCGCCATGTCAATATCGAGATATTTCATAAACCCATATCCGTCCTGCACGGAATAGCAGTAGCCCCTGGCCCTGGTGCCGATGGCTCCCCAATCTTCATTTCGCTGATCAGGGATCGGAAGCAGGTTAGGGATGAGATAGCCGGATACATATTGGTCCGCTTCATGCAAGAGGTCCTTGCTGATATACCGGAAAGCCATCACTTCCACCCGGATGCCCATGTTCTGCACTGCCTGTACGACACGTTTGAAATCTCCGTCTCCGCTCAACAGATAAATGGTGTCCAGGTGCTGACTTTGCAAAAGGATATCCACCGCCATGTCCAGATCAGCATTGGCCTTTCCTATGCGGACACCTTCGTCATCTTCGAACCATCGAATCGCTTTGGTAATGACTTTGAATCCATAGCTGCGGACGATGCTGAGAAAGCCATTCGTCCGGTCTTTGTATTCATAATCGGTTCGCATCCTCGATTCATCAATGGACATGTAGGAATTGAGGCGGATAGGATCTCCGAAACGGGAAACATATTCCCGAAGGACATCATACCGAATACCATATCCGCCGCTTCGCCGGATGTTTTCGGCATCAATAAAAACTCCAATCTTCATTTGTTACGACTTTTTAAAAAAAACAATAATATATAAGCACTACACTACTATCAATAAACTACAACCCCCTACGTCTTGTTGGAGAGAGGATTACGGGGGGTATCTAATTAATTGGTTTTCTGAGTTGCCAGAAAAATTCGAATTCGGCTACAGTTTCTCCCGACTCATTCAGGGCAAGAGCCGGTAAAATAACCATTCGGGTGTCGCTAGTGTTTTGCAGTTCCGTTAATTCTTGTTGAATAAGCTTCCCTGCCCGGCAAAAATAGAAACTTTTGCCTCTTAGCTTCTTATAAAATTTTGCCCTCATTTCTACCAGGATGAACTGTACCTTATCCCCTGAGGCATAAGCATATAGCAAAGCCCCGGTACTCATCTCTCCTGCCATGCTCATGACCGCCCAATACACTGATCTGAATGGATTCCTGATCCACCATCGGTCTTTCAGCATCACTTTGCATCCCTCTTCATTCAATTCCACAATAATCATTCCCGTCAGTAAGCCCATGGTGAGCCTTCGGAGCATCCACAGGCGGAGTTTCCAGGTTGTTGTAAGTGTTTTTGCCAGTTTCGGACTGAATGCCATTAAATTTTCTTCATTTTAGAACGCTGATTTTCATGATCATCATGATTTTTCATGATTGCTTTTCGAATGGGCACAGGTGATCATGATTTTCTTGCGATCAATTTTAAATCGGCATTGATGATCATAATTTTATCATGATGATCATGATGATCAGCGTTCCCTATTTGAGTCTTTTCTTTAGCGCCAGCATCTCATCCCGGTACTGCGCCGCGGTAATAAAATCAAGATCTTTCGCGGCGTCTTTCATCTTCCTTTCCGTGTCCGCTATTATTCTTTCAATCTGATCCCGGGCCATGAAATTCAATATCGGATCAGCTGCGAGAGAAGATTCCAGGACAGGCTCGACATATGCCTTCTTTTGGCCTTCCCTGACATCCAGGATGGATTTTCGGGCCAGGATTTCTTCGCGGGTCGAACGGATGGTCTGCGGAGTAATTCCATATTTGTCATTATACGCCATTTGAATAGTTCGCCGGCGATTGGTTTCATCGATCGTCTTTTGCATGGAATCCGTAATCTTATCGGCATAGAAAATAACCAGGCCATTGGAATTGCGTGCAGCGCGACCAGCCGTTTGCGTTAATGAACGATCATTGCGCAGGAAGCCTTCTTTATCAGCATCGAGTATGGCCACTAAAGAAACTTCCGGAAGATCCAAACCCTCGCGCAAAAGATTCACTCCAACCAAAACATCAAATTCTCCCGTCCGAAGATCGCGCAGGATCTCGACCCGCTCCATGGTCTCTACTTCCGAATGGATGTATTTGCATTTGATATTCAGTTTAACAAAATAATTGCTCAACTCCTCAGCCATTCGTTTGGTCAATGTTGTGACCAGGACTCGTTCTCCTGCTTTCGTCCGCTCGATAACCTCATCTAACAAGTCATCAATTTGATTCAGGCTGGGCCGGATCTCTATGGGTGGATCCAGCAGTCCTGTAGGTCGTACGATTTGTTCAACGACTACTCCTCCTGTTTGTTCCAATTCGTAATCCGCAGGCGTTGCACTGACATAGACGACCTGGTTGATGAGATTTTCAAATTCCGTAAAATTCAATGGTCGATTATCCAGCGCCGAAGGAAGCCGGAAACCAAAATTGACGAGGTTTAGTTTCCTGGCGCGGTCACCGCCCCACATCCCCCTCACCTGCGGCAACGTGACATGACTCTCATCTACAATCATCAGGAAATCATCAGGAAAATAATCGAGTAAACAAAACGGCCGGGTCCCCTGCTCCCGCCCGTCAAAAAAACGGGAATAGTTTTCCACCCCGCTGCAATATCCCAGCTCGCGGATCATCTCCAGATCAAAATGAGTCCGCTCGTGAATACGCTTGGCTTCAATATATTTTCTTTCCCGGGTAAAATATTCCTCCTGCCGCATCACCTCATCCTCAATTTCCCTGATGACAATCTTTAGCCTTTCTTTCGGTGCCACATAGAGATTAGCCGGGAAGATGGCAGCATGCTCCAGGGGTTCCTGCCGCTGTCCGCTATTGACATCGAGAATATCAATCTCTTCAATCTCATCTCCATAAAAGCTGATGCGATAACCATAATCCACATAAGGCAAACTCACATCCACGGTGTCCCCTTTGACGCGAAAAGTACCACGAGTCAATTGGCCTTCTGTCCGGCTGTACAAACTGTCTACGAGTTTGTATAAGAGAGAATTTCTCGAAATTTTTTCTCCTTTTTGAATACGGATGATCCCGGCTTTATAATCTTCCGGATTGCCCATTCCGTAAATACAGGAGACAGAGGCGACAATGATAATATCTCTTCGGCCCGACAAAAGAGAAGAGGTAGCTCTTAATCGCAATTTGTCCACTTCTTCATTGATGGAGAGGTCTTTTTCTATATACGTGTCGGATACGGACAGGTAAGCTTCAGGCTGATAGTAGTCGTAGTAGGAAACAAAATATTCCACTGCATTATCCGGGAAAAATTCCCTGAATTCCCCGTATAGCTGGGCAGTGAGTGTCTTGTTATGGGTCAGGATGAGGGTCGGCCGTTGCACCTCCTGGATGACATTTGCCATCGTGAAAGTTTTACCTGAACCGGTCACGCCAAGGAGCACCTGGCTCCGTTCCTTTTGATTGATCCCGCGAACAAGCTGACGGATAGCTTCCGGCTGATCGCCGGTGGGTTGATAGGTGGAAGTGATCTTAAAGGCCATAAATGGTAAAAATATACCTAACCTTTTAATCAGCCTAAGGTTGGCAAAATTCGAAATTCAATTAAAAGAATACTATTGAAATCCATTATAAAACAAAAAAGACAGCCCAAACCTGGTCCAGCGATTATTCGAAGGATGGATCGTGGTCTCCATATATTCCTGCAAGGGCTGAGCATTATATCCTGTAGTGGGGAGAATGCAGTAAGGTTCTATCACCGCAGTCACACTTCCTGAACCTTCCAGGATCAACATCAGGTATAATTTCGTCGCCCACATCTCCTGCACATCCTTAAAACTCCTGTCAGGAAGAGTCAACCTGGCTTTGGTGTAATACCATTGATATTGCAATTCTGCGCCAATCCCAAAATAGCCGTCGGAAAGCTGGTATCCCAATCCAAAACTTTCTGTATCGAATATTAATTTATCAATTAAGTCACTTCCGCCTGCCGGGTTATTGGTATTGGCGAGGAGATGTCGATAACCGCCTAAATATGAAATTTCAAGAGCATGGGGGCCTGACTTGAAACGAAGGCCGACATCAAACCCATGCATCCACCGAAAGTTTTTGAAATCACGATCATAGGCACCAGCCTGGTTGACTTCATCAATCAACTGATCAATGGCCTCATCATGCACCAATGAAAAACTGTAACCGGCCTTGATGTTGATTTGGGCATTTAAGGACACGGAAAGTAATCCAAAAAATACCGTCAGCAACGGCAAGATGGCTTTCGGACAGGACATATTGGGTCTATTCACTATTGAAATATAGGGCAAATACTATGCCTTTTAACCATATTGTGCTGAAAACCTCATCCTTGTATCTTTATCCGTTATGGCGGCTACCTCACCAAAGAAAAAATCCAGCAAGCAAAAATCCAAACCGATCTCTTATTCCAACCTCGATTTCACTCCGGGGTTCTGGCCCAGGCATTGGAAACAGGCGATCATCATCCCGCTGATGGCCTTTGCCCTGTATTGGATGTGTCTTCCCTACGGCTACGTGCTGGATGACCAGATCGTCATCACCAACAATAAATTCACGCAAAAGGGAGTAGCCGGCATTTGGGACATCCTGAGCACGGAGAGTTTCTCCGGTTATTTTGGAGGGCAGCAGGACCTGGTCGCCGGTGCACGTTACAGGCCGCTATCCATTATCTCTTTTGCTGTAGAACAATCCATTTTTGGCAGTAGTCCGTCTGAACGGCATGTCGTAAATGTTCTCCTTTATGGCTTGCTGGGTTTGTTTCTCTTTCGGCTTTTTTCCATCCTGATACCGGACAAAGAAAAATCGCCCTGGCTGCTTAGTATACCCTTTCTGACAGCGGCCCTCTACCTGTTTCATCCCGTGCATTCCGAAGTGGTAGCCAACATCAAGGGGCGGGACGAAATCATGACGGCTTTCGGCGCCTTAGGAGCACTTTACTTCGCGCTACGTTATTTGCCGACGAGAAAATCCATTTGGCTGGTCCTGAGCGGCATTTCCATGTTCCTTGGATTGATGTCGAAAGAAAACGCATTGACCTTCCTTGCCGTCATTCCGTTGACCCTTTATTTTTTCACCAAAGCCAAAACAAAGGATATCATCATCACCCTGGTCCCTTCCCTGATAGCAGCCTTTATCTATATCAGTATCCGCACGGAAGTGATTGGGTATTTACTATACAGTGGAAAAAAGATCGATGACCTGATGAATGATCCGTTTGTCGAAATGAATGGACTGGAAAAGTATGCGACCATCATGTATACGCTGGGGCAATATTTGCGCTTGCTCGTCTATCCGCATCCGTTGACACACGATTACTATCCTTATCATATTCCGATTATGAATTGGGGAAAACCCGGAACGCTGATATCCTTCACGTTGTATCTCGGCATGGCCTTTGCTTTTTTCAAAGGATGGAAATCAAAAAGCATTTATGCCTGGGCGATCGGATTCTTTTTGGCGACAGTATCCATAGTTTCTAATCTGGTTTTCCCGGTGGGAACCTTTATGAATGAGCGTTTCATCTTTATTTCCTCGATGGCATTCTCGCTCGTGTGTGCTTATGTTTTTGTGAAATATGGATGGAATTCAGAAAAACCGGCGATGAAGTGGGGATCACTGGTGGTACTGATCGGTGTGTTGGGTGCTTACACTTTTAAAACCTATGTTCGGGTTCCGGCATGGAAAGATGCGTTAAGTTTAAATAGTCAGGCGGTGCTGGTGTCTGAAAACAGTGCGCGAGCCAATTGTTTCATGGCTACAGCTTTATACGAATTGGGGCGTGACACGAGTGATATGGCGGAAAGACAAAAAGCCTATAAGGAGGCCGAATTTTTTGCGCAGCGATCATTAAAAATCTATCCCGCTTACCTGGCCGCCAATCAAATAGAATCCGGTCTGGCCGCGGAGCGATACAATGTCAGTCACGATCTTCCAAAATTATTGGAAGAATACACCAACATTATCCGGGCCAAGCCACAAACGGAATACGTACGCCAGTATCTCGATTATCTCAACAGCCGCGCCGATGTAACCCAGCTCACCGATTTCTATTATAAAGTGGGCTACGAAATCCTCGTCAAGGAAAAAGCGATGTATCCCTGGGCCGTTACTTATTTACAATTGGGAGAAAAAATTGCACCTAATGATCCGCGCATTTTATTTGGATTAGGTAAGGCATTTTATTTCGGTGGTGACCAGGTGAAGGGGCAGGATTATTTGGATCGCGCGTATGCGATCAATCCGGGGTTGAGGAATGTGGAATAATGTAAGTCTGCCTCTTTGAATTTCTTGCGTTGCGAAATTTGGTTAGCAATAAGCTGTGCTTAGGCTGCTAGTGTTTCATCGCTCGTCACACAAATGGCATGATGTTGTTGCGAAAACCCCGTGTAATATGGGATCATATAATAAATAGTACAATTTTACCCCATTGACATTGCGCAGTTGTCGCTCGTTGTCGCGGTTTCATAAAACAGGTTATGGTCTTTGAAAAAATCAGGGTAAACATCCTCGACTTTAACACTCGCTTATTTGGAAATGACAGCCGAAATGGTTAGTTTCGCAATACAAGTTGGTCTCCCTCCTGAAATTTTGTTTTGACGTTTTTTGATAGCAATGTTATGATGACAATTGGAATTCTACAGGTTTTAAGATGTGAGATTTCATATACCTGGAGTGTTCTGTTAGGTATAGCCCAACCTCAATTCGATAATCTATCCTTTTGGTTTTCTGGCTTTTATAGAACAGATGCCACAATCATTCATAGGATATTTCCATTTCAGATATTGCCGAGATATCATATACCACTGATGGCTCTCGAAGAGGCTCCCCGCTTCGGGTCCAAGTGTTCGGGCTCGGAGCGGGAATAACCACAGTGAGAGCTCCACTTCAAATCACTTCAAAGAACACCTTGCACGATACTAAGAAAAGCAGCCGAAACGGACGGCGGTAGGACTAGAAGGGACGATGTAAATGAAATTTAACTACACGGGGAGCTAATTATTCGAAAGGTTGAAAACAGAATTATGGCAGTCCATGGAAATGGCTGGTCGGTTATTATTAGTAAACCGGCAGAGCCAAGCGAACCTGGATGCCGGTTTTTTGAAAAATATAAACGCATTAATCTATGAAAAACATAGCATTCTATAAAATTCTGATTTGCTTTGGACTCTTATGGCTGACTTACAGCTGTGAGAAATCTGCAGATCAAACTACATCAAGTAATGTTGCTCTCAATGGGCGACTAACAAGCAGGGATGGTGATGATCCATGTGAAGTTTGCTTGGCTGAAGATGATTGTTGTTGTGGAATTGAATTGCAACAACCAGGAGGAGGAGCAACCGCAACAATTGGACTTTGTGGGAATGACGATGGGACAACTACTTGTTCTTCATCGCCCCCTAGTCCATGTGGTACCATTAGTGGAGGTTTTATTATAACAACTTTGAATTCCGGTACTCCGAAATTACCATTTTGCATGATTCCTGGGGCATATTTCCAGATAAGAAACACTGGACTTGTTAATGCTGTAATAAAAGTAACATGCCATTATGATATTACGAATCCGACATATGCTTTTATTACAATCACTCCAGGTAGTTCATATGTATATGGCGTAGATACGGGGTGTGGCATCACACAATGTGCACCATGATTTTCTAGCTGAAATAAAGGGCGACAATTATCGTCGCCCTTTATAATTATTAGTTCCTAAAAAATTGAGCATTTATATTTTCATCATCAGTTATGAATAGAAATTTAAAAAGTTTTAAAGACTATAAGAAATGGCGAAAGCTGATAGTATATTTTGTGTCAATATGTATATTTCAGCAGCTTGGGAATTTATACGGACAAGATTACTTTTTTATCAGCGGAAATTTTTTTGCATATAACGTTGAATTTAATAATGGATTATGTGGCTGTTCAATTCAAAATATTGGTCCTACGAATGGCTTTTCTGGCGGAATTACATATAGCCCCGAAAATATTTTATATTTTTTAGGGGGAACGCCGATGGATGATAATGTTATTTTTTCCATTGATCCAACAACTGGCGGTATAATTAATATTATAATGTCAGGGCCATCCTACCTGCCAATCATGAATAGCTTTGTTAGTATCGGGAATGGAATGTTTTATTCGCAGCCCTATCCCGGAGTTGGTAATGATAGTATTTACAAATGGGATGTGAATTCGAACACTGTAATAGCTATTGGGGCGACTGGCTTAAATTCTCAAGGGGACATGACGATGTCTGGTGGGGAAATATATTTTCCAATACTTAATAGCGTCACTGGAATGAGATCCATCATACATTTGGATGAAAGTAATCCTTCAAATTCTCAAATAGTATTGTCATACCCTGAGTCGCAGGCTATTGCCGGATTAACTTCTTCTCCTTATTGTAACATTTTAATCGGAGTAGACGTATATGCCCACAATTTTGTTTCAATTAATTTAATTGATGGGTCAATAGAACCAATTTGCAGTTTTGCCCCTATTGTTGGATTGTGGCTGACTTCTCCAAATGAATATTCTACATTAGATTGTTCAATATATCTGGATCTCGATTGCGACGACAGTTCCGGCGCCACCGATGCTGATTATAATTCACCACAATACGATTGCTTATCTCAGGGCGTAAGCATTGCCGATGAGGATATCAAAATGCTCTACGATGCAATCGTTACTTCCATGACTATAAAAGTAGTCGGTAATGTTCCAGATGCACCTGATGAAATCCTGGACATGACTGGTTCGGTTGCTGGGATTAATGTTACCGGAGTAGGTACAGATATGATCACTCTGACCAATGCAGGTGGGGCTAAATCCACTGATTTCAAAGATGCCCTGCGATTAATAGTATATAAAGACCTTGCTTCACCACTCACTACAGGACCTAGAACTGTGGAAGTTCAATTCACTACAGCTTCAGGAGCGATGAGCAATATCGCTACTGCATTCATTGATGTGACTTCCTTGCCACTGGTGGATGTGGATCTCGGACCTGATCAATATATCTGCGAAGGCCAGTCCACCATTTTCGATGCCGGCATACCTGGTGCCATATATACCTGGTCAACCGGTGTTCATACGCAGACTATTACTGCTTTTGAATCCGGACAATACATCGTGACTGTAGCAGATGGCCTACACTGTCCCGGAAAGGATACGGTTGAACTCAACGTAGTGCCTATTATTCAGGTGGCTTTGGAAGGCGATGATGAAATATGTGATAATCAATCAGCAGAATTGATTATTCAAACGAATACTCCATTCTCGCTCAGTGTAGATATTTCTTCTAATCCCGGTTCACCATTTCACTTCACCGGAATAAATGAAGATTTCACATTTAATGATTTTCCAACCCAAACAACTATTTATACTATTACTAATGTCTCGGCTTCTGATTCTGCTTGTTTTGAATTGACTGACCCCATTCAGATAGTGGATGTCTATCCTACATACACTACTACAAAGGATGCCACAATTTGCGAAGGAGACAGTATATGGCTAGGATTCTATTGGGAGACGGAGCCAGGTGTCCATGAAAATACATTGAATACCATCCATCATTGCGATAGCACAGTAATTACTACTCTCACTGTTCTTCCAGCAATACAGATGTCCGCACAAGGCACGACATGTGATTCAGCCTCTGCCGGTGTCTTCGTTACCTTCCTCAACAATCCAAATGGATGCGATACGATGGTGACGACGACAGTGACCTTGCTGCCTTCGGATACATCATTGATCAATTTATTGTCCTGCAATATTTCAAGTGTTGGAACATCAACACAAACATTGACCAATCAACACGGCTGCGACAGCTTGATTATCACCACGACCAGTTGGACCCCGCCTTCTGATACGACATTGTTAAGTCAAACTACTTGTGATTCATCTTTGCTCGGTGTATTTCCACAACTCCTGATCGCGCAGGATGGATGTGACAGCATTGTCATCACAACAGTGACTATGGCACCATCGGATACAACGTATTTGTCAGGTGTCTCTTGTGATTCAGCAAGCATTGGTGTATTTCAAAAATTGCTTTCCAATCAAATGGGTTGTGACAGTCTGGTCGTCACCACGATCACTGCCGGAACAACGGATACGACTTTACTTTTTTCAACTTCCTGTGATTCTTCAAGTCTTGGCATATTTGAAACTCATTTCACGACATCCAATCAATGTGACAGTCTTGTCATCACTACGGTGACCTATTCAGCGCAGGATTCAACATTCATTACAGGATCAACCTGCAATCCTGCAGACATCGGAGTATTCATCCAGATGCTGACTAATGGATTCGGATGTGACAGCATTGTGACAACAACAGTTTCTTTACTTGCTTCAAGTGAATCATTTATTAATTCCACCACCTGTGATCCATCCGCTGCCGGAAATTTCGATCATATGCTGTTCAATCAATTTGGATGTGACAGCATCGTACATGAGACGGTTTCACTTTTGCCATCGAGCACGACTTTCCTTTCTTCGACTACATGTACCTCATCCCAAGCCGGAACATTTGTCACCACACTGCAAAATCAATTTGGTTGCGACAGTATAGTGACATTGACAGTCTCATTACTGCCAGCCGATACTACACAATTGACTTCAAAGACCTGCGATCCTGCACAAGTCGGAAGCAAACAAAATACTTTCACCAACCAGGATGGATGTGACAGCCTGGTGATCCAGACGACCTCATTGTTTCCCTTACCTCAGGTCGATGTACGAAGCCACTTCAGATTTCAATGGACTACAGACATCAGTTGCTTTGGTGAAAGTGACGGCAGTGCAATCGCTAATGTAACAGGCATTAGTCCATTTCAATACTCATGGTCAACAGGAAGTCCCGATCAAAGCATCACAGGATTGAGTAGTGGCAATTACTTTGTCACCATTACTGATGGAAATGGATGTCAAACAGAAAGCTCGATATCTATCACCGAACCTGAAGAATTTTCAATCGGATTTGAAGTAGCACAACCCGATTGTTTCGGACACAATCAAGGCACCATTACCGTCATGCAAACCGGAGGAGTACAACCCATCCGCTATTCCATCGATGGGATCAACTTTCAATCCTCACCCATCTTCACGGGATTGAATTCCGGCACCTACACCGTAACTTCCATCGATGCCAATGATTGCGATGTGCAGGAGATCATCTGGATCAATGTACCGCTTGATATTCATGTTGACTTAGGGATGGACCGCATCATTCTTCCCGGCGACACCGCCATCCTCGAAGCGATCGTCAATGTTCCGTTTGATTCACTTATCCACCATCACCTGGTCTGGATTATTGAATCCAAATTGTCCGACTTGTTTGACTCAACCTGTTGCGCCAATCATCACTACTGCTTATTCCATTTCCGTTTCTAATTCACAAGGATGTTCCGATCAGGATTCTGTCATCGTCTTTATTCAAAAGAACATCGACATCTACATCCCGAATGTTTTTTCTCCTAATGGGGATGGGATTAATGATCGATTGTCTGATCAGTGCTGCATCTGAAGTCGAAGAGATTGAGTCGATGGAGATATTTGATCGGTGGGGGAATATGGTATTTGCAGTTAAAAATTTTCCGCCAAATGATCCGGCGTTTGCATGGGATGGAAAGCGTGGCGGTGTATCTATGAATCCGGCTGTTTTTGCATATAGGATGATGGCGAGGTTTAAGGATGGGAGATTTGAGATTAGGAATGGTGATATAACTCTGGTTAGATAATTCATTTGTATCGCGTTGGTTGGCGGAGATAGTTCGACTCCGCTCACCACAGGAAACTTTCCAGCCAACGGCCATCCTACTTTTTTTATTTAACGTAGAACTATATGAAGTCCCCTTCAGGGGATTTAGGGGCAAAGCGGCACTCCCGCCGCGCTGCGGCTATCATAGATTTCTTTTTGCATTTCGTTTCTACCAACCTTATGCCGCGATGCGGCGAACACTTAGTACAAATACAAAAGGAAGTCCCCTTTAAGGGATTTAGGGGCAGAACGCCGGCAGCGTAGGTTCAACCTATGGCTAACAGATTTAGGGGCAAAGTAGTATTTTAGTGATCCCAGATGAAAACACGCCAATCCCGGTTGGAGGAAATCGCCATCACGATGATCCCCCTGGTCGGACCCATCATCGCCCGACAACTGATCACTACCTGTGGCAGCATTGAAGCCGTGTTCAGCGAAAGCAAGCACCACCTCAAGGCTATCCCGGGAATAGGTGAAGAAATCGCATCCCGCATCGCCCATCCTTCCTCCGCCTTCGCAGCAGCCGAAGAAGAACTCATCAGGATTGAAAAAGAAGGGATTCAATATTGCTTCTACACCGATCCGGATTACCCTTCCAGATTGCAACATGTAGGCGACGCACCCCTTCTCTTGTACACTAAAGGAAATGTCCATCTCAACCCGGAACGCTCAGTCGCCATCATTGGTACGCGTAAACCAACCCCGTATGGAAAAACAGTAACCGAAGAAATTATTGAAACTATTTCCTCCTATGACTTAACCATTATCAGTGGCCTGGCCTATGGAATTGATATCACGGCTCATAAGCACTGCGTCCAATTGGGTATCCCCACCATCGGCGTTCTCGGCAGCGGATTGGGAAATATCTATCCACAATATCATCATACTACTGCACTAAAAATGATGGACAAAGGCGGCCTACTTACTGAATTCAGTTATGATACCGGTCCGGATGCTGTTAATTTTCCCATGCGCAATCGAATTGTGGCCGGCTTATGCGATGTACTGGTCGTCATTGAATCGGGTGTCAAAGGGGGCTCTATGATCACCGCCGCCCTGGCCAATGATTACAATAAAGATGTGGGGGCCGTTCCGGGCCGTAAAATCGACAAAGCCTCTGCGGGCTGTAATCTCCTCATCAAAAATCAACAAGCCCACCTGGTGGAAAACGGAGAAGATCTCATCCACCTGATGGGCTGGAATAAAAAGACCCAGCAGCAATCGTTCCAGACCGATTTATTTACTGAAATGTCCGGACAGGAACAGAAAATTTACCGACTGATCGTTGAAATGGGGGAAAAAGATATTGATACCTTAGCTTATGAATCAAAATCCACACCTGGTGAACTCGCATCTATCTTGCTCACGCTCGAATTCAAAGGAGCCATCCGGTCCCTGCCGGGTAAAAAGTTTGCAGCTGTCAGTTAAGTGGATGGCTACGCTTTATACGATCACCTTACTTCTCTTTCTGACATCGTGCGATACACCAAAAGCTGCCACCAGTGCTCCGCCGCCGGTATCCTACTCCAACCTGGACAAACCTAAAAATGTCATCTTCATGATCGGTGACGGCATGGGACTTCCGCAAATCACCGGCGCGATGTACATGAACAATAACACTTCCGCTTTTGAACAATTTAAAAATATTGGTTTTCAAAAAACGCAATCTGCTGACAATTTAATTACCGACAGTGGCGCCGGTGCTACTGCCTTTGCCTGCGGAGTAAAAACGTATAACGGGGCGATAGGGGTGAACACGAAAAAACAGCCTTTGCCTACCTTACTGGAAATGGCAGAAAAAAAAGGAATGGCTACCGGCATGCTCGTGACATGTTCTATCGTGCATGCCACGCCCGCAGCTTTTATAGCCCACGTGGCCGGCCGGGAAGACAAGGAAGGCATAGCACTCGATTTTTTAAATACCCCGATTGATATTTTCATCGGTGGAGGAGAGGATTACTTCAACAAACGAACTGACGGCAGAAACCTGGTGCAGGAACTTATCAATAAAGGATATGCCATTTCCGATTCTGCCCAAACCGATATTGATCACCTCAATATCGATACGCATAAAAATATTGGCTACTTCACTTCTAACCTGGAGCCCCCATCCGTTTATAATGGAAGGAATTATGCCCTACCGGCCACCGCAAAAATTCTTGATTTCCTGAAGGACCGTTCCACGGAAGGATTTTTCCTCATGATCGAAGGTTCACAAATTGATTGGGGCGGTCATGCCAATGATGCGAACTATGTCCTCAATGAACAACTTGAGTTTGAAAAACAAATCAATGCCGTACTTGACTTCGCCAGGAAAGAGGGTAATACTTTGGTGGTGGTTACTGCAGATCATGAAACCGGGGGATTCGCTATCATGCCGGGATCAAAAATGGGGGATATCAAGGTGGCCTTCACTACGAAAAGTCATACTGCCACTATGATTCCTGTTTTTGCTGATGGACCGGGTGCTGAAGCATTCCGTGGCATTTATGAGAATACGGAGATCTTCTTTAAATTGAAAGCAGCGATGGAGTTGAATTGAATTTACTCCCTCGCCCCTAAATCCCCTACAGGGGACTTTTAATTTTTCTTCGAAAAATGGATCCTGCAATTAAAGATTTATTTCTACGTCATATGGCCCAAACTTCATCCACGCCGGATGGATTTGAAGTGAGCCGGGCGGAAGGAATATACCTATATGATCAGGACGGGAAGGCCTTCGTGGATTGCAATTCAGGTATTGCCGTTTCTTCCTTCGGGCACAATCATCCGGTGATCAGAAAAGCCATTCTGGATCAGCTGGATCTGCATCTGCATACCATGGTATATGGCGAACACGTACAATCCTCGCAAGTCAGGCTTGCGGAAAAACTAGCACAGCTTTTACCTGCGGGATTGGATTGCACTTATTTTACAAATTCAGGAACGGAAGCAGTAGAAGGTGCACTGAAATTGGCCAGAAAATATACCGGCCGATATGAAATCATCGCCTGCCGGAATGCATACCATGGGAGTACGGCCGGGGCGGAGAGTTTACGAAGTGACCTTATGCACACGGCAGGTGCACGTCCCCTGGTGCCGGGAATCAAACACGTCGATTTCAATTCTTTTGAGGATATTCAGAAAATTTCAAAACACACAGCCGCTGTTATTCTTGAACCCATCCAGGGTGAAGCCGGTGTGATTCTTCCCGAAAAAAATTATTTATTTGAAATAAAAAAACAATGTGAAGAAGTCAGAGCGCTGATGATTCTCGATGAGATCCAAACCGGAATGGGACGTACGGGATCGATGTTTGCTTTTGAAAAGGAAAATGTCAAACCCGACATCCTGTTACTGGCGAAAGCATTTGGAGGCGGAATGCCTTTAGGTGCCTTTATCTCCAGCCAGGAAAAGATGAAGGTCCTTTCGTATGATCCGCCACTCGGGCACCTGACGACCTTTGGTGGTCATCCGCTGAGCTGTGCCGCTTCCCTCGCCGCTATTGAGGTTTTGGAAAAAGAAAAATTGATAGAAAAAGTCAGTCATTTTGAAAATATATTCAAAGAAAGACTTTCCGCTCATCCGGCCGTGAAAGAAGTAAGGGGAAGAGGATTGATGCTGGCGGTGGAATTGAATCAGCCACAACAACTTATGCCTGCTGTAAAAGCCTGCAGAGAAAATGGACTGTTACTGGACTGGTTTTTATTTAACGATCGCAGCATCCGGTTATATCCACCGCTCTTGATTAACGATTCTGAGGCTGACCTGATCTGTCAAAAATTAATTCAGTCACTCGACCTGAAATAGTGTTGATTCGTGAAATTCGAGGCTAATTTATCTGAATCGTCACGAATGTGCAATTTGCGGCCATTAGCGAAAATCAGTGGCCATGTTTCTTGAAATATCAGCCACGAATTACACGAATTAGCACGAATTATTATTTGCAGTAATTAGCGAAAATTATCAGGAAGTCCCCTTTAGGGGATTTAGGGGCCTTACAATTCCTTCCTCAGTCTCGCCACCGGAATATTGAGCTGCTCCCGGTATTTGGCCACCGTCCTTCGGGCGATGCTGTATCCTTTTTTCTCCAGCATCAGGCGCAGTTTTTCATCAGATAAAGGTTTGCGCTTGTGCTCTTTGGAAATGATCTCTCCCAGGATGGATTTAACTTCCTGTGTAGAGACTTCCTCTCCTTCCGTATTGACGATGGATTCAGAGAAGAAATCCTTCAGCCGCTTGGTCCCGAATTCGGTTTGCACAAACTTGCTGCTCGCCACCCGAGACACCGTCGATATATCCAATCCGGTGATTTCAGCAATGTCCCGAAGAATCATCGGCTTGAGTTTCGTCGAATCGCCCGTCAGGAAATATTCTTTCTGAAACTGCATGATGGCATACATCGTCTGTTTGAGCGTATTCTGACGTTGCTTGATAGCATCAATAAACCATTTGGCGGAATCGATCTTTTGCTTGATAAAGAGGATAGCCTCTTTATTCTCTTTCTGCACACTGGGTTTGTCTTTCTTCGCCTGGTAGGACCGCAACATATCAATATACTGGTCATTGATCCGAAGGTCAGGCGCATTCCGGACATCCATGGTCAGCTCTAATATGCCGTCCCGGTTCGTAACCAGAAAATCCGGAATGATGGTTTGCGTTTGGGTATCAAACTGACTGGTGTATCCGCTGGCCGGCTTAGGGTTCAGCTTGAGAATTTCATCCAGCGCTCCTTTCAGTGTATCCTCATCAATTTCCAATTGCCGCTGAAGACGCAGGAAATGTTTCTTGGAAAAGGCTTCAAAGTATTTGGTCAGTATTAAAATGCCCAATTTAAGGGCCGGAATCAGTTCATGATCACCTGTTTTTTCCGCCAAATGCAATCGTTGATTCAATTGAATGATCAAGGTTTCCCGCAAGTCCCTCGCCCCAACGCCCGGCGGATCAAAACGCTGGATCATCGACAGGACTTCCTGGACTTGCTTCGCCGTCACTTCAATATTGTAGGCAAAGAGAATGTCATCCATCAGCGAGGGGATTTCCCTTCGCATATAGCCGGAATCATCAATGCTGCCGATGATTTGCTGGGCGATGATGCGGTGTATTTCGGAGTCCAGGTTAAGGAGGCCTAATTGCTGTTCGAGATAATCATGAAACGTATTGGAGACTACGGCCGGAAGACTCTTATCACGTTGCTCACCGGCAGGTTCAGAATAATGATAGGAAACCGGGTCCTCCTCAATGTAATCATTGAGATATTCATCGATATCATAATCCTCCTCCTTTTCCTTCTCCGGTTCTTCCTGTTTGTCTTCAGCCGGTGTATCGGAAGCCGATTCGTAGGTATCGTGTTCTTCGAGCGCGGGATTTCCTTCCAGTTCCTCTTTGATTCGTTGCTCGAGGCTGACACTCGGAACCTGCAACAGCTTCATCAGTTGAATCTGCTGGGGAGAAAGCTTCTGGAGTAGCTTTTGTGAAAGTAGTTGTCGAATCATGGGTGAACCTGTAGTCTATGGCAAATATAAACCCAATTTCATATTAAAAAAAATTTTAATTTGATTACAGCCTGATCCTCAGGGACTAACCATAAATCCTTCCCGCAAACCTGAAAACGGAGGTGATTTATTGATAACACTTTATCTCCCGTTTACGTTTAACTCCCAATTGTTAAAAATCTCCCTGACCCCGGCTTTGCAGGCTTTAAATGTCCTCATAGACAAGGTTAGTTACCTTTGCACCGCATTTGACCGAGCTCCCTGTCGTGAAAACCCAACATCCGGATACGCTTGAAACACCACATTTCCTCGAGGTTTTGAGGACGCGAAGTGAACTGCAGAAAATCCTGTGGATCACCGGGATTTGGGTTTTCTTTTCGATCAGTCAATCCATTTACGACCAGATTGTTTTGCTTTCTGCCAATGCCGAAACTCCGGGTGCCCCCTTCTGGACCAATCTTCTCATCAATGCTTCAGCCACTTTACTGGCCGGGTTCATCGGCGGAGCCATCCTGGTTACTTATCTGCAGCGATGGATTCGGAACAATCCCTATGGCCAGGCCATTCTTTTTATTTTCCTCGCTTTTACCCTGATCATTTGTTTTGTTACCATCCTGGCTTTTATCACCAGGGCATCCATTGCCGGTGAAGAGGAACTTCAAAATCAGGGCTTCTTATCCTCCATCGGCAAGCACATCCGCAGCCTGGGTTTTGCAAAGGATTATTTACTCTGGCTCTTTATTGTTTTATGCACTATAGCCTTGTTACTGATCAGCGACAAATACGGACCCGGCAACCTGCGCAGTTTTTTAATGGGTCGTTATTTCCGCCCTAAACGGGAAGAGCGTATTTTCATGTTCCTGGATCTGCGCGGCTCTACCTATATCGCCCAGGTCCTTGGCGAACGCCAATATTTCAACTTCATCAAAGACGTCATCCGGGATGCCACGCCGATCATTCTGAAACACAAAGGAAGAATCTATCAATACGTCGGCGATGAAATCACCGTAAGCTGGTGGATGCAGCCTGGCCTGAATAAACTGAATTGCATCCGTTGTCCACTGGAAGTAAGAAAGATGTTTAATCACCGGTCTTCGTATTACATTTCCAATTATGGAGTCGTACCTGATTTCAAAGCAGGAATGCACTGCGGCCCGGTGATGGTCGGTGAGATCGGTTTAGTCAAACGGGATATCGCCTTTTCCGGTGAAGTCGTCGTACCGCCGCCCGGATACAAAACCGGTGCAATCATCTTGAAGTGAATCTCCTTATCTCCCATGACCTGGAGGAATTGCTTCCCTGGGAAGGATCGAGATTAGTGCCCGAACACAAAGGAGATTTATTGATTAAAGGAAAACCTGATAATCTTCAGTTATATACAGTGAATCAGGAGCAATAGCTCTCTCCCCCCTTGTCCTTAATAAGCGGAAAAAAGGAGAAAACTATTTTTTCATTCAGGAAAGTCGGAGAGACTCCTCTCGCTCGAAAAACAAAAAGAATAAGATATTCGCCAAAGAATATCATTTACCCGCTCCGGGGCCAGGAGAGAGAAATATCAGATCCACAATACTCTTCGATTTCATCAAAAATCAACGGTACGCGGATACCGAGGTGTTTGCTGGCGCCTGCCTGATGATACACAGCAAACCCATAATCCAGTATAAAAGCTTTAAAGTTGCCCATCCCTACTCCACCGGAAAAACCTGCCAAACTTCGAAGGTTGACTACCGATA
>CAWINN010000007.1:0-71523 GCA_963837505.1 uncultured Saprospiraceae bacterium | reverse complement strand
GCCGAAACGTTATACCTCATTTTCAACATGCTCTTTTGGATTGAAATAAAATACTTATCTTTGACGTTAGTAACGTTGCTCAAAAGTAATGATCCAGTCATTTGGAGACAAGGAAACAGGGTTAATATGGCAAGGGAGGTATTCATCAAATTTTCCTAGTGAAATACAATCTATTGCAAGACGAAAGCTTCGTATGCTCCATAATGCTCAGGATCTGAAAGACCTGAGGATACCTCCGGCCAACAGATTGGAGAAACTAGCAGGCATGCTCAAGGGTTTTTACAATATCCGAATCAACCAACAATGGAGAATTGTCTTTAGATGGACAGCAGGCAATGCAAATGAAGTACGAATTACAGATTATCATTAATGAAACATGGCACGAATAAGAAATATACATCCGGGTGAAGTCCTGAAGGAAGAGTTTTTAAAGCCGATGTCCTTATCGGCCTACCGACTTTCCAAAGACACCTTTATTCCGCAAACACGGGTCAGCGAAATCCTGAAAGGAAACAGAAGGATCACGGCCGATACCGCCCTTAGGTTAGCCAAGTATTTCGGAACCTCGGCAAAATTTTGGCTGGGCCTACAAGATGATTATGACCTGGAAGAGGAAACCAGGATGAATAAAAAAGATCTCCATGAAATTAAAACCCTCGAAAATAACGTGGCATAACAAAGGCTTTGCGATATGGCCGACAAATGGCTGGCCCACTATCCTCGGCCACATCGCAAAGCCCCGGACGTTATAAGACCCAATTTCTGCATATCCTACAGCTAGTTTGAAAAATTTAAGTTGCATTTTAAGACAACATCCTGTATCTTTACTTCAATGCACCAGTTGAAGGTTAGGACGGTCTTTTTCTATAAACTTACTTCAGTGATTTCTATGCCCAACAGCGACTGAAGGTAAGGAATAGGATTCTATGGACTTTCCGGATCATAGAATATGTCAACATGTACCCAAGATTTATTTAGAGCATTTGGAAGGTACTGATGGACTTTATGAAATTCGGGTTAAGCAAGGAAGTGACATCTTCAGGATATTTTGCTTTTTCGATGCAGGTCAACTTATAGTGTTGGCCAATGGATATCAGAGAAGACCCAAGCATCCTTAAAACAGTGCGAGGGAGGGCGCATGAGAAAGTTGAAGTGTTTCGGGACCGGCTGTATAAACTACGATCGTATATCACTGCATGCCTCCACGACCGACAGGTACCTCCTACTAACAATATGAGCGAACGGGCATTGCGAAACACCACAGTCAAAATGCGCGTGAGTTCCCTATTCAGAACTTTTCATGGAGCTCAGGACTATGCTATTTTACGGTCGATCATTGATACCGCCATCCTCCCGGGCAAGCATCCCTTCGATGCGCTGGTCAGACCTCAAATAGTCGTACTTTAGGGTGAATAGTTACGAAAGGTTATCAGAAAATTTCACGCAGCCTGAAATTAACCGCCGCAATTAGTAGTATTCACCCAATCAAAAATTATCTTGCATAGGCCGTTGAGGTGATGGCAAAATGCAGAATATAAAATTGATACTGTCAAGCACTTATACGGGTTATTTATTCGGAACACTGTCAGGTTTGTTGGCATTGTTCACCCCAATTGTGCTTAAAGGGCAAACCGGTAATCCATTGATACCTGAGATTGCCGAAATAGCTGTATTTGATGTTGGTGACGGGCTGCCATTGGCATGCACCTACAATAGTGTGACTGACCATCAGGGCCGGCTTTGGATAAGCCCTTGTTTTAGCCAGATCCCGCATCAAACCATTGACTTTTATCAATTTGACGGAAGAGAATCCCATCTTATCGGATCTGCTTTAAGACCCCCATATATACAAGGCCAGATGTCCCTGTCCGGAATCTCCTCCGAAGGTATCTTATATGGTTTTTTCAGGGGTTCCGGAACTATTTTTCTATTTGATCCCGATTCAGGAGCATGCCGCTTTCATTCCATCCCTGAGAACAATGCGGAAGTGGTGTATATAAATGCAACTGATAAAACGAATACAATCGTTTTCGCAGAATCATCCGCTGAATTTCAAATTTATGATCTCAAAAGGGACACACTTCAGCTTATATACAGGCAACAACGGAAATATCCTCCTTTTCCCAAATACCTCGCAGACCAGATTGATTACAATTTTGACGGGAGTCATATGTGGTTTGTTGAATTGGATATGTCCGGGAGTAATGCATCCAGAAAGTTATTTCTGCATCGTATTGACATCCATACCCTGAAAGATCAGGAATTTGATATTACGTATGTCCTTCATCCGATAGCAGCGCCAGGCATTTCGATGAGTTTTTATCAAAATAAAATGTATCTGATGGCATCGAGCGGACAAATTATAAGTATAGACAACGATAATGTAAAAGCGGTCTTGCCGGATTTATTTTCGAAACCAGCCTTTAACGTTTTAAAGACGAAAGTATATAATGATGCCAAAGGGAATATGCTTTTGATGCTCAGGGTTCGTGACTCTGGAGTGGACGGAAAAAAAACTTCGATAAAAGCATTTCTGCTGAGTCATGATGGAGGTGTAATTGACTACACTAAAATAATAAATGCGGCCGCCACCTCCACCCGATTACCGAATTCAACAGTCTGGAATATATATGCGCAGGATCTGGAAAGAAAATTTATGCTCATGACGGAGGGGGGACTTGTAGCTGTGGATCTAAAGCAAAAGAATTCCGTAAAAATGACATTCGCGCCATTTGCCACCCGTAGCATTAGCCAGTTTCCCAATGGAGATTATGTTGTTCTTCAGGAGTCAACTTCGAGATTAGCACGATTTGACCACTCATCCGGAAAAGTCATCGTCTCTCCTTCCGAAGACCGTAATATTTCTGTGGTGAATATGGCAGATATTCGAAGAACGCCAAAAGGAGATCTTTACTTTGTGTCCGGACTGGCTCATGACAAGAGTGCTTTAATTCATATTTCGCCGGATAATCACCGGGACGCCTTTTCTTTCCCGTATCCTCTTATTCGTTTTGACCTGCTCAATGATCATACCATCATTTTCGCTCAATTGGATTCTCTGTTTCGCTTTGATCTGAATTCAGGAAAACTCAATTCATTCGGTAATGAGGCCAGTCAAAAACTCATTACGGATCATGTTACTCAAATTCTGATTGCCAGGGATCAAAGTGCCTGGATCACAAGTTTAGACGGATTGTGGCACTATGATTTAAAAAATGGAACTTCAAAATATTTCGGCAAAGAAGCCGGCTTCCCCGATATACGCATGATGTGTTTACTTGAAGATGATTCGGGCAGACTCTGGATAGGTACATATGGAAGCGGATTTTACATTTTTGATCCGGTCACAGGTTCGATATCCACGATCAACACTGACGACGGGCTATCCAATAATATCGTGATCGGTATACTTGCAGATGATGAAGGATATAAGTGGCTGGCTACTTTCCATGGCCTGACCGTAGTTTCTAAAGAGGGAAAAGTATTAACCCGTATCTACGAGGAAGACGGGTTAACCCAAAATGAATTTAACCGGTATTCCTGTTATAAAGACAGCAAAGGGAACCTCTTGTTTGGTTCAGTAGACGGAGTTAATTTAATTGAGCCCAAATCGGTAATACAAAATCTTGTGCAGGCTGATACCCTGTCCATTTATCCCACAAGTCTTTCTTATTTTGATCGTTCATCGCATCGGCAGAAAACCAGATATTTTGGATTTGGGGATAATCCACATGTGAATCTCCCGGCTTCTTTTCGCAACATGCAGATTCAATTTGCGGTCTCCAACTTCATCCGGCAAAACGAAAATGAATACATCTACCGGATCCTGGACAAAAAAAGGGGGGATTCAACCGAATGGATATCCACCGGATCAAATCCTGAATTAAATCTGCTCAATCTGCAAGCCGGCACTTTTCAAATTGAGATAAGAGGAAGTGATTATAGAAAACAATGGACCAAACGAGCCCTCACTATCGATGTCACCGCAGCAGAATTTTTTTATAAGCAGTCATGGTTTTTTATTACCCTGCTTTGTTTAGGCATCGGGCTGATCTTTTTATGGCAAAGAAGAATAAAAGCAGAACGCAGTCATCTTCAACAAATGGTTGAAGAACGAACCCAGGAACTTAAGATTGACAAGGAAACGATTGAACTCCAAACCCAAAAACTCGCGGAACTGGATGCAGTGAAAACAAAATTTTTTACCAATATATCCCATGAGTTACGCACTCCCCTTTCTGTCATTTCCGGAATGGCAGAGCAACTAAATTCAGATCCCAATGCCCCGGAACTCATCCATCGAAATGCCGTTCACCTCCTTAATCTCGTCAACCAAATTCTTGACCTCAGAAAACTGGAAGTCGGAACCCTCAAAGTCAATTATATACAGGCCAACATCGTCGATTATATCCGTTACCTGGCTGAGTCTTTTTGTTCTCTTGCAGAACAAAACAATTTATCATTTCATATTGTCGAAGAAATTCCGGACATAGTAATGGACTTTGATCCCGAAAAAATATTACGGATTATCTCTAATCTGATATCAAATGCCATAAAGTTTACTCCGGCATTCGGAAACATTTATTTAACGATTGGTTCTCAACTGGTGGATGGTAGGGAATTTCTTCAGTTCAGCATCCGGGACACGGGAATGGGCATACCGGACACGCACATCGATAAAATATTTGACCGTTTTTACCAGGTCAATCAGGATAATACAGATGTCCCGGAAGCGAACCTTTCAAATATAAATGGTTCCCCATTCTCCGGAAGAAGTGGGGGTGGCACAGGTGTGGGTCTGGCCCTCACCCGTGAACTCGTGAAACTTATGGAGGGTACGATCGAGGTCAAAAGTGAATTGGGTATAAGCACGATATTCACAGTATGCCTGCCTGTACACCATGAAGCTATACGCCGGGATGTAAATATGGACATGCCGATATCAGGTGTATCTCCGGTCCGGGACAAAACAGCGGCTTCCGTGGATGCAGAATCTGATAAAAAGAAAAACACTCCGCTCGATACCGTATTGGTCGTGGAGGACAATGCAGATGTCCGGTATTTTCTTAAGCAATGTCTGTCAAATGCAGGGTACCAAATCTACGAAGCCAACAATGGTCTGAAAGGAATGGACATGGCGCGTGAATATTTTCCTGATCTCATTGTGACAGACGTGATGATGCCGGTGATGGATGGATATGCGTTCAGTCAGCGTATCCGCGGAGATATATTGACCAGTCATATTCCGATAGTCATGTTGACAGCCAAGGCCGCTGAAGAAGACAGGATCGCGGGTCTTGAAACGGGTGTGGATGATTACCTTATAAAGCCCTTTAGTCAGAGAGAATTGATAGTGAGAGTCTCCAATCTCATACGCATGAGAAAAGAACTTCGAAACCGGTTTATGTATGCCGGTAACATCCAACCGGCAGAAGTGAGCATGGTTTCACTCGATAAGGAATTTATGGAACTGGTGATCAGGACCATCCAGCTTCGTCTTCATGATGAAAATTTTACAGTTTCCCTGTTGAGTGATGCTGTCCACATGAGCACCACACATCTCAACCGTAAACTTCATGCCCTTATCAACCAGTCAGCAGGGTCCCTGATCCGGAGTATGCGGCTTCAGCGGGGTTTTGATCTTATAAAAGCGAATGCAGGAAGTGTGACGGAGATAGCCTTTAAAGTTGGTTTTAGCAGCCTCGAAAGCTTTTCCAGAAATTTCAAAAAACAATTCGGAGCCTCTCCTTCCGAATTTCAATAAAAAGGAGGAGGTATTCTTCATTCCACCTTCTGTTTTCTCAAACATCCTGCAAATCAACAGTTGATTTGCTTTTCCCACCAGGTTAAGGCTGAGAACTCCGGGTTCAAACTACCCCATGTTCAAAATTGACAGGTTTTGGTTCAAAATCGTCAAACATACTCTATAGTGGATGATCATATTTGAGGGTCAGGATTGATGGTCATCTCTAATCCTCAATAATGGCAGCACCTAAATAAGGATCCAAATGAACCTGATTAACCTTCCTTCGCTGAACACCCTTGCCGGCATCCTCTCCCTGTTTATTTCCATGATTACAGGTGCTCCACCGGCTGATGTACAGAATGAAGCCCAAATGTCCCCGGATGAATTCATAACCATCTGGACCACCACCAATCCGGGTGGCTCCAACAGCAATCAGATCACCATCCCCACATTTCCCGGCGGGAGTTACAATTACAATGTGGATTGGGGTGTTGGACCTCCAAGCACCGGAGTGATGGGGGACATCACGCATACCTATGCATTTGCCGGCACATATACGGTGAAGATTACGGGCCAATTTCCGAGAATCTATTTCAATAATACCGGGGACAAACAAAAGATAGTGTCCGTAGAGCAATGGGGCAGCAACGCCTGGACCTCAATGGCTTTTGCCTTTTATGGTTGCAGCAATCTTGAACTAAATGCCACGGACATCCCGGACTTGTCCAATGTGACGGCGATCAATGACATGTTCCGCGGATGTACTGCATTCAACGGTGAGGTTTCAAATTGGGATGTGAGCCATGTCCAGGTGATGGGTTCCGTTTTCCGTGACTGCCCTCTATTCGATCAGGATCTGAGCGCCTGGGATGTGAGCAATGTCACTGACTTTTCCGCCATGTTCCAGAATGATGTGTCTTTCAACCAGAATATTGGCGGCTGGGATATTTCCAACGTCACGGATATGACGAATATGTTTCTCGGGGCAACACTATCCACGACCAACTATGACAGCCTGTTGATTGGGTGGTACAATCTTCCGATGGTTCCTACATTCATTCATTTCCACGGGGGGAATAGCCAGTGTTGTGCTGGCCAGTATGCCTGGAACGCGCTTACCGAAGACAACAGTTGGACTATTAACGATGGAGGTAATTGTAATCAATCATTCACGTCGACATGGGAAGTGACAATCCCGGGAGAGTCTATTACTATCCCAACAACAGGAGGGGGATATAACTACATTGTGGAATGGGGCGACATAACCCGTGACGTAGGCGTAACCGGGAATGCTACTCATGCATACGAACTACCCGGTACCTATCAGGTAATGATCCGGGGCAATTTTCCCAGGATTTTCTTTAACAATTCGGGGGATAAGGATAAGATTGTCTCGATTGACCATTGGGGATATATCAACTGGACTTCGATGGACAATGCCTTCCACGGGTGTAGCAACCTGATGTACGGAGCAACAGATATGCCGGATCTGTCTTCCGTATTGTTGCTGTCAGACATGTTCAGCGGCTGCGTGGTATTCAACGGCGATCTGAATAACTGGGACCTGAATGGCGTAACACACCTTACGCGGATGTTTGACGGAGCCACAGCATTTAATGGAAATATTACTGGATTGGAATGTCAGCAGCCGTCACAGATGTGACGGATATGTTCCGCAATGCCACATCGTTCAATCAGGATATCAGTGGCTGGAATACCGGAACTATTGTGCGTTTCAGCGGTATGTTCAATGGGGCAACATCCTTCAACCAGGACATCGGAAATTGGAATACATCAAGTGCGGTGAGCACAAATTATATGTTTTATAATAATATCGGCTTCAACCAGGATATCGGGTCGTGGGATATGAGCGGAGTGACCAATCTCTCCTACATGTTCTATGGTGCCACATCTTTTAATCAAAATATCGGAGGCTGGGATGTAAGCCATGTCACGGACATGAACAATATGTTTACCGGAGCCGGGCTTTCTCAAACTTATTATGATCTGTTGCTTATGGGTTGGGCTGAATTACCCTCCCTGCAGAACAACGTTGTTTTTGATGCAGGTACCAGCACCTATTGCTTCAGCCAAACTGCGCGGGATACGCTCATCAATATATACAACTGGACCATCAACGATGGAGGCATGGCCTGCTCTGATCCGTTTGTTACCACCTGGCAGACCTCCGGCAGCAATGAGCAGATCACCATTCCCACGACTGGTAGTGGTTACAACTATAATGTGGACTGGGGAGACGGCCAGAGTGATGAAAACGTGACCGGTAATATCGCCCATACCTATACATCAGCGAATACCTATACCGTAAGTATCTATGGTTTTTTTCCACGCATTTATTTCAATAACACGGGTGATAAGCTGAAGATCCGGTCGGTAGAGCAATGGGGAAACATCATCTGGGAATCCATGGCCTTTGCGTTTTACGGATGCTCCAACCTTCAGCTAAATGCCACGGACATCCCGGACCTGTCCCATGTGACTGCCATGAATGATATGTTCAGAGGATGTACAGCATTTAACGGTGACGTTTCAAATTGGGATGTGAGCAACGTACAGGTGATGGGTTCCGTGTTCCGGGACTGCCCGCTTTTCAATAGGATGTGAGCGGTTGGGATATAGGGAATGTCACTGACCTGTCCGCTATGTTCAAGAATGACGCTTCCTTCAACCAGAACATTGGCAGCTGGGATATTGGGAATGTAGTCTATTTCGATGCCATGTTCGAGGGAGCGACCCTCTCGACGGACAATTATGACAGCCTGCTGATCGGCTGGAGTAATAATCAAGTGATCCCATATGAAAAAACTTTTGACGCAGGAAATAGTCAGTATTGTGCAGGGGCAGCTGCAAGGCAAGAGCTCATGACCACTCACAACTGGACCATTACCGACGGCGGATCCTGCTCCCAGTCATTTATCACCACATGGAATGTCACAAGCCCAGGTGAATCGATCACAATTCCCACAACCGGAGACGGATATGACTACATCGCGGAATGGGGTGATGGAGACAGAGACCTGGATGTAACCGGAGACGCAACACACATGTATACGGATGCAGGTACCTATACCGTGATCATACGGGGTACATTTCCGAGGATTTACTTTGCCAATGGAGGGGATAAAGACAAGATACTTTCCATTGAAAACTGGGGCAACATTGCATGGACTTCCATGGCCAATGCTTTCCAGGGTTGCACCAATCTCGTGATCAATGCTACCGATGCACCCGATCTGTCCAATGTGACCAGCTTGCTGGGCATGTTTTACGGCGCCTCTTCTCTCAATCAGAATATTAATTCGTGGGATGTGAGCCATGTCAATAGTATGTATGCCATGTTCTCCGGGGCAAGTGCCTTTAACCAGCCGCTTGATCTATGGGATGTGAGCCAGGTGTCCGCGATGTCCTATATGTTTTCCGGTGCATCCTCTTTTGATCAGGATATTTCAGGTTGGGATGTGGGTAATGCGACAACCATGGAGAATATGTTTTCATACGCTACAGCTTTTGATCAGAATATTGGTAACTGGGATGTGAGTAATGTCCTAGACATGCATGATATGTTTTCCGGCTCGGGCCTATCAATACAAAATTATGATCTGTTGCTTTTAGGATGGGCTGGATTGCCTTCGTTGCAAACCAATGTACTCTTTGATGCAGGAAACAGCATCTATTGTATCGGAGGTCCGGCCAGGGACAGCCTGATGTCCATCTACAACTGGACCATCAATGATGCAGGCCAGTCCTGCACAGATGCATTCATCACCACCTGGCAAACCACCGCCCCTAACGAACAGATCACCATAACCACGGCCGGAGGTGGTTACAATTATTGTGTCGGATGGGGTGACGGTCAGGGAAGTCCCAATGTCAGCGGAAATGTATCTCACACCTACACGACCTCCGGTCCCCACACCGTAACTATTGAGGGTGTATTTCCGCGGATCTTTTTCTATAGCTCCGGGCCTATGGCAAATAAGATCATTTCCATTGATCAGTGGGGAACGATTGCCTGGACATCCATGGAGGGTGCATTCACCAATTGTCATAACCTGCAGTGCTATGCTACAGATGCTCCGGACTTGTCCAATGTCACCAGTATGTTTGCCATGTTCTTTAACTGTACTTCGCTTAATGCAAACCTCAATAATTGGGATGTGAGTCATGTGCAGGATATGACGACAATGTTCAGTGGTGCAACAGCATTCAACGGAGACATTACCGGGTGGGATGTAGGCAATGTTAACACGATGTTTCAGATGTTTACGGATGCAGTTTCTTTCAATCAGCCAATAGGCAACTGGAATGTCTTCCATGTCACTACCATGCAAAATATGTTCTGGCATGCAGCGGCTTTTAATCAGGACATTGGCGGATGGGATGTAAGTAACGTATCCTATATGACCAGGATGTTTTCCGGAGCTTCTTCCTTCAATCAGGATATCGGAGGATGGGATGTAGGAAGTGTGTTGAATATGCAGGAAATGTTCTCTGGCGCCACTTCCTTTAATCAGGACATTGGCGGATGGGATGTTGAAAATGTGACGAATATGAACAATATGTTTTCAAATGTCACCCTTTCAACCCCTATGTATGATTCTTTACTGATCGGGTGGAATCGTTTACCTTCCCTGCAAACGGACGTAAATTTCCACGGTGGTTTTAGCAAGTCATGCCCCGGGTTTCTTGCCAGGGCTAATATAGCCATCAATTATGGTTGGAATTTTACGGACGGCGGCGTTGATTGTCCTGAGGAAGATTATTTTATCACGACATGGAAAACAGATAATCCCGGAACATCTGATGATAATCAGATCATCATTCCCATCTCGAATCTTTACAATAGTTATTACTGGATGGATTTCGGTGATGGGTTCCAGGGTTACAATACACAATCCACTATCTATACGTATGCTACACCCGGGACTTATACGGTAAAAATATATGGTCTTTTTCCACATATCTATTTTGGTAGTATTTTGGATAATGAAAAAATTCTTTCCGTAGAACAATGGGGAGATAACCAATGGCTATCTATGTATAGTTCCTTTTTTGGATGCAGCAATCTGGTTGTCAATGCAACGGATACACCCGACCTGTCCCATGTAACGGATATGCAATCCATGTTCCTATAACGCTTCATCTTTTAATCAGGACATTGGCAACTGGGATGTAAGTCAGGTAACGAATATGCAATCCATGTTCTTTGCCGCAATTGCTTTTAATCAGGATATTGGCAACTGGGATGTAAGTCAGGTAACAAATATGCAATTCATGTTCGGTCAGGCAATTGCTTTTAATCAGGATATTGGCGACTGGGATGTAAGTCAGGTGACAGATATGCAATTCATGTTCACAGCTGCAACTTCCTTTAATCAGGATATTGGCAACTGGGATGTAAGTCAGGTAACGAATATGCAATCCATGTTCTATAATGCTTCATCTTTTAATCAGGATATTGGCAACTGGGATGTAAGTCAGGTAACGAATATGCAATCCATGTTCTATAATGCTTTATCTTTTAATCAGGATATTGGCAACTGGGATGTAAGTCAGGTAACGAATATGCAATCCATGTTTATAATGCATCAACTTTTAATCAGGATATTGGCAACTGGGATGTAAGTCAGGTAACGGATATGCAATACATGTTCTCTTCAACTACTTTTAATCAGGATATTGGCGACTGGGATGTAAGTCAGGTAACGAATATGTCATACATGTTCGATTCCGCAGATTCTTTTAATCAGGATATTGGCAACTGGGATGTAAGTCAGGTAACAAATATGCAATTATGTTCGGTCAGGCTATTGCTTTTAATCAGGATATTGGCGACTGGGATGTAAGTCAGGTAACGAATATGCATTCCATGTTCTCTTTAACACATGCTTTTAATCAGAATATTGGCAACTGGGATGTAAGTCAGGTAGTGAATATGTCAGTTATGTTTGGTATTGCACTCGCTTTTAATCAGGATATTGGCAACTGGGATGTAAGTCATGTAACGAATATGGAATCCATGTTCTTTGATGCTTCATCTTTTAATCAGGACATCGGTGGATGGGATGTGAGCGGTGTGACCAGACATGGCCAATATGTTTTTGGATGTCACCTTATCCACTGCCAATTATGATTCACTGCTTATTGGCTGGAACAGTCTTCCTTCACTGCAATCGGATGTACCCTTTAATGCAGGCAATAGTGATTATTGTCTTGGAGAGCCAGCACGGATGAATCTCATCAATTCCCATGGATGGGTGATCAATGATGGTGGCCTCGATTGCTTTGAATATGCTTTTGTCACCACATGGAAAACTGATAATCCCGGATCTTCCGGTGATGACCAGATCACCATACCGACCTCCGGGGGTGGTTATGATTATTTTATTGATTGGGGAGATGGAAATACAGACTCCGGGGTCTCCGGTGATATGACCCATACCTATGCCGCACCAGGCACCTATACAGTTAGGATCCTGGGGGATTTTCCGCGCATCTATTTTAATAACCAGGGAGACCGGGAAAAGATCCTTTCCATTGATCATTGGGGTAACATTCCATGGCTTTCGATGCAAAACGCCTTTTATGGATGTAGTCATCTGCAAGGGCTGGCATCTGATGTTCCGGATCTTTCATCGGTGACAGATATGTCAGGTATGTTCAGGGAAGCAACCTCTTTCAATCAGGATATTGGAGATTGGGATGTAAGCCATGTAACAGATATGTCAGAGATGTTTTCATGTTCGACATCTTTTAATCAGGATATTGGAGACTGGGACGTAAGTCATGTAACGGATATGTCACACATGTTTTCAGATTCGACATCTTTTAATCAGGATATTGGCGACTGGGATGTAAGTCATGTAACGAATATGTCGTCCATGTTTTCAGGTTCGAACGCTTTTAATCAGGATATCGGTGAATGGGATGTAAGCCATGTAACGGATATGACCGATATGTTTTTTAATTACAGTTTATCCACTGCCAATTATGATTCACTGCTTATTGGCTGGAACAGCCTTCCTTTACTGCAATCGAGTGTACACTTTAATGCAGGCCATAGTGATTATTGTCTGGGTGAGACGGCACGAATGAATCTCATCAATACCCATGGATGGGTGATCGATGATGGTGGCCTCGATTGCATTGAATATGCTTTTGTTACCACATGGAAAACCGATAATCCCGGATCTTCCGGTGATCAACAGATCACCATACCGACCTCCGGGGGTGGTTATGATTATTTTATTGATTGGGGAGATGGGAATACAGACACCGGAGTCTCCGGTAACATGACCCATACCTATGCTGCACCAGGCACCTATACGGTTAGGATCCTGGGGGATTTTCCGCGCATCTATTTTAATAACCAGGGAGACCGGGAAAAGATCCTTTCCATTGATCAATGGGGATCCAATCCATGGCTTTCGATGCAAAACGCCTTTTATGGATGTAGTCATCTGAAAGGGCTGGCATCTGATGTTCCGGATCTTTCATCGGTGACAGATATGTCAGGTATGTTCAGGGAAGCAACCTCTTTCAATCAGGATATTGGAGATTGGGACATAAGCCATGTAACGGATATGTCGGAGATGTTTTTAAATGACAGTTTATCTACAACTATATACGATGCATTGCTTATCGGATGGAATAGTTTGTCCTTACTTCAGGATAGTGTCATCTTTGATGGAGGTAATAGTAATTATTGTCTGGGTGAGACAGCACGAATGAATCTCATCAATACCCATGGATGGGTGATCAATGATGGTGGCCTCGATTGCTTTGAATATGCTTTTGTTACCACATGGAAAACCGATAATCCCGGATCTTCCGGTGATCACCAGATCACCATACCGACTACCGGGGGTGGTTATGATTATCATATTGATTGGGGAGATGGGAATACAGACACCGGAGTCTCCGGTAATATGACCCATACTTATGCCGCGCCAGGCACGTATACGGTGGCGATCTTCGGGGATTTTCCGCGGATATATTTTAATAACCAGGGTGACCGGGAAAAGATCATTTCCATTGATCAATGGGGATCCAATCCATGGCTTTCGATGCAAAACGCCTTTTATGGATGTAGTCATCTGCAAGGCCTTGCGTCCGATATTCCGGATCTTTCATCGGTGACAGATATGTCAGGTATGTTCAGGGAAGCAACCTCTTTCAATCAGGATATTGGAGATTGGGATGTAAGCCATGCAACGGATATGTCTGAGATGTTTTCAAGTGCGACTTCTTACAATAAGGATATTGGAGGTTGGGATGTAAGCCATGTAACGAATATGTCTGCGATGTTTTCAAGTGCGACCTCTTTCAATCAGAACATTGGAGACTGGGATGTGAGCGATGTCTCGGACATGCACAATATGTTTAGCGGAGCCGGGCTTTCACAACCCCATTATGATCCATTGCTTGTGGGTTGGGCAGGATTACCCTCCCTGCAAAACAATGTCATTTTTGATGCTGGTACCAGCATGTATTGCATCGGCCTTCCAGCTCGGAATATTCTCACCAATACATACAACTGGACCATCAACGATGGAGGCATGTCCTGCACAGATCCATTTGTTACCACCTGGCAGACCACCGGCGGGAATGAGCAGATAACCATTCCCGTGATCGGTGGTTCCAACTACAATGTGGATTGGGGAGACGGCCCCACCAATGAAAATGTGACCGGTAGCATCGCCCATACCTATGCAATAGCGAATACTTATACCGTAAGCATTTATGGCTTGTTTCCACATCTTTATTTCAATAACACGGGTGATAAGTTGAAGATCAGGTCGGTCGAACAATGGGGAAACATCGTATGGGGGTCCATGGCCTCTGCTTTTTATGGATGCTCCAACCTTAAACTAAATGCAACAGATATTCCGGATCTATCTCATGTGACCGATTTGAATAGTATGTTCAGAGGGTGTACATTGATGAATGGAAATATTTCAGGCTGGGATGTCAGCCATGTTGTAAATATGGGTGATATGTTTAACGGATGTTCATCCTTCAATCAAGATATCTCAACCTGGGATGTGTCGGGAGTAGGGTATATGAATGGAATGTTTGTCAATGCCACAAGCTTTGATCAAAACCTGGGGAACTGGGATATAAGCCATGTCACAACCATGAATGCGATGTTCCTTGGAGCAGGTATGTCTACAAGTAATTATGACAGTACACTCATCGGTTGGTCTGGGCAACCGGGTACACCTACGAATATTCCATTTAATGGGGGCTCAAGTCAGTATTGCGCAGTAGACGCCTGGAATGCTCTTGATACTTTATACAACTGGACGATCTCCGACGGTGGCCCATCAACATACTGCTGCACAGACACGACGACATTCGCAGGTGGAGCCTGGAATAATGGCATACCGGGCGGAAATTCAGTCGCCATCTTTGACGATGATTATGACTCTGCTACGGATGGCGGAAGTATCGATGCCTGTGCCGTCATCATCCATGTCGATAAGTCAGTCACCATCGCAAACGGAGACTATATGAATGTCGTCAATACGCTGAGAAATGAAGGAGACCTTACTGTGCAGGATATGGGAAGTGTCATGGTACATGGTGAGATATATAAGCATTAAAATACTTGGCATACGCTTATAAAGACGACTTAAAAAATAAATAATCATTTGTGGTTACACCCGGATCCACTCTTGGTTTAGCCTCCCACTGATTAAACTAAAAAAGTGTATGGAATTTTTATTTTCCACATTAATTTTTATATTTATGGGCACTCCTGATAAACTTAAGATTAATTGCCGCTTGTTGTCAGAAGGTTGGAGAAAACGATCAGAAACAAATGTTTTTAGAAGTGCTCAGCATATTCAAGTCAGAATTCTTTGGAATAAACTATTTCTTCATTTCATAAAACCAACGTCATGAGTAAAATCAAAGATAACCTGCCCGACCAGTGTGGATTCTATTTGGATTCGTTTGAATCTGTGGATAACAAAAGATGGCAACTTTGCCAAATCAACGATCCTTCTGGCCCTGATGGAGATTTTTCACTGGTTGCTTATTCTCCAGAACGATCATCTAATCGCGCCAGGTTTGTGGCCCACAGATTAACTCAGTTTAATAATAATTCTGACGCTGAAGGACAATACGCCTTGCAGCTGAATGGTCTTGATGGACAATTTTTAGGCGGATCTACCGGACCTGCCAACCTTAATTTATCAAACACAGGTGTTCAATTCAATATTATCGTTACAGATGATTCACCTCTTAATGACGATGATCCTGCATTTGTAGGTATTATTCAATTTGAGTATATGGATGAAGCAGGAATTATACATCATTTGTATCCTACCTTTGGAACGAATTCCGGTAACACTGCTACTGTCGAATGGTCTGAGTGGATAGGCCTTGGATCAGGAAGAGGATCTTTTCCAGGTAACACACCTCCAAAACAGAAATGGGTGTTTATCAAGGGGACTGGCCTTACGGAAGGCTAAAATTGCTTGAGGATTTTGAGACCCTGCCTCTTTAGCATATGCTTTTTCCTCCTGACGACAGGGCTTCAATCCCAGGCGCCATGGACCACCGCAGATGCCAGCCAACGAATAGAGGCTCTTTTGTACGAACACATCCCTGACCCCGTCGCTTCGATTCAGGTCTGTGATTCATTAGTGACGTTCTACGAAAAGTCTCAGGATAGTTGTGCGCTGATTGTTGCCCTTGCCGTCCGTGCGGCTCAATACGGACAGATCTCGAAATATCTGCTCGCTGAACAAAGTTTGCTGGATGCCCAACGACTACTCGATCAGGACAGTTGTAATCTCTACACCCGACTCCTCTGGCAATGGGCCAAAAGCCATATTTGGGCCGATACATAGGCGAAATGGGGAAAGCAGATTCGCTGTCCCGCCTGGCGATCAATGCGTATCCCGCGGCGTGGCCCGACAAACGATTGCTGATCAAACTCTATCTTAATTTTGGACTGACCTATGTGGACCAGACATACTCTATGCATTGCCTGGATACCGCATATGCCTTGGCCACGACGTATAAACTTCCATTTTACCAGATGAATGCCCTCATCGATCTGGGGACGTTTTATATAACGAAGGATTCGGTGGAGCAGGCCAGACACTATCTGAATCAAGCCCTGACGTTGGCCAGGGAGCAACAGGTTTACGGGAATATACTGATCATTTATAATAATTTGGCCGGCCTGTCTGATGATCACCACCAGGTTCTCAATTACCTCGATTCGGCGATTGCTTACGCGGGCAAATTGGATAATCTGAGTGCAATGCAAAAACTTAATCACAATAAGGCTTTAATCCTGACCGGCCTCGGTGACTACAAACAAGGATATAATGCGCTTTTGTGGGCGTATTACCTGCAGGACTCGGTACTGAGTATCGAAAAATACAAAGCCATCACTGAGATGCAGGAGAAATATGAAGCGGAGAAAAAAACGAATGAAATCCAGTCGCTGAAGCTGGACAACCTGGATAAGGAATTACAGGCGCTTAAATATAAAAAGTCAAAAAACCGCTTTCTCCTTGGAGGCCTCTTTTCCCTGGGACTTGCGGGCTTACTGGGATTTGGGCTGGTCATCATCCACCGATCCAGGAGCCAGTTGGCTGTAGAAAAAGCCAGATCAGATACGTTGTTGCTCAATATTTTGCCGGAAGAGATTGCGGATGAATTAAAGGCAAAGGGACATGCCGATGCGCGTGACTATCAACAGGTGTCGGTATTATTCTGCGACTTCCGTGGATTTACCGAAATCGCGGAGACGATGAGTGCGGGTGAACTGGTAGCGGAACTGAATGTATGTTTTCACGCCTTTGATGCGATCTGCAAGAGATACGACATTGAAAAAATCAAGACTATAGGCGATGCCTATATGGCTGCAGGAGGGCTCCCTGTGCTCCGGGAAGACTCCGTAGAAAGTACCATCCGTGCCGCCCTGGAGATGCAGTCGTTTATTGAGTCCAGGAATTCCAGCCGCCATTTGTCAGGTCTTCCGGCTTTTCAAATGCGTGTAGGCATTCACACAGGCCAGGTGGTGGCCGGAATCGTAGGAGATACCAAATTTCAATATGATATATGGGGTGATACGGTCAATACCGCCTCCCGGATGGAATCTGCCGGTGAAGTAGGAAAAGTCAATATCAGTACCACCACTTACGAAGCGATTAAACACCGGCCTGGATTTACGTTTACGTACCGGGGGAAGGTGGAGGCGAAAGGAAAAGGACCGATTGACATGTGGTTTGTAGGCCAGGTCCCGGTCCAGGCTGAGTAGCAAAGAATCAGGAGGCAGGAACCAGGAGGCAGGGCACAAGATATATCTCTCCTCACCCACCCATCTCCACTCTCCACTCACGTCCGATGAACCTTGCATTTTCCTTATATTTGACAATAGCCACCCAGGAAACCTCCATCCACACCTATTGGTTTGGGGACAAGGGATCCGGGTATAATCCTGCGGAAGGATAGCTGCCATAACCATTAGCTAAAAAGTGCTGGTAACATATCTGTTTTGGGGGGATTTGTGTCATGGAGTGGCTGGTATAAACAAGTTATCGGCAATTTTGGCAGCATCTTTATGACAGATATAAACAAGTTGTCAGTCATCCAAAGTTAAAAATGAAAATAGCAGTAATACTATCGGTATCCGAGATATTGATAATATCACAAAATTACCTGGATGTCTTAAATGATGCTGTGTGGCGATGGAGAATGCATTGAAAGCAACTAATAAATTTGATCATATACTTGCTTTCAACAATCGTGTAAGAGCTGCAAAGATAAGGAAGAATTAGTACAATTCATTTTAAAATATGAAATGAAGATATAGCAGAAGTATTTTTCTATTTCAGTGGGCATGGTCATTTTAGGAATAATGAATTCTATTACATAATGAGTAACTACAGATATCAAGTAAACTAAATTCTACATCACTGCAAAATTCTGAACTTGATAATTATTTCAGAAAACCTAAAACCAAAACTTTTCATAAAAGTTATCGATGCATGTCGATCAGGCATCGCAATACATAAAGGACACAAAACAGTTAGATCATTATTTTCAAGCAACTAAGCAAGAGTTTGACAAATGTTACTTTATGAATTCATGTCAAAACTCTCAATCTAGTCATTGTGCGACAAGAAAAATAAGTGATTTCACATTGGCATTTATTTGGAATCCTTAGTAGAAGGAAAAGAAGATTCAATTAGATATAAAAATATTATGGATTTTATATCCGATAAATTCGAAAACAATACAGCACAAAATCCTCTATTCGTTGTAAAAGCCAAGTATATGAGGAATTTTGTAATAACAATGCTGCTTTCAAAAGAAAAGATTGCTTCAATTATTTCTTCTATAAAATTGGGTGTCAATGCAGCTGCAGAACATTCAAAATTTACTTGATCTAATAATTGAAGAATCTAAGATGTATACAGTCTCTCGAAGAGGGTTTGGAAGTTTTAAACTTAATCAAGACAAAATTTGAGGGAGCTCAACCAATAGATGAATTTCTCAACTTGTATGATGCAGCTGTGAAAAGAAATTGAAAATCACAATTCAGCTTTCCAATGAGAAGAAATAATAGCAAAATTCTTACACGAACAAGAAACAGATTTTTATGCTAAATCAAGATTTACAACTGAATGGGTAAAAAATATAGACTATGGGAGCACTTATGGCCCACACATAATCCTTTAGGATGACAATGTCTCCAATTTGGATGCAAAACTTACGACCATATGGGCGAGTTGTTAATGAATTTTACGAAGGTTTTGATCACACATTCGATTCACCATTTCAGAGGAATTACTTTGAATTACTTAAGAAAGTTTCAATATATTCGAAAACTTCAACTGCACAATTACATATTTTATAAATTCTACTCACATCAAACTTATTTACTCATATGGAAAGTATGCTTTAAAAATTGGACTGAATTTGAGCAAACTGAGATGTAAAGTGGTATGCACCCAAGATGTGGAATTAAAAAATAAATGCGAAAATCGAATCAAAATTAGAGAAAATATTAGCTGAGTACAACCATTTTGTATTAACAGAATTAAAGAAGGATTATGGCATAAATCAAGAAAAGTGATGAGCCAAAAAATGAAGAAGATGAAGAATCAAATGAGGATAAGCAAGATGAACAAGATAATGAATGACTACTGACAACAACAGAATTTACTCTTGCATATTTTCCTTAGTCGGATAAGTTAGGTATAATTCTACGTTATCTACAATCAGCGAATTCGATTAATGTGTTAAATTAGTTCAAGAATTTTCTCTCATAGTCAAAATGAAAAAAACAGCCGATAACATCGTGCTACTCGTCAGCAGGACTTATCTACATTGAAAATGATATCCTTATATTTGAAAATCAGCGCACAGAAACAGATCACCGCCATCAACCTGCCGACAAGTAGACTCCTGGACGTTATGTGCAATGTTGACAAAAAAATCATGACTAAAGATCCCCGTACACATTATCTTAAAAATGACTTTCGTGCTGACAGTTTATCACAAATTATTCTTGGTCTAGACAAATCAATTAAGGTACTTCAAGACAGAATGAAAGAATATGCTTGGTACGACGGCCTTTGGTTTAGGGAGGATTCTGAACCTATTTATGGACTTGCATTTATTGCATTTCAAAATTATATAAATGGTGCAATCAAAGACCTAATTAATAGCACTTCGGACAAAACAAAATATTATAAGCTTAGACCAAAGTTTAAGCTTTATGAAAAATCTGACATTGAATTAATTATTGGGCTAGCGAATTATTCAAAGCACAAAGAGGATGACGGACTACTACATGAAGGAACTGCCGACATTCTAAATAGTTTTGGTTTGGACACTTCAAAAGAAATCGACATTGATTCTTCACCAATATTTGAAGGTCTGACAATTTTAACCGAGAATTGGAATTTATTCGAAATTGAAGCGCTTGTAAAAAATTGGCGGACAAATCTCTTTAACGTAGGGACATAAAAACACTGCATATAACAGCACCTACTTGCAATTTTTTGCGTGTTAACGCTCAAATGCATAACTTGACATAGCAAAAAACTGCAAGGAGCTGCAAACCGTTAGATGCAACTTCGAAATGATTTGTACTTATGAAAGAGCATAACAAAAGATGGTTAATGAGTGTGATGAAGACATCTGGGAGTAAACGTGCTCGGATACTCAATGGTAGTTATGCTGAAGATAGACATTTGCAAAAGAGTAGTGAAATGGAGGAACTTCCCATTCACGAAAGCATAAAATCAACTTATAAATTCTATAACAATAAAATAAACTATGGTCTTTTAGTTAGGTTTTTACGAAAACAGGTCGGAAATGATTGGGATGAAGTTCATTCTGAAATCATCAGCAGAATTCCGACAAAATTGCTTGACTATAAGGAGATGATCTATTGGTTCGTTGCAGACAAAGTGGAGATCAAGAATGGGAGACCTTGGAATAAGAAGTCACAACAGATTTATTTGGACAGAAGAAATACTTGAATCGAAAGAAAGTGAACAAACAATGGAGATGCTTGAATGGAAAGAGTTTTATGTAGATCCTAGTAACCAACAAGCTTGTACATATTCAACAGAAAACAATTAAAAGAAAACCCAAAGCCGAATGATTAAAAATTGCTGCATCTAACATAGGCTGTCTGCCATCGGGGTCCGGTAGAAAACCAATGATATCCTTATATTTAAAAGGAAACGCTCAGGCACAGATGATCGGCTGCTATCCCGCCGACAGACAGCCCCGGTCGTTATAGCACATTTCAGAATACCCCATTGGTTATTGAAAACCCTTATCTTTGTTGCTGAGATTATGACAACTAAACAACTCATATCTGAAATAAACAAAGCCTTGGATCAAGTTCCTGATTCAGCCCTCAGCAACATTCTTGCATACTTAAACAGTCTGAAAGGAAAATCAGAAGAAGAGGTAAGGAGGGCATCTCATTTAAGAAGGGTACTTGAAGAAGATAAAAGCTTGCTGGAAAAACTTGCCAAGTGATATCGATTGATGAAGTCATTGGTATTCACAAGCTCTTGATCGAAACATTTGGTGGAGCCAAAGGAATCCGTGATAAAGATGCTCTCCGATCTGCTCTTTCCAGGCCTTATCAAACATTTGAAGAAAAGGAACTTTACCCAACTCCTGAGGACAAGGCTTCTGCAATTCTGGAAAGCATAATTTCCAATCATCCTTTTATTGATGGTAATAAGCGAATTGGATATGTACTGATGCGACTTGTCCTAATTGAAAATGGAATGGATATAAGAACGTCCGAGGAAGAAAAATTTGAATTCATTCTGAATGTAGCAAAAGGGAATATGAAATATGAACAAATAAGAAACTGGATTCAAACAAAATTAATAAAAAACGTGCTATAACATCAGCTTCACGACAAGCAGGGTTTCCGGCTTCGAGTGATTGAAATGTGGTATTTTTGGAGAACAGTGCTTCGCGTATAGGTTTGCAGATACAATCCCTGCCTGCGTGAAGCTCTGTTCGTCGATATGCCACATGCCGATGATCACCAAATTTTGAAAACAAAACTTCACCATGCCAGAAATTTCACGCTTCTATGGTATCCTGATCAAAATGTACGTCATTGATCATAACCCGCCTCACTTCCATGCCGAATATGGGGGAGTATCAGGCTGAGTATAATATTAATACCCTCCAAATCATTGATGGGAAACTTCCTGGGCGGGCAAATGCGTTAGTATTAGAATGGGCTTCCATCCACCGGGATGAACTGTTGGACAATTGGGAAAAAGCCCAGCAAGCTGAAAGATTGAAAAAAATACGACCTTTGGACTAATATGAATGTTGTAAGGGAATATAAAGTGTTGGAGGATTACAGGATTTGGATCCGGTTCGAGGATGGCTTTGAAAGTACTGTCCATCTTAAACCATTATTGAATAAAGGAATCGCCATAGAACTTTTAGATCCAACTAAGTTTAGTAAAGTGGATATTGAATCAGGTGGCGGATTAGCTTGGGACAATGGTTTTGATATATGCCCCAACTCACTCAGAGAAATTGCTGAACGAAAAGTGCACGTGGCATAACATAGGCTCCTATGTAAAGCAGTTCCTTCAGTAGACTACCAAAAGTAATGTGTATTTCCTTTCTCTTGTTTATTTCATAAATAAAAATTTATCATCATCAGGTTGTTGATAAACGATTGCAGCTCGTCGAAGTATGGGAAAACAAGCGCCGGTGTGTAGCCTGGCGTTTTTCCATACTTCGACTTCGCTCAGCACGGAGCTTATCAATAACCCATTCCTATTCGGTTGTTGGAATGCGTGGGAAAACCAGCCCCGCTTTTGCGGGCTGTTGTTTTTCCATACTTCGACTCCGCTCAGCACATCGCATTTCAACAACCAACTCCATATCGGCTCCGGCTCCTATGTGTGATACGGAAGTTGAATCCGTTCACCAGCATCTGTATGATGAATATGGAAAAAAAGGCCACCCATCGACTTCGCTCAGGGCACCGCTAACTACCCAATGTGAAAGTTGAATCAACTTCACCGCCGATGTTTTGTAGTCCTTCATTTCAGTTTACAGAGCATTATGGATGTTATTTGTTTATGCTATCACCCCGGCTTGATAGGGTGTTTCCGTTTTGATCACAGCCAATGTCCGGCTCAATAATTTCCTGGCCACCTTAACCAAGATAGCTTTACTATTCTTTCCGGCATGCGTTCGATAGTAGGCTTGCATGACAGGATCAAACCGCAAGGCCTGCCATGACGCTTCAACTTACATGGCGAAGGAGGGCAGGTAGCCCAGGGCGTCAGGCATCTTTGTAGGACGACCCCAACGACCGGCAAACTCCCCGACATCTCATCCCGGAAAAAAGTGGGAAATAAATTTGCGCAACCCAGAAGTTGCATATATATTTGCAACCTGGAAGTTGCGCAATTAAATATGGAAGAATGAAACAAGACCTATTCCAGGCCATAGCTGACCCAACACGCAGGGCCATTCTAACTTTAATAGCTATTCAGGCATTAACACCAAATGCCATGGCGGAAAAATTTGATATGAGCCGGCAAGCCGTATCAAAACATATTAAAGTATTGCAGGAATGCGAATTGATCAGACCCGAGCAGTCCGGGAGGGAAATATACTATCACTTTAATCCCAAAAAAATGCAGGAATTGGACCATTGGTTGGCCCAATTCAGGAAAAATTGGGAGACTCAATTTAATCAACTGGATACTGTATTAACAACTATAAAAAAACCAAAAAAATGAACAATCCATTGTTATTTGATTTTACCGTGGACAAGGCAGCGAAAATGGTATACATCACCAGAGAATTTGATGCTGACCTTTCGCTGGTATGGGATGCATTTACTAAAGCCGAAATCCTTGACCAATGGGTGGCACCTAAACCCTGGACATCAAAAACAAAATTTATGGAGTTTAAAGTGGGCGGACGAAGATTTTATGCGATGGTAAGTCCGGAAGGACTGGAGCGTTGGTCAATTCAGAAATACACGTCCATTAGCCCAAAAACCAACTTCAAACTATTTAATGCTTTTGCAGACCAAGATGAAAACCCTCAATTGCCAGGGTCGGATTGGAATTACACTTTCAGCGAACAAAACGGGAAGACAAAAGTCAGTATTACTATTTACAATGAATCGCTGGCCCGCATGGAGAAGATGATTGAAATGGGCTTCAAAGAAGGATTCAAGGCATCCATAAGCAATTTGGAAAATCTGTTGGCGAGTTTATCGCAAAAATGATTTTCGTTTTCAATACCTATGTCAAAGCAAAATAGAAAGTAAACAATGCCGTGTTCAACTAAAAAATACTACTTTTTTGCATTGCTTTCAGTAAGCTTTCTTTTGTCTTATTGTGCCGGAAATCAGCGGCATACTAAAGAAGAAAAATCAATTCATAGCTATGAAAACAAGCTTCAGGAGCTTATTGATGCCGCTTCCCAATTGCCCGACGATATAGACCGGAAAAGTTTTACTTCAATTTACAATGAGGCAGTTACGGTGATGAATTTAATACCCGATTCATCTCAAATAAAAGCAGAGAGCCTTTTATTTTTCACCGATAACCTAATGAAAAAAGGAGGATATCGCGAGGCTATAAGAAACGCATGGGAATATTTAAACTCCAGCCATACAGGCAAAAACCATATAGGCGCGAAAATCAATGTATATGGTAAGTTGGCCAATTTGTATCAAATAATTGGCGAACGGGATTCGGGGTTGTATGTACTGCGGTTGGGCATGGTTAACGCCGGCGATTCTTCCACTCCAAAGCCTTTTGTCTCTTCTATAAATAACCTGGGGATTTATTTATACCAGTACGGAAAACCAGATACGGCCATGAATTACTTTAAAATAGCCGATAGCATTTTAATGGCCGATTATTTTAAGGACGGTGAAGACTGGAATGTTTTCCGGGGTAGTGTGCTGGATAATATGGCTACCATTTATGAAGACAGGCACGAGTTTAAAAAGGCTCTGGACATTTATGAAAAAAATTTTAATGGATATAAACATGCCGATGATCCTTTCAGATTGGTTAATGCCGGAATATCACTTGCAAATGCAGAGCTTGAACTTAATAATGATGACCGGGCAAAATTATTGCTGGGCCAAATGGCGGGTGCAATCGACACCATGTCTTACAAAGACAAAGCCACTAATGAATTTTATTTATACCAGGTTTTTGCGAAGTATTTTATAAAGAAAAACAATTATAGAGAAGCTTATGCTTACGAAAAGAGAGCTTCGACACTGTCCGACAGTATTCGCGATAGCAGTGAAGAATTAATTAAAGAAACCAACAACCAGTTAGCCTTGCTCCAATCAGAGCGTTTCGACGAAACCATCGCTCATGAAACAACGGAGCGGGAGGAGGAGACAAGGCAATCGCGGTTTCGCCTGTGGATAGTTTTGCTGATCTCTTTTGCAGTGCTTATGATGTTGGCAAGCCTGTCTGTATATTATCGCCAGCGAAGCAGTTTGCAATTAAATAAAGCTAAGCTACTTGAAGAGCAAAAGCTGCGTGCCGAAGAACATGCCAAAATACAGGAGCAGGAAAAAAAGCTGCTGGATATGGAACTTGAATTCAAGAAAAAAGACATGGCCGACCTGGCACTCAACCTGTCTCAAAATCAGGAATGGGCTAAGGAAATGATAGAAAAGATAGGAAAGATTGAATCGACGAGAGGCAACCAGCGCAACAGGGAAATTAAACGAATGAAGGATGAAATACATGCCCGGGTTTTTATTGATGAAGAACTGGAATTGCTTCAACAGAATATGGATACCCTGAACAATGAGTTTTACGACAGGCTGAAAAAGCAGTTCACCAATCTTTCCAAAACTGAGATAAAGATGTGCAGCTATATACGTCTTAACCTCAGCATTGCCCAGATCGCACAATTGCAAAATATAGATCCCGAGTCGGTGCGTACCAACAGGTACCGCTTAAAGAAAAAATTAGCCGTTCGTACCGGAGAGGATATGGATAGTTTCCTCCAAAATTTATAGATTTTCCTCTTCCTGGATTGTCCCGGGTCAACTCCAATACACTACAATTTACTGTAGACCTATCTCTATAACACTGAACATTTGTTCTTTTCTGTGTTCCTGTATATCAGCTACTTATATAATAAAATGGAAGTTTTGTCTATGATTTTTCAGACAAATTATTCATCGTTTTATTTGGATTCCGCGCCGTGATGATACTACTTTTAAAAAATCGCCGAATAGTAAAATCAAACGGCAATGGAAATAAAAAGTACTCAAAAGGACATTGTAAGTATAGCCGCCGATATCAAAGCCAAACAGCATTGGTCCCAAAAAATTCTCAGCTCCCTGCACGAGATCAGAAAGAGCAGAGGGGCACACAGAAACCAACTCATCAGCCGGCTGGAAACAGAAATTTTAGTTTCCCTTAATCCGCAGCGAGATGAGGAATTATTACAGGGAAAAGTACAGGATGCAAACGCCGGTTTTTTGCAAAGAATAGAGCGAAAAATACCCAGGCTTACTGCTAATGATCTCGAACTCTGCTGTTTTATCCGCATGAATTTCAGCCATGCGGATATCGCAACCCTAAAACACATCAGCATTAAATCGGTAAACATGGCCCGGCACAGGCTAAAGAAAAAACTTACGCTGGATGCCACACAAAGTCTTGATGAATTCATAAAAGCATACTAAATAATTCTAAACCCAAACACATGAAAAAAGTAATCCTTGCCACCTTTCTTTTTTTGTACTTCTTAAGCAGCTATGCCCAGGTAAGCATCAGTACCACGAACAGCAGCCCCGATGCATCTGCCATGCTGGATATTAAAAGCAGTACAAAGGGATTGCTTATACCACGGATGGATAGCTCCTCCGTAGTAAATATAACCTCACCCGCCAAAGGACTGATGGTCTTCGACAGCAGTCGCAATTCGTTTTACTACTACAATGGCACTTCCTGGCTGGCATTGGCGAGTATGGTCTCCGCTGCCGACAGCATCTGGGCTATCAACCCCAACGGAACCGGTATTCAATCTCTTCTTTATGACTCCAGAGATCGGTCCGGCCGCAGAAGCTTCGGGAGATTACAGCTTCGCTATCGGTTCAGGAAATATTGCCAGTGGTAATCATGCGGTGGCCATGGGACGTGCAAATACCTCATCAGGCACGGCTTCCTTTACAAACGGGATAAATAATACTGCTTCAGGTGGCAGCAGTGTTGCATTGGGTTTGGGTGCTATTGCGACCGGTGCTAATGCCTTTGCAGCCGGTAATAATCCCATTGCCTCGGCAACGAATACCGCTGCCATTGGGTATGATGTAGGTGCAACTGCAGAATATGCTGTTGTCATTGGCAGTGAGTCGATTGCTTCGGGAAATAAAAGTTCAGCCCTGGGTTCCGGTTTGAGAAGCCTTTCCTATCGGGAAACGGCTGTCGGTTCCTTCAACGAAACCTATGTTCCCAACTCAACCAATTCATGGAATGTTTCTGACCGGGTGTTCTCCGTGGGCAATGGTTCTTCTGATGCGAACAGGAGCAATGCCTTTACCATCCTAAAGAACGGCAACAGTGGCTTTGGTACAACCACTCCTGATACTACGCTGCATGTAGTAGGTAAGATGAAATATGAGGACGGCACGCAGGGAAATGGTTATGTGCTTACCAGCGATGCGGATGGTAATGCCAGTTGGACAGCACCTGAAACAGCCACTATTCTTGCTGATGCCGACAACGACACCAAAATTCAGGTAGAGGAAAGTACAGATGAGGATATAATCAGGTTTGATCTTGCCGGAACAGAGAAATGGATCATGAAGCAATCGCGTCTTGAACCTGCCAATACAGGAAACAGTGTTTTTATAGGTGAGAATGCAGGATCAGCGGATGACCTCAGCGACAATTATAACATTGCTATTGGTACAAGTGCCCTGAGGAACAACTCAAGCGGATCCGCAAACCTTGCGATCGGAGACTTTACAGGTTACAATAATTCTTCCGGTAAGAATAACATTTATCTGGGGCAACATGCCGGTTCATACCAGACAACAGGACAAAAAAATATCATTTTGGGTATTTATTCAGCAGGAAATTCTCCTGCACGCAGTTTTAACGAAAATGTGCTGATTGGATACGAAGCAGGATATAATGTTGCCGGAGATGCAAATGTCTTCCTTGGTTACAAGGCCGGTCACGAAGAAACCGGTTCTAATAAGCTGTATATTGAAAATACAAATGCCGACTCGGCCAATGCACTTATTTATGGTGAGTTTGACAATAACCTGCTTGCCATAAACGGAACGCTGCGGGTGAATGACGGCACTCAAGCCAACGGTTATGTGCTGACTAGTGATGCCAGTGGGAATAGTAGGTGGGAAGACCCTGCTGCTGTAGTAAGTGCAGAGGCGTGGAGTCTTACCGGTAATAGTGGTATTCCGGGGAGCAGTTTTATTGGCACTACCGATGGCGTTGCTTTGAATTTTAAGGTTAATAACCAAAACGCAGGCCGGATTGATTTTGACGACTTTAAGGGAAATGCCTTTTATGGCTACGCTGCAGGTACGGCAAACGGGAGTGGAGTCAATAACGCAGCATTTGGCTATAATACGTTTACCTACAACACCAGTGGTTACGATAATGTTGCTATAGGCAGGGCTGCGCTTTATAGTAACACCACAGGAAATTACAACTCGGCCAGTGGTTTTCATGCGCTGTATCATAACACTACTGGTGGCAGCAATACAGCTTTAGGATATAAGGCCGGCTTTAATGCTGCAGGCTCAGGTAATGTGTTTTTAGGTAGTAATGCCGGTTATAATGAAACAGGCGCTAACAAGCTTTATATTGAAAACAGCAATGCCGATTCGGCACATGCCTTGATTTATGGCGAGTTTGATAGCAATATACTGGCAGTTAACGGTACACTGCGCGTAAATGATGGTACACAAGCCAACGGCTATGTGCTTACCAGCGATGCTAGCGGCAATGCCGGTTGGGCCGCAGCCCAGACCGATAATCTTGGCAACCATACGGCTACACAGAATATTCAATTGGGTAGCCATTACTTATCCGGTGATGGAGGTAATGAAGGTCTCCAAATAGATAACTCCGGTAATGGCAGCTTTAGCGGTGCGCTGAATGTGTATGGTACTCTCAATAAAATAGGCTCAGATAATCAGCAGGCCATACAATTAATTGCCAATGCGCCAGCGAATTATGTACAGATAGATGTAGGCGGCAGCGGCCACTCCAGTGACGCCATCTATATTGGCGATGTGTCACAGGTTGCCAATGAGGTCATCATGATGGGCAAAGTGGGCATGGGTACAGTGATTGCCAGCAACAGCCCGAACGCCCTGGAAGTGAACGGTAATGCCGCCAAGCCAGGTGGTGGTAGCTGGAGTGCCCTTTCTGACCGGAGAATGAAGCAGGAAATCAAACCATACCATGATGGTCTCAATACTATCATGCAGATAAAACCTGTAACCTATCATTACAATGATGCCTCAGGCTATAACACGGAGCCTGAATACGTGGGCGTTATCGCACAAGAGTTGAAAGAAATAGCACCTTACATGGTGGGCAGCTTTGAAAAGAATGATGTTGAATACTACGATGTAGATAATTCAGCCATGACCTATATGTTGATTAATGCGGTAAAAGAACAGCAGGAGCAAATAGAAAACATGCAGGTGCAAATTGAAGCATTGCAGGCAGAAAATGAAAAGCTGAGCGCACAGTCAGAAAGGATGGATGACCTCGAATCCATGTTGAAAGAATTGCAAAGCCGGATAACATCCACTTCAAATTCACTTTCAAATAAAGAATAAAATTCTATGCGAGCGAATGAATGAGTACAAGACATCCATTTTGGCGAGCCTTTGGAAACAAGCGTTCATATACGAATAGGAATTAATTCAGGTCCTGTTGTAGCGGGTATCGTTGGAGCCAAAAAGTACGTTTATGATGTATGGGGAGATACTGTGAATGTTGCTTCCCGGATGGAAAGCACTTCACCTTCCGGTAAAATCCAGATTTCCGCTTCTACACGAAAATTTTTATCCAAAGAATATGTGTTGGAATTTCGAGGTTTTGTTCCCTTTAAAAATCTTGGGGAACAAGAAGCATATTTGGTTATCGGCAAACATGAGGATAATGGTACGGATTCGGACCTTATGCTTGGCGAGGATTCAAATGATCACTTTAGTCCAATTGATTACGGATTCGTTTTTGAAGGAGGATACAGTTTTTCCAAATTTAAAGCAGCATTATCTTATGGATTGGGGCTAGCAAATATAAACCCTAAGGAAATAAAAGACACATATTCGAGTGTGGACATACGAAATAGCGTTTTTGGATTTAGCATAACCTATCTACTTTTAGATTAATGTCAAAGAATGCGCACGAAAAAAAACGTCCGATAACATAGGCTCCTATGTAAAGCAGTTCCTTCAGTAGACTACCAAAAGTAATGCGTATTTCCTTTCTTTTGTTTATTTCATAATTAAAAATTTATCATCATCAGGTTGTTGATCAATGGGAAAACAAGCGCCGGTGTGCGGCCAGGCGGATACTCCAGTTGGCCTTGTGCATGTCAATACCAATGAATAATTTTGGCTGAGCAGTATTCTTTGATTTCATATTTGTATGTTTTGCTACCCACAAAGGAAACACTGAATACTGCTTTTACATAGATGCTACCTGCCAGCTGGGATAACTGCAAAAGAAATGATATCCTTATATTTGAAAGCCACCGCACAGGAACAGATATCGCTCACGAGCCCAGCCGGCAGGTAGCCCGGACGTTATCGAAAAAATAGTTAAATCATGTTTGGATTATTTAAGAAAAAACCCACGCTTGCTGATTTTGAGCAGGCTAAAATGGATGGGACCGTTTACCCAGGAAAATCTATCGCGATCCTTCAAATAAGGACAGAAACCGGCCAATTTGGCAATGCATGGGTTAATAGAGCGTACAAAGAGTATGCATTTAAAGCATTCTGCCCATGTTTGATTATAATGAAGGTGGATTTGATGAATTTAGATGAACATCAAAGAGCGCAACTTGACATGAGCACGGTCGAGGATTATTTTTATCCAGAGTTAAAATCAGTTGGAATATGTCATTTCATAGCCAGATTTGTGACAGACAAAGGAATGGATATGATCTTTTACACTGAATCAAATCCTAAATTTGAAGAAGCAATCAATGGCCTGATGAAGGAGAATGCATTGAATCTTGAGTTTGAAGCGGATATAAATGAGAATGATCCCACATGGGGGTCGATGAAGATGGTATTACGATAATTTACGGGCATGGTTGCATTATATTATACTCCCAGCCGGCTTGTTAAAATTGAACTGAAATACGTTTAAAGATAGTTTCGCTAAAGAGGTCGCAGGTCAAAAGCCTAACTTGCATCTCTGAGTGTTAACCCCTAATTTGCAAGTTCTAAGACGAAATCATGGAAGGAACTATTCAAATTCACATAGAAAAACTGCCCGAAGGCATATATCTGGCAACGTCTGATGAAATTCAAGGACTTGTGGCCCAAGGCCGAACGATCACAGAGACTCTTGAGATTGCCAGAGATATAGTAAAGAAACTCCTGGAGTCCCAAACAGTCAATACCAATCGACTAACTTAGGTCGGGTTTCAGTAGCATGAACGAATGATTTAGACTTGTGAGAGAAAATTTTAGTACCCTTTAAAAAGCGCACCATGATAGAACAAGTTAAGAGAGCTTTTCAACAGATCGAGAAACTCTCTGAAAGCAAACAAATTGAAATAGCTAAGTTGATCCAGGATGAACTTAGCTGGGATGCTACCATTCTCCAAAGTCAAGATCAGCTTGCTTCATTGGCCAAAGAAGCTTTGCAGGAATATAAGGAAGGTAAGACTTCTGATAAGTCCTGGTAATGAAATCGGTTACCACATCTAAATTTAGGAAATGTTTAGAAAACCTGCCTAGCCGTATTCAGACAAAAGCCCGTAGTGCCTATCACCTCTGGTTAGAAAATCCATCCCATCCAAGCCTTCAGTATAAACAAATTCACAGCATTAGCCCAATATATGCTGTCAGGATAAGTTTGGGCTACCGTGCATTGGGGATTCTCGAAGATGATACAATGGTGTGGTTTTGGATAGGGTCACATGAGGAGTATAATTCAATGATAAAAAGTCTTTAGGCATATCAACCGATAACATTAGCTTCACGCCATGGCGGAATTCCCTGATCTCAATACTTTAACCTTTGACTCAGATTTCACTATCTTGAAGATGAAATTCTGGAGCGCCACATCGTGAAGCCCGGGCGTTATGTGCGATCTCTTTTTGATGATTTGTGATCCATTAATTTGATTCACCAATATGTGGCAATTGAAATATCATATCAGTAAAATTCAAGGTAGTGCATTAATTGTTTTAGTCTAAAGCATGTTTTTATGAAAATATCACTTTTTATTTTGCTCGTTTTATTTCTGTCTTACCGTTCAAATTTATTTGCGCAGCCTTATTTTAAGCTTTTAAAGAATGGTCGAAATTGGGTTTATACACAAATGGCTTCTGAAGATCCTCCAGTTCATATCACTGTTGCTTTTGCATTGTCAATGCAAGGCGATACTCTAATCCAAGGCAATTCTTACAAGAAAATTTATCAACGCATTTTAAAGAAAAATGCAGGTTCAACTGCTATCCAAAACCCAAAGGAAATCTTGAACACATTTCTATATGCATTGATGAGAGAAGATACAATTACACGAAAAGTTTACTTACTTCCAATTTATGACACTGTTTCTATGTGCCAGCCTACAGAACATTTGTTATATGATTTTTCCTTACAGGAAGGAGACACTTTAAACGATTGTGTGTTAGAAAATTTGTACGAATCCTGGGTTCCCACAATACCAGTTGTTGATTCTATTAGGCCATTTGTTTTTTCAGGCCTGGCGACAAGGGCATTTTATACAACAGGAGTGTTCGTCAATTATGGAGACCTTTACTACGGCATAGGTCGAATTTTGGAAGGCTTTGGATACGAAACACATGGATTGATTAATTATGGAAGAAATGGGTGGCTTGTTGACTTTCAGTACTTTTGTGAAGGTGATTCCCTCGATTGCGATTTACTATCAGCCTTAAATGAACTGCCAAGAATACCGCAATCAGTTATTACAGTTTCCCCCAATCCTGTGCGAGACTTTGTAATTATTCAAATTGATCCGGATTTTAGGAAAGAAACAAAATTGCAAGTTTCTCTATTCAACTTAGTTGGCAATAAGGTCTTTCACATAAACTGGAATTCCTTGACGGAACTTGAAGTTGACGTTAGCAAATTACATGATGGCATATATTTTTTGAACGTGCATGGTGAAAGAATGAGCGCGGTTAAGAAAATTGTAATCGCCCACTAGGAAAAAGGTGATTATAAGGAAAATCTTACAGAAGACTTCAAAAAATACTCAATTGGACTGCAAATGTGAGACAATTGTGATAAAATGATTTTCCTAATTCAAATGATTTGTGCATAAAGAGTCCGCACATAACATAGGCTCCTATGTAAAGCAGTTCCTTTAGTAGACTACCAAAAGCAATGCGTATTTCCTTTCTTTTGTTTATTTCATAAATAAAAATTTATCATCATCAGGTTGTTGATCAATGGGAAAACAAGCGCCGGTTTGTGGTCTGGCGGATACTCCAGTTGGCCTTGTGCATGTCAATACTAATGAATAATTTTGGCTGAGCAGTATTCTTTGATTTCATATTTGTATGTTTTGCTACCCACAAAGGAAACAATGAATACTGCTTTTACATAGATGCTACCCTCCAGCAGGTACAGCTGCACAATCAAAGATGTCCTTATATTTGAAGGAAGCTACGCAGGCACAGATACCGCTCACGAATCCTGCCGGTTTGCCCTTTGAAGCCCGGGAAGGCGAAAGAGGGCGGGTAGCCCGGACATCAGCTGTTATTTTATTTGACAGTCATTAATTTTTTATCATGGACTATTTAAACAAAATTATTGGCGAGATTGAAACACATTCTGTTGATGGTATAAAAGAATGCTTTGTTAATGGACTTGATCCAAATGTTTACTATAACGATGAGCCACTCATTTACGAATTGACAAGCGAATATTTAAGAAGTTCAAGATTTAAAGATTGTGTTAAAACGTTCGTAGAATATGGTTTGGTTTTAGACGACAAGGTGTTGCTCTCCCTATTATTAGACGATGCTCAATCACTCGAAAGTAAAGTAATAGAAAATCCGGAAATAGTTGATAAACGATATACACTTCGCTGTGCTTTCACCCCTTTGCATGAAGCGACTTTGCTGCATATTTGTGCTGAATTTAATCATGTTTCTTGTGCCGAAGTTCTTGTGAGATACGGGGCGGACATTAATGCCAAATCAGGATTGGATACGAATGGCTTTGGAGGACAAACCCCCATTTTTCATACGGTAAATCAAATCTTAAATCATTCAATGGAGATGCTCAATTTTCTTTTATCAAATTCTGCAGACTTAAAACACACTATTAAAGGACTTATTTGGGGAAAGGGATACGAATGGGAAACATTAATTCCTTCAGTAAATCCAATTAGCTACGCCATGATGGGGCTTCTTCCACAAATGCACAGAAAAGAGATTGACATTTCCGGAATTGTATCATTACTTCTTAAAAAGGCTTATGGAATTGATTATACTTCATCAAATATTCCTAATAAATATTTGAAACATTAGTCCGGCACAACTGCTAACATTGGGCTTGCTTCTATGCTGGCAGGCCTGCATAGCCCCGTCTTTTGTAATGCTGTCAGCAGGAGTTCGGGCGAGACTTTCAGTGATCATCTTTTGTACGTATCTTCATCAATAGTTTTTCAATTGGGCTAACGGTTCGGGCTGAACGATATAAAATTCCGGCACAGCAGCAAGCCCTGCCTACAGGCGCAAGCAAAGCTATATTGTATGATAAATCCCGAATCAGATGAGCAATTAAAAAAGGACGATCAAATGAACAATAGACGCAGGTTACCTCGCATTTTCTTCTTACTTACTTTCTTTGGTGGCATGAGCCTTTTAGCCATGCTAAGTAGCCCCGCCTGGACGTACATTCGAGGGGTAGATATTGTCCGCCTCATCGGCACAGGTATGTGCTTTGGAGGTGCAATCGTTTCTTTGGTGATATACTTTCGAGACTTGAAGTAGCAGACAAATCTGTACCGACAACGAGAATTAGCAAAGACAACTAAACTGTATGTGTGCCATCGCGTAACCGTGGTCCGGCGTCATGCGGGCATTTCGCTTCCCAAGACTAATTTGAGTACATTTTAAATAGCAGACTCGGAAAAGTAATTAGGAATTAAACCCATACGAGTGCCAGGCCGCGAAACGTTGGCCAATGAATTTCAGAAGAAGACCCAAAGAACACCGAATGCTTAAATTGAAAAGGCAGTAAGAATAAAAAAAGAATATGAGCAAGAAAAGTAATGTAAAGTCGCTTGACCAATTTGTCGATGAACGATATGGGAAGAAGGGCACTCCCAGGCGGGATAAATTCGAAAGGGGATATGAAGCCTTTAAGATTGGCTTTCTTCTTCAGCAAGCCAAATTGAAAAAAGGCCTGACGCAAGAACAACTCCCTGATCGATGTGGAACCAATAAAGGTAATATCTCAAAGATGGAGAATGATATAAGAGAGGTACGTATCGCCACTCTCCAAAAGATTGTAGAGGAAGGACTGGATGGTGAGCTCCAATTCAATTTCAAACTCAGGCAGAGATCAAAGTAAAAAACCCTCATATACCATAGGCTGTCCGCAATGGCGTATAATTACATACGAAATACTTTTAACCTGATCATAGAATCCGCTAACTTAAACGGCATCTCTATTCACAGGTAAAGGACGCCTCTATTAACCTCATTTCGATGATAAAGACATTTTGATTATCACAGTAATAAAAGAATTGAACCTAAAAATAAAGTAACTATTAGAAGCGGCCTGAAGAAAGCTACGAAGACACAGATACCCCTCACTAATCCTGCCGGTTTACCCTTTGAAGCCTGGGAAGGCGAAAGAGGGCAGACAGTCCGGAACGGTATACGTCATGCCTGGGCGACTTCGGAACTTCCAACTGACTGCAAGAAACTAACAGACAAAACCAAAACAGATTTTAACTTTGACCACGCTACACTTAAACTTTTAATTCTCTTATGGCTGTGAACTATCAATTTGATAAGAAACGATTTGAAGCGTTTTTAGATGCAATCTTTGCCATACTGCTGACTATTTTGGTACTTGAAATAAAAATACCTGAGAATACTGGCGAAAATATTTCTACCTACGAACAGGTCAGGTCGCTTACCCCATACATAGTAGCTTATTTAGCTTCCTTTATGCTGATGGTGGGCTTTTGGATTGACTATCATTTGCTATTGGTAAACATCACGGTTATTACAAAACGGTTTATCATAATAAACATGATGTTTATTCTTTCTATTTCATTTGCACCCTTTGTAACCGCATTTGCCGGGAAGCATTATCATGATGCATTTGCTGTGGCGTTGCTCAGCGTCACCTATTGTGTTATGAATTTATTCTTCATGCTTATATTCTTATATGCGAAATCAAAAAATCTAACGGACGCTGCTTTCTTTAAGAAAAGTTTGGGGACGGACATCTTATCAGCCATTAGTATGATCGCCATAATTGCCGCTATTCCGTTAGCTTATGTAAGCACGTATATTTCATTTGCCATTTTTCTGATAACTTTTAGCTGGCATCTGGTAAAGAAAAAATGGTATTGACGTTTCTAACAATCAGTGCGACGAACTTCAGGCAGACGAACTCCGAACGAGGAGTAGTACGAATGCCTAACATAGGCTTAAGCGAGATGGCGTGGGAAGTCTATGATTAAACGGCAGTGCTTTCTATAAACATTTGTGGTAGGTTGGCAGTTCTTGTTTCTAAGCCGTTGCTTCGCTAAGCCCCGAACCATTATAGGCAAAGCGTAATTAAAATAATATGTACCCTGTAAAACATTTTCTAGCAGCAATATTATTAGCCCCAATTATATTTGGAATTTATGAAATGATCGTATACAAACAAACAGGTATCCGGACATTGTATTTTACATTTATGGCCTTTGAGTTTGTATTTTCTTTGCCAACGTATATAATTTATCATGTGTTATTTGCTCAACCTGAGAAACGCGAGATCCGACCAATTTTAATTAAATTAATTTTGAATGCTACAGCCTTCACTTTCCCGATAACTATCGGGATGACACAAATCCCGACCAGCTTCGAACGCCCCAGGATGGGTAGCTGCCTCAGCCATCCGTGTTGATTTACATCCGATAGATGTTCACCTGGTTTTACCTATGGTGGCAGCTATGATCTTGCTTTGGATCCTTCAGTGATAGCTGGACATGCGTTCATAAATCAGCTAAATCTTATCATTTCTCCATTTTCACAAACGGTACCTGGGAGAAGAAATAAGCACCCTTTTCATCATTTCCCTCCGGTGGTTTCCTGTTCATGCTACCGATACAAATGACGGGATATCTCCGATCAATGATCAGGTAATTTCAAATTCAATAAAAGCAGTGCCGGTGTATTTAGCGAGTTCGTCTGTATGGTCCATGGTTTCATACCTCACCCGGTTAAGAAGGAAGTCAAGTTTCCAGTCGCCCGGCTCGAAGAAGGAACCGGGTGCTGAAGGAAGGACAAATAACCGGGTGGCGTCGTGATTTTGGGTGAACGTTAAATCAGCTGGTCTCCATTCCGTCACCTGCCGGTTGATATCGCAATAACACACTATATTTTCGGATGGAATCAGCATCATCCTGATCAGCTTTGTTCCCCTGAAATTTTCACCCCCAAGTGCAATGGTAACAGACTTTGAAAAGGTTACACTGATGATATTCGCATTGGCCACCGCACCGGCAAACACATCCATCTGCTTCTGCTCATAATTATATTCTATGTACAGGATGTCCTTTCCTGCAAGTGTAATCAGCGGCGCACGATACTGAGGCCGGATCGTTCTTTGATTTTTCGTCGTCCCAGGGTTCACCTGGATCGACCGGATCAAACGCTGATAGGTCCAGCTGTCGCGGAAATCGCTGACCACATCGAGTGGATGCATACCAGCATCGGCAAGTAGTGCGGGTAGTATAATTGAATTCAGAACATCGCCATGAAATGCAGGATGTTTGATCGATGCCTTCGCCATCGTGAGCAGGTTATCGAGCCCATCGATCGTATCCGGCGGAGCCTGCTGATCAGTAATTACCTTTTTTGCAAAAGTTAATTGCAGTTCACCGGTTGACATATCCAGCGATTCAGCAGATTCCAACAGTAAACCTGCACAGTTTCCGCCGGAAGTCATTAGCAGATGTATTTTCGAGCGGTTTACTTCCTGTTGAATAAAGAGGCCACCAGCCGATGCGAGTTTTACAAAGTTTGATTCACGATGCGTATCATCATTGCCCGGTTGTAAAGTTGTTAATGCATTTTCAAAATCTGCATCGGATAATAAATTCATCCGGCCGGGTTTCGGATCAAAGTTATTGATATGATCATTGAAATTATCGAAGCGACTCACGCGGAAGTTGAAACTGTACATCGGCAGCGGCTCGACAAAGATGTTGGTAAAACCTGCGCGACCATCGACTGCAAATGCACAACGTCCTTCTCTTGATTCGCCACGCGGCACATCGAAGTTTTTGTTGTTCACGGTCACCGCTATCCTGTCATCATAAGCCGCAATCATCAGCTGAACGGTTTCGCTGTCATCGAGAGTTACCATTGACATATGGTCTGCCGTAACGTTGTAGCCGCCATTAATTTTTTCCACGAGAATAGTGATCGGTGTATTACCGACCTGTATCCCGGCTTTGCCGCTGGAGATCGCCATCTCTGTGCGTAACTGGAAATAATTCCAGGCCGCATCACCAAAGTAAGCAAGGTGTAAACCGGTACCGGCAAGGAGCGATAATTTTCCATCCACTACCGACCAAAATAGCGTGTTCGGCACAAGTGTGAAAGCATTGATGTCGGTTGCCAGGAATGAAGGATGGCTGATGAAAATCGGTTCATCGAGTTTCAATGAAGCCGTGCAGGCCATATTTCTGTTCCAGTATTTTTTATCAAGGATCAAACGGTCCGCCGGATAGGCAACGAGGATCGTGTTATTCACTATACTGATGTCCGTATGTCCACAACCGCTGGACGTTGAAGCTTCGAGAAGACCTGCAAGTCTCTTTGTCCGGGGATCTTTAGATCTGGCGATGACGGTCTTGCGGCCGAAGATGCCGCGGGGCCTTATCGCAGCGGCTGTTGCAGTCGCTGTGATCCAGTCAACCGGTATTTCTTCCCCTGATGAGATCAGGTTATCATCAAGTTCTTTGCTCACGGTTAATTTCAAATTCATCATCTGCATATATTCCTCCGCATTGCCCGGACGGCGGACAGCAACCGGTAAACTGAGCTTGAATTTTTCGTTCAGGACCAGGGTAACTGGTTCCTCAGCATAAATGAAAGGACGATTGGTTGGATAAGCTGCCTGCACATAAGGTTTGATCTCAGCACCGGGTTCTTCTGTATAATTCAGACCGGGCAAACCTTTCGTAATAATATAAATATATTCCGTGCAGGTTTGGAATTCCCAGTTCGTGCTGTTGTGCTTGACAGAAATCTTAGTGGTCAGTGCGATTTCATATTCATGATTAGGCAAGAAGAATAAACCACCATTGCCGGAGAAATCAGTTCCGCGGTTTGGATTCAGATCCGAACAACTATTGCGGTTCACAACTGATCTCACATAATCGTCCGCGGATATCCAGGTGGCCATATCCACGAACAGGGTCCAGGGATTTTCTTTAGTTACCATAGCGATCACGCGCAGGGAACGGAAAGTATTACCAGAGATTGGAACGAGCACCCAGCCGTCTTTTATATTGAAGTCATGGGTCCTGGTGAGCACCACTTCACCTTTATCATTTTCGGCAATGAGTGTCATAGAGGCAACTTTCCTGAAATCCGCATACACAAAGACCGATGCAGCGACACTATTATCATTGAAGACCAGGTGCATGACCTGCGTGGTTTGCCCGACATAAAATGCAGCCACATTCACCGGATCTGCATCGGCGGTGATTTTTTTCGGGACAATGAATCCCTCTTTCGTGATCAGCTCAAAACCATTATGCAGATGGAACCAGCGGCGGAGGTGGAGATTGATTTCACCAATGGGTTCTAAACGATAATTATACCAGTGCGGGTTCACGGGTTCCTTGCGGCAGCAGGGCCATTCCGGATTTTCATTCAACAGGTTTTCATCGCCCGCCATATTCTCCGTTGAATAACTGAAGGGCGTATCACTATTGATGAGCAGATTCATCGGCATATTCTTACCCTTCTCCTGCTTGTCGGCGTCCCATAAATAGGTCAGGTTAGTTGGTTCAAAACTTATCGAACCCTGCACCGGTTCACCCGTATTGGGATCGATCACGACCATTGGTTTAGCTTCATCCACGCTGGTCCATACCCGGTTTGTTCCATAGCGCGGTCTTCTCCGGATCGCAATACCAGTCAGCTCATACCTGATCTTCATGTGGTTCTGGTCATCACCGGTCAGCTGCGTTCCCCAGTCACCACTCACATTGCCAATACCGAGGGACTGGTCAACGGGACTTGAAAATTTTGCAATGATGGTTACATCAGTGGCCACCGGTTCGAGCGGATGTTCAGGATCCTGAATGGAATTATGGAACTGTTCGAGTCTTGAACTTTCAGAAACAGCGAGGCCATTCATATCATTCAAACTGATGAGACCATCGGACAATGAGTGATGATGTGGTTTAGTGGTCTTGCCTGTGGCAGCATGGAAAGTACCGGCATCACCCAATGGTGCACCGATCATGGTGCGTGCACCTGGCTCCGTTGTTCCCGATTGTGTTTCGAATGACCATGAAATATCGGGCAGCCACCAGGAAGTGCTGATATGAATTTTCACCTGTGCATCCCAGGTGGAAGGTTTGAAATTGATCACGCGGATCTCCCCATGCACATCGAGGCCGAAGCGAATCACCCAGAATAATTTTACATATCCGCCTATGTCGGCCGACAACAAACCGACCCAGTCAGGACTGCCCGTGGTGAAGTTCTGGTACGTGAATGTGACACCCGCATAATAATTTATTCCAAAGAAACCAGCATCGATACCACCTTCGACGCGGATCGCGACACCCACACCTTTGACAGAACCTTCCACCATTTCAAAACAAAACGCCGCGCGGGCATAGGTCCTCATCACATCAAAGAGATTCCAGTTCCATTCGACCATGGCCCAACTGTTCTGGTCGGCGATACGGCCAATAGCCACCGTGCCGGGATTACTGCCGAAGAAGATAGTTCCCTTAATCTTTAAAATGTTGGCGAGCACATCCGGTGCGCTTGGTACAAATTTTTTCAAAGTGAGATCAAACCCGAGCTGTGCGGCAAAATCGCCCGTTGTATAATCATACTCGATCACGCCCCATGCGACCGGCGTGCGCTGCTGATCATTGCCGGCAGTTGGTTTGCCGAGATAAAATTCTATCGAGATCGTCAAAGATCTTTCGCCATCCAGCGGCGATTTCGCATAAACGAAGAAGCCGACGAGTTTACACAGGTCGCCGAAACCATTGAAAGAAATGCCCAAACCGGCACCGACCACGAATGCTTCCTGGCGCGGTATCCATCCTTCCAGCCTGCGGCTGCCGGGCACGGTCAGGGGATCAATCGACTTCTGCCAGTGATAATATTTTAACTGGTCCTGCGCCTGGTCTTGCGCGGACAGGTTCGGCTTCATGTTGATCGCCAGCAGCGCGCGGATATTATTTAATTCATAACTGGCCACTGGCAAATAGCCGATGTAAAACTGCGCCATGAAATAACGGAAGGATTCCTGCGTGTCGAGCGTGGTCATCTTACCTGTAATGAGGTCAAGCGCAAATGTCCATGTCGCCGTCAACTTTAACTCCAGCTTGCCGGTAAAACCGAATTCTTCCTTGTGATAATTCTCAGGAATATTTGTTTCATCGGTATAGTAGCCGCCGATCTCGAGTTTGAAAAAATCACTGATGGCAAGCAGTCCCGTGATGCCATCCATTTTAAATCTATCCGCTGCAGGATTACCAGCTATGCGGAAGCGCATTCTTTTGAACCATATCCCGCCTTCCCATACTTTTCCCATTTCACCCATTCTGATACCACCACTCACGGAAAAATAGGTGGCATCATTTTCTGACAGGAGACCCATTTCAAAAAGATCGATTGTCAGCGGGCCGAGACGCGGACTATAACCCTCCGGTAAGGAGAATTTTTCAAATGAAATATTTCCCTGTCTCCATCCTACATTTGAAATGATCAATGAAAGCGGTTTGTCGGGAGGACTGTCCACCTTCATTGGAGCATTGGTGATTGTTGCAGACGGTGTGGTATCGGCAGGTGTGGATGGATCCCATTTCGCTTTGATGTCATGAATCCAGAACGACCCCGTGATCTCGAAGAAATTCCAGAAGGATGCATCGTCGCGGATCTTATTGATGGACACGCCTGTTTTCAGATCAATCAGGTTGACCATTAACTCATCGGAGAAATGCCATTTCAGCCACGAGGGATAATCGGCACCCGGCAGCCAGGTAAAACCAACCCGTATGGTATTATCATCGGTCCATTCAACCGTGATTTCTTTTGTCGCCTCCTTCTCTCCTGCCGGCGCTTTGTCGCCGGTGCTGATACCCAAATCAACATCATGATTAACACCGCCGGAAATGGTCTGGAGGTATAAACGATACACGCGTATCGTGATCATTTTAAAGAAAAATGAAGCGGCTACATTTTCGAAAGAGAAGATATCCGTCGGATCATCGAAGTTGTCGATGTTGCGGCGGAGGCCCACGGTCAAATGCGTGGGTACGGGCAAATCCAAATCATTTCCAATAGTAAAGATCAAATCTTCAAAAACCCATTCCGCTTTTACATCCCGCTGCTGTCCTTCGGGAATTGCTTTTTTTAAATAACCTCTTTCAAAATCAAATTCAATGCTGCGCATGGCGATAGCAGCAGAACCATCGGGGCTGTATACATGATGACGAACCCAGTTGCCGGTATCCACCAGTTTGCGCTTTTCATCATACAATAATTTCGGCGAAGGGATGATCTGAAAATCATGAATCGCGAGCACGGGCAAATTCATGAAGCCACAACGGCCGAAGCTGATGGGTGCTGCCGTCTGCAGCTCGACATCCATTGCCGGCGTGATATGCAAACGGATATGCGTGAAGACACTGGTAAAACCACCATCATCGGAATAAGCATTGCGAAGAATGACGAATTGTGCATGTGGATCGGTGGCAAATCCAATCTTTGCATCCGTCATCTCACCCGTGGTGAGTCCAATAAAGGGATCTGGATTTTCGTCCTGGTTATCGGGGGTATGGGGATTGGGGTCACCGAACAGGAGATCGGGCGGAATGCGAATCTCCACCGGCAATCCTTCCATGATAATATCCGGCCCTTCTGGTCCGAGGTCAATAAAGAGATTACCGCGTTTATGAAAGTCAAGTTTCAACACCCGGAAAGCAAACTGGGCAATGGGACGAATCTTAAATTCGATAGACGTATCCGATAAGGGATCTGTTTCGTACCGGCAGGAAATGCTGATACGGTCCGAAGTAACATTCGTTTTCAGGTCAATGATGGAAACAGCATCATTGATCGTATTCAGCCATTGTATGGCGGGATCCGATCCCTGCTCGAGGGATGGAATGAATTCATAAGGCCACTTGTCAGAGAGCCCAGGAAAGAGATCATATAGTTTAATAGGTTGGTCCATTTTTACGAATGCTCCGGCGGATTTTCTGAATAACTGGATGGGTCGGTTACATAAAAGAATATTTCATCAAAGTTTAGAATCTCCGTACCGATAGCAAGGGCAGACAACACATCCTTGATCGTATCCATCACATGGAAGCTGTCTGTCGAAATAGTAATGTCCCCCACTTTGTTTGCATAGGATTTCACCTGGGTGGAAATGGCTTTGAGTGGAATGAACCTGCAACCCGTGCTGGAGTCGCGGTCGAATAATTTGGAAGCGGCCACGGGATCGTCCAATAATGTCTGGCCCATTGTATTTGGAATATCCAGGAACTCCGACCATGATTTCTTACGGAGTGCCGCCACCGGATTCTCTCTTCTTGTTCCGTCAGCAAGTGTTGCCTTAAAGCGAAGGCCATCGGGGATGAAGAAAATATTTGCTTCCGCATCGGAGTGATAACCGCGGCGATTCATATTCGCCGAGCCAATACTCGCGAATATATCATCGATCATCATGCATTTTGCATGCACATATATACCATCGAAGCTGACTATAGTGACCGGTGTACCCGCTTTGTGCTTGCGTTTTTTGCACCCCACCTGCTCATCAAAGAAATTAGTAGGTGTGCCACGTTCTACGTTATATTTATCATAGGTTTTGTAGGTGTGATCCGCACCGGGAATAGTATTGATATCGGATTCACCCGTACCCGTTGGTGTTTTTCCTGTCACCAGCATGATCTCGCCACTGACTGAAACCCAGAACGGGAATGAGGCTACTCTTGATACCGGCCCGAGCCAGATGAAGGCATCATCTTCTGCCACATCAATTCCCAGCATAAGCCTGCCGGTCATGACCATGCTCTGCGTCGATGGTAATAAATATCGACGACGTGCATAACCAATGCGCACTCTTGTATTGTCAGCCGTGTTGTAAGCCAGTAATCTTTCGACAAGGCTATTGCGCACGGATTCACTATAAAACTGCTGCGGTTCACTCGGCATGACCACAATGAGTGATTTTAAACCATTATCCAGCGCATCGATCAAAGCCTGCTGGTATTCCGGTGTGGGCGTGAAATACTGGTCTTCTATATAAATGTATTCTTTCGCGCTGCGGATGGAAGCAAGCAAGGTATCGAGTATCGTGCGGTCGCCGGTGAGTGCATAGTCAAATGCACGGTCACCACCGGTAGTGGGATTGGGCTGGTAATTTGTTCTTGCTACCTGCACGATATCATGTCCGTTGGCGAGTGGTGTAACAGCAGGAAGATCGGCATCACCCATCGCCACCGTATCATCCGGCGCTTCATCATTCCATCTGTCCATAATGGTAATCGCGAGAGCTCTCACGGCAGGGCCATCTACTCTGGCATGCACATCATGGTATGGTCCGATGGCTAAATGGCGAGCATCATCCATCCGGTTTGGATTGAGATCAATACCACCACAATAAGCGACCCATCCATCCGCTTTCTTCACCACCGCGATCTTCTGGTGATACGCATTGACCCCCGGGAGTAAATCTTTTGCGAGATCAAGCGCGGGGAAACCAGAAGTATTACCCTGGAATGAATTGTCTTCCCATGTCGCGGGATGGATGGCCCAAATTCTGCGACTCTTGCCCGCACCATTTTCATAGGCGAGGTCATCTGCCGAAGATGCCAAATTGCGTAACTTATCAAGTACAAAATCAGATTCAATAATTTGTTTTGCCAGCAACATGGCGGCGGCCGCGCCCGCGAAGACGAGCGAAGCAATAATGGGTGTTGTTACTTTATTCCCCTTTTGCTTATCGGATAAAAACAGGATAATGCCAATGTCGGCTATCAACAGGGTAACCAGGGTGGCTACGATTAATACCTGCTGCGGCTGGATAGCATCCCCGTTATGTTTTAATTGAAAGAGCTGGAGCGGCAAGTAGTAGCACTGCCCTCCGTTATCCACTATTTTCTTTGTGGCCTCCAGTAGTGTTTTTGGAATATCGTCCTCACTGGTCACGAGTTTATCATCCTGGAATATGGAATAGCCGCAAAGGAAAAATTTACCATCAGTCGAAGCTGCATTATTCAGTTCAGGGAAAAGATCATTATAATAATCCGGCCCGTTGATGAAGGTGGTTATTTTATTATGCCAAGTGAAGCGCGGAATGGGATGTAAAAAATCAGTACGCGACTGCGGGGCCATCCACTGTGTGATTTGTGCGAATAAAATGATGCGGGTGTCTGCCGATACTTCTGTTGATCCCGCACTGATGACCGCATTACCATTTTTATCCGTATTCACCCATAGCTGGTTGGTGACAGGGTCTGTATCAGGGCTGACTAATGATAAAGTTCCGGTCCTGTTATTAAAGATGTCGCTCAACTGCGTCGTTCCCGGAAAGAAGTCAAACTGTTCATCTGCAGCACCCGATACAAAACGCAAACGCTGATTAGTTTTGAATGCGCTTCCATTCGCATCGAGAAAAAGAATACCGGCGAGTGAACGAATAGCCTCACAAAACGATCTCCATGAATCTGTATTCACCAAATCCTGCAGCGCCGCCAGTATTAAATCGGCTGCATGAGATATCTCCCGTTCGACACGATCGCTGAACTGGATGCCTATGGAGAAGGATGAATAAAGGCCAAGGGAGAATCCGGCGTCGTATAAACCATCAGTAAATGTCAAACCTGTAGCCGGTACAGCTATATATATGGTAGGAAAGCCTGCCGTGATTTTTTTGGCAAGGTCCGGGTTACTGACGAGCAATGGTTCGAGTTCTATTACTGTTGTACTCCCGGCTTCCCGTAGCTTGATGAAAGATTTAACCGGCAGTCGTACCGTTAGTGCGGAAGCAGCTGTGCAGGTTGCTCCCCTTACCCCATAACCGGGATAGCGCAGATTGGCATCCGATGGTACTGCCAGACTCACCGAAGTAAAGGTCCATAACGTAATATCGTCAACAGGGCTGCTGAACATTTTATATAATTACCTCCACCGGGTTTCCCGCATACTCCCGGTTATTTTTCATTTTTATTTTTAAACGATAACTGGTGGTCACCGCCGGCATCGGTTGTTTCACTTCATTTGCTCCTGCCGTCCCAACAAACCATCCCGACACCGGTGTGTAATCTCCATTCACTGATTTTTCTATTCTGTATAATAAGGAACCGTCGCCGCCTGCATTAAAAGTCAATTGCAATCCCGGTAGAACAGCCGCAGTTGAAAGATCCGGCACCACTGGAGGGGTTAATCCTGTAAACTGTTTACGGTAAGATCCGAGTTTCGAAATCACATTATCATTTGATACGGCAGCAGCCCATATGCAGGCTGTTTGTTCGAAGGGGAAGTTGAAACTTAGGTGGTTCCATGAATATACTGACGAAGGCCCGGTTGTTTCCAGTTCCGCTTCTGCCAAAGGAACGAATATGGGTTCTACGAAATTTCCACTCACATGAACGCGATATACCTGTTCACTTAAAAAATCCGGCCTGTTCGGAATCTTTACAAGTGCTGCCATTCGCAGGTCTTCATCCGTAACAGACGGGTCGAGACTTCCGGGGAATACCAACAGACCTTTCACACTGACGGCAAAACCAGCATCGAGTTTAATTATGGGCGCAGCGGAAACACCTGTTGAGGTTTCTGTCAACTGCCAGGCATCCATGGTGACCGCAGGTGGTATGGTTTTATCTTTTGTTCTCCACACGGCAGGAAACAAGGCAGCCGCTTCGGAAGGGATACCCAGCTCGTTCGTCAGCTTTGCACGATATAGATAACGGTCGGCACGGTTGGGAATATAATCTTTGAATAGGGATGTGCAGTTTACCGGTGTATTGGTGATGACTTTCCAAAGCTCATCCAGATGAAGCCCGCTTTTCTTCGATATGGCCCAGATGAATTTTGCGGGGATTGGCTTGGCACTGTTTGCAAAAGCATTTCGCAGTTCTGTTTCATCAGCAGGATTCAACTCCCAGTCGATCACAATGTCCCTGTTCTCTGCATCGGATAACTGGATAACAGTATCCGTTACATGCAGTAACGACAATAAATCGGTACCGGTAATTCGTTCAATTTGCAAATTATCGGCGGCCTGTAAAAAGGGAAGCTGATCAAGTGGCGTGATCGCAAATAAGAGAGTATCAGAATTTACTTCATCCAGCGGCAAGGTATCCACATCGTCAAGCGGTGGTGGAGGATTAAACTCCGGACGCCCGGTAAATTTGACCACCACCGGTGCCGTCACAATGGATCCTTCATTACCCACCCGCGACGAAAAAGATCCCGTTGTCAGCTGATCATCAACATAAGGTTCAGCATCCGCCGCACTGACGCCGAGCCAGCAACGGGTAGAAGAACCGAGCGGTGTTATATCGTAACCGATTCCTTCGAGCCCGACCAGGGTGTTTGCTCCCACAAGATGGCCGGTCTCCAGGATATATTGGTAGACGTTATTTGTTGTCAACGGAACCACTGCAATACGCTGTGACCAGCTGAGTGGTCTGGATTCTTCGCCGAGCGGCCTGCGGTATAATTTAAAGTTACCTGGTTTCGGAACAGCGCCCGGTTGTGTGCGCGGCGGTGTTACAGTCATCGTCACAGAAGTTCCTCCATCATGCGATACGATGCGGAACACGACGCGGTTCAGTGTTATTGTCCCGCCCGAAAATTCATTTGCAACAACCGCCGTATCTAAGGAGACTTCCATAATAAAGTCTGTACCTGTTGGTGTTGCATCAGCGGCAAGGTTGCCATTGATCAGTCCGTGTTCATTTGTCCTTATATATACCCGAAACTCCTTTGTATAACTGTCAAGGCTTCTTTCTTCCTCCCCCCAGGTCCAGGTGAGTATGGTGATATGATCACGGGTGCCGAGTAAACTTCTTTCCTGTGCCGTCAAATTGGATGATGAAACCAGCAAGACTTTTGCATATACATGCTGAGGGCGGAGTTCGGTACGGGGATCGGCCAGGGTATAACCGGGATCGGGTATGGGTAATATATAGTTATCAGTGAGGCCGGCCGGTGCGGGTGGCGGCAATCTTTTCTCCAGCCGTGCAGGTATGGTTTCTGTGGCCTGCAAGGATGTCCTTCCTGCAAGATCAACCGTCCATATTCTGTATGTATAAAATGCACCGGGCACAGCCGTTATATTTCCCGCTTTATTCTCCAGCAAATGTGTAAAGCGCTGGAAGGTGGTGAAGGTCCCTCCTGCCAATCTGCCTGCAGGAAAGACGTTCAGTAAGTCTGCACCAAAACTTACAGGCAAAGGAGTTGCGTAATAATCATCACCGGGCAAAATGATACCGGCAGGATCAGCATCCGCATTCTCATCATGCAGGTGCCAGTGATCAGCAGGATTACTACTGCTGTTCATATACTCCAGTTTGTAATAACCGAGTTCAGCCGGTGGTGGAAGGGGGACATCCGGCGGCCACTGTGCAGGATCGATAGCATCGTCATACCCGGAAGGAGGTTCCCAGCTTAAACGGAACCCCAAACCTTCCGGTGCTTTATGTTCTCCCGGCACCATTGAAGTCTGCAGGTTGACTGCATTCAATGTTGCAGGCGCCAACAATCTTTTTGTATTGGTGAATTTTTGGTGGAAGCAGTAACCTGTTTCCGTAATGATGTCACGGGGATTTGTGCCGTCAGCCAATGACGGGTATGCGATACCAACTATGGAAAATTTGCCCGATAAAAGTACATGGTCCGCGGCGCTGTTTAGTTTAATCTCCACTCTTTCCTTCACCGCGATCGTTCCAAAGTTGCCATTCACTCTTATGGTGGCACCCGGTTCCGGCACGCAGTACAAAGCAAAATTTGCAATGTCCTGTGGGAAGGTGAATTTGATGGCGCCGTCAACGCGAATGCCTTTGACGAATGTGTCATTTGCGGATGAAAAACTGTCCACTACCGTTGCCGCATCGACATGAATAAAAATAGGGCCAAGCGAAAAAGCAGGACCTACGCGGGTATTCAGCGGGATGGTATGAAAATCAAAGATGGCCTCGTCAGCATTTTTATGAAAGTTGGCCTGTATTTTATAATCATAGATTTGATTTTCTTCGAGGCCCCGCTTATCCAGATAGCCAAAACCAAGCCCCATTCTCCAGTTATGGTAGACTGAAAACATCTGCAGCATGTTGAATGGTGCTGCATTCATTCGTTGCCCGCTATTGCCCGGCGTGTCTATAAATTTCATCACGGATATTGCAGGCAATAAAGAAGATGTAACCAGGTTCGAAGTATCTTTTAACAAGGAAGAAATGTCATTAAAGTGACTGACCTCAGGCGCAAGGTCATCATTCAGCCTGCTCTGAAATAAATCATACTCCTCCTGCGCAGTAGTTACATCCTCCCCGAAACCTGCAAACGGTAAACAAAGATTCTTTTTGATCAGTTGCCAGTCTTCCTCCTTACCCGGATTCACCTCCGTATAGCAAACACGGATGGTTTCCGCCATGCCGGGAATGTAAATGGTGATCTTGTCAACGGGTTCCTCAAATTCCACGGCCAGGTTATCACTACTGAATTTACTCCTGACTACTCTTCCTTCTTTGTAGGCGACAGCAAACATAAACCTGATGTCCGGTTTGATTGTAGCAACAATGCTGGTGCCAAACAGGGGCTCACTGAAATACACATCATAAGCAAACATAGAATGCGGAGCAGCGAGGGTATGGATGGCGTTATTTACCTGAAGCGGCCAGCTGGGGAAATTGGGATGCATCGGACGGAAGGCGATCCTGATGAACTTCGTAGTATTGAAGTAGAGGAAGAAATTACTATGCAAGGTTTGCAAAGTGGTTCCATCGATCAGACGGCAAGTGGGTTTATCCTGCCCGGACGATTTTCTTCTATAGATAGTAAAGCCTGACAAGGGCAAATGCCCCCGGAGGAACGGATCCCACATCAGGTGAAATCCATCCATCTTGTCATTACCCTCGATAACCGCTATGGCTTTTAACGTCAGCATCGGTGAACCATAATGTTTGAAAAGAACCAGGTTTGACTCCCAAAGGGCGAAAGAAAGTACAATGAAGATATTTAATTTCAGGAATTCGCCAATCAACATTCTTTGTGACCCCGGCCAACCGTCATCCGTAACCGTTTGGGGATGGAATAAAAAGAATATCAATTTTTTATGTTAAACCTGAATGATGATATAAGCGGTATTCCGGAAGAAATAATGGCAGAAGAAAAACTGCCACTACAGGAATGGACATTTAGAAAAACATGGCGTAGAATAATAATGTATCTGTTCTTTATTTTCTTGATTGGGCCTGGTGTTTACAGGATACTAAAACCTGTACATTGTAAAACTCCACGGACTGGACCTGGCGTAATTGCATTGACAACAGTTTACCTAAATCCGGACCTCTTGAAGAACATAATAATTTCATAACTATTCAATACCCTTACAACGTAAATATGGGGTTTGGTAATGCTTCTGATAACAGTGGTTATCCATCAGCAGGGTCAATGACCTGATCAATAATATCCTTATATTGGAAGGTAATCGCCTTTACTTACCTGGACTCAAACCATCTCATGCTTCGGTGATCAAAACGCAATTGGTTTTCACTCAAATTGGGTTGGTCCCATCCTATGAATGTTACGAGGTGTGCCGGGATGCATGGACTGGATTTATCCAAAAGAGTTTACGAAGTTTAATAACCACGGGTGAAGGGCAAGTCAGATGGTATGAACAATCTTAAGGGCGCCTCTAATAACCTGAATTCAAAAATAGCCTCCGGTTGATGGTCAGCACATTATAGGAGTGGATCATGAAAAATTTATGGTTATCAGAAACGCCCTTAACTTTAATGCAGAACGGAAGTGTTGTGTTCAAAAGGCCACATCTCGTTAAGGCCGGACCATGGCAGGCAATGCCATCGCTACTTTAAATTGATTTCACTCAACCCAACCCACCTTTCGGAAAGGATATAAACAAATAGCAGAATATGGATATAACTGAAAGCCGGAGGAAAATTTACATGATCATGGGCATGTTGCTTGCTGGCAGCTTTGCTTTCCTTTCTTTATTATTTGGTCTCCTGTTCCCGAATATGTTGAGCTATGGGTATTTAAAAAAGGTAATTATTTGGTTTTTTCTCCTGGTACTCTTTCTGTACGTCAATAAAATAGAAAAACAAAAATTTCTTTTATGGGCGGATAAAAAACAGACTGCCCTCTTTTATTTTATTTCGGTCATCTCCGTTTTGGGATTATCTTCTCTTGCGGGTGGATCCCAACAACTTCTTCCTAAGATAGGTGCGAAAGAACAAACCAGCCAGATATTAACTGAGATGATAGCCTATTTGCACCTTCATCCTTGGCTACTCGTATTCACGTGCGTTACCGCCGGTGTTGTCGAAGAATTGATTTTCCGCGGTTACTTAATCCCGAGACTCAGCCTTTTGTTGAAGAACAGGTATTTACCTGTTCTTTTCTCCTCCTTACTCTTTGGCGTGGCCCACATCGGATATGGGACAGTCAGAAACATGTATATCCCCTTTCTGCTTGGATTAATATTTGGTTTCTATTACCAAAAATACAGAAACATTAAAGTGCTGATATTTTGTCATTTCAGTATAGATTTATTATCGTTGATACTCACCAAATAACTTTATAAAATAAGGTTTTCGATCTTTGTTTTTTACTCATTCCTGACCCCAATAGTACTTCCTGCGAAATGGACTTGACGCGAAGGGGGCCGGGCAATCCTTTTTCAGCCGCAGGGTGCTATGTCTCCTCCGTCCGGGACTGACCGTTTTTTGATGTGAGTGATATTTAAATAAAAATACGTTTCTTTATTTAAGTCCTACGGCCGGGGCCTGAGGACCAGGGTAAACTATTACCTGGCTGGTACAGAACCTATATGCGGAGGCCGGGAAGGTCCTGCAGCATCATAGCAAATGATTAAATTTGGGCATGTATAAAAATATTCCGGCCGACATAAAGAAAATCAAATTAGACGCTGATCTGTATACTCTTCACAAAGACCGGACGGGGAAGAGTAAATTCGGAATGGATAATACTTCCGAACTTTTAGATAAGGGTTTCGGGCTTTATTCCACTGATGATCTCCGGAAAAAAATTGATCATATAAAGACTTCGTATTTCAGGATCTCCCTCACTCGAAAGGGCAATGCCATATTTGATATCGGCCTTGAAAAATATCAGCCTTATCGTAATTATATTCTGTTTGGCATTCCGGACCAGATATTTTCACTTCATGATGTAAGTGACGACTTCCATGCCTATTACATGCTCTTTACGGAAAAATTTATTTCCGGGACCTCTCTTTTTGGAAACAGAACTTGGCAATTACCATTTCTAAATTATTCAGGTGTTCAGTGTTTTGAATTGACGGAGGAAACCGCCTCGGAAATTGAAAACATCATTTTTAAAATGGATAATGAGATCAGGTCCAACAAACCGCAATGCAGCGAAATGGTTAAATTATACATTCAGCTTATCCTGATACATGCCAGTCGGAACTATGATGCGGCGCAACTTTCCCAACAGGGCACGCTTGGCGCTGCCAAAAATCTTTTTTCCAACTACCTCAAATTAGTCAGTCAACATTTTCTCACCGTCCGTAAGGTGGCTGACTATGCGGATATGCTTCACGTTTCGCCAGATCATTTAAACAGGGCTATCAAAACCTGTTCTGACAAGACCGCCCACGACCTGATCGATGAAATGCTTTTGATGGAAGCCAAAGTGTACTTGCTTCATTCCGCCATGACTATCGCCGAAATTGCCTATACATTGGCATTTGCCGACCCTTCGCACTTCAACAGGTTTTTTAAGAAAATATGCCACCAGACCCCTTTGGAATTCCGCCACCAGTCGGAATAGTTCCATTCAAAGTCGTATCCGCACCATGAGAATCAGGAGGGTAACGCTGATTTTTGTTCCTTCTAATTAGTCATTCACTTAAAACAAATAAAAATGGTAACGGAACAAAACAAAGCTATCGTACGAAGGGTAAACAAAGAGTTTATAGAAGGCGGAAATGTAAACACGGTCTATGAAATCTTTGCGGCTGAATTTATTAATCACACGGCTCCTCCCGGCTCGCCGCAAGGACCCGATGCCATGATTTATTTTTTCAACCAACTTCTCAGACCGGCTTTTCCTGATTTGAAAGTTGAGATTCACGACATGGTAGCTGAAGGCGATAAGGTGACCACCAGGAAATCTTTTTATGCCACCCACAAAGGAGAGTTTTTTGGGGTTAAACCAACCTACAAAAGTGTGGTGATGGAGATCATTGATATTATTCAACTGCATAATGCTAAATATATCGCACACTGGGGCATTCTTGATATGCAAGGGTTGATGGCGCAGATAGCCAGGTAAGTGAGAAATGGCCCCTGGGCAGGCCGTTTACTACGAGGATCCCCTGAGCACCAAGTTATAGATATGCAAAAATAAGTTTTGCTTTGTCTCATTATTCGTATTTTGGAAGTAAGCATATCCATGATGCAGTTACGGATTATGGCATACACAGTAAAGCATATTGAGGAAAATAATATTTATACATTAAACTTGGTAGTTAACTAACCCAACAACCATCTGCTTGAGATGTATGCCCTACTTCATTTTATTGCTTTTGATAATAACCTTCCATCCTGCGTAATCTGAAAAAACATACACTATGAAAAGCATAATACTGACCTCCGTAATGGCCGTACTGGTAGTTACCTCCACCTTTAGCCAAACGAAAATGGCGGAAGACTCCAGGCTTAAAGCCCACATTATTGACCTGGAGAAGGCAGGTTGGAACGCTTTTACAACCCGGGATGCAGCCTGGTTTGAGGCCAATACGACAGACGAGTATCTTCAGATTACTGACGAAGGCATCACCAATAAAGCAGAAGTCATCAGTTCTCTTTCGGACTGCACAGTGAAAAGTTTTTCGCTTGAAAATTTCAGCATGGTGAAGCTGAATAAAAAGACAATTGTTTTAATCTATACGGCGACCCAGGAAGGGGTGTGCGGGGATGAACGGCTTCCTGCAAAAGTCCAGGTGGCCGTGAATTACATTAAACGTGGTGGAAAATGGCTGGAAGCTTTTTACATGGACTCGCCTATAATTGAATAGCTTTTTATTTCGCTAAGGGGCGCTGCTAATAACCAATTTATATGTATGTTCATTTCTTACAATGTACTGATAATCAAAGTAACTCTTGAATTGAAATGAGGTTATCAGAGGTGCCCTAAAGAAGGATAGAAGGGAAATGCTCCGGAACGAGAATCATTTTTTTCTGAAAAAGGAAACCGTTCTTTCCAGTGATTCTTCCTTGCTGTATTTTGGAGTAAACCCAAAATCCTCTTTTGCTTTTTCCGCACTGAAGGTAAAATCAGTGGTTGTGTACGTCACCGCAAAACGGCTGAACTTGGGATTGTAGTAATGGACCGGGCGAACCAGAAAGGCAATGGATTCTGAAATCAACCCCAGCACATAAGAGAATCCTTTGGGCAACCAAAGATTGCGCGGCCAAATGCTATAACCACATTTCGAAACGATCTCGTCGAAGAAGTTGAAAAAGTTACTGCCCGGCATGTCAGTTATAAAATAGGCGTTGCCCGGGACTTTTGTATTTCCATCGACCAGTGCCTTCGCGGCGAGCACATGAGCCCAGGCCATGTTACCTGAATACACATGCTGACTCTTCGCTGTTCCATCTCCGATGCGCGTATAAAATCCACTTTTCGCCATATCGATCAGCGGCACCAGGTGATATGGATCTCCTTCTCCCCAGATGTCAGCGGGACGAAGGGCACAGGTCCTGAGGTGTTCACTGTTTTCTGATAACACCAGTTGTTCCGCCAGGCATTTGCTTTCACAATACATGTTGAGATGCTTAGTAGCATACGGTTGTGATTCACTGATATTCACCAATGGATTACCCGTCATGACTACATCGAGCGAACTGGTATACAGCAGCATGGGGACATGGTTCTGCTTGCAGGCGGTGATTACATTTTGAGTGCCATCAAAATTAGTGTGGTACACTTCTTTGGGCGATTTCGTACCCCAATCCACGATCGCCGCCGTATGAATCACCAGGTCCATGCCTGCACAGGCCTTGTTGATTTCATCAGGTTGTTCGATGTCGCCGCGGATATATTGAACTCGATCATCTCTGAAACCTCCGGTTTCTTTCAAATCAAAAACCCGCACAGATTGAACTTCCAGCGGGCAATTCACATCCAGGAATTCATTCACGATGGCCCTTCCTAAAAAGCCCGCTCCCCCGGTGACCAGGATGTTCAGTTTAGCATCGGCCATGTATCGCTTATCGTTTTATTTGTTTAAACTCGTGGAAATATATTCATTTCGCAGTAATGAACATGAAGAAAGAAATCTACCTGGTACAGGGGGACGAGGTTGAATCATATTCGGATTTTAAAAAGAGGATTTTCAACGCCGTCGATGAGGTGAGTTCGACGCTTCATCCTGAAGCTATAAAATTGACCATCACTGAAAAGGCACCTCCGGTTTTTTCCATTATTCCCTTTGGGAAAAAAAAGATGGCGGCAATTTCCGTCTTCCAATCAAGCCAGGTCCCGGTGGAGATATTGATGAATGAACCGGGCTTTCGGGGTGCATACAGGGTCGATGAAGCTTTGCCGGTGAGTTATCAGAGGAACTGGAAGGACGGCGATCGGACCCCGGGTGTTTGCCTGCTCACCTTGTTTTCAAAAAAGAAAAATATTAATTACACCACCTTCATCAATCGCTGGCATAACGGGCATACTCCGCTTTCTCTGCGTATCCATCCCTTGTGGAATTATACGCGGAATGAAATAAAAGAAACACTGACACCAGGTTCAATAAAATATAATGGAATAGTAGAAGAACAAATGAAAACCGAAGCCGATCTGCTCAACCCTTTTACATTTTTCGGAAACCCATTGATCATTATTCCGCGGATGATTAAGGTGTACGCGGATACGAAATCCTTCATTGATTATTCGTCCATGGAAACTTACCTGGCCGCGGAATATCTCATTAGTACAAAATAAGCAGGGTAGTGGTCGGTGTAAGACGGCTTCAGCGCAGAAAATTATTCTTTGAAAACAATACCGTGTTCCTTCAGTAAGGAAGCAGAAAGTTGCCAGAGCTTTCGCCCATTCTCTTCCTCCCTGGCTTTGGCATCCATGTCTTTTCTGCCCATGAGAAAAAGATAGTCAATCGCTTTTCCATTTACTTCCGGCGATGCAGCAAAATAGACGACGGGCCGCACCGCCACTGCCGTGGATCTGAAGAATATCAGGAAGACCAGTTTTAACAGCGGCTTGAAGATGACCGGAGCTTCTCTCGCGATATTGGTATTCATCGGGCCGGGACAAAGCACAAAGACAGAATACTGAACGTGATCTTGGCCATTGATCCTTCGGCTGAGTTCATTGGCGAAAGTGGCCAGCAGCAATTTATAGTATCCATACAGCTCCACGGTTTTGCCCATCGGGTAGTCCTTATATTTTCCAAAACCGTCCCAGTCAAATGCCTTTGGATTTCGGTGACTTTCTGAAGCTACTATGATGATTCGAGGAAGTTGTTCACTTGTTTTGTTGAACAAATCATTTTCAATCAGCATCCGTGACAACATATACTTGGAGAGGTAGTTCACCACGAACATTTCTTCCATACCCTGTTTGGTCTTTCTGCTCCTGTTGGGCACCACACCCGCATTGTCAACGAACACATCGAACCTGACTGAAGCTGCTTTCAGTTGATTGACGAATGCGATGATGGAATCCAGGTCGGAAAGATCAACCTGCAGGATGTCCACCTTGTTGTTTCCAGAAAGTTTTTTTACTTCCTCTGCTTTTCCCGGGACGCCGCTTCGGCAGGCCATCCAGACATGAGCGCCACGTTTGGCGAGTTGAACAGCGGCTTCAAATCCAAGTCCTGAACTGGCTCCGGTGATCAGCACATTTTTTCCCTCCAGGCGATCATCTTCACTGAGGGACACTGTGTTTTTTTGTTTTCGGAACAGATCCGTAATACCACTGAGCGTAGCCGTAAAGGCATTGGAGTACCGTTGTTTTTGCGCTGTCATACGTTAACTCGTGAGCGTGGTCAGGAATTGGGAATAGAATTGCATCTTTTCTTCAATCGCCTGCCGGGTCAATCCAAAATCCTCGGGATGGTAATCGTGCGTTCCGAATTTATATTGCTTATTCTCTTTTTCCTGGCGGATGAAGCGTTGCTTCAGAGCTGCCGGGATAGGACCACGTACTTTATAAATGTCCTCGAGCACATCCATTGGAGAACTCACCAGCTTTTGGTAATGCACATCTGTAAAGGGTTGATCAGGAAACGCATTTCTGAATTCAATACCTTTTGATAGCATGTATCCCGTTTTTCTAACCCAATGTTCAGCTACCCGTTCAAGAGTGACCTTTTGGCTAAAGATCGACTGACTGTGTGCCACCATACTGAGGAAGGATGGCAGGCTTTCGGTGACATCGCGATGTGTCCAGATAAACTGTATATCGGTAAACACCTTTTTGATAGTGCCGAGAAACTCCATGTGGTGCGGACTCTTCAGCACCCATCGTTTAGCCGGTCGTTGCAACTGCAGGTATTTCAAAAGTTTAACCATGTATTCATACGCTGCGGTCTGATCCGTTTTCTCCAGCCACGCAGCATAAGAGGGAACATGCATCATCGCCTCTGCGGTCGTACTCATAAAGGTGGTGTCGAGTAACAATATATCTTCTTCCGGTTGAAGATGCTCAACAGGATGTATTGAAAAAAATCCGGGAGCCATTAATTTCAATGCTTTCTCACTGATTTGCGCGGCCCTGATGCGCTTATTTTTTTCATTCGGTTCGTCACTCAACGGTACCGGGTGGAGTGCTTCCCAACTCAGCAGCACCCTGTTTTCAGGATCGGCGGCAAGTAGCCTTTGCAACTTGGTGGTACCTGTTCGCTGAAGACCGCAAATCAATTGTACAGGATATAATTCCTGCTCCAGGATTTCAGGGCGATTTTTAAACGCCTGTTCCGCTCGCAACCGGATGGAGAGCATACTGATCAGTCGTTGATGCATGATCAATCTTCCCACCGGAGTCAACTGTGCTTCATGATTGATTGAATCGAGCAGGCGATCCAGCGGCTCTTCCCAAAATTCATCGCCAAACGATTGAAGCCCGGTTTGTTTTTGTGCCTGCCGGATGAGGTGATCTTTTTCCAGGTTAATTTTTGTTCCAAGGAAATACGTGCTTCCCCATGCGCCATTGATCCAATGGAACCAGAAAGGTTTTACTTTGAAATCGGTTGCCAGGACTTTTCGCTGACGTATCATTATTTTAGTTCGGCAAGTTTAACTACATGGCAGTCAGGATTTACCGGCTTAGCCGTGTTTTTTAAGCGATACCAGCGGAGACACATCGTTCCCTCATGATGGTGGCAGGTATCGATCCAGTTGGAAAAACCTGGGTTCGATTTTGAAACAATAATCCGGATGCTGCCGTCCTTTTCCCTTACTGCTGAATGTTTGTTCACACAAACAGGATAATACCGGTAATCCAGGGATTCCATCCAATAGTTATTCAGTTGAAAATTCCATGTTTCGCAATCGGGTGGGGTGAACGTGATCACAAGCGCTTCGTCGTCCACCAGATTCCAATAGCTGTGATAGTAGATGATATTGGCATCGCCGCCGGCGGCATTGGAAATTTCGGAGCTGAATTGGGGTAATTGATTTGCATGTTTCCTGAATCCATTCGCCCATTTGGAAAACAAGACAGGCGCACCGGCAATAAACAACGCGGCAGTACTAAGTCCTTTATCTATTTTTTCGGGTGTTACATCATTAGGGAATTTCCTGCCGTTAAGATTTTCAATTTTCAATGAAGCAGGTACTTCGGTTTGTCTGTCTAAAAAAGTTTGTCTCACAATGACCAGGCTTGTAGTGTCTTCTATCTTCAGCCAGTTCTTTCCTTTTTTTTTGTAACTCAATATGATTTCAAAGCTACCATCAGGTTCCACCAGCAAATCGTTGTTCTCGAGAACACCACAGGGGGCCATGCCGCCGGGTTGACCATAGACGCCGTTCTGCGTAAAAAACCCGATATAATCAATGGTATTTCTTTTCCCGGTGATGCGGTATTCATATTCGCCACTGATCTGCGCATTCATATAATAGTTGTCAGGGTTGTCTGCCCCGAGTTTGACTGTTTCATGTACCATTCTTCGCAGCTCCGGAAATTCAGGATCACCAAATTCCACGTACGCTTCAAGAGCCGCCCTGGTGAGGCGCGTGAGGTACCGGATGCCTTCTGCCTGCTGAAATGCATCAGTTGGTGCACCGGGATAAACAAGCGCGGCCCCGGCGGTTTTGAGATGATCACAGAAGTCCGACCAGGCTTTCCCTGAAATAATGCGATGGGCATGAACGTCTGCTTCCGTTCTTCCCGCCAGGCGCAGCCACGAGTGGCGAAACCATTTCAGGAGGCCTAATATTGTAAAGAGAAAATTACCCATAGCGAAAAAGGACTGACCGTAACACAAGATCATAAAAATAACGAGATAGGTTTAACGTCAACTGGTTTCATCCCTATAGTCACGGGCAAGGTAATGTCCATGATATAAAGATCGTCGATGGCTATTGAACCTGTTCAGCAGGCTTACATGGAAGGCGCAAAATACCTGACGAGTATACAAAAAGACTGAACAGAACGACAAAGGCTATTCGTGCTACCCTGGAACAAAACATTATGTGCAATTTTGTTGCCTTGTTGAAGCCGGAAAGAAACCTTCATCTTTAACGCTGTAAAAACTGATGTGCTGATTATGTATAACCTGCCTTACCATAAAGAGAAAAACGAACTTGTCATCAAAGAGTTTATCGCCAAGTATCCGTTTGCTTTATTGACGGGATGCGATGCAGAAGGCAAACCTGTAGCTACGCAGATACCGGTATTTATAGAAGAAGCCAATGGCAGGAAAATACTAAGAGGGCATATTATGAAAAATACCGATCATCATAAAGCGTTCCTCCATAACCAAAATGTATTGGTTGTTTTCACAGGTCATCACACGTATGTAAGTGGTACCTGGTATAGCAACCCGTACACACCTTCTACCTGGAACTATATGAGTGTTCATGTCAAAGGCACGGTAAGGTTTTTGGACGACCATGCCCTCGTAGATGCACTTCGCCTGATAACGCTTCACTTTGAAAATTACAATCCGCAATCCACCACCATCTATGATAACCTTCCTTCGGACTATACGCAAAAATTGATGAAAGCCATTGCAGCCTTTGAAATCGAAGTCAATGAAATAGACACCGTTTTCAAATTAAGCCAGGACAGGGATGAGGAAAGCTATCGCAACATCATACAGCGCCTAAAGCAACAGGATGAAAGCGGACAGGTGATTGCAACCGAGATGGAAAAAAGAACAAGGGAAGTATTTCCTGGTAATAAAGAATAAGGCGGTTAACCTGATCGAAGACGATTTCTGAAGAGCCGTATAACCCTTGCACTATAACTTCTCGATTTTACGAGGTGGCCTTACCTCAAAATTTATTTTCCAGAACCATAGTCCTCTCCTGCCACCAAAAAAATACTGAGGTGGCAGGAGAAAACTATTGTCCATTCCATGAATGGCTAATAGAAAATGATGCCTGAGGTCCTGTTCTGATTGTTTTTCCAGACGGTCTCATCCGCCGAATTGGTCATAGTATTGAGGTCGAAATCTCCCGGGCTATAACCGAGGAATCCCTGCCAGACCTTCCACAATGTTCTGTCTGTTGAATTGATAGCAGCAATGGACAGTACTTGTTCGCCATTAGCGGCAAACATCGCCCATACGCCGGGTTCCACTTCTTTCTGGCCTGCCCGGAAGACGGGTTTATAGGAATCGCTGTTCCTGAAATCCCATTCCAAAACGGCGCCGTTACAAAGTATATTCACAAAGGAAGGACTGAGGGCACCCAGGTGATTTTGATGCTGTACGAGTATATAGTAATCGTCCCCAATATTGATTGCCGGTCCGGGACAATCTTCAGGGAAGGTGACCATTCCATCCTTGTGTACCCATCCGGCGCATGTCCAGATATTGTCTGCCGGCAGGATCCCGTTATGCCTTACCGTCACTAATACCCAATCCACTACATCGGGAGGATAAGGGGTCATCCCTCCACCGTCTCCATAATTAAGGCCCAGGTTCCCTGTATAATTCCATGGCGCTCCCTGGTAGGGTTGCCCGGCAGGAGCGTCAAATATAAACGGACTGGGATTGAGCTGTCCGGGTAACGTATGTGCCTCATTCATAGTCGTCCTCATACTATCTCCGGCAATGCTATAAGGACCTTCCAGGAAGACATGACAGCGAACCACCTGGCAATTGATCATCGTTTCATAAGTGGCAGAAGCCGAATTACCACAAGCATCAGTTACGGTCATGGTGATGATCGAATCGCAAGCAGGACCTGAGGCGACACCAAAATCAATAGCAAGATCCTCAGCAGCTGTGCAATTGTCCGAAACGGTGGTTGCAGCTATTATTGCATCCATGGCCTCTTCAATGGTATTGTAACAGCTTTCTATAACTCCGGCAGTGACGTCAGGAGACAGCGAATCATCCAGGTACACCGTCTTCATGCAGGTGGCCGTATCGCCACATTCATCTGCAGCTGTAAAAATAACAGTGAGTCCGCCGGATAGATCACAACTCAAATCGGGCACACTGGAGCCATCATAATCTGTGGTGATGGTGAGGTTGCCGGGGCATCCACCCGAGGCTGTAGCAGTTGCTATCCACGCATTGATCTGTCCAACATAATCGGGTGAGCCACATTCGAGCACCAGATCCGATGGACAATTAATGATGACTTCAAACGTGTCCATCATTGGCAATACAGTAATATATACCCATGTCGTATCGCACAATGGTCCGGGATCACAAATGGCGTAAGTGAAGGTATCCACACCGACATAATCCGGATCGGGCGTGTAAGTAATGGTGCTGTCAGCATTAACCGTTGCCGAACCATGGTCGGGTCCGTCTATGACATCCGGAATTCCGAGCGGATCATCCGGATCGCTGTCATTAGCCAGGACATCAATGATAACTGATGAGTTCTCCTGTACCGTTGCTGAATCCGGTTCTGCTACCGGGGCATCATTTACAGGCGTTACATCAATGATGATGATGGTCGTATCACACAATCCCGGATAATTCGGATGGCAAACATAGACACAGAAAGTATCCAGTCCGTTGAAACCAGGATCAGGTTCATACGTTACGCAATCACCATTGATGGTGGCGGTCCCATTGGATGGCAGATTACAAATGCTCATTGAAGTGGCGGGTACATCGAAGACGGTCAACTCACCACTACAAATCTGTATGGTATCATCTTCCGGAATCGTATACATCACGGTATCGATTTGAGGTTCAACCGTGACTACAACCAATGCGGTATCGCACAACAGTCCGGGATCGCAGATGGTGTAAATAAAAGTATCCACACCAACATAATTCGGATCGGGAGTATAGGTGATCGTACTATCGGGATTGACAGTAGCGGTGCCATGATCAGGTCCATCCGTCACTGCCGGGATGCCAAGCGGATCATCCGGATCGCTGTCATTGGCCAGCACATCGATGATGGCGGGTGTATCCTCTGAAGTGGTAGTGGGATCAGGCTCTGCGTCCGGTGGATTGTTTACAGGCGTCACATCAATGATGATGATGGTCGTGTCACACAATCCCGGATAATTCGGATGACAAACATAGACACAGAAAGTATCCAGTCCGTTGAAGCCAGGATCAGGTTCATAGGTGACGCAATCACCTGTAATGGTGGCGGTCCCATTGGATGGCAGATTACAGGTACTCATCGAAGTGGCGGGTACATCGAAGACCGTTAGCTCACCACTGCAAACCTGTATGGTATCATCTTCCGGAATCGTATACATCACGGTATCGATTTGAGGTTCAACCGTGACTACCACTAACGCGGTATCGCACAACAGTCCGGGATCGCAGATGGTGTAAATAAAAGTATCCACACCAACATAATTCGGATCGGGAGTATAGGTGATCGTACTATCGGGATTGACAGTAGCGGTGCCATGATCAGGTCCATCCGTCACTGCCGGGATGCCAAGCGGATCATCCGGATCGCTGTCATTGGCCAGCACATCGATGATGGCGGGTGTATCCTCTGAAGTGGTAGTGGGATCAGGCTCTGCGTCCGGTGGATTGTTTACCGGAGTTACATCAATGATGATGATGGTGGTGTCACACAATCCCGGATAATTCGGATGACAAACATAGACACAGAAAGTATCCAGTCCGTTGAAACCAGGATCAGGTTCATAGGTGACGCAATCACCTGTGATGGTTGCAGTCCCATTGGAAGGCAGGTCACAGGTGCTCATCGAAGTAGCTGGTACATCGAAGACCGTTAGTTCACCACTGCAAACCTGTATGGTGTCATCTTCCGGAATCGTATACATCACGGTATCGATTTGAGGTTCAACCGTGACTACAACCAATGCGGTATCGCACAACAGTCCGGGATCGCAGATGGTGTAAATAAAAGTATCCACACCGACATAATTCAGATCGGGAGTATAGGTGATCGTACTATCGGGATTGACAGTAGCGGTGCCATGATCAGGTCCATCCGTCACTGCCGGGATGCCAAGCGGATCATCCGGATCGCTGTCATTGGCCAGCACATCGATGATGGCGGGTGTATCCTCTGAAGTGGTAGTGGGATCAGGCTCTGCGTCCGGTGGATTGTTTACAGGCGTCACATCAATGATGATGATGGTGGTGTCACACAGTGCCGGATAATTCGGATGGCAAACATAAACACAAAAAGTATCCATTCCGTTGAAACCGGCATCAGGTTCATACGTTACGCAATCACCATTGATGGTTGCGGTCCCGTTGGATGGCAGGTCACAGGTGCTCATTGAAGTAGCGGGTACATCGAAGACAGTTAGCTCACCACTGCAAACCTGTATGGTATCATCTTCCGGAATCGTATACATGACGGTATCGATTTGAGGTTCAACCGTGACTACCACTAACGCGGTATCACACAACAGTCCGGGATCGCAGATGGTATAGATGAAAGTATCCACACCGACATAATTCGAATCGGGAGTATAGGTGATGGTACTGTCAGCATTGACCGTAGCAGAACCGTGATCCGGCCCATCCGTCACTGCAGGAATTCCGAGCGGATCATCCGGATCGCTGTCGTTGGCCAGCACATCGATGATGACTGGGGTATCCTCAGGCGTGAAAGTTGGATCAGGTTCTGCTACCGGCCCATTGTTCACAGGAGTCACATCAATGATGATGATAGTGGTATCACACAATGCCGGGATATCAGGATGACAAACATAAACACAGAAAGTATCCAGTCCGTTGAAGCCAGGATCAGGTTCATACGTTACGCAATCACCCGTGATGGTTGCGGTTCCGTTGGATGGCAGGTCACAGGTGCTCATTGAAGTAGCGGGTACATCGAAGACCGTCAGCTCACCACTACAAACTTGTATGGTATCATCTTCCGGAATCGTATACATGACCGTATCGATCTGGGGTTCGACAGTCACAACTACTAAAGCCGTATCGCATAAGGCTGAAGGGTCACAGATGGAATAGATGAATGTATCCTGCCCGACATAATTCAAACCCGGAACGTAGGTAATGGTACTGTCCGCATTGACGGTGGCCATACCATGATCGGGGCCATCTGTAACAGAAGGAACGCCGAGTGGATTATCCATATCGCTGTCATTAGCCAGCACATCGATGATGACCGGTGTATCCTCTGTGGTGGTGGCCAGGTCAGGGTTGGCCACAGGGCCATCATTGCAAAACAGATCACCCCCATTCGAAGCACGGGTGTCTACAAAAGCACCATAGACACGTACCAGATTGATAGCGGCAGCCAAAGAGCCGACAGAGATCCTGACTTCATCAAACGGTAGCGTGGTTTGAAATCCCACATTATATCTTCCCGGTGCATCACTGATAAACAGGACTATCACCGCCAGGTCAATGAGGTCACTCCCGGACTTTGATTCCTGCAATACACCGTTATTATAGGTGGATATCGTGAGGGTTTGAAACAATTCAGCTTCCAGCAGAAGACCCAGATCTTCAATCACGAATCCGGCAAATGTCCCCGGGGGATAAGTGTACAGCGCATCGGCTACGGCTATGGATGATGAACTGAGTACGCCGGCAGTGATGGTGATCAATGCATAATCAGAGGTGTCTGCGGTAATGACATTTTCCTCACCGACTACCGAACAGGCCACGCAAGCCACGCCGTCCACTCCTGTTCTGAACGCATCGATATAGACCGGAAATTCAGGCACATTGAGATAATAAGTAGTATCGCAGACTATAGTGGCCGGACAAAAAGGAGTGATGACCAATTCATGAATCCGTGTCGTACCGATATTAAAGGCGCCGACATTATTCAGGCTGATCTTTGCTTCGTCAAAAGGCAGGGTGGTCACAAAGCCCACTATCTCCTGATCGTCATTGACCAGCAAATCACTTCCCACTGTCACCAGGGCTCCCAGGTTGGTCTGACTTTCCTGGAAGGTGCCGTTTAAATAAGTGGAAACCGTGATTCCGGTTAAGGCATCGGCATCCACCAGGTTGGGATTCTCGATTCTGAATCCGACAAAGGTGTTGGATGTATAATCCGTCAATTGGTCTTTCACGGCCAGGCTACCGGTGGTGAGGACGCCGGCAGTGAGGATAATCTGCGCATACGTGGCACTGTCATCATCAATGACATTACCCGGTTCGAGGATGCTGCAACCGGCACACGCCGCACCGGTCAGTCCTGTCTGCGCGATGTCGATGAGTACGGGATAGGTAGGAGCGGTCAATATGCTTCCTGCATTACAATCCGGTTCGGGTCCCTCACAAAAAGATTGGAAGATGGTACTATAGACCCTGGTTGTCCCCAATGTGACACCAGCCGGTTGTGCAACCGTAATTTTGACTTTATCCACCAGGGTATTAGTGACAAAGCCAACCGTATATCTTCCACTGCCGGTTAATAGAGGGACACCTGCTAATAGTGCGGGGCCGGATACGGATTCTTGTTGCACATTGTTCAGATAACTGGTGACGGTGATGTAGTTCAGGACATCTACACTCACCAGGGTGAGGTTTTCGATATCGAAACCAACAAAAGTGCCTGCAGGATAGTCCGTCACTTCATCCCCGACCGTCAGAAAGGAGCTGCCTAATAAGCCGGCTACATGGATGAGGCTGGCATAGTCGGTGGTGCTTGCGCTGACCGCATTTTCCGGGTTATCCACGGTGGCTACAGATACACCGCTGGTACCGGTCCGCGAATAATCTACCAACATCGGAAAATCCGGTTTATTCATTGGCGTTTCTTCATTACAGGCAAGGGATGGACCTGCGCAGAAGGCTTCATTTTCGGCATAGTACACATTATAGGATCCGACACCCAGCAGATTGTCAAAAGTGATTTCAATTTCATCATAGCTCAGGGTCGTCTCGAAGCCAATGTGGATGGGGCCGGAAAGAAAAGCGGAACTCAGGCCGATCAGATCCACGGCCTGGTAATCTTCCTGCATGACATTGTCCAGATAGGTGGTAATCGTGATGGAAGAAAATAATCCAAGACTAAACAGGCCACTGGAAACGACGAAACCTGCATAATTACCTGCACTGTAATCATTGGTATTGTCTTTTACACTTAAGGTGAGAGATCCTACGCCCGTGATGTAACCGGTGGCGAAATCTGACGTATTGGCATTCACCACATTGGCAGGAACGTTACCTCCAGGGCATAAAATATTACCTTCCCAACAACCCAGTCCTGTAGTGCTGTGGCTTTCTGAAACGGTATACGTGGCGGGTACCCATGGCTCAAATCCATTACAGGGTAAACTGGACTGTTGGCCAAAGAGATGGAAATAAAAGAAGATCATCCATAATACTGTAAAGAAGCCTTTCGCATGGCTTTTCTTTTTCCGAAGGACTAGTCCGTCCTTTGAATAATACTTTTTCATGATGTGATATTGATTGGTGAACAATAGTTTCTATTAAAAGGAATGCAGACGGTTTAGGGTGTTCTGTCCTGGTATAGCTTGTTTATTCAACCTATCATCCGATTTTCTGACTTTATCTGTTATGGAACAAGGCAGGGGTGTGCACTCCAGGTAAATGGAAGTCAGGTCACCGGATTAATCTCTTTCGCCGTATTTCAATAAACGCCATCCGTTCTTTTACGGATCAGGGGTGAATAATAAGTGTCAAAGAATTCCATTTGAAATGGTCTTCCCTGATTTATTTTTTTCAATAGATGCCTGTGGGTAAAGACTACCCGATATCATCGTGCTGATGATTTCCAAATAGGACCTATTGTCTGGGTGGAGATATAGCCCTTTTTAAACCATCATCCATCTCGCTTCATAGCGTTCCGGATGCAAGTCATTGCTGTCTAATAAAATAATCGAGGAGAGCTAGGGACCATGAAATGAAGGGGAGGCAAAATGGTCACATTGAAATAGAGAGCAATGTGTGTCTTGGTGTTTCAGGTTTTCCATACAATTATCTTTATCAAAAAGATTTTTGATGATTCGTCCTTGGTGTTTCTCATTAAAAAACTAATATAATAATTATTTCAAAAAAAAAAAACTTTTTATTGGTTTTTTTTGATGAAATGGAAATAATTATAATGCCATTGATCACCTTCGCGCGATACTAAATCCAAATTCAGCTAAAATCAGTGATGAGCCTGTGAATATTCAGGATAATATTATTTCGTCATATTATTAAAAAGTGTATTATTTCTTGTTAAAGGAGACAACCAGTTTATTTCCGGCTATGGTGAACACCGGTTTTATCCCATTCAGGCTGTTGCCGGTGAATTGATTCGCTGTATAAGCGGAAAGGTTGCGGGCTGTAAGGATGGTAAAAGGCGTATTTAATGTAAAGCTGCCCTTATCCTGCTGCACGAAGATGAACGCCAATTGGGATGATTTAAGTAATAGGTCCCCCGTCAGTTTCAGGAGAGTAACTATGGAGCCAAGCCGGGTAACAATCACACCGCCGTTCAAATCAAGGGTCCCAATGGTTAGTCCTTTATTATGGTTGGCGATATCCAGCGTGCCGTTGCCGAACAGCTGAATTTTGGAGGTGCCGCCTGTTGAATCATCATAAAAAAGAATTCGGCCACCATAGCCACCACCGGTACCCGCGAAGGCGATCAATAGCGCATTGCCTGCACTTGCATTGTTAGCAAACCGGGTATAACCGCCGGGAGCACCTTCGATCTGGCCACCTATATTATTAAAGGTGGCATCCCCTGCCGTAGGCACTTTACGCCCGGCTTTGCCTGCGCCCCAGATAGAAAATTCGGTAAAACCGGCTGCGCCACTTTTAGCTAATGCAGGACCATTGGCGATCCGCACGCGATTGCCAAAATTTACCGCACTCCTGTTGCCGTTCATCGTTCAGTTGGATTGGATGTGACATGCCAAGTCACAATGGACGCCGCCGACGTCCGTAAACGCTTCCAGATTCCGCTCCTGCGACCTGTTCTCGATTTTGCTGAGGTGTGGTTTCGAGAGAAGCCTGTCGTCACATTTCACGATCCGCTTGCTGCAACCACTCTCTTTGACGACAAAATCTGCACGTTCCATCGCGGCACTGCCGATATTGAGCTAAGTGCGGGGCGCATGTTGGGGAAGACCTACTGGACTGCCGACGCCGGGGGACCGCACGAGGTGGCGCTGCAAGTCTCACCAGACCAATTCTTCACACATTATTTTTCGGTACTTGAACAATTCTGAAGCAGTTGCATCCGAGGTTACCGTCTAAAAACTCGGTCATTTTCCTGCCGCGAAAAGTGAAGGGAATATACAGTTTGCTCACCTTTCCGGGGCAGAACATCGGAGATAGCTGGTATTTCGTCCACGATGGCGGCGTTCACTGTTTTTTCTCACCGCACCAGAGGCTATTCCGATTGCGGAACGCTCAGATAGACAATACACCCTGTACCGTGTAAAAACTCAGGTCTCGCTCAGTCCAAATTTTTACATGGTACGTCCAACCAGCAGATTTTCTTTGTGACAATGTTTGTGGAGCTACAGGACTTTGACATCGACTCAGCGGTGCCAGATGTATTGCCAAAACATTGTTCATTCGTAAATAGTTAAATGATTTTGCCGATAGGATTAGAGGACTCGAACCTCACCACGCAAGAAAAAAGCGCTTCTAGAGGTTCTTAGGAGCGCTTTTTCCCTCATGTTGGACAATCGAGGACTCGAACCTCTAACCACCAACTGTCGAGTAAAGCATTGTTTCGGAAAGAGAAGGAAAGCCATTCATTTTCCCAACGGGGAAGATTGGATTCATGCCCGGTTGAGGGAGGAAAAATGCTCTTGGAAGACGCTTTTTCTCTTAAGCACCACAGATTGGATTCGAACTTATTTTGATGCCCTTTGTTCTCGCCATCTATCACGCCTACCTCGGAGTACTCGGGAGGCGATACGTTCAAATCACGCAGAATCCATACTCGACGAAATCAGCATACATGACGTTGGTTGTCGCTTTGAGGAACTCGATAGCGGGGAAATCCGACAAATCTGGACGGCAATTGTGCAATTTCTATGGGAAACCTCGTCCTCTTTGGTGATTGCACAGGATGTATCACTGAAAAACACATTTCGCAAAGAAGAACGCAACAATCTCGTCTATGAAGGCTACGCAGAGGATAAAAGTCTGACGCGATTGGTGTAGACTTCGGTCTCTCCATTTCGCGGCACATCGATTGACTATCGCTGATGCAACCAGCCCTAATTGGACGATAATCGAGCCGAAAATTCGAATGATGGATACTAGCCCTGCTTGACGCAACGGTTAGTCAGAAATGGAGTTTGGCTATGATTGAGCGACAATTCTGGCGAGCTTTATATGATGAAGCGCGTGATGCCTTTGTTGTTGAACAAGCCGGATGGGTTGATGGTGAACCCCGGATTGAGTATCGTTTCTCCTACTTTTCAGCAGATGAGGATGCGGAGATTGCCTGCCTGGGAGGAGTAGACAAGTGGTGGTTCGATGTGGATGGTATTGCCGAGGGCGAATTCTTCGCCTTTGGCAAGTATCCCGATGAAGTCGCTTTCGAGGCTGAAGTGGAATGCATCCTGAAGGAAGCCATGCAGCTCACTCAGGCTGAAAACCTGGACTTCTTTCTCGCGGTCGTTGAGATCGTGAAACAACGATCTGTCGATGCCGAGTTGGAGGATGAATCGCTCTTTGAGTCGGAAGGATTGTTCGTAGGTGGCGATGAAGATGC
>CAWINN010000006.1:0-109729 GCA_963837505.1 uncultured Saprospiraceae bacterium | reverse complement strand
TAAAAACTTTCGCAGACATTTCATTGGTTGTTGGAGAGAACTCCAACAACGGCAATTAGCTTCAAACCCAAGACGCTGACTTTTGACCATACTCGCTGCTCAGACCATAAACCAAGACTATACTATGGCCCACAGCGGCACTCCAGGTACCCCGGGGTTGCGCAGCAAACAGGGGAGAGAAAATGAGCGCAGCGAAATTTTCGATGGGGCAAAAAAGTAACTAGCGGAATTAGCGCTAAAAACTTTCGCAGACATTTCATTGGTTGTTGGAGAGAACTCCAACAACGGCAATTAGCTTCAAACCCAAGACGCTGACTTTTGACCATACTCGCTGCTCAGACCATAAACCAAGACTATACTATGGCCCACAGCGGCACTCCAGGTACCCCGGGGTTGCGCAGCAAACAGGGGAGAGAAAATGAGCGCAGCGAAATTTTCGATGGGGCAAAAAAGTAACTAGCGGAATTAACGCTAAAAACTTTCGCAGACATTTCATTGGTTGTTGGAGAGAACTCCAACAACGGCAATTAGCTTCAAACCCAAGACGCTGACTTTTGACCATACTCGCTGCTCAGACCATAAACCAAGACTATACTATGGCCCACAGCGGCACTCCAGGTACCCCGGGGTTGCGCAGCAAACAGGGGAGAGAAAATGAGCGCAGCGAAATTTTCGATGGGGCAAAAAAGTAACTAGCGGAATTAACGCTAAAAACTTTCGCAGACATTTCATTGGTTGTTGGAGAGAACTCCAACAACGACAAATAGCTTCAAACCCAAGACGCTGACCTTTGACCATACTCGCTGCCCAGACCAAAGACCAAGACTCATTTTTGGCCCACAGCGGCACTCAGGAATTGGCCTTATGGGCCGGTTAAGAAAGGCAATGATTCCCATAACCCTGACGATTATTATTCATCTTCATCCCTTTCAGGACCCTAAAATAAACTTTGTAAATTAACCTCGTGAGTATCTCCTGGTTTTCGCGATGGGCCATATTATTATTGCTGATGTCATGCAGCCGTATGAGGGCGCAGTCCTATATCGCCAATATGGAGCACCTGGATATCTATGAAGGACTCTCTAATCACTTTGTCACCAATATCATACAGGATGATCGCGGCATCTTATGGATAGGTACAAAAGATGGACTGAACAGGTATGATGGATTTAAATTTACCAGTCTCACGCCCCGGAACTCTGCTCTTCGATTAGGGGCGATCGGGTTTATGCATTTCGGCCCGGACGGCCGTATCTACATCTATACTTGTCGTGTACAGCGACCGGGACTCCTGGCAGATGTACAATGCCTGGATCCCGAATCCTTGAATTTTTATGAGGTGGATCCGGCCCTGGCTGGAATGGTGGATAGTACGTTTACGAACAGGCTGATGTATACGGACGGAGTGCTCTATAGCAGTAACGGGTTTGCCTATTCATTTAATGAGAAGAAAGTCAGCCCGATGAGGATGCCGGCGGATTTCTTTTGGCAATGGACCATATTCCATTTTGCATATGATATCAATATTCCGGGGCAGGTGGTCGATCTGTTGAAACCTGACCATGTCATGGCTGCAGATCAAACCCATGATCCGGTCATGACGCGTTTCTGGAAAGCCGTTACGTCCGGGACGATATCTTACTTATATGCTGACAACCTGCAATATGACGATCACAGGGATCTCTTATGGGTGGAGCAGCCTGATGGATTGGTGGCCATAGCCAGCAATGGCCAGCGAATCGAATTTGCAGACAGCAGCCTTATATTGAAATTTCCCCGCGCCATTACGTCGATCGTGACCGGTGACCGGTTATATGTCGGGACGGAGTCCGGGATATATATTATGTCCCTGGAGAAAGTGCGATTCCGGAATTACTTTTTCAAAAAGGAATATAGTGGATTGCTAAATGAATCCGGAAACCGGGCCATCCTGGTAGATCACGATACTATATACACATGCCTGGATAATGGATTTTTCCGCTGCCCGGTTACGCATCCCGACCAGGTGGAGTTGATTAGCAGGCAAAAGAGACCCCGCAACCTGGTGTATTTGAATAAAGATGAAATACTGATCGGAGGCGGAGGGGTTCAATTATACAACCTCCGCCAGGGCCAGATGAGGGATATTCTTGCATTTCCTGAAGAGATTAAAAACACCTGGGGACTCGCCGTATTCCATGATACCATCTATGCATCCAATACGGATGGCCTTTTCTATGCCCCACTCCGGACCGAAAGCTCCCGCCAGTTTGAAAGTTCATTGGTGCGTTTGATACCGGAAGGTCAAAATCAGGTTTACCAATTCGTTCCCTTAGACAGCAACCATATCTTTTTAGTCAGTGCCATTGGCTTGTTTACCTCCCGAAATGACCTGACGGATCTTCATCAGGTGAGTTTTGCTCATAGGGATGGTCGTCCAGGTACATTTTCACATTGCACCTACTTGATGCGGGATGGCAAGGGCGAGTATTGGATGACCTCGGAAGATGGCGGCCTGGTCCACTTTGCACTTAAAGACACGACGGCCCTGATCCTGCATCAACTGGACAAAGAAGACGGCGTGGAGACCAATACATTCTATGCCGTGTATCCGGATCAGCTGGGATCATTCTGGTGCAGCACGGATCTGGGTATTGTACAGCTTGACACGGCGGACTGGTCATTTCAGACCTACTCGGAGCCGGATGGGATGCGTAACAAGGAGTTCAACCGGTTGTCACATTATATGGATGTGAATGGCGATATCTACTTTGGTGGTCTGGACGGCGTTACGGCGTTCAGTCCACGCGATTTCTATTCCGTTAATGAAAAACCTCTGCGCCTGAATCTGTTGAATATTGAACAATATTCCGGATGGGAGCGTGCGATAGTTAACAAGACGCAATCGTTCAGCGAGTCCAATCAAATTCGACTCGCTCCCGGCGACAATTTTTTTGTGCTGGAAGTAGGGTTGAATGATTTATATCAAACCAGTCAACAACAGTATGCGTATAGGATTGCAGGCCTCGACACGACATGGCTTGATATCCAGGGCAACCGACTCCGGATTTATGGGCTGCCCTATGGAAAACATCTCATCGAAGTCCAGGGAAGAAATGCACGAGGTATAGCCGCTGAGAATACGCTGATGATTCCCGTATATGTACTCCGGCCCATTTATCTCCGATGGTGGTTTATTTTATTTGCCGGACTGGGACTGATTTTGATCATTAGGGAGTATTATGTTGCGCGGACGCGACGTATGCAATCTGAGGCGAGGAAACTAGAGGGGCTGGTCAGGGAAAGAACGACGACCATAGCCAAACAGGCAGAAGAACTGCGGGAAATAGGTAAAGCGCGTTCCCGTTTCTTCGCCAATATTTCGCACGAACTTCGCACACCCCTCACGCTGATCAAAGGACCCATCCAGAGTCTCCTCCACGGAGATAAGCCGAAGGACAGGGAAAAGGAATATCTCAAAATCATTGCCTACAATTCACATCTGCTGGGAGAGCGCATTGAAGATTTGCTCACGCTCGCTAAATCAGAAAGTGGCCAGCTCGAGTTGAGGAAAACCGCTTTCCATCTCAATAGATTTCTCGAGCGTTTAGTCGATAGCTTCAGTGGACATGCAGCAGAGCGGAACTTTACACTGCAACTGCAAAATCATCTTCCGGCCAATGCCGTCATACTGGCAGATGGACGTAAACTGGAGCATGTACTTTCCAACTTCCTCACGAATGCTTTGAAATATGCGGATCAGGGAACTCGCATCCTGGTCACCGCGGAACAACAACAGGATCAGCTCCTGTTCAGTGTCAGCGATCAGGGGCCCGGCATCCCTGCTGAGGTTGTGGACAAGATCTTCGACCGGTTTTTTGTGGGCCAGCGTCCGGAATCCGGGTCAGGGATCGGTCTTGCCCTGAGTAAAGAATTAGCTAATGTCATGAACGGCACGATAGGGGTGAAATCTGCAGAAGGACAAGGCAGTACATTTTATGTTTCCATCCCATTGGAATTAACAGATGAGGAGTTGACAGAAAAGGAAACTGAGGATGTACCTATCCGACCTGCCTCACCACCTGTTACGCATGACGGGGAAATCTTCGCACCAAAAATTCTTTGTGTCGAAGACAACCGGTCGATGCGGGATTTCCTGCTCTCGGAGTTACAGGATTATCAGGTCGCTGCTTGTGAGAATGGGCTTCAGGCTATAGAACGATTGGAAGAGATGTCAAAGAATGCAAGTCTGCCGGATATCATCGTGAGTGACATCATGATGCCGGATATGGATGGATTTGCATTGGCTCAATATATCAGGTCGACAGTTAAATTTTCTGCTATACCGATCATTTTATTGACTGCCCGCGCAGGCCATGAAGACAAGCTTCACGGATTACGGATCGGTGTAGATGATTATATCACCAAGCCCTTCGATGTGGAAGAATTGCGGGTGCGCATTCATAATCTCACAGGGCGTAAACCCATGAAGGAGGAGGCGATCAAAGCTGACGGTGAATCCATTTCATCTGTGGATGAGAAATGGCTGAAGGCCGTCGAGGATCGGATCAGGTTGCGGCTGCATGAAAGGGACTTTACCCTGGATGACCTGGCAGACGATTTCCACATGAGCCGCAGCCAACTCTACCGGCGCATCAAAGCGTTCACGGGACTGACACCGCACAAATATCTCCGGGAAGTACGTCTCTACAAGGCCAAGGAATTGCTTGAATCCGGCGAAGCCGGCACCATCGCCCAACTCAGTGCTGCCGTTGGATTTGAAGATGCCAGCTATTTCTCCAGGATCTATGCTGAGCGTTTCGGATATCGCCCTGGCGAGCGGCTATAGTCCTGCTGATTCCTTTTTTACTTCTGGTTCCCCTCTTCGGATTAAAAGGGTGAAGCGTGAAACTCCACTCTTTTCCTTCATATAAAGACATCTTTTCCGCTGTGAAAAACTGGTCATGACCTGTTATTCACAGTATTTGAACAGTCTGTCAGGCAGATCGAACAGGTATTCAGGAAGCCATCTACTCATCTTCGCACCATGATTTTCAATGTTGAAAAACAATCCATCATGGGAAAAAACGCCAGGCTGCCGATGAACAAGTTGCTGCGGGTGATCACGATGGGCTATGTCCTGGTGATCATCCCGGCAGCCATCGTATACAGCGGGATGTACCTGTTGACAGACATGCGTGGAAAAGATCTCTTCGACAGTTTCCTGCCCGTGGCGATCCTTCTCCTGCTCTTCTACTTCTACTATCTGATCCGACCCGGAAGGCTGTTTGGGTCTTCGATTCGTGAATCGTCCAGGATGCAAAACGAGGATAGCGCATCGGATAGGAATAATTCAGCTCATTCATCACCCACATCAAGTCAAACAGGAAGCCATGAAAGTGATCAAATCTAATAGTTATACCAGAGATGTCGGACGGTCCTTGCGCTCCGTGTACCACATGCCTGCACGGGTTGCACTTCACAGCACCGCAGGCATCATCCTGTTGCCCCGGAAAGACATTTTGTATTGTACCGCCGCAAGTAACTATACACACATCCACACCACAGATGGTCAGAGGTATATGGTGAGCAAGACGTTGAGACAAGTGGAGTCACGACTTTCCGGTACTGACTTTTTCCGCATACATCAATCCTGCCTGGTGAATGTGTCTGCCATCGATAGGTTGACTAAAGACACCGTCCGGATGCAGGATTCAAAAATATTGCCCCTCGCGCGATCCAAACGCAAAGAATTGTATGAAATGTTGGAAAGGATCACCCTGGCACTTTAATCGCTGAATTGAAAAATAAATAATAGAAAATCGAAAATCATGAAACATCTCTCTTACGTATTCAAATTTTCTTTCGTCCTCACACTGCTTATGTTATCGTTCATGCAGATGCAAGCGCAAAATATCGGTATCGGCACGACCTCTCCCGACTCCAGTGCACTTCTTGATATGTCCAGTACCGATAAAGGTGTGCTGATACCCAGAATGTCGTCCGCCGACCGCCAGAATATAGAGAATCCCGCCATCGGACTGATGGTGTTCGATTCCACCAACCACGCGTTTTATTATTTCACGGGAAATGGCTGGCTCGAACTGCTGGCGGGTAAGCTTGACCATATTGCTGATGCGGATGGCGATACAAAGATCCAGGTGGAAGAAAGCCCAAATGAAAATATCATCCGGTTTGATGTAGCCGGGACAGAATATTTTAGGATGAAGCCATCCAGGCTTGAGCCATTGAATTCGGGCAGGTCCATATTTTTCGGATTGGATGCAGGTCTGAATGATGATCTCTCCAATAATGAAAACATATTTATTGGAGAAAATGCGGGTTATTCAAACACCATCGGTTATCAAAATATTGGTACCGGCGTTGAAACCCTGTACAACACAACCAACGGATACAGCAACATTGCAATAGGCAAAAGAGCGATATATAGTAATACCACGGGAAACGCTAATACAGCTATTGGTCCATTTTCACTTTACCATAATATCAACGGAATGTGGAATATCGGAATTGGGGAGAATAGTGGTTATTTCAATCAAAATGGAAACAGCAATGTCCTTATTGGCCGGTTAGCCGGCTTTGGCAACGCAAATCACAATAAAAACAATAATGTCATGATAGGGACATTGGCCGGAAGATTTAGCGAAGGAAGCGGCAATATTTTCCTGGGCTACAATGCAGGTTTTAATGAATTGGGTGATAATCGACTCTATATTGAAAATTCTGATGCAGATTCAACCGGCGCCTTGATCTACGGTGAATTTGATAATGACTGGCTGCGGGTTAACGGCCGCCTGACACCCACCCAGGGGCTGACGGATGCGGATGGCAATACAAAGATCCAGGTCGAGGAAACCCCCAATGATAATACCATCCGGTTTGATCTCGGTGGAACCGAAAACTTTCGCATGAAAAATGGCCGGCTGGATGTGGTCAACAACGGCAATTCTGTTTTTATCGGTGAGAATGCCGGCCTTGCGGATGACCATAACAACAGGCAGAATGTGTTTATTGGGAAAGACGCAGGATCAAGTAATGTCAGCGGAAGATATAATGTAGCCATAGGTCATACGACGTTATCGGACAACGTGAATGGGGACTATAGTACCGCTGTAGGATATGAGGCCCTGGGAATTAATGTCTCAGGATCGGAAAATACGGCAATGGGAGCCAATGCGTTGAGCTCCAATACCAGTGGAGCATACAACAGCGCAGTGGGTCGATATGCCCTGCAATATAATGTGCAGGGACAAAGCAATGTAGGCATAGGATATCTGGCCGGGGCGTTTAATGAAAATGGGTACAGAAATGTCTTCCTGGGGGCTGAAGCAGGCAAGGGTTTCAGTCTTCACACTAAAAGTGATAATGTAGTCTTAGGCTATAAAGCTGGCTATGCGGCCACGGGGAATGGAAATGTTTTTATTGGTGCCCAGGCCGGAGGAAATGCGGCAGGCAACAACAAATTATATATCGAGAACACCTCAAGTGCTACCCCTTTAATCTATGGTGAATTTGACAATGATCTGGTCCGTGTCAATGGTGACTTTGAAGTGACCCAGGATGCTACCGTTTCTGGCGATCTTAATACCACCGGAAAGGTAAAGGAAGCCGGATATGATCTGCTTCCCGTGGGAAGTATAATCATGTGGCCGGCCAACTCTATTCCTTCCAATTGGTTACAATGCAATGGTTTCTCCTTTACCAGTGGCTTATATCCGGAATTATATGCAGTACTGGGGACTAACGTATTGCCCGATCTGACCGGTCGTGTTCCGCTCGGAGCTGGCAATAGTGGGGAGAATGGCTCTACCTCACACAGTTTGGGGAGCACCGGTGGAGAAGAAACACACACCCTGACGATTGCAGAGATGCCTGCCCATCATCATGTCTTTTATTATCAAAACCGATCCAAAGGTGGCTCCGGACCGTATGTAGCCGATTTAGCCGGGGATAATTCCTCCGCTAAAACAACCACCGATGTCGGGGGTAGTCAGCCGCATAACAATTTGCCACCTTTTTATACCTTGAAATTTATTATTAAAGCGAAATAAGGTGTGGTCGGAGGATCAGTGGACCTGGCTCGGGAATGGTATGGAGGCCTGAACTGAAGATAACGTCCGGGCCACCCGCCAGCCGGACTAATGAGCGGAATCTGTGCCTGTGTAGCTTTCTTCAAATATAAGGATATCATTTCTTATGCGCTTGTACCTGCTTTACATAGGAGCCTATGTTAGATGCAGAATTACTTACTGGATTCTTTCATTCGCAACCAATTTAACTGTATAAATTGTTCTTTCCGTTGCTTTTGGCCGTGCTTATTCTTTAACCAGTTTTTGAATACCCTGACCCTGGTCTGTCCTTGCCTGCAACAGGTAAACGCCTTTGGCGAGCCGGCCAATATCTATGCTCCCGGTTTGCGGTTGTTTGATTTGCATTACCAAACTGCCAAGGGAATTGTAAATGTTTATTTCGCTTACCGCCATGTCCTTGGTTTCTATAAACAGTTGCCTGGTGGCGGGGATGGGGTAAAGGCTAAAGGCTATATTATTTGCTGTTTCTTCCAGGCCTGTTGCTCCGTCTAGTTTTACTATCCAATAATCTTGATTTCCATGATTTCCGGTCACATCACCGTCATTGGAACCGGACCATCCGGCAATGGCATAGCCCCCATCGGTGGTTTGAATAATGGAATTTGCTTCATCATCGCCTGTGCCGCCCAGGGATTGCTGCCATTGAATAGCTCCTGTGCTGCTTAGTTTTACTATCCAATAATCATAATCACCATGATTGCCGGTCACATCACCATCATTGGAATAGGAATCTCCGGCAACGGCATAGCCCCCGTCGGTGGTTTGAATAATGGAATTTGCTTCATCATCGCTTATGCCGCCCAGGGATTGCTGCCATTGAATAGCTCCCATGCTGCTTAGTTTTACTATCCAATAATCATAATCACCATGATTGCCGGTCACATCACCATCATTGGAATAGGAATCTCCGGCAACGGCATAGCCCCCGTCGGTGGTTTGAATAATAGAATTTGCTCCATCAATGTCCGTGCCGCCCAGGGATTGCTGCCATTGAATAGCTCCTGTGTCGCTTAATTTTACTATCCAATAATCATTTCCATGACTTCCGGTAACATCACCGTCATTGGAACGGGAAAATCCGGCAATGGCATAGCCCCCATCGGTGGTTTGGATAATAGAATGTGGTTTATCAATGTCTGTGCCGCCCAGGGATTGCTGCCATTGAATAGCTCCCGTGCTGCTTAGTTTTACAGCCCAATAATCATAATCACCATGATTGCCGGTCACATCACCATCATTGGAATAGGAATCTCCGGCAACGGCATAGCCCCCATCGGTGGTTTGAATAATGGAATTTGCTTGATCAATGTCTGTGCCGCCCAGCGATTGCTGCCATTGAATAGCTCCCATGCTGCTTAGTTTTACTATCCAATAATCATAATCACCATGATTGCCGGTCACATCGCCATCATTGGAACGGGAAGATCCGGCAACGGCATAGCCTCCATCGGTGGTTTGAATAATGGAATTTGCTCCGTCAATGTCTGTGCCGCCCAGCGAATTCTGCCATTGAATAACTCCTGCGTTGCTCAGTTTTACTATCCAATAATCCCCATTTCCATGATTTCCGGTCACATCGCCATCATTGGAACGGGAAGATCCGGCAAGGGCATAACCCCCATCGGTGGTTTGGATAATAGAATATGGTTTATCAAAGTCTGTGCCGCCCAGGGATTGCTGCCATTGAATAGCTGGCGCCTGGGCATTGGCGGAAAGGGCAAACAATCCGGCCGTAAGGAGGGTGTAAATCTTTTTCATTTTGTTGTGTTTTAAATTTTCCATACTCATTTGGCTTTTCGGTGTCGCCCCGATTTTATCAGTGGTCACTGGTCTCCACTTCTATTTTTGCAGTCAATCATATCAGTCAAGAACTGTCAAGCCAAATTGACGGAGGTTCTCTTGTCTGTGTCATCCCGTTGTGTCGTTTCTTTAACTTGCCCATAACGTCCGGGCTGCCCGCCAGCAGGATTCGTGAGCGGTATCTCAGCCTGTGTGGTGGCTTTCAAATATAAGGATATCATTTCTTATGCAATTGTACCTGCTGGTGGGTAGCATCTATGTAAAAGCAGTATTCAGTGTTTCCTTTGTAGGGACAAAACATTCAAATATGAAAACAAAGAATACTGCTCAGCCAAAATTATTCATTGGGATGGCAGGCACAAAACGAGCTGGAGTATCCGCCAGACCACACACCGGCGCTTGTTTTCCCATTGATCAACAACCTGATGATGATAAATTTTTAATTATGAAATAAACAAGAGAAAGGAAATACGAATTACTTTTGGTAGTCTACTGAAGGAACTGCTTTACATAGGAGTCTATGTTATGTCCCGTATTTGTTTAGCACTTATCTCTTCGACTAGTTTACTGGCATTTTCGGCAGATTGATCATGATCAACAATGACGATTTTGGCATTTTCAAGTTGAGTTATTCTGTTTTTAGTTCTCAGGACACTCTTGATAAATATTTCTTGGACTTCCTTTAGTATCGAGTCAGAATTAATAGCTGACATCTCTGTATACTGATCCTCTCCAAAAAGGATTGGTTGTAATCTAACTTTTAAATTATTATATTTTTCATTGTCACGTAGATAGTTAGCAAAGTTGTAATAATCCCATTTATCCAGATGGAATATGTTCTCAATATTTAAACCATTGCTTGTGTGAATTGATAGTATATAATCACTATAGAAAATGTTCGTATCAGCACCGTATAATTGAACTTGAAGATTTGGATGTTCATTGATAAATTTCAAGGTTTCTGTATATACTATTTCATCAAGGACAACCTGAATGTCTGGGACTTCCTCCATTATTGAATAACTTTTTTGAGCATCAACGTCTGAGGACATACGTACATTTCGTTTTTCGTTCAAGAATGATCTAATTTCTTCATCAGTTGCATCTCGCATATTATTGGCGAATCGAAGCATTATCCGTGAAGTTCCAGTTCTATGTTTGACATCAATGATAAATGGATTGTTGCTCTTATCGAAGTCAATCCCAGTTATCTCGATTACCCCAAATTGCGGAACATGCTTGTATTGTCCAATTTCAATCATAAGTAAAATCTTATATGGGACATAACGAACAGGTATGTAGGCAGTGGCGATTCTTGCTTCGTATTTGTTCCAGTGAGCCGTAACCCTGTCTATGTAAAAATATACAAATTACTTCGATATCCGCCATTGACTACATACGATGTTATGCGATGCGGTATTTGCCTTACACTTGCTCATTTATTTGTTTTATATACTTGTTAGCGGGTAGGCTAGACTATTTGATTCAAATTAAGCGGAATAAATCATTGAATATTCATTCAAACAGCGTTTTAACCTATTAATGCAAAAGCAAAAATGAAACCCTTCTTGCATCTCTAGCATCTTTTTCAGTGTTTCCTAATTGATTGACTCCTTTGCCGATAGTAATTACCCTATGCTTCTCTATTCCGTTATCAACGAGTATTCCTTTTATCATTTCTGCACGTCGTCTTGACAAATCAATGTTATATGCAAAAGAACCTGTATTATCAGTGGACCCTTGAATAAGCAGGTAGGTATCAGGACTAGCCTTCAGATTTTCTGACAAAACATTAATAAGTTTAAAATCCTCTGATTTATGAATTTCGTCTTCATCAACATTGTAATAAATATCCCTAAACTTCTTATTAATGGTATCTAGTTTTTCAATCAGAATATTATCAATCAATATTCTTGTTGGCTTAGCAAATTGAACATAGGCCGATGTATCAGAGTATGAAATCTTGGAAGAAAAGGTCTGAAATTTCTTTGGCACTCGTATTGAATCTTCACTGAAGATGCCAAAATAAATATATTGAATTGGGTGCTCGAAATACAAAACAGCTTGAATTTCATCGAACTCATAGTCATTATTAAAACTAAAAAATATATCTGGTTCAGATAAAAGTTTACCTGGGCCCTCTTTAATAATTCTTTCTGTAGAGAATTTTACACCGTAATGTGATGGCTTAAATCTATGCGATTTCATATTAGCAACAAGGAAGCTAAATTTATAATACTTGTTAGGCGCCAAGGAAGAATCCAAGGTCAATTCAATATGGTTAAACGAAACACCTTTTTTATCTGATGTCAGCCATGAAGGGCTATGATACAAAAACAATTTACCAACCGGATAATTGCCAAATTCAGCATTTTTGTAACTGTGACTGTTCCCATAGGCAACTGTTAAATTATCAAATGGTTTTGCATCTTGAAATTCTCCTCCATTATTACGTATACTACCCATAATATCACCTCTTGAATTAATATCTACTTTCAGATTCTCAAAATCAAAAAAGTAAATCGTATCTGGTTGGCCTAATAAACTTGCTGAGCTAAAGAAGCTTATGGCTAGAAGTAATATGAAACAAAAATTTTTCATATAATGTCATGATTAAAATTGTTGTCCCTAAGTAATTTAGTATCGCATAACGTCCGGGCTAACCCCCAGCAGGACTAATGAACGGAATCTGTGCATGGGTAGCTTTCTTCAAATATAAGGATATCATTTCTTATGCAGTTGTACCTGCTGGTGGGTAGCATCTATGTAAAAGCAGTATTCATTGTCTCCTTTGTGGGTAGTAAAACATACAAATATGAAATCAGAGAATACCGCTCAGCCAAAATTATTCATTGGGACGGCAGGCACAAAACTACCTGGATTATCCGCCAGACCCCACACCGGCGCTTGTTTTCCCATTGATCAACAACCTGATGATGATAAATTTTTATTTATGAAATAAACAAAAGAAAGGAAATACGCATTACTTTTGGTAGTCTACTGAAGGAACTGCTTTACATAGGAGCCTATGTTATGTGACGTTTTTCTTTTTCCTTTTTTCCACATAATCTAAATAATCAACATTAGCGCAATTTGGCCATCCACTTGAATATATATCATACTTACCATTATTATATTCCAATGCATTTTTCTCATATACTTTCCGCTCTCTTAGAGTATTGGGATATCCAAGATTATTATATTCTTGTATATCGATTTTTCGATGCACTGTTAAATTTCTGTGCATGAACATAATATCGTCCGATTTATCTATTATATTCAAAAGTATTTCTAGATGGGGCGATTCAATCTCAAGAATAGAATAAGGATGCAGACTCCGGAGATTATCTATAGGATATGTTGTTTCATAGCCACTTTCATGTTCATTCAAATCTGATTTTGAATTAAAAAATCCCCTTATATCCATGAGATGAATATTGCCAGCTTTATAGAGTTGATTATTAAAAGTTAGCTCCTCTCTTGGTTTAAGCTTAAATTTAATTTGATCAAATTCATATCTGCATTTAACTTTCATTTCATCAAATTTACTTGATTCATTTGGCAAGAAGATTAAATGATCCCAATCACCAGTTTCGTCAAATGTTCTTGCATAGATTTGATCAATAATTTTGCGAAATTCAAATTGAAATTCAATTAATTGTCTTGGTTCATATTTGTCTCCATAACTAATCCGCAAAGAATTATGCTCATGAAAATCATAAACTAATATTGGAGCACAGTTGTATGATCGTCCTCTATATGTATGCAATAGTTCGTATAACAATAAGGCTGGCCTTGAGTCATTCAGCCCATTATCCTCCTTGAAAAATATTTCAGCATGAACACTCAATAAATTTCCCATAATCTAATTGCATGTTTTTATGTCACATAACTCATTTATACCAGCCCTCCCTTCATCAATCCTTACTTATCAGAAGGGATACCTGCCATTTCCATCTTCCCTTCACCCAAATATTTCCACCCCACATCCACCATCCCCAAACAACATTATTCCCCCTTTTCCAAACAATAAAGTGCCTAAGATAAAGGATCTGAATAAATTAGGGCCCTTCCCCTAAAACCAGGATGCCAGGCTTCCTCATCAGAAGTCCTGGCATCCTGTATCTTAATACTCTATTTCTCCGGGCCATAGCCCGGTCACCTATTGCGTTATTAATACCGTCCTGACGATCCGCTCATGGCCTACCATCAGATGCAGGGCATACAAGCCAGGAATCAGGGTCGCCGTCGGAATGGTTTGATCATGTACTCCCTGGGATTCCATCACCTGGTCTATCCTGATCACCCGTCTTCCTGACAGATCATATAATTCCATTCCCACCTGGGCGTCATCACTCAGACTGAAATGCAGATACAGCTCATCCTTGACGGGATTGGAATAGCGGAAATCCACCAACGGGGTCGTGAAAGCATTGGCATGCGTGGACGAAGCCACCGTATGATTGATGCCCATGCCCGGTCCATATTCCGACACCTGCATGCCATACATGATGTCCTCACAATGTGTGGACACCTGGCCGGTCTCCGTATTCGTCATGGTCAGGCAAACCGTATAGATACCCGGCGTGGTGTACACATGATGCGGATTGGCATCATTAGACGTATGTCCATCACCGAAATTCCACAACCAGGTTGTGTGCTCAGTCATCCCGATGGAGTGGTTATGAAATATAAATACGTTGTTGTTTTCCCCTAAGGTTACCTCATAGTTGGCCCCCATGCTGATCGGACTGGTGATGGCTATCTCATGACAAACATCACTCGAACATCCTGCATTGTCCGTGATGATCAGGCAAACTGTATAGACACCCGGCTGATCATACGTATGATACGGATCCATCGTGCTCGCCGTACCTCCGTCACCAAAGGTCCAGGCATAAGAGATAATGTCATGGTTGCTGGTCGATGTGCTGTTGAAATGGACCGTAAGGCTGTCCGTCTGTTCCCAGGTGAAATTAGCTTCGCAATTATTGGGAATGGCTTCAACAACGACCTCATGGCATGTCGTACTGGTACATCCTGAATTATCGGTGATGGTCAGGCATACGGTGTAGGTGCCAGGTTGCTCATATGTATGGTGAGGATTTGCTCCGTCGCCCATGTGGCCATCTCCAAAATCCCACAGGTAGGATGTGATATCGTGCTGCGTGGTAGATAGGCTATGGAAATATTCAGTCAGTGAATTATTGGACTGCTCCCAGTTAAACTCTGCATGGCAATCTCCCGGCGGAACTTGTTGAACCACTATATCCTGGCAGAAGGTGCTGGTGCATCCCGTATTGTCCGCGATGGTCAGGCATACTGTGTACGTGCCCGGCATGGCATAGATGTGATTCGGATTTTGTCCGTCACCGGTATGGCCGTCACCAAAATTCCACAGGTAAGAAATGATCTCATGTTCACTCGTGGAGGTATTGGTAAAATGGACAGTGTATATACCGGAATATTGCTCCCAGTTGAATCCGGCCTGGCAATTGCCCGGAGTAAACGGATTCACCACCACCTCATGGCATATCGTGCTGACACAACCTGAATTGTCCGTGATAGTCAGACAAACCGTATATACGCCTGCAGAATCATACGTGTGATACGGAAAGGCTCCATCTCCTGTATGACCATCTCCGAAGTCCCACAGGTAGGAAGTGATATCATGCTGCGTGGTAGAGAGACTGTGGAAATGTTCTGTGAGCGTATTCGTGAGTTGCTCCCAGTTGAACTCGGCCTGGCAATCGCCCGGAGTTATTTGTTCAACCACTACTTCGTGACATACCGTACTGGTGCAACCGGTGTTATCGGTTATGGTCAGGCATACGGTGTAGGTGCCGGGTTCTCCATATGTATGGTGAGGATTTTGTCCGTCACCATTATGGCCGTCTCCGAAATCCCACATATAAGAGATGATGTCGTGTTCGCTCGTTGACGTACTATTGAAATTAATGGTCAGGGTATTGGGGGATTGTTCCCAATTAAAACCAGCTTCACAATTGCCCGGAGTAATAGGATTGACCACTACCTCATGGCAAGTGGTGCTGGTGCACCCGGTATTATCCGTGATGGTCAGACATACGGTATACGTGCCGGCTTGATCATACGTATGATAAGGATTTTGTCCGTCGCCGGTATGCCCGTCTCCGAAATCCCATAGATAAGAAGTGATATCATGTTCACTGGTAGAAAGACTATGGAAATGTTCGGTTAAGGTATTGTTGAGTTGTTCCCAGTTGAAATCGGCCATGCAATTTCCGGGAGCTATCTGTTCAACCACCACTTCATGACAAACCGTACTCGAGCATCCGGTATTATCCGTGATCGTCAGGCAAACCGTATAGGTGCCGGGTTGAGCATAGGTATGATGAGGATTTTGTCCGTCACCGGTATGATTGTCGCCGAAATTCCAAAAGTAGGAAGTGATATCGTGATCGCTCGTCGAGGTACTGGTGAAATTAATGGTTAGCGTATTAGGACTTTGCTCCCAGGTAAATCCGGCTTCACAATCGCCGGGCGTAATGGGCTGAACAACGACCAGGTTACATTCCTCATCCACACATCCGGTATTATCCGTAATCGTCAGACAAACCGTATAATTTCCAGGTTCGGAATAAGTATGACTTGGATTGGGTCCGTCGCCGGTATGTCCATCACCAAAGTTCCATAGATAGGAAATGATCTCATGTTCACTGGTGGACGTACTGGTGAAATTTATAGTTAGTGTTCCCCCTAATTGCTGGTATCCAAAATCAGATTGGCAACCACCGGAGGAAACCGGGGCCACCGTCACCTGGTGGCACACAGAGTCTGTGCATCCGGTATTGTCGGTGATCGTCAGACATACCGTATAGGTACCGGATTGTGTATAGGTATGATTTGGATTTTGTCCGTCACCGTTATGTCCATCCCCGAAATTCCACATATAGGAGATGATGTCATGTTCACTCGTGGATGTATTAGCAAAATGAATGGTGAGGGTATTCGGCAATTGTTCCCAGTTGAAACCGGCTTCGCAATTGCCGGGAGTAATGGGCTGAACAACAACCAGATTACATTCCTCATCCACACATCCGGTATTATCGGTGATGGTCAGGCAAACGGTATAATTTCCTGGTTCGGAATAAGTGTGACTTGGATTAGGTCCGTCGGCGCTATGATTGTCACCGAAATCCCACAAATAGGAAATGATTTCATGTTCGCTGGTGGAGGTGCTGTTGAAATTGATGGTCAGCGTTCCGGGCAATTGTTGATATCCAAAATTTGCCTGGCACCCGCCCGATACGGCAGCCACCATAACCATGTGGCAAATGTCACTCACACAACCCACGTTATCCGTGATGATCAGGCAGGCGTTATAGGTGCCCGACTGGGCGTAGGTATGGTTAGGATTTTGGCCATCCCCGTCTTGCCCATCACCAAAATGCCATACATACGATACAATCTCGTGATCGCTCGTAGAGGTACTGGTAAAATGTATGGTCAGCGTATTGGGGAGTTGTTCCCAGTTGAAACCTGCCTGGCAGGCGAAGGCACTGGCGCCAAAAAACAAGACAGTAGAGAGAATTAACAGTCGTTTCATATTTTAAATTTGGTTCTGTTCGATAAAAATGAAGATAAAGGTCCTTTATTAGAGATACCAGGTGGGAGGGAATGCTGCCCGAAGGTACCGCAAGGCTGAAGAATTCCATAGCCCGGACAGGAAATAGTTTTGGCACTGAAAGCCCGTGACTACCGCGGACAGGAGGTAGCAGGCGGTCGGCAGCCCCGAAAGGGACGCAGTATTCGGGTAATTAATACTTTTTTCTCAGGAAATGCGGACTCCTTTTGCTGCAGTTTTTAGTACCTGATTTCACGATTGTATAGCCGAATCATACCCATTTCGAAATGCATAGTAACAGCTTTGACTATAGAGCCGGTCCAGGTTGTTTTTATTTATCCAGGGATACCGGCTCGTCATGAAAGCGGACAATTGTTTTTTCAGCTCCGCTTCCCTTATCTTTTGATGAGCCGCACATAATTTTTCAAGCACCTCATTGACGAAATTATTCCCGGCGTGCATAGCGGTACTGCATTCGGACTGATAGTGATCCAATTGTTCCGGACGCAGTGATTTGAATTTTTTGGCCAGCCGTTGCTGGATAGGTTGCCGGAAATTTTCACCGAACTCCATGGCCATATCCAGGCCGGCATTCAGGACCTCGGTTTCTCCCGAGGCTCGGTTATTGAAGAAAAGGTTGGAGAAAAAAGACATGGTCAATGATATTTTTTATTCGGCCAGGTAATAATCAGCCTGGGTATTTGCTTCAAGGGCGAAGTTGAACAGGAATCATATTTCACTTTGCTGATTAAGGTATTTGGGTTGTTTAAGCCGAAACAATGAATAACTTAAAATTAATCCTCACGATTAGTGATCTGCCAATGGTTCAATGCCTGTCGATGGATCCAATTTGTTTAATTCCACCTTTAGCCGGCGCAGGATAATGATCCCCCAGCAGGCTACCGTAAAATTGAAAAGCAGGTTTCCGATCCCGTCAATATGAAGAAGTATGGGGGTGATTTTTCCTTCGATCGCGTAAATAATATTTTCCACTGCATAGGGAAGACAGGAAATGATCCCCCCGATTTTTAGCCAGGTAGGAAATTCACTGAAGAAGGCAATTAATAATATAGCAAAAACGAGCAGGTACATACTCGCTGAAAATATCCGGTAGGCTTCTTCAAATTTTTCAATCCCATTGAAGGAAAAGAGATAGAGCACAAAGATAATGCCCTGGGCTACGGACATGAGGGTGAACCCGATCGAACTCATCGTTTTTCGTTCTTCCGTCAATTTGGTAGCATATGCGACGCATCCCATAATCAGCAGGGAGGTGCTGATCTGTCCAAACGTCATCAACAACTGCGAAATAATAGGCGGGTCCTTGGAAAAATCAGGCATAGGGGCGAGAAAAATGGAGGAGGTAAACACGAGGACAGATGCCAGGAAGGAATACCCGGTCACCCAGGTGACATGGATGAGTTTTCTTTGTTCGGCTGATCGTTGTTTTATCATTTTGGGTTTTGCTTTTTGCGTTGGTTGATTTGCTTGACGGTTCAGATGTTGATCAGTTGAGTGTTCAGGGAAAGTGGGTAAAAATAAAATTCATTTAAGTGTTTTTAATATGAATTTTTGAGGACATTAGGCCTGTGGTTAAACCAGAATTTTTAGTAGTAAGAGCGCTTCTAATAACCAATATTTGTTTATGTTTAATTCTTACAAAGTGCTGATAATCAAAGGGGCTCTTTAATCGAAAATAGGTTAATAGGGACGCCCTTAATCGTAATTAGCAACCTAAACACAAGCCTGATGAGCCTACACCTTGGTGCCGCGCCCGGCGATATTGCCGAAACCGTTCTCATAGCCGGCGATCCGTTGCGGGCCCGCTACCTGGCGGAAAAAATGTTGACGGAGGTCAAAAGCTATTCGGAAATACGGAATATGCTGGGCTATACCGGCATGTACAAAGGCAAACGCATTTCTGTGCAGGGCACCGGCATAGGTATTCCATCGACGGCTATTTATGTACAGGAGCTTATCGTGGCTTATGGGGTTAAAAAAATCATTCGCATCGGTACTTGCGGCGCTATTCAGCCCGGACTCCAACTCGACCAGCTTATCCTGGGGACTGCTGCCTACACCGATTCTCATACTCATTTATTATTCCATCCATCGATGGATCAACCGGCCCGCTGTCATGAAGGATTGTTGAACCAGGCGATTGAAGCCGCAGCCCGGCTGGATATCCGGGTGACGTCGGGTGAAATATTTAGTACCGATATCTTTTATGATGATAACCCCCATCGATGGGATGACTGGACGCGGCGTGGTCTGTTAGCTATCGAGATGGAATCCAGTATCCTCTATGCACTCGCGAGGAAATATCATATTGAAGCTCTTTCCATCCTTTCCGTCAGCGACAATATCATCACCCATGCCGAACAATCGGCCGTCGACCGGGAAGAGGCGAGTATGGCCCAGATGCTGCTGGCGCTGGAGATAGCGTAATCCTTCCACCCCTTCGCCCTACAGGGCTCTACCCTGTGCTACTGCGCTTATCACGCTGGTGGCGTCATCATGCTCCACCAACACCAGTAACTTATGGTAATCATTCCTCTTTCACCGGGGTGGTTGAAAGAGAAAATAAGGGCAACGAAATTTTCGGATTTCAAAACACAGGGGTGATCCATTCGAGTATATCGATGAATGGGATGGGGTTGACCCAGATCACACCACGCACTGACCTGTGTTCTGCCCTGCCCGGCAGCTACTAAATAGTTTAGAGTCCGCAGTCAGTGCAATCGATAAATAATTTATCGCCAAAAAACATAAACATGAAATTTGATCGCGCCCGGGAACTCAAAAGCTTAATCGGCAATACACCGCTATTGGCCATTCAGCTCAGGTATAAAGGGGAGCATAGAACGATCTATGCCAAAGCAGAAAGTCTCAACATGACCGGCAGCATCAAGGATCGCATGGCGTATTACATTATTACCCATGGCTACGAAAAAGGAACGCTGCAACCCGGCATGCCGATCTACGAAGCGACCAGTGGCAATACCGGCATCTCCATAGCATCGATCGGCAGAGCATTAGGCCACCAGGTCCATATATTCATGCCGGACTGGATGAGCGTGGAACGGATCAACCTCATCAAGAGCATGGGGGCTAAAATTACATTGGTCAGTAAAGAGGAAGGCGGTTTTCTCGGCAGTATCGAGATGGCCAATCAGGCTGCAGCAGAAACAGGACGGTTTTGTCTCCAGCCAGTTTTCCAATGAAGACAACTCCGAAGCGCATTATCAAACGACGGGACCGGAAATCTGGTACCAGATGAAAGTCAATGATGAGGCCCCGCATGCTTTTGTCGCCGGTGTTGGATCCGGTGGCACGGTCATGGGCGTGGGTAGGTTTTTGAAAGAACAAGACCCCCGCATCAAAATTCATCCGCTCGAACCAGCCAATTCTCCGACCCTGACGACGGGATATAAAGTGGGCAAACACAGAATTCAGGGCATCTCTGATGAATTCATTCCGGCCATTGTCCATCTTGACCACCTGGATGAAGTGATATCTGTGGATGATGGTGATGCCATCCTCATGGCGCAGCAACTCGCCTCTCAGTTGGGATTAGCAGTGGGCATTTCTTCCGGCGCTAATTTTCTTGGGGCGCTTAAAGCACAAAACCAATGGGGCAAGGATAAAATAGTAGTCACTGTTTTTCCGGACAGTAATAAGAAATATCTGAGCACCGATCTGCTGAAAGAAGAACCCGTTAAGGATGGGTTTCTATCTTCCGATATTGAGTTACTGAGTTTTGGAGCCCAAAAGCGGGTGTGCAAAATGTGTTTCTCCCAGACGGAAGCCGCCCTCGAATACGCCAAAACAACATAGGTTATTATTCGATCATGGCCATGGCCATGGAGCCGTGGAAACAGCGGTTGTTTGGCGTAGGTTGACCTACGTCATGGTGTCAGCGAAGTCCCCTTTAGGGGATTTAGGGGCATTGCTAAATCCTCAACGCCATCATCAAATAAATCCTCATCATGGTCTTCTCAATGTTATTCGCCCCGGTATTATCCACGCCATTCACAGCGGTGAAATATTCTCCCGGACTAAACATGGACAACGAAAGTTGAAAATTGAGGTTGTGATTGTAAAAGTAATTTAGATACACATCCCCTCCGGCACCAATATCGGTGCTGGTCGTGGTAACGGATCCCGGGGGAATCGTCGCGATGCCGGTCGATTTGTCTTTCACTTCCAACACATTGGCAATGACGCCGTGAAAACCCGCTGACAACAGCCTTCCAAACAGCCAGTCAAAATGCAACGTAGTGGCCTGTACGTTGGATCCTTTAAAAGCATCGATATAGCCAAAACGACGATGTTCATTTTGCCAAAGTACATTGTAGGATTTCAGATCCGTATCATTCGGATTATCATCTCCGCTGCCACGGTAATAAGATACGTCAATATTCATGCGCCGATCATCCGAACTATATCCCAGGCCGATTTCCATGGCAGAGGCATTTACTTTGCCGGTGATACTGTCCACTAAAATCTTGTGTGCAGTTCCGGTCTGCAGTATGTACTCTGCAGAATAGCGAATATTGCCCACCTGACCGAAAAACCTCAGATCAGGCATAAATACGGTGGTCTGAAAGCCACTGTTATATTGGTCGATGACAAAAGGCAGGTTGGCATCGAAGTTCACTGCCTTCGAAAAATGGAAGGTGTTGAAGGTGGCAAGGAAGATCGGATGGTTCCATTTGAAATTAGCGGAATCCGGAGCCTGCTGATAGAGCTGCACCCACATGAGGTCGCTGGTCCATTTATCCGTATGATAGCGATACCGCACGCTTTCAAAACTTCTTCCTTTGATGAAGTCATCATCCCCGACAATAATTTCATTACCATATTTGCCGAGGCACATGCGTCCGAAACGTAAAGACATTTTATTGTTCTTGTCCAGTTTTTTCATATCGACATACGCCTCGTATAAGGACAGATTCGGATCCAGGGGCCCCAGGCTTCTGCTGTAGGTTCCATAGGATTGCAGGTTGAATACCATGTCGATGTTTTTCGGAAGCGAAATCCTCGCTCCAAAATCACCGCGCAGGTAAAAATTCAGACCACCGGTATCAATCGGGAGGCCGGCTTCTTTATAATTCGAAGTGCCTTCCGGGCGGAAGAAAAAATTGGCCGTCGGCTTAAAGGTGATTTGGTCATTCGAAAGCGCACTGGCAGCCGGCAGGAAGGTCGTGTCTTTGGGTAAATAGGTAATGATTCCATCGACCGGCAGGATGGAGTGGGCTACTTCCGTTGAGGTGTTGCCTTCCGGGGTGCCGGGAACCTGGGCTTCCATGCGTCCGCAGAGGGATAGCAGCAGCAGCAGGACTGCCGGTAATACATTTTTCATTTTGTTCATTGAAGTGGTGGAGAAAATCGTCGGTTCTAAAATACAAGCTTTATTGCGGATTTGCATCTTCCTCCGATTCATCCAGCGATCGGATAAAATGCGGCTTGATCGAATGCAGCAGAAAGTACTCAAAGATCACAAGGTGGGACATTAAAAGGAACAAAGATAGCACCAGCCATTCGGGTCGATGCATCAGGAAGATGACCAAAGCCAAAAGTCCCTGGAATAAAATCGAAAACCCCGCAATCAGGAAATATTTTTTAGTGACAATGCAGTGAATGATCGCGTTAGACTTACTCATGAGGTTGGTGAATAGGTCAGCGTCCACCCTCCAGGAGGCCGCAAAATAGGCGAGGGATCCAATCATCAGGAAAAAAGCAAACCCCTGGTTCCAGGCCTGGATATTAATATCGGAGACCGAGGTTTTGATCACTAAAAAGGACATCAGGTAAAATTGGCCTATGCTGACGACGAAGGGAATGATCGTATCAATAATATTAGGAAACCAGCGCAGGAAAAAAATACCGATGGCGTAATGATGCCACACGATAAAAATGATGAGCAACATGAGTACCATAGGGACGACTTCGATATGGGACCAGGGCTGAGGCGCCAGGTCCAGGTAAGCCAGGATGTCCGGCACCAGTTGCGACAGCGCAATGCCTTGTAAAAGGGATATGACTGTCAGGTAGATGGTAGGAAAATGACTACCGACTAATTCGGCTTTTTTACTCATGGTTATTTTATTTTATACCACCACTTCCATTATCTTTTCTTTCCTGACGATCCGGCTGAACAAATAATGTTCCACCGCTTTATTGATCGGACTCAGGGAGAAGATGATGACGCCCTTGACGGAAAGCGATATAAAGTAATTGTCGGTGGAGAAAATCTTTAAAGCAAAATGGAGAATCGTGTCTTCCATAATGAAGAGTACAATCGCAATGCCAAGTGTAATCGCACGGGCCTTCTTGCCTATCCTGGCCCGTGTTAATTCGTCTATGGTTTCCTGGAGTTCTATATTTTTCTTTTCTATTTCCGCTTTTTGTTTTTTGATGATGATGTTCTCTTTTTTGGTCTGTTCGGCTTCAAAGACCAGGTGTGCATTTTTAATTTTCCTCTCATTATCCTCTACTTCTACCTGCTCCCGAAGGGCATAATAGGATTTGTAATGAGCCAGGCTTTTGGCCATCTCGTTTTTTCGTTCATATATTTCCGACAGCAGCATTTCAACCTGGTACATCTTGGGTTTGACGTGGATTTGTTCTGCCAGGTGAAGGCCCCGTTCCAGGATCGCTATGCCGGCTTCATAGTTGGCCAGTTGGAGATAGATTTCCCCAAGCCGGATGCAATTGGTCACGGCCGCACCGGTGAGATGATTTTTCTCCCGGATGTCCAGCGACTGTTTATTATACTCTTCAGCTTCGGCATATTGTTTCAGGGTGAAATAATAAGTACCCAGTTCGGTAAGGGAATTGGATACGGAAAGCGGTACGCCATATTCCTCTGCAACCTTCATGGCTTTTTCCAGCCAATCTTTGGCCTCCGGATAATTTTGCTGCGCGAGGTACACTTTACCCAGGCCATGCATGGCATAGATCACCATGTAGTATTTATCCAATTTCTGGGCCATGTCCAAGGCTTCCTCGTAATGGGGGATAGCCTCCTCATAATGGTTCCGGTCAAAATAAATACCGGCGAGATTGATATTGTTGGCCAGGTAGAAGAAGGGAAAATTACCTGATTTTTTTAACTCGGCATGAGCCGACCAGCAGGACTTCAGGGCCAGGTCGACATTGCCAAAAGTACGGTAGATGCTTCCCTGGAAATTCAGGCAAATAGCAGCTCCTTCAGGATCATGTTCTTCTTCAAATAAATGGGTAAGCTCAGTCAGGAGCGGTAATGCCTTGTCATATTGTTCGGTGTAGAAATAACTGAAGGCAAGAATCAATTTCCCATACCGGAACTGTACCGGTTTTTGACGGGCGTGTTGTTTGGCCCACGCGTAAATCGTTTCAGCAACCTCTTTTTGTTGGGACCGGTCCAGTGTCAAAAAGGACTCAATAATATCAGCAGCATGTAAGCCGGCTTTATCAGGTGGGCTGGTTTTAAGCTGCTTAATAAGCTGTTCGATTTCTCCAGGATAAGACATATGCAGAATAAAAGTCTAATCTACTGGTTGTTGGTGATACTTCGATTCATTCAGGGTTATTCCCGGCACAGCAAAGGAAGCGCCGGCAGCTAACCAAAGCTTGGACATCTTCCCGATTCCCACACAGCCCCTATCGCCGGGCCGAGCGAATTCATCTTTTGCCAGAAAGTCATGGGAAAGGATTCTCCTTCACTATTGAAATAGACTTGCAGATCGCCAAGAAAATCTACAAACACATTTTCCATATGCAGTTGAGCTGTCAGGTCTGTGGCGTCAGGATCTTCCCGGTACACCTCGGGCAACCGATGGTGTGCGTGCAGCAACATCCTGAATTTTTGAAAATGGCTGAGATGACTTTTAAACCACGAGGTTTCAAATTCCTTTTCTTCTGCTGAATCTGCTCCGCGAAAAGCTACAGGAACATTCCTGGTATCAGCACCTTCTCCCTGTTCGATGATCGCATCAATCGCTTTCATGGCCGTGGATACGGAATGAACGCGCTGACTGAAACCATGATGACGGCCGTCCTGGTTGTGGTACTCATGAAAAGTATTTTTCTGCCTGGTGTTGCGGCCATCTCCGACATAGCATTCCTCCCAAAGTGCCGCGATGCCCAGTTGTAATGCTTCATAGAGATTGGCGATACTGTGGCAGGTGTTCTGCTTTTCCCATATCGTTTCTCTTCTGGTATGCGGCAATTCTATCGCACAAAACAAACGGAGACTATCTTTATGTAAAGCCTGTGGCCTGATGCTATAGCCGTGCAAATAAGCGGGCAAGGCATCATGCAATGGATGAATAAAAGGAATCCCCGCTTTTTCATCATAGGACGGAACCAAAAATTTTGGGGAGAATCCCAAAGCATTGGTAAGATTGCACACGAGTTCCAGGTGTAGCATCTCCTGGACCACCACGGAAAAGATAAGCTTGGCCGCTTCAGGAAAATCGGCATGCTTCAGTTTATGCAATCCTTTAATGCTGTACAGGGCGGTCAGGTATAGAGGTATGGTCCACAATTCCAGGTCCATCGCATGCTGGAGATGGTGATGCAGGTCCGCTTTCGTCCAGGAAGATGGGTGTTTCATGCTACTGGAATCTGATTACGTATTCGTTGTTCGCTTTTACTAAATGGGAACATGATCTGCGAAATATACAGAAGGAACGCCAATGAAAACTAAAAAAACGTAATGGTAAGCGTCGGCGGTTAGTGAGCCAGTCGAACTATTAACCCACGATTTGGTGTCATCAAAGCTGTGCTTTGAGCAGAGAAGTGAAATATAGGTTGTCATGGGCAAAGCTCAGCTTTGCAAACACACCCACGTAGATGAATCTACGACGAACATATATATTGTATTTTTCGAGAAGGACCATTGACGACTGACGAAAACTCACCACTCACGATTCACGACTCACGACTCACGAAAACTCACGAAAACTCACGATTCACGATTCACGATTCACGAAAACTCACGATTCACGATTCACGATTCACGAAAACTCACGATTCACGATTCACGATTCACGAAAACTCACGATTCACGATTCACGATTCACGAAAACTCACGATTCATGCTTCGACCTGCTTATGCTCAACCTTGTGCTACAGCTCAGCAACCGCGATTCACGAAAACTCACGATTCACGATTCACGATTCACGAAAACTCACGATTCACGATTCACGATTCACGAAAACTCACGATTCACGACTGACGATTCACGATTCACGATTCATGCTTCGACCTGCTTATGCTCAACCTTGTGCTACAGCTCAGCAACCGCGACTCACGAAAACTCACGATTCACGATTCACGATTCACGAAAACTCACGATTCATGCTTCGACCTGCTTATGCTCAACCTTGTGCTACAGCTCAGCAACCGCGATTCACGAAAACTCACGATTCACGATTCACGATTCACGAAAACTCACGATTCACGATTCACCGCTTATGCTCACAACTCAGCTCACCCGATTCACGAAAACTCACGATTCACGATTCACGATTCACGAAAACTCACGATTCACGATTCACGATTCACGACTCACATCACCACTCACAACTCACAACTCATCACTTTTCACTCCTAAACACCTTCCCCTGCATCACTTTCATATTCGCCCCGGGCAGTAAAGTCAAATCCCGGCAGCCCAGTCCCGTCACATTGACAATCGGATCATGATTTGGTGGATTGACATCGGGAATGATCACGTCCTGCAATATTGTTGGCACACCATGTGGATTCCAGTTAGCCGGATTATTCCAGTCTGCAGAAACACTTCCCACCCAGGTGAAGCTGGTTGGTATGGGAACAGCGACATCGGATTCCCAAAGGCCTCTTCCATTCGTTGCCGCCCGGATCTTTCCGATCGGATAAGAAATTTCAAGTTCTTCTACATCCACATTTGGTAATCCGGTAAAAAAGGATTGCCACGAACTATAGGATTGATCAATATAGTAAACACCCACATCCGTGCCCACATACAAACCATCATCCGAAGCATGCTGATAAGTAATGCAATTGACCGGAAGATTAGGTAAGCCCGTTGAATAATTACTCCACGTTACTCCCGCATCAGGAGAATACCAGACTTTATTGGCAGCACTGTACCCGGAAAAGGTTACCCATACTTTTTTAGGATCTGCATTACTCACCGCGATGGCGGTTATGCTGGCGGAAGCAACAGGCAGAAGGCCGGTCCTGTCATAGAAATTGGTCCCGTCTTCAGTTGCGAAAAATTTATCGGACTTAGCTGCATAGATGTAATTGGTATCGGACTCAGCATAAGCCAGCGCGATGAGGTAGGTATTGCCTCCGCTGACATTCCCGACCTGGGTAAAGGATTGCCCTCCATCCACAGTGCGCCACACCTGGGTTTTTCCTACCAGCAACGTGGAATCATGTCTCGGATTCATGATAAAAGGAGTGATCCAGCTTCCGATAGTATCCACGCCACTTCCCGTGGTCTTGCAAATGATGGTATATAGCGGGTAATTATTATAGGTGACCCTGATGTTTCCCTTATACGACTCCAGGTAACGGATCGTGTCGTTGTCATGTTCATATATATTTTCCATCCCATCGCCGGTGTTGATCGTAAACATATTCCACACCGTATCCCGCAGGATTTCTGTCGCCATGTCCTGGTGGCCCGTCATGATCGTATATGGATCTAATGGCGATACGCCAAATTTATACATCTGCGAAATCTGCAATCCTTCATTCATTGTCGTCCACGTCACACCTCGATCAGTGGTTTTAAATACTCCACCATCATTACCGGAATAGTAGATCGAATCGGTTCCGGGATAGAAAGTAATCGAATGATGATCCGGATGAACGAAAGGAATGAAACCTCCATTTTCACTGGTGTGTTTGGTCCAGGTCAGTCCGCCGTCCAGGCTCCGCCAGATGTTGGTGGCACCTACGAGGATGGTATCCTTGTGCAAAGGCGAAACGGCCATGCTTAAATTATACCAGGCTTGTGAACTCGGTGTGCCGAACAGAATATCAGGCGTATTAGCTTGCAGGTTGAATTGATCGCCGCCATTTACGGAGCGATAGAATCCATAGAAGTCATAACTGTTTTTCTTTACGGCTACGACATATACATAGTTGGAATCAGCAGGGGTGACCCCAATTTCAAAACGCGCCACACTGCCCGACGAGGGGAGTCCGGCACTGATGGGATTGAAAGTGACACCATCATCGACGGATTTGTAAAACGTACCACCGTATTTAATACCAGCAGCGGCATACACTGTTGACGGATGGCCTGGTTTGAATTCCACATCGGTGAAAGCACCTGCAATCATCTGTATCCAATCACCGCCGCCATTCACAGTTCGGTAGACACCTACGCTGGTGGCGGCAAAAACAGTGTCTGGGTGAGTGGGGTGGATTAATAGTTTATATATGCCGCGGTTCGTGCTGACATCCCAGTTCATCGTGTTACTTGACGGGGGCCAGGTCACTCCACCATCTGTTGATTTCAATATCCCAATGGAAGCTATCGTGAGTTGAGAACCGGTGCCATTGGCGTCACCCGTAGCGAGGTACATGATCTGAGTATTTTGTGGATCGATGGCAATATCGGAGCAACCTATGATCGGCAGGAGGTCAGTGTTCGTGGTCCAGGTTTGACCACCATTGATAGATTTCCATAGTCCGCCCAAAGGAGACATTGTCCACATTTTATCCGGGTCGACCGGATCAAAGCGTAAAAAATTTACTCTGCCGGCACCGGCGAAATCTCCGTTGGTCACGGTACCAGTCGGCCCCAGGGAGGTCCAATCCGCGAGTAATACAGATCGTGCCTGGTGAAGAGGCGAGGCCAGGTATTTCTGGAATTCAGTAAAAGCTGTTGAGGGGAGTGTAATATCTCCGGATGGATAAACCCTGGGCATCATGTGATTTTCCCAGCGATGAAATTGGGCGTCGCCGGGAAATTCACCTTCCTCTTCTTCGCCTGTTATTTTTTCACGTTTATCCTTTTTACGCAATTCCTTTTTTTCATAGCGTTCAAAGGCTTTCTGAATTTCGTAGAAATTGGTTTGCTTCAGCGTGTCGGCCGGCTTCTTTATTTTCAGATAGGGCTCCGACATCCAGGGCTGCGCCCGGGAGTTAACGCTGACCAGGAATAGAAATAATATAGGAAAAAGGAATTTCAAATTGGTTTTATTAAAACAATAATCATCAATCACTAAAGGACAGGTAATGATACTGCATTAAACAGGGTCGCTGCTTTGATCCGTAAATTTTTAGTAGTCGGAGGGCTCCTTAATTTTGATTAATCACCTCGATAGCTTTTTCCAGTAATTCGTCTTTTCCCTCTTTAATCCCTTCAATAGTAGGCTTGCAATCAATATCAGGAACGATCCCTACGCGTTGTGTTTCTGATCCATCCGGATAATACACGCCGATTCCACTGATCATGGTCATGATATTTCCGGGGAAAAAAATACGCGAGACATTCCCGTCTGCGCCTGCTGTTGTGGAGCCAATCACCATGGCATGCGGGGCCACGCGAAAGGCCATGGCCGTATATTCCGCCTGGCTTTGGGTGGTCTCATTGACCAGGATGACGACCTTGCCTTTATAATAGTTGGGACTGGTGTTGCCAACCTGTAATACCGGACCGATCATGAAAAGTCCGGGATGATCCAGGCTGCCGTTTGAAAATTTCACAAAATTCGTGCTTCGGGGCATTAAATATGCGCCAAGGGTGAAGACTATAAATTCCGAAGGATAACATCGCAGGTCAATGATTAAGCCATCTGTATGTTGTATTTGCTTCCACAATGCCGGCAGATAAGCATTTCGAATGGAGCCCGGATACAAATAAGCGATCTGCGGGGTGATCATTTTAAAACAGGTGTCGGGCTTTTGATTTTGATTGTAAAGATTGATTTTGTCCGGCGGAAAAGTGATCAGATTTTTAGAAAACATTTCCCCGTTCCTGGTGAAAGTGACCGGCAGGATGGAATCATTGGTTCTGAGAAGCGTATAGGCAATATCGCGAAGCTGTGTGGCATAATTGGAAGCCGGCGTTGTACTGAGTTTGTTTTGAATGATGGTGGCTACCGGTACGTCCCTGATGCTGGTGATGACGTCACCGATTTTCATACCGGTGCGCTGACCAATAGTGTCTCCGTAAAAACCGGTAACCACAGCTTTGTTTTCAATAAATTTTAGTTCCAGCGGAGCATAATAAATCCCTCTTGCCTGCCGCAGGGTTTCATTGGCTCCCCAGATATTGGCATGGGTGTCATGCACGCGGGCGATGAGTTCGAGGGTCGTGGTCAGGTAGGCCAATTCATTTCGATCCCCGATAAATTTGGGGATGAATTCTGGTAACACTTTTTTCCAGTCTTCTCCGATCAGGTATTTATAGGGATAATAATATTGAATCATGTTCCAATAGCGGAATAAAGCCAATAGCCGGTAGCCGGCGTCCGGAAAAGTCATCTTTTCATAGGGATCTTCATGGGTGAATTCCGGATTGCCTATGAATGGGGCAAGCTGCACATAGTAGGAGCTTTCAGGTTTCTTCGCATTTAATATTTTATACAGCAGCACATTGAGTTCCGGAGAAAATCCGGAATGCTCCAACCAGTCCAGATCCGGATGCAGCGGAATATCCAGCGCCGGAAGATCCGTCTGTTTGCCGGGCTCAACATTTCCTAACCCGGCGATCCATTCCATCAGCACTTTATTTCTTTGCCTGGTATCCCGGGCTTTGAGGACCTGGGGGATTACTTTGATGAGCTCGTCATCCCAATGGTATTCTCCTTTCATCACTCGCGGATGATAATATTTGAGAAACCCCCATACCAATCCCAATACGTTCAGGTTATCTATAGTAGTTGAATCAGTAGCTATCGAATCGATGCTGCTGACAGGGCCGCCGGTTTTGTCCTGAGCCGTGACGACCGTTACAAAGCAAAAAGAAATGGTAACCAGGAAAATATATTTCATCTTCAAAGTGATTCGTGGAGGCAATGCAAAAAACCTCCTGGCAAGTAAAGCTATTGGATGGACAACTCTTTCAGTCAGGGTATAAAAAAATATATGCAACATGCGAAGGGTCTTCAATATTGAATCAAAACCTTTGTAATAACCACGCTGCCCTCCATTTGCAATTTTACGAGGTAAAATCCTGATGGCAGTCCGTTAATCACTGCTGTAAATGTAGGGTTACCTGAATTAATTTCTCCACTGAATAAGGACTTTATAATATTTCCCTCCAGGTCCAATAAGGTGGCCATTAATGTTGTATTCCGGTCAGCGTATACAGTTACCTGAAAGCTATTGTTTGTCGGGTTTGGGTAGATCACCCCGGCAAAATCAGGGTGCCCGGGATTATTCTCTATTCCGGTGATCGTATCCTGTGGCGGCGACGGACGGATATCCAATTGCAGTGGCCAGCCCGGATTCACTCCATCACCTGAATACGCACCTCGAAATGTGCCGTCATATACATGACCATTGAAATCGATATCATAATCGGTATACCTGGTAAATAACGCATCGCTTGTCAATGATCCCTGCAATTGGCCGGCTAACGGATAAAGATCCAGCAACGAAAGGGTAGTGGAGGGCGAATGAACATACTGATCGGCATTGGTATAATTGTCTGTAATGTTATCTACGGTATTGGCAACCTTAAATCCAACGATCGGGGTTCCATGGCTAAATACCGCATTGGCATAACAATATTGATCATAGTTAACATTCGCTCCGTAGAGCCCTATGCCTGCATCATCCGAATTAGTCAGCACCGTATTGTGAAACATATTCATTTCACGAGGCGGAAATCCATTGTGGCTGTTCATGACCACAGCAGGATATCCGTTCGGGGCAACTTGATTGACAAATACATTGCTGTAGGCTGTAGTATTTCCGGTGACTTGCATCAAGGCTTCGGTTGGATTGTTGTAAAAGAAATTGCCATACACTTCATAGTGATCATGCGAACCATACCCGGTGGAAGGGAAATTATCCATCAACAGGCAAGGTCGGGATCCGTCTCCCACACCAATAGGTGTAGCGCCGGTGTCTTTGCTCCACACATTATAACGGATGATAGTGGTTTGGGAATCAGTTGACGTTTCCGGAAATAATTGGCGGACGTTATCATTTTGAGCTTTGATCTGCATGTTGTATCCGCGGGTATTGATGACCAGGTTGTTTTCAATGAGTCCGCTGACAAAAGGCGAGGTGCCATCCGAATTGCCGAGATAGATTCCGGTGCCGGCAGCAATGATGGTGCATCCACGGATGATCCAGTTCCAGGCCGCGCATTTCGTGCTGATGCCATCGGTTTGATTATCGCCTATGATATTACCGCCATTATGGACGATCACTACATTTTCTAACGTGATGTGGTGAGCATATTTGTTTCCTCCGCCACTGGCTTTTACGCCATCGACATAATTGATGTCCTGGCCGTCGATCATGAAATCCCGGAGAACGATGTAAGCAACATTCGTCATGTCAACCGTATTGCAACAGGCATTGGCAAAGAATATTGTGGAATTTCCGCTGCCCATGATCACGATCGGGTGACCGGCAGTACCGCTCAGATTGTTGAGATTGAGCCTGTTCATATAATCGCCGGCAGCCAGGAACAACGTATCATCGGGCTTAAGTCCGCTGATAAAGGAGGTGTAATCGGCTGGTGTTGCAGAAATTAATTTTGCGTGCGAAAAATTGATACAAGTGGCAAGAAGAAGAAGGGCAAGAAAAAAGTCTTTATTCTTCATGAGTGCTGGAGATGATTAGTGGCTAAATAGGTTATTCTTTCCTGCTTGAAATTTTAGAATGATTTTCTTTTTTCCAGATACCAACTCCTTTTTTCTGCTGCCCAAAAAACTTTCATGAAATTGATCCACGATATCATCTTCTCACAAGTTCTGCATTGATCTACACGCAATCCAATTGATGCTGGCCTTTCAGGCCTGAAGAAAAAAATAATTTTTTCTTCATCCATTTCCCCTTGCTCCTATTTTTTTATAAGCGTTAACCGTTCTGCTTTCCCTCCGCGATTCATATCAAACCGCAACGTATCCTGATCCAGTTTGATCACCTTGACCATCATTTTGATACCCCCTTCCGGCGTAGTGAATAATTGATGGTTCCTTACATAATACTTTCCATTTTCGGTATTCCCGGCATAAGTGAAGCCATAGTTGCCGGTGGAATCAAATTGAAACGAGGCATCTGCAGGAGTGTAAATGGAGGGGGCGCCTTCCTCCAGCCACTCTACGCCTGTCCAGTGACCGACGATGAGTTTATTTTGTTTGTCGTCATCACACGAGACCAGGAAAAGGAATGTAAAAATAGTCAATGTGGCAATTCGGGAATTCAGCATAATCGGTGGATTGTGCGCTCAAATTAAGCAATTTGATGGTGACGAGGGACTAAAGACCCGTGATGGAGGAGGTTATAGCTGACGAGCAGGTATACGGAGGACCTTACGCTTTATCGTTTAGATTTCGTCGAAAACCCCTGCGAGGTGTAAGTGTCTTGAGATGCCGAAATGTTACCGTTTATTCGGCATTATTTTTTCAGGACCAGGGAGAGGTAAGACCAAAGGCGGTTGCCAATCACCGATATTAAGGACTTTTCAAGCTCAGGACGGGACATAAGGAGGACCTTACGCTTTATCGTTTAGATTTCGTAGAAAACCCCTGCCACATGTAAGTGTCTTGAGATACCGAAATGTTACCGTTTATTCGGCATTATTTTTTCAGGACCAGGGAGAGGTAAGACCAAAGGCGGTTGCCAAACACCGATATTAAGGACTTTTCAAGTTCAGGACGGGACATAAGGAGGACCTTACGCTTTATCGTTTAGATTTCGTCGAAAACCCCTGCCAGGTGTAAGTGTCCCGAGATTCCTAAATGTTACCGTTTTTTCTGTTTTTTTTAACAGGCGGACAAAAGGCTAAGTTCGGACTTCGTTTCATGCCTCACGATTCACGCCTCACGAACACTCACAATTCACGATTCATGCATCGACCTGCTTATGCTCAACCTTGTGCTACAGTTCAGCAACATGGCGAAAATCAGCGGCCTGTATTAACTCACCCCCCGCCCCCCTCTCTTTTCGAAATGAATGTGCAGAAATGCGAATTGATGTGCCAAAATAGAGGGGGAGATATGACTCCCCTCTCTTCTGCGAAAAACTTTTCCGTTCCGAAAGTCAAAATTTAAAGAGAGGGGATGGGGGTGAGTTTTCCGCAAGCAAAGAGGCCAACTCTTTTTCCATAAGCGTCAATGCTTCGACCTGCTTATGCTCAACCTTGTGCTACAGTTCAGCAACATGGCGAAAATCAGCGGCCTGTATTAACTCACCCCCCGCCCCCCTCTCTTTTCGAAATGAATGTGCAGAAATGCGAATTGATGTGCCAAAATAGAGGGGGAGATATGACTCCCCTCTCTTCTGCGAAAAACTTTTCCGTTCCGAAAGTCAAAATTTAAAGAGAGGGGATGGGGGTGAGTTTTCCGCAAGCAAAGAGGCCAACTCTTTTTCCATAAGCGTCAATGCATCGACCTGCTTATGCTCAACCTTGTGCTACAGTTCAGCAACATGGCGAAAATCAGCGGCCTGTATTAACTCACCCCCCGCCCCCCTCTCTTTTCGAAATGAATGTGCAGAAATGCGAATTGATGTGCCAAAATAGAGGGGGAGATATGACTCCCCTCTCTTCTGCGAAAAACTTTTCCGTTCCGAAAGTCAAAATTTAAAGAGAGGGGATGGGGGTGAGTTTTCCGCAAGCAAAGAGGCCAACTCTTTTTCCATAAGCGTCAATGCATCGACCTGCTTATGCTCAACCTTGTGCTACAGTTCAGCAACCGCGATTGACGATTGACGAACACTCAATTCTTTCTCAACAGCTGCTAATTGTATAATAATCCTGACTTCCTCTCGTCCCTCTCATACTGCTGATACCGCTCATACCGCTCATACCGCTCATACCTCTCATACTCTCTGCTCCTTTCTCCCTAATTTCACCCCTATGAGCACACTTCTTCCACTTCAACAAAAGACTGCATTAATCACCGGAGGTTCCAAAGGCATCGGTCTTGGCATTGCCAAAGCCATGGCCGCAGAGCATATGAAAGTGGCCATTACCAGCCGCCATCTGGCCGACGCTCAACAGGCTGCCGATGAATTGCAAAAGCTTGGAGCACCTGATGCTCTTGCAATAGAGGCAGATGCACGTGACTTTGCTGCACAGCAGAAAGCCGTGGCAAACATTACAGAGCAATGGAAATCGCTTGACGTCGTGATTGCCAATGCCGGCGTTGGCTACTTCGGCCCCATCGAAACCATACCCCACGATCAATGGCATGAGATCATCGATACCAATCTCACTGGCGTTTTCTATTCGTTGCAAGCCTCCATTGAGGCACTTAAACAAAGCAAAGGATATTTCATCACCATAGCCAGTCTCGCCGGAACTAATTTCTTTGCCAATGGAGCCGCTTATAACGCCAGTAAATTTGGTCTCGTAGGTTTTACACAGGCCGCTATGCTCGATCTCCGTAAATATGGCATCAAAGTGAGCACCATCATGCCAGGATCAGTAGCCACTCATTTCAATCATCATATTCCTTCCACTGAAGATGACTGGAAAATACAACCGGAAGATATCGGCCAGATCGTCATTGATTTGTTGAAGATGAACCCGCGCACCCTGCCAAGTAAAATTGAAGTGCGTCCTTCAATGCCGAAGTAAAAGGCGGACAGTGGTTGGCAACACCGATGCGGAATTTTTCTTTTTACTTTGATCATCTATCTTTCCAATTAAATAATGTAGCTATGAATCGTTCTTATTTCACCGTTGTAACTATTTTTATTATTCAATTACTCTCCTCTTTTACGGTTTTCAATCTCTTCGGACAAATCACTTTTGAAAAAACATTTGGTGGCCCCAAAAATGATTTTGGGAATTCTATTCAGCAGACTCTCGACGGAGGGTATATTTTGTTCGGCTTGACTGAAAGTTATGGGCAGGGAGGCTGGGACATGTATCTTATCAAAACAGATTCTTTAGGTAATACGGAATGGGAGAAAACTTACGGGAGTGTGGCTTATGAAGTGGCCGGTTCTGTGGAACAGACCACCGATGGGGGATTTATTCTTTCCGGGGCCTTTGGAGGGCTGGGAAATGATTCCCTTACCTTAATTAAGACAGATGCTTCAGGTAATGAAATATGGAATAATAGATATAGGGGCTCGATATTCAGAAACGTAGGACGTTTTGTTCAGCAGACCAATGATGAAGGCTTTATTGTAACTGGATATTCCGGGGGAAGTTTTGTGGAGGATGTATTTCTTTTGAAAACGAACGCTAATGGTGATAAACAATGGGAAAAGACATTTGGCGGTAATGGAAGGGAGGAGGGAGTTTGTGTACAACAATTGGCGGATGACGGATATGCGGTTCTGGGGGAGACCAACAGCAGGGGTCATGGAAATACCGATATGTATTTGCTGCGATTAGATAGGGATGGAGATACACTCTGGACTAAAACCTATGGCACTGATCTTCCTGAAACCGGCAGATCTTTCGATGTGACCCCGGATGGCGGATTTATACTTTTTGGAGATGAAGAAACAAGTGATGGCGATATGTATTTAGTCAGAACTGACTCCAATGGTGATGAACTATGGCATAAATATTATGGAGATGATAACCGGGAATCCGGATATGCTATTGAGATGACATCCGACGAAGGATTTATTTTAGCTGGAAGTAGGAGTAATGGCAATTCGCAACCAACAGATATGTATTGCCTGAAAACTGACAATGAGGGAAGTATGGAATGGGAGGCTTCCTTTCGGGAAGGATACCTGAATGATGCAACTTCCGTTTGCCAGACTACAGATGGCGGATATGCTTTATTGGGATCTGCTACTTACGACACGCTCAATGGGTTTACTTCGGATATGTACCTGGTTAAGATTGATCCTTTTGGCAAAATTCTATCTTCTTCTTTGTCGCTAAAGGAAATGATACCCAATGTTTTTCCAAATCCGGCCACGGAGTATGCCATAGTTGAAGTTGGGGATTTAATTTCTTCGAAATTCACTTTACTGTTATACAGCATTGATGGTAAGTGGATTCGGAATATGGATAGCCAGGACTCCCATTCTTTTCGCGTGGATCGAGGAGATCTGTTGAGTGGTATTTATTTTTTCAAATTACTATATGATGACCATGTTAGAGGAAGAGGTAAGATCATTTTCCAATAAAAGAATATCTTTTATGTGAAACTATACCAATAGTGTTCTTTCTTAATTCGCTGAGTTTACCTGAAAGGCGAAATCCTTTCTGGCAAAGTCAAAACGAACATGGTAAAAGGCTGAAGCTTTTCCAGCCACATTTTTGGAAAATCAAATCTTCTGCCTGATTTTCTACCTTAGGCATCCTAATCCTGCCGTACATGACTTTTTTCCTTCGAAATATGGTGCTTGCCTTTTGGATAAGTTGTACCTGCATTTCATTTCCCCTTCGTGCGCAACCACGGGAAATACAAACCCTGACTACTGGATGGAAATTTTATTCAGGCCCCAATGAAAATGCAGCCAGCATCAATTGCGATGAATCCGACTGGCAATCCATTTCGATTCCTCACGACTGGGCCATCACCGGCCCGTTTGATCCCGATGGCGATGGCAATACCGCGAAACTTCCCTGGAAAGGGGAAGGCTGGTACCGGTACACCTGGACCATGCCGCCTTCCATGCAGGGGAAACGAATCTTTCTTCTTTTCGATGGCGTCATGGCTTTCCCACAAGTATATGTAAACGAAGTACTCACGGGAAAATGGGACTACGGCTATAATTCCTTTTATATCGATATCACCGACCAGGTCAAAGGGAAGGATAAAAATGTTTTCGCCATCCACGCGGATACACGTCAACATGACAGCCGATGGTACCCCGGAGCCGGCATATATCGCAAGGTCCAATTGATCGCCGTCAATCCGGTTCATGTGGATATCTGGGGTACACAAGTCACGACGCCTGTTATTAAACCAAACTATGCCAGCGTAAACTTCATTACCACGATTGTTAATCAATCTGCCGCAGTAGCGGAGGATATAGAAATTGAACAAAGTATATATAGCCCAAATGGAAATATGGTTTCTTCCATTAGTAGTAAAGGAAGCCTTTCCGCAAATGCTGCTAAAAATTTTGAAGGCACGATCACCCTCACAAATCCCGACCGATGGGAAATCAATCACGGGGTGATGTACACGTTGAAAACCTTCGTGCGAAAGAATGATGTGGTGCTGGATGAGTATTCGACTCCTTTCGGCGTAAGGTCGATTCGATTCACCTCCGATGACGGTTTTTATCTCAACGACCACCGCGTGCAACTGAAAGGCGTATGTCTTCACCACGATCAGGGTCCACTGGGCGCAGCATTTTATCCCCGCGCCATGCAACGCCAGCTGGAGTTGTTACAATCCATGGGATGCAATGCCATCCGGACCAGCCACAACTGTCCCGCGCCCGAACTGCTGGAGCTGTGTGATAAAATGGGTATCCTCGTACTGGATGAGATTTTTGATAAATACGATCGTAAAGCAGACATTTTGGATACTACCGGTTTCGAATCCTTCTCGAATCGAAATGTTCGGAATTTTGTCATGCGCGATCGCAATCATCCCTGCATTTTTCTCTGGAGCGTCGGCAATGAAATCGGGGATGTGCAATGGAATAAAAATGGTGGCTTTGAAAAACTCCGGACGATGGTCAATGCGGTTCGACACTATGACATGTCCCGTCCGGTCACTTTAGTTTGTGATAGTCGTAACAGTGCCGCTCTCCGTCACTTTGATTATTACGATGTGCATAGCTGGAATTATGGACGCCGCTATGATCTCGCCCGTCAATTGGAACCCAATAAGGCAGTGATCATCTCAGAATCCGCATCGACGGTGAGCACAAGAGGATTTTATGAATGGCCCCTCCCTGAGAAGAAAACCGATTTTACGACATCGTTGCAAGTCAGTTCCTACGATCTGAATGCACCGGATTGGGCAGAGATTCCGGATGATGATTTCATGTGGCAGCAGGAAGAAAATTATGTCGCCGGTGAATTTGTCTGGACAGGTTTTGATTATCTCGGCGAACCTACGCCTTACGATAATGCAGGTCGTCAGGCGAATGGGAATGACAGATAAAGAAGCTTCCGTAAGTTCCTACTTCGGCATCTTCGATCTGGTCGGCTTGCCCAAGGATCGCTATTATCTCTATAAAAGTTATTGGGATCAACAGGACACGACCATTCATATTTTACCACATTGGACCTGGCCGGGTATGGAAGGAAAAACCATTCCCGTGTTTGTGTACACCAGCGGAGATTGTGCTGAACTTTTTCTGAATGGAAAATCATTGGGGACAAAATGTAAAGTTCCGGACTCACCAAAATCCACAGAACGATTTCGCCTGAGATGGAACGATGTGACTTATCAACCCGGTGAATTGAAAGCAGTGGCGTACAAAGAGGGGGTGAAAATAGGAGAGGAAAAAATAGTCACGACAGGTAAGCCATATGCGATTAAGCTTATGACGGACCGGAAAACCATTCATGCCGATGGACTTGATTTGTCTTATGTAACTATTCAAGTGACCGATGAAGACGGTAATGTATGTCCCGCTGCGGATAATGATATCCGCCTGGAGATTTCAGGCGCAGGATCGATCGCCGGTGTCGGCAACGGAAATCCACAAGCCATGGAATCCTTTCAAAGCGATCACATAAAGACCTTTTACGGAGAAGCGATGCTGATCCTTCGTGCATCTTACACACCAGGAAATATCGAAGTCAAAGCAACCTCCCCCGGCCTGATTGAACAAAAAATCACCCTGTCTGTCCAATGATCCCGAAGGATAAGAGATTGATCCCGAAGGATAAGAGAATGATCCCGAAGGGATCTTACCAGCATCCCGAAGGGATGCAACATTATCACCCACGGGTTGTACCCGTGGCGCATCCCGAAGGGATCCAACATCCTTTGCCACAGGTTGTACCTGTGGCCATAGAAAACATATCTTTGAAAACCACTCAATCCATCGCCATGAAATCACTCTCTCCTAAATATTTCCTCAGCCTTAGCCTCAGCTCTCAGCCTCAGCCTCAGTCTCAGCCTCAGCCTCTGCTACTCCCAATCCTGCCAGGATGCCAGCGTAGAACTCAGTGCTGAAGTCCAGAAAAATCCTCCACGCATTACCCTGCATTGGATTCCTAATGCAGGAGCTACACAATACACGGTAGCCAGAAAACCAAAAAACTCCACTAACTGGAGTGGAACCATAGGAACACTAACAGGAGATGCAACCACCTTCATTGATTCAACGGTTAGCATCGGGACCAGCTACGAATACAGAGTGATACGATCAGCAGCTGCTTACACCGGCTATGGTTATATCAATTCAGGCATTGAAGTGCCCCTGGTAGAGTCAAGAGGAAATCTCATTCTCGTCGTAGACCGGACGATGGTGGATTCCCTTCAACCGGAAACAGATCAATGGATCAAGGATGCTGAAGGAGATGGATGGCGGGTAACCACCATTGAAGCCGATCGCTCAGCTTCAGCAACTGAAGTGAAAACACAAATCAAACAAGTATACGATGCCAGCAGCCCGAAAGCAAAGTGCGTATTTATCCTCGGTCATGTGCCTGTCCCGTACAGTGGAGAACTGAATCCTGATGGTCACCCCGATCATCTGGGTGCGTGGCCTACGGATACCTATTACGGCGACATGAACGGTACCTGGACTGATGTCACGGTCAATGATACAGTGGCCGGTGATGTACGCAATCGCAATATTCCCGGAGATGGAAAATTTGATCAAAGTTTGATTCCAAGTGACATAGAATTGCAAATAGGTCGCGTTGATTTTGCCAACATGCCTGCCTTCGCTGCCAGTGAAGTGGAATTGCTGCGTAACTATTTAAATAAAGATCACGCCTTTCGGCAGAAATTGTTTACACCCATGTCAAGGGGTTTGATAGATGATAATTTCGGCTATTTCAGTGGAGAAGCCTTCGCTTCCAGCGGATATAAAAACATCGGTCCTATTGTCAGTCCTGAAAGGGTAACAGCCAGTGATTATCTCACCACTATGGCCGACAGTAGTTATTTATGGTCCTATGGTTGTGGTGGCGGATGGTTCCAGGGCGCCGGCGGCATTGGCAGCACCGCAGATTTTGCCAATTCTCACACACAATCTGTGTTCACCATGTTATTCGGCAGTTATTTCGGGGACTGGGATTCGCAGAACAATTTCCTGCGCGCACCGCTGGCCCAGGGATTGACCCTGACTAATGCCTGGAGCGGAAGACCACATTGGGTGTTTCATCAAATGGCCATGGGCGAAACGATCGGCTATTGTGCTCGGACCACGCAAAATAACAGCAGTACTTATTTCGCGAGTTATGGTGCCCGCTTCGTAAGCATCGGGCTGATGGGTGATCCGACGTTGCGTAATGATATCATTGCCCCGGTTTCCAAACTGGATGTATCCAATGCAGGCTACCATGTCCGGTTAACCTGGGAGCCTTCACCGGATTCAATCATGGGCTACAATGTCTATCGCAAAGGTGCAAATGAGGAGGACTTCATTCGCCTCAACGCTGACCCAATCACCAAAGAGGAATATACTGATTCCTGTCTTGCTTTTGAAGGGGACATCACCTATATGGTCCGGGCGATGAATTTACAACGTACACCCAGCGGAACGTACTATAATATGAGCGAAGGGGTACAGCAAATGGTGAACCACCTGGGAAGTCCTGAGTTATCAGCAGATGCCACCTTTACTCAGGAAGGGCAGGTAGTTACATTTACCAATACCTCCCTTGGGGCAGTTGACCATGTCCTGTGGTTGTTCGGAGACGGAGACATGAGCGAGGAACAAAACCCGGTTCATCAATACAATGACGGAGCGTATGAGGCGACCTTAATCATCAGTAATGAATGCCAATCGGATACTTTCTATTTGAGCGTGTTGATTTTAACGGGAACGAAAGATATCCAGGCGGACCCTCAAATGTTAGTTTGGCCAAATCCTGCACGGGATGAAATTAAAATGGCCTTACCATTACATGTAAATGCTTCATTTCAACTCCTGCTGTTTACCATGGATGGAAAATTAGTTTTGGAAAAATCAAATGTAGGTCAGAACGAGTCTGTCAATATTTCCAGGTTGAATGCCGGAGTGTATTCCCTGATCATTCACCAGGAGGGGATAACCTATCGGAAACGAATTATTATTTTATAAAGAAAATAATGACCAGCTGGTATTTTTTCTTTTTTTTAATTTTATACCTCAACCCCTTTTCATGTTTCATCGTCGTTATTCAGGATGGTTATTGCTGTTCATGTGGATACCCATGGGATTGTTTTCCTGCGGAAGTCATACCCATCATGTAGTGACTACTACGGAACAATCGATCATGGATTTTTACGGGATATGGAAAGGCGTTCCATACAAGCTTGGCGGAACAGATAAAACGGGCATCGATTGTTCGGCGCTGACCAGGCAATGTTATCGGGATGTGTTTCACCTCGAGTTGCCCAGGCGGGTGGTTGAACAGCGGGTGGAGGGGATTAACGTACCGATTGATTCCCTGCAGCCGGGCGATCTTATCGTGTTCAAAGGTTCCCTCTTCGGTCGTCCGCATATCGGCATTCATATTTCCGATCTGAATTTTATGCACGCTTCCAGTAGCCGCGGCGTGATGATATCCAGTCTGAAGGACCGGTATTGGAAAAGAAAATTTAAAATGGCCCGAAGGATGATAGATGCGCATGGAAAGTTGATCCTGGATAAGGAAAAATAATTATTTTTCGCGCCTGATGCAGTTTAACTTTTCCCGGGTTGAAAAATAAATTGCTTTTTCTCCCTTTATCCCTCTTTATCCTCAATGTTTTATTGGAATATACAACATAATATTCTTCTTTTATAGTAATGCAAAGAAGTTTAAAAGGATAAACAGGTCTCCTGCATGGGGCCTGAATTTCAATTCAGTTATCTTGGCAAACTTTTTGACCAATAAGCGAATTATGCCCATTTCCAAAAGAAGCGTGGAGTTGTTACATGACCCGGCGCTAAATAAATCAACCGCCTTTTCCCGGGAAGAAAGGGAGCAATACGGCCTTCGGGGACTATTACCATACTTCATTTCGGACCAGAAGACACAGATCACCCGGATCATGGGCAATCTGCGAAGAAAAGAATATGATATTGAACGCTATATCTTCCTGTCTTCCCTGCAGGAGCGCAATGAGCGGCTCTTCTACCAGACCGCTATCGAACATATAGACGAGATCACCCCACTGATCTATACACCTACCGTTGGTCAGGCCTGCAAAGAGTTTTCTCATATTTTCCGGCATGCGCATGGATTTTATATTAACCCGGACGATCGAGGTTCCATTAGTCAGATATTGGACAACTGGCCGGAAAAAGATATTCGCATCATTGTGATTACGGATGGCCAGCGCATTCTTGGTTTGGGAGATCTGGGCGCCAACGGCATGGGCATACCCATTGGTAAACTCGCACTATATACTACCTGCGCAGGAATCCGCCCGGAGCAGTGCCTGCCGGTGATGTTAGATGTAGGAACCAATAATCAGGAATTATTGGAAGATCCGCTGTATATCGGATATCCTCATGAGCGGATCAAGGGTGAACAATATGATGAGCTGTTAGATGAATTTGTAAATACGGTTCAGGTCAAATACCCGGAGGCATTGATCCAGTTCGAAGATTTCCAGACCGCGAATGCCTTCCGGTTGCTGGCTAAATACCAGGAGAAAGTATTGTGCTTTAATGATGATATTCAGGGGACATCGGCCGTAGCGCTTTCCGGTATTCTGAATTGTACGAGGATAACCGGTACGCCTTATAAAGATCTTACCATTATGTTTTTAGGTGCCGGCTCTGCAGCTATTGGCATCGGGGATCTGATGGTGAGTGCATTCATGGAAGAAGGTTTGTCAAAAGCGGAAGCCGTAAAACGTCTGTGGTATGCGGATGGACACGGCCTGGTAGTGTCGGGAAGATCTGATCTGGCGGAACACAAGAAACGTTTTGCTCAGGATTTTGAGCACCTTCCTTTTATGGAAGCACTGGAAAAAATTAAACCGAATGTTTTGATCGGAGCCACGGGTGCCGGCAGGTCATTTACACAGGAGGTTATTGAACGCATGGCTACATATCATGAACGACCCGTGATTTTCGCCTTGTCAAATCCGACGGACAGGGCAGAATGCACTGCAGAAGAAGCTTATCGATGGAGTGGTGGCCGCGCCGTATTTGCCAGCGGCAGTCCTTTCAAACCGGTGGAGTATGAAGGACGCATAATCAAACCCGGTCAGGGAAACAATGTTTACATTTTTCCGGGGGTCGGCCTGGGCGCGATCATTTGCAAAGCATCTATGATCAGAGATGATATTTTCCTCACCGCCGCCAAGGCCCTGGCGAATAGTGTCGTGGACCAGGATATTGAAGAAGGATCCGTATACCCTCCATTTAAAAACATACGAAAGATTTCATTGGACATTGCCACCGCTGTGGCGAATAAGCTATTTGAGGATGGCCTGGCAGGAATAGACAGGCCGCAGGATTTAAGAGCACAAATTGCAGCGTATATGTATGATCCGCGTTATTGATCAAAACCATTTATGCGTCTTATCCTTGAAACGGAAAGAATTCGTCTCCGCGAATTCACTATCGATGATGCAGGCTTCATGTTTCGGCTGGCCAATGAGCCGTCGTGGTTGCAGTACATCGGTGATCGAAAAGTCTACACCCTGGCTGATGCTGAGCGTTATTTAGCGGAGGGTTCCATAAAGAGTTACAAGGATTTTGGATTTGGCTTTTGGAAAGTGGAATTAAAAAGTACAGGCGAGGCAATGGGTTCAGCAGGTCTTGCCAAAAGGGAGTATCTCGAGGATATTGATTTAGGTTTTGCTTTTTTGCCGGAGTTCACGGGGCAGGGCTATGCGTATGAGGTAGCTCATGCTATTGTTCTATATGCAAAAGAACAATTGAACCATTCCCGGCTGATGGCTTTTACCACCAGGGATAATGCATCCTCTATCAAACTCCTGGTGAAACTGGGTTTTCATTTTGACCACCCCTTAGTCCTGGAAGGGGAAGAATTGAACCTGTATATAAAGGAATTGTAACCTGGGGGACTTCCTTTCTGCTCCTTCCCCACCTTTAAAGGTGGGGTAACACGAATCCCTCTTTAATTTTCCGCCCTTGCCCCTCCGCCCCTTCCGCCCTTTCCGCCCCTTCCGCCTCTTCCACCTCTTCCGCCCCTTCCGCCCCTTCCGCCCCAGTTTTTAGGGTAGAAGCAGGTCCCCGGCAATCTAGCGGAAACTTTGAAAAACGATCCTCCAGAATTCTAGAGGAACAATATTTAGCGTGTCCAGGGATAAATATTTTAGGCTCAAAGCATTGCCTTTGTAAACAAAATTTACATACTTTTTTACTCCATAATCCTTTGGCTATTAGGCAAGTCTGCCATCGTTTATTCTACCATTTCATGTTATTCATAGACTAAATTTTCTTTTTAGCAGCTATCCATTACTTGCTATCGTTTGAATTAAGAAATTGTTAACTTGGCGTCAGTTCAAGTCAAACAAGACTAAGCGATTAATTAATTAACTTAAAATCAGATTGTTATGAGGAAGTTCTTACTTTTATTTCCTTTGTTGCTTCTGACCATGGGGCTTTTTGGCCAGCGGATGGTAACCGGTAAGGTTACTGACCAGGCAGGCGAGCCCTTAATCGGAGCTAACATCTTTGTTAAAGGCTCGACAGTCGGTACTGTCACGGACTTTAATGGGATGTACAGCGTCACTATCCCGCAGGGATATGATCAGCTGGTCATCAGTTATACTGGTTACGCTACCCAGGAGTTATCCCCAGGCCAGTCAAGTGAATTAAACATCACGATGACAGAAGGTCTTGAGCTCTCCGAGGCAGTAGTTACCGCTCTTGGTGTCACCCGGGAAAAGAAATCCCTGGGCTATTCAGTCCAGGAAGTCAGCGGAAATGCATTGGTTGAATCCCATGCTACCAGCGCATTAGAAGCTCTCGAAGGTAAAGTTGCCGGTTTGCAAGCCATCAAATCAAATGGCAATGCAGGGGCTCCCACCAGGGTTGTCCTGAGAGGCCCCACCACGTTTGATGGCAATAATGAAGCCCTTATTGTGGTGGACGGTGCAGTAGTAAATAATGCCGAAAACCATTCAGAAAGGTCATTAGGCGGTGTATCCAATTCCAACCGGGGTATGGATATTAACCCTAATGATATTGAGTCCATTTCCATTCTGAAGGGAGGCGCTGCATCCGCTTTGTATGGAGCCGACGGTGCTAACGGAGTGTTGCTCATAACCACTAAAAAAGGTAAAGACACGCAGGGAAAAATAAAAATGGACTTTAATACGTCCCTTTCCCTTGTGGAAGCAAGCCAGTTACCCGAATTACAGAATCTCTACCTCCAGGGTTCAGGCGGGCATTACCAGGGTCCTGAAACCGGTCAAAGCGGAAGCTGGGGACCTGCAGCCGATACCATGTATTGGGATGGCGCTACAGACTATGCTTTTGATTCGCATGGAAAACTAGTAGGACAAAGTAATCCGAACGCTAAGACTCAATTCAGTCCATATGATAACTATAACCTGTTTAAAACCGGTATGACGTACAATAACTATATCAATGTATATGGTGGTACGGACGTGGTCAATTTCAAAATTTCTGGTGGAAATACCACGGAAGATGGAATCACGCCGGAGAATACGTTCAGACGGACAAATGCAAGCGCTTCATTAGGAACAAACCTGATGGATAAAAGATTGCATATGACGGTTAATGCCAATTATTCCAATTCCGGCGGCAGAAGAATTCAGCAGGGATCCAATACGTCAGGACTCATGCTTGGTTTGTTAAGAACTCCTATTTCTTTTGACAATAGCAACGGCCATGGCTCGGATGCAGCTTCCTTTACGGATGCCTATTATCAGGACAATGGAAAGCAGCGGAATTACCGGGGTGGTGGTGGATACGATAATCCTTTCTGGGTTATTGCCAACAATCCTTTCAACGACAATGTCAATAGAATTATCGGTTCGTTCAACGGTTCCTATGATTTCAGCCATTGGTTTACCCTGGGGACCAATATTGGTATCGATGATTATTCCGATAATCGCGTTCAATCCTTTGAAATCAACTCCAGAGCATTTCCAAGCGGAAGAATTTTTGACGATACATACATCTACGGCAATCTGGACTGGTATCTTACCCTGTCAGGAAAAGGATCGCTCTCAGATAAATTCAATCTGGACTATACCCTGGGATCTAATCTGAACAAAACCAAAATAGTCAATAATTATATCCAGGGCGATGGATTCAGTTTTCCCGGATTTCCTAATCTGGCTAACGCTTCTACCATTTCCACAACGAAAAACATTACCAACAGCAGATCCGTTTCCGCTTTTGGTAGTGCATCCCTGGGATTTAATAATTTATTGTTCCTGAACGTTACCGGAAGACAAGACTGGTTATCCTCCTTGATTGATCCTGCCCGGAATCTCAACCTGAGTGACATTGCTGTCTTTTATCCTTCAGTGTCATTGGGTTTCATTTTCTCCGAATTGCTGAAATCAGACATGATCAATTATGGAAAGTTCCGGGTCTCCTATGCTGAAATTGGTGCCGGAGCTCCGGCAGCCTATTTGACCTCTACTACATTTGTAGTGCCACCCACAGCCGGTACGGTCAATGACTTAAATGACGGATGGACCAATGGTATCGGATTTCCATTCAATGGCAGTGTGACCGGTTTTGAGAAAGACAATGTACTCGGTGCAACTAAGCTCAAACCATCCCGATCAAAAGAAACCGAACTTGGATTGGAAATGAAAATGTTCAACAATCGATTGGGATTGGATCTGTCGGTGTATAAGAGAAATTCAGTAGATCAGATCGTGACGGTTCCTATTGCTGCCTCCACCGGGTATCAGCGGGCTACCATTAATTCAGGTGAATTGGAAACCAAAGGTATTGATCTCAATTTAACCTTAGGCATTGTACGGAGTACCGATTTCAACTGGGATATTGGATTCAACTTTACAAAATGGAAAACGAATGTACTCTCCATTGCCGAAGGAGTCAATCAGATATACCTGGATGGATTCGAAGGATCTTCTGTATATAACCTGGGTCCTGAGACCGATGCCAACGGGAATAAGACAATCTATGAATATGGTCAATTATATGGCGGTGTATGGCTCAGAGATGGCAATGGACATATTGTCATTGATGACGACCCGAACAGTGATTACTATGGATACCCGCTGGCCGATCCGATTCAGCGCCACCTGGGCAATCCTAATCCTGACTTCTTACTGGGTATCGACAATCATATTTCCTTTAGGAATTTAAGTCTTGGCTTTTTATTCGATATTAAGTCAGGCGGCCAAATGTGGAACGGTACCAAAGGAGCGCTTACCTTCTTCGGAAGATCAGCCAATACGCTCAACCGGGGCACAACTACAGTATTCGATGGCGTAAATGGTCATCTTGATGCTGATGGCAATCTGGTACTCGCCGGCAAGACCAACGATATCACAGCCTCCCTGGATCAGGGATGGTATCAGGACAACGGAGGTGGGTTTGGTGTAGTCGCTGAAGATTTCATCGAAGATGCTTCTTTTGTAAGGCTGAGAACCATTTCACTGACCTATTCTTTCAACTCTATGCTGAAGAATAATAAGTCACTCGATGATCTGTATGTTACTTTGTCAGGTAATAACCTGTGGTTAAGCACACCGTATGACGGCGTTGATCCGGAGACCAGCTTGGTTGGATCTAATTCAAATGGTCAGGGGCTGGATTATTTCCAGGGTCCGAATACGAAGAGTTATACGATCAGTATAGGACTTAAATTCTAATTCAGTAATGACAAAAATCAGAAAAATGAAAACAAATAAGATATTTATATTGATCTTAATTTGCTTCTCTGTTTTTATCACTTCATGCGATAAATTTCTAGAAGATTCAAATACAAATCCCAACTCACCCAATGTAGTGCCGGTCAGTGTATTGCTGCCCACCACACAATTAGCCTTAAGCTATGTATACTGGGGAGATGGGTCCAGGTTCTTGGGATTGTTTAGTCAACACCTTACCGGAGTTAGCCGGCAATTTGTGGCCTTCAACAACTATTCCATTGTCGGCAATACGGTCGATAATATGTGGATCGGGTTGATTTACCCTAAAGTGCTGAACAACCTGAAGGAATTGAGAGCGATCGCCGATCCGGAAACTGAGTTTACCTATTTAGGTATAGCTGATGCTATTGAAGCCTATACCCTGCTCTTTACGACAGATTGTTTCGGGGATATTCCATATTCGGATGCACTTCAGGGTCTCGATGTGCCCCAGCCCCTATTCGATACGCAACAGGATATTTTCAATTCCATTAATAGCCTGCTGAATTCGGCCAGAACTGAATTTGCTAAAGGGACTTCATCCAAAAAACCGGGCGCAGATGACCTGGTCTATGGAGGAAGCGTGGCTAAATGGTCCGGTTTCGTCAATGCACTTCAAGGTAGAGTGAATTTGAGATTGGCCAAGAAGTCAGGCAATTATCAAGCTGTTGTCGATGCAATTGCACAGGGTGGTATTCAGCAGGGTAATGATGCCCGGTTACCCTACGGATCCAATTCAACAGCTAATGGACCCTGGTATCAATACAATGAGCAGCGTAATGATATTGCTATCGGAATTCGCTATAAAGAGATTCTGACTTCTTTGAATGATCCCAGGGATGCTACCTATGGAGCTCCGCTGAATACTGACCACCCGATTTTGACAGGTGATTATGCCCTGCCATTCCTTACCTACACGGAACAGGAATTTATGGTAGCTGAAGCCAAATTCAGGACTGGTGACACAGGAGGCGCGTATGACGCTTATTTGGACGGTATAAAGAGTTCGTTTGGGGATGCCCAAATATCGGATACCACCATGTACAATACGTATATCGCCCAACCTGCTGTGGCTAACGGAAGTGCCAACCTGACCCTGGATATGATCATGACGCAAAAATATCTGGCCATGTTTTTGGATCCGGAAGCCTTTGCGGATTGGAGGCGGACCAATATTCCTGCACTCACGCCCAATAGCGGAAATCAAATTCCAAGACGTCTTCCCTATCCGGAAACCGAAGTGTTGTATAACAACAACTGTCCGGACCCGACCCAGGTTAATTTATATACACCTGTATGGTGGGATAATTAACACCGCGTTAATTTAATAGTAAAAATAAAGCCGTCTCATTAGTTTGAGGCGGCTTTATTTTTATATCCGGATGCATTGTTCAGAGGAGGAATTTTTATCTCCCATCATCATGAAGGCCTTTCATCCATGGGAAAAGGTGGAAGTACAGGCTAAGGCTAAGGCTGAGGCTAAGGCTAAGGCTAAGGCTGGAGGCTGAGGCTGAGCAAGGTGCAGTTGTTCTTGTTGGAGTTTCCTGTAGTGAGCGCAGTCGAACTATCTCCAACAACCAGTAAAATACAATAGGTTGATTCTTTGAATGTATCATTTGTATTTTCGTTAGCCGTTGGTGATAGTTCGACACTTCGACTTTGCCCAGTGCACCGCTTCACTCACCACGGCGGAACTCCAACTGTAAAAATTTTCGCAAAATTGGCTTGAATTAGCAGATGTAAATATTTACCTTTTAATTCGTGGCCAATACGTTAAATGGAAGCTTATGAAATTCAGTGATATCCTTCAATCCAGGCTCAACCGACCCGAAAATAAAGGGGATGAATTTGGCTACACCAACCAGGCCAATCAAAATAATAAACGTGTCATCAATAAGAACGGGAACTTCAATCTTATACGCGTTGGAGAAAAGAAATCACTCTTCCATTCCCTTGTGACGATGAACTGGTTTTCCTTCATCCTGGTCATCCTGGTGACGTATATCGTGGTCAACATGTTTTTTGCTTCACTCTACCTGTTGATCGATTTCCAGGGGATCGGGGTGGTCAAGGATTATGGAGAGACCAATCCTTTCTTAATCGCCACTTTTTTCAGCGCCCAGACGCTCACCACGGTGGGATATGGTTCTTTATATCCGCTTTCAGCCACGGCCAGCCTGATCTCGTCCGTTGAGGCTCTCACCGGCCTGATGATCTTCGCCATTTTTACCGGCCTGATGTATGGCCGTTTTTCAAAACCCTATCACGGTATCCGGTTTTCAAAAAACATGTTATATGCTCCCTACAAGCAAAATCAGGCCCTCATGTTCCGCGTGGCGAACGAGCGCAATCATAATCTCACCGAACTGGAAGCTCGCATTCTGATGAGCGTGATCGTGAATGATAATGGAAGGAGCACGAGGAGATACCAGAATTTGGAGCTTGAAAACAGCCGTATTACTTATTTCCCCCTCAACTGGACACTCGTCCATTACATTGATGAGAAGAGCCCCATCTATGGCATGACCAAAGCTGATTTTGAAGGGACGGACCTGGAGATGATGATCATGATCAAAGGCTACAACGAAACTGCTGCCCAGAGTTTTCATGCTAAATCGTCTTATACCTTCAATGAAATTGTATGGAATGCCAGGTTCAGTTTGCCCTACCACTTTCGAGATGATGGCATGACGGTATTTGTACTGGATAAAATTGATGAATACGAAGTGCTCGCGTGATATCCGCAACCACCCAACCTGTTTTTTGTTTTTGCAGCGTGGAATGCATAATGGAGTTAAAATGATAATGGTATGAATAATTTTTTCAGAACCCTGATCGCCGGATATGCGGCGTACAAATGGGGAGGCGGCTGCCTGGGAACCATCGTGGTCTTCCTGATTTTATATTGGCTCTTAGGCCATTGTCATTGAGTTGTAGCGTTTTTTAAGGGAAAACACTGGTTTTTATTGGGCTTTAGCTTCCAATGGCGAGCCGAAAAAATGGGGGAATTCCTTGATGTTTGGGGAGAACAGGACTCCGATATTTACCAATGGAACGAGTCCGATATAATCTATTAACCTAAAATAAATTCACAACTATGAAAAAAGTAACTGCCTGGATCGCATTTTTTAGCCTATTCTTCTTTGTATCATGCGACAAATCCTCATTCACAGAAGATTTCCAATTGACCAAGTCTACCACCGGCGGAGGTAACAACGGAGGTTTCGGTATTAATCCTGATCCTGATGCCACACGTGGGGACACGGTGACGACATCAGTATACATCCAGGAGAAACTGGTGAGAGCATTCCTCCTGGGACTGACGCAAAATGAAATTTCTTACGTCGTAGGCAAACATGTTCCGGTCAGTACTATTTATTCATATAGTAACCTGCATATGCCTGCTCAGTTTCTTCCGCTGACAGACGACATCGCCACTAATCCAATCTGGCGGGAAATAGATATTGTTTTTAACCCCGGATTTACCGCTCATCAATTTACGTCTGTGGACGAATTGAATGCAGCTCTCCATGCCACGAATCCGGAAATCAGTCTGGTAAACACCGATTTTTACTACAGGTACACGATTATTGGAAAATAAACATGAGGTTGAATTCTTCCTCATAGAAACGCCATAAGCCCGGAGCGATATCCGGGCTTTTTTTATGCCCTTGACTCGATGCAACCCTGTTGAACTGATATTTAATAGGTTGATGATATGCTCTGCATGCGGCCTCTGCTGCTCTATATAAACCCGGGTATCCTTCTTCCTTTTATCGCCATCCCATGATTCCAGCCATCCGGAGTTGGTCATATAGCGGAGATTTATTTACTTCGCAGCCGGATTGCTGCAAAAATCTTCTATTGCATTTTATCCCATCCAGAATTCTCCAATATATCTGTACTCATTCATAATTCTCTGCTCATGCGAATTCTAATCTTTTGCTTTTTGCTGGTCGTAGCCGGTCAGTCTGCCCATGCCCAATCTGAAGCCCGCTTACTGCGGTTTCCGACTATTTCAAAGGATGCCATTGTATTTACCTATGCCGGTGATTTGTATACCGTTGCCCGCACCGGAAATGGCCTGGCCCGCAAACTGACGAATGATAAAGGAAATGAATTGTTTGCCAGGTTTTCTCCCGATGGCAAAACCCTCGCCTTCACCGGTCAGTATGATGGCAACTCAGAGGTATATACCATGCCTTCGGAAGGAGGAATACCTCAACGATTAACGTATAGCGCAACCTTAGGCCGCGATGATGTCAGTGACCGGATGGGGCCCAATAATATTGTCATGACCTGGAAAAATGATAATTCAGGTGTCATCTATCGCAGCCGTAAAACATCCTTTAATGATTTTAAAGGCCAATTATATGTAGCCGATGTCAGGGGCGGGATGTCCCAGGAATTGCCTTTATCCGTGGCCGGATTTTGTTCCTATTCTCCGGATAATACCAAACTCGCCATGAACCAGGTGTTCCGTGAATTCCGTACCTGGAAATACTACAGAGGAGGAATGGCGGATGATATCTGGATTTATGATTTCACCTCTGGCCAAATGGACAATATCACCAACAATCCCGCACAGGATATTTTCCCGATGTGGTACAAAGACAAGATTTATTTCTGCAGTGATCGCGATCGCATCATGAATTTGTTTGAATATGATATCCCGACTAAACAGGTTCGCAAAATCACCAATTTCACAACGTATGATGTCAAATTCCCATCGCTTGGACCTGATGCTATTGTGTTTGAAAATGGCGGATTTATCTACGTCTATGATCTCCTGACCGGTAATACCGCTAAAGTCACCATCACTATCGCAGATGATGCCGTCATAGGCAGAGATGAATGGGTCAATGCGGCTGAATATATCGAACCGGGAGATTATGATCTCGGACCTGATGGCAACAGGCTGGTGATGACTGCACGTGGCGATACCTGGACCATACCGGCGAAAGAAGGTATCACGAGGAATCTTTCAAAAACCCCGGGAGCCCATGAAAGATCCGCGGTATGGTCACCCGATGGAAAAAATATCGCCTATATCTGTGACGCTACCGGTGAGGATGAAATCTATATCCGTAATCAGGATGGCACCGGAACGCCGGTACAACTGACGAGCAACAGTGATACTTATAAATATTCCCTTACGTGGTCACCGGATAGTAAGAAGATTGTTTGGGGGGATAAAAAACTGAGGCTCCAGTATATAGATGTCCAGACCAAACAAACTACGCTGATCGATCAGGCCCATGCCTGGGAGCATGGCGGTGCTGCCTGGTCGCCCGATAGTAAATGGATAGCTTATACCAGGACCGATGATGATTACAGGGTCAAAACATTCCTGTATAGTCTGGATACTCATGTCAATACACTGGTTTCGGATAATTGGTACCAGGCTTATGGCGCCGTATTCAGCCCGGATGGAAAATACCTTTATTTCATATCGGATCGTGATTTCAATCCAACATTTAGCAGTACAGAATGGAATCATAGCTATTCAGATATGTCCAAAGTATATCTCGTGACGCTGGCAAAAGCAACCGCCAATCCATTGGGCCCCGAGAATGATGAGGTGCAGATAAAAGTGGATTCTACAAAGAGTGGAAGTGAAACAGCAGATGCCGGCAAGGAGGCTAAATCAAAAGGAAAGAAAGAAGAACCCAAACCGGCCGGCGAAGTTAAAAATGAAATGACGGTCATTGACCTGGACGGTATTCAAAGCCGTGTAGCCGCGCTGCCGGTAAGTGCCGGAAATTATTACAACCTCGGCGCTACTGAAGATGGTATATACTATCTGGCCAGCGCTACCGACGATCCAACAAATAAACTCAAGTTTTTCAATCTGAAGGATAAAAAGGAAACCGAGATTGGAGAGATCGACAACTTTATCCTTTCCGCTGATCATAAGAAAATGTTGCTCCATAAGGCCAAAGATTTTGCCGTCGTGGATTTGCCGAAAGACAAACTCAACATGGATAAGAAAGTGAACCTGGGCGATATGAAAGTGCTGGTGAACCGGAAAGAAGAATGGCAGCAAATCTTCAATGAAGCCTGGCGCCAGATGCGGGATTTCTTTTATGATCCAGGCATGAGTGGGGTGGACTGGCCCGCCATCAAGGCGAAGTATCAGCCCCTGGTGCCTTATGTTAATCACCGGGCTGACCTAACGTATATCATAGGCGAGATGATCGGTGAACTGAGTATCGGGCATGCTTATGTGGGAGGTGGTGATTACCCTAAAGCAGATCGCATATCGCTCGGATTGTTAGGAGCGAAACTCAGCAGGGACGCATCAGGTTTTACCCACATTGATCAAATCTTGAAAGGAGAAAACTGGTCGCCCTCCACCCGTTCTCCGCTGACGGAAGTCGGGGTGAATGTCAATGAAGGGGATTATATCATCGAAGTCAACGGTGTCAGCACACAATCGGTCGATGATATTTATAAATTATTGATCAACACGGCCGGCAAAACCGTTGAACTCACGGTGAATTCAAAGCCGCAAGCCGAAGGCAGTCGTAAGACCCTGGTCGTGCCTATCGGCGATGAAGCTGAGCTTTATTATCTCAATTGGGTGAGGAAGAATATTGCCTATGTAAGTGAGAAGACGAATGGCCAGGTAGGCTACCTGCATATTCCGGACATGGGTGTCGGCGGATTAAATGAATTTGTAAAATATTTTTATCCCCAGTTGAATAAACGGGCGATCATCATCGATGACCGGGGAAATGGAGGAGGAAATGTATCTCCGCAGATTTTGGAAAGACTGGCCCGCAAGCCGGTGTTCTATGATCTGCCCCGGAACATCACCATTCCAAAATCGGACCCTGAAATGGTGGTGGGTCCCAAAGTGTTGTTGATCGATCAATACTCCGCCTCTGATGGGGATATTTTCCCTTATCGATTCAGAACCAATCACCTGGGTCAAATCATTGGGCATCGTTCATGGGGTGGGGTGACCGGTATTCGGGGTTCCATGCCGTTTGTTGATGGAGGATACCTTTATAAGCCTGAATTTGCCAGCTTTGATATCGAGGGTAAATCCTGGCCCATAGAAAGTCATGGTGTTGATCCGGATATTGAAGTCCTCAATAATCCGGCTGACGAATACAAGGGCAAAGACAGTCAATTGGATAAAGCAATCGAAGTGATCATGGAAGAATTGAAGACCGCGCCTCCTGTTCCTGCCGCGCCACCGTATCCAAAGAGGAATTAGCATATAGCCTAGCATCTGGCATCCAGATTCCAGATGCTAGGCTATCAGATGTTGGTTACCGATTACCGAATACTGCCCACTGCCCACTGCCTACTGCCACTGCCCACTGCTTACCGATTACTGATTACTGAACACTGATTACCGATTACTGCTTACCGATTACTGATTACTGAACACTGATTACCGATTACTGCCTACTGCCTACCGATTTCTGAACACAGATTACCGTGGGATTGTCTTCACATTATGAGTCTGGCATCTGGCAGCTAATTATATTATTGGATATCTTAATAAGTTTTCTTTTCTTAGCGTTCGGAGTGAAGCCCTCCCCCAGGAGTGGTTATCCCTCATTCCGTCTCATGATAAGCCTGACTACACGCCTGTGTTTCAGTAGTTAATCTACTACCCGGGCCCGGCATTTGATCATTCTTTATTATCAACGGTAACATGAGACTCATTTCCCCCCTGGTCTGTCTTGCGATCTTTGCAAACAGTTTTTTATTTGCCGAAGGCACACATGAATTAGCTCCGAATGGCACTATTATGATAGGTGCCAATACGACCACTGATCTTGCTGCCCTCCACATCAATCATCCGAGTTATAACAACTTCGCCTCGTATACCAATCCGGATCCCAAGAGCCGGTTATATATCCATGTGTTGGATCCGCAAACGGAATGCATTTATGTGGGATTCAGTTTCTCTCATGCCAATGAAAATGTTCCGAACCCGGTACAGCGGCCATTCGAATTCCGCATCAAGGATCCGAATGGCAATGTCGTGTTTGGTCCTGTGAATATGGATCCATCCGGCGTGAATATTCATAATTGGTCGGAGGGGTTTACCGGTCCTATGCAGATCCATGGCGCGGGAGGATATGACGGCATCCTGGTGTCGGGAGCTGATCTCGCTTCCCAGGGATGGTCCGGAAAAGGGGATTTCTACATTGAGTTCCGCAATGACGCTGATTCGGATTTGCTGATCGATTTCTGGGATATCACGGTGGCGGATTGTTCAGGTGCGACGCCAACCGAAAAGAAAGGCCGGATATGGTCCTACAACTGGTCCATTTTTGCCGTCAATGATTTCGGGTTTCCGAACCGTCCATTTGATGGCGCCTTTTATGTATGTGCTCCTGATCCCGACAATATGCAGGCTTCCTTTGTTACCCGTATCGATTTTAATGGAAGCGGTTTCCGCCCTGCGGCTTTCAATATTGCTTTCAATAGTTTCGGAAGCATGAATACTGGAAATGTGGCCGAAGATCGCAAGAGTGTACGCAATCAAAATGCAACACAATCCGAATATTCCATTTTCCTGAATGATCCGGTAGAGATTTGTCAGACGGCTGAGATTGGTTCCATTGACCTTCTTGGTGTAAGCCGGTGCGATGCAAATTCCTATTGCATTAAGTTTTCCGCCTCTAAAGCCGGACAAGTGGATCTCTTGTTGGATTTTGACGGCGGAGATAATATCTATACGCCCGGGACTGCCGACCTGATGATATCTCAGACTATTACGGCGGATGAAGTCAATATTCCAACCTGTATAGCCTGGGATGGCAAGGATGGATTAGGCAACTTAATCTCCGATGCACCGGGCACACAAATTCCGGTGACCATCGCTTTTGAACAAGGCATTTATCATTTTCCAATATATGATGCCGAATTGATGACCACCGGCGTCACCCTACAGGCAGTGCGTCCGGCAGCACCCAATCCCTCCCTGTATTATGATGATTCGAATATAGGGGTGCCTTCAGGAAGTGGTGAGCCCATTATGCAGCTATCAGGATGCACGACACCCTGCCATACCTGGACCAATTATACGCAACCCAACACCATCGGATTTGGAAACTTGTGTACCATCAATTCGTGGTGGTTCTCCCAATTGATTATTCGCCAGGATGTATTTTTCCTTCCTGCTTATTATGCCTGTGAAATCCAGGGCCCCACTCATTTTTGCCAGGGCGGGACAGATGAACTCACCATTAAACCTAATGTCCTGCCGGCCGGATCCCAGGAACCTGAGATTGTGGACATACACTGGTCCGGCCCCGGCGTAGTGGGTGCGGACAATAATAATTCGGTGGTAGTAGATGAGCCAGGTTTATATACGGTTGAATTTAAATGGCTGACCGGATTAGGCGATACCTGTTCTTCTTCCTGCGGCTATGAGGTGACCACTGATCCTCCTTCCTCTTCCAGCATAGATACCCTGATCGTGCATGGTGATGTGATTGAAATCAACGGAGAGACCTATGATCACGGCGGCCAGTTTGTGCAAACACTTTCGACTTCTTCGGGATGTGACAGCCTCTTATATATCACTATACGTGAATTGAATACGGTTGTGCATTACAACCTCGATGCCTGCTATTCGACTAATGCGGATAATTCAGCTATGGATTACAGTGAATTTGTTCCGGCTTACCTGGAGCCATTGAGTTGTGCCGATATCAGCGGGAGTACAGTATCCCGGTCGCCACCGCAGGAGAATAAACACTCTTGTACTCCGGGTGTGAACAATTCGATAGCCATGTGTGTGAGTGCACTGGATGATTGTACATACCAGGCAGGAAACAATGCCTCTGTAATTTTCTCTTTGGTGGTTAGCCCTGACCCGGATACTGCCGTGCAGATCACCGGCCTTTCCTTTTATTCCCGGGCACCGGTCAATTTTAACTGGATCAATGGCCCCAGTGGCCCAAATGATTTCCCTAAATTCTATGGATTACGAATCCTGAAAAACGGGACAGAGATTTTCCGCATAGAAGATGTGCCCACGACACAGACCTGGAATCTTGAAAATTATGATTTTAAAAATGATCACAATTTTATTGTCGATGCCCCGACCACGTTCAGATTTGAAATTTTGCCCTATTGTCTCTTTGGCAATGGAGCCGATGTAGCGGCCTATGATATGGATGAAATCAGCATTCAGGCCAGTTGCATTTCACCCTCCATACTGAATCCATTGGTCAGCGGTGTCGTCAAAACAAGTCAGTTGCAACCGGTGCATAATGTAGATATTCGCCTGGGGGATGATCCCAGTTTACAACAATACAATTCCAGCACAACCAATGCAAATGGACAATATGCTTTTGATCATGTAAAAAGAAATATGGATCATTATGTCAAGGGATACAAGAATGATGACCCGCTCAATGGCGTCAGTACCCTGGATCTCATCCGCATTCAAAAACATTTATTGGGGATTACACCCTTTTCTTCCCCTTATGAGTATATCGCTGCTGATGCCAACCGAAGCAACAGCGTGACGGCTATTGACCTGATCGAATTCAGGAAATTAATACTGGGGATATATCAATCGTTGCCCCGGAATACCAGCTGGCGATTCGGCAATGCTAAACTGGAACCGGATATCAGCAATCCATGGTCGTTGCAGGAATGCATCGGCATTGAATACCTGACCAGTGATATTTCAGATGTAGATTTTATTGGTATTAAGATTGGAGATTTGAACGGCGATGTCAAGACCAACTTATCTTCTTCCATTCAGCCCAGGACAACTACATCGGTTCATTTCCAATATGAGAATCAATGGATAGCAGCAGGCCAGCCCGTAGAAGTCGCTATTACAGCCACAGACTTTAATGATATCATGGGATTGCAAATGGCTTTACATGCCGGTCATATCAGGATAGTGGATGTTCATCCAGGTATTTTAGATCTGAATGATACCGAATATTATATCGACGATAATGGTGAATTGAAAATCAGCTGGAACACAGTCCATCCTGTTTCTGCTGGCTCAAATACGTCATTATTCACGATCACTTTGGTGAGTGATCAGGGCGCCTGGCTGCAAAACCTGTTGAACATTGATGAAAGCCATTTACACGCAGAAGCTTACCAGGGTGACGATTTATCTCTCGCTTCGGTTTCAATCGGATCGAGGCCTGCAGATAGCGGAGAGGTGACCAATGATTTTGAAATTTTCCCCAATCCCGTGACGAATGAAGCCAACCTGCTCTTTTCCCTTAATCGCGAACAAACCTGCATGATCAGATTCTTCGATGCATCCGGGCGTTTGTTGCGACAACAAGAAATAGCCGGCGTGCCAGGTACAAATAAGCTTACCATCCACACTGCAGATTTAGGGATCAATGACGGACTTGTCATTTGTCAACTGGAAGCTAATGGCGCCAGGATGGTGCAGCGAATGGTGGTGCTGAAATAAAATAATTTCTTTACACGGCTCATCCTTCCGGAACAGGGGAGTCAAAAATGGAAGGCGACATGATCACAAGATGATGTCGCCTTCTTTTTGATTATCGCATGATGAGAATGGGTCTGGTCACCGAATTTCTATCCGAAGTCAGTTGGAGATAATACATACCGGGTGCCAGATCTTGTATATCCAGGATAGAAGTGTTTCTCCATTGCCTCAGGGAGACTCCATCCGATGACAGCAACTGAATTTGAAATTCTTTGACATCAATCCCCTGGACAAAGATTTTGTCATGGGCCGGATTTGGATAAATATCCAGACCCCATACTGGAAGGATACTGACATCAACAGTCATATCAAGAACTTCTATAGAGTCAATTTCACCGCAATGGCCGGAGGTGTTGTAAACCTGAACGGTATAAAATCCGGGTTCAATTCCTGTCAAATCTTCTTCATTCCCTGCATATCCATTCGGACCATACCAGGAGAAAAAATATGGTGGTGTACCGGAAATCACACTTATGGAAATTGCTGCCGCAGAACTGTCAGTTAGATTCATTATTGTGTCTACCACAGCGATAATGGGTTCAGGCTGAATGATTGAAAAGGCCGTAACATACATGCATTGTGTTGACATGTCAACTATAGTAAGGCCATAAGGACCGGGACATAAACCATCAAGAGAGTTGATGGTGGTATCTCCGGTACTCCATAAATAGGAATAGGGACCAGATCCACCATCCACAATAAAATAGGAAACGCCCCATTGACACGTATCCAGACATGAATAATTTTGAATTGATCCTTCCATATAGCCTGTGCAGAAAGGATGCACTACGATGCTATCCCTGGTATCGCATCCGAACGCATCGGATAGGGTCACCACATATTCTCCGGGGGTCAAATTAATGATGAGCGAATCCGTGCTTCCATTGTTCCATGTATACGCATACGGGGGAGTACCCCCTGATGGAGCTGCCCAGACTGTACCATCATTTTGCTCTGAAGAACTTTCATTTGTCGAACCTATACTCAATAAAAGTTCTGCTGGCTGTCCAACCTGGTAGTTTCCATCGACGGTGCATCCATTGGCATCCACTACCATGACGGAATAATCTCCCCAACATAGCTCCGCGATGGCCGGTGTTGAGCTTCCTTCATTCCAGTGGAAAGTATATGGAGGTGTTCCCAGGCCGATGGGCAAGACACTGATACTTCCGTTGCATTGACCAAAGCAAGTGGCATTGAGAATGCTGGCTTCGAGGGCCAGGTCGGGACAGGTAAATGCATTTATATATATACTCTGCACAATTTCGCATTCACTGGAATCGGTTACAGTCACTTCATAACTGCCCGGTGCTAATCCGGTATTCAGGGAGGAAGTGTCTCCATTACTCCAGGCAAACATATACGGGGGTGATCCGCCGGTGGGGAATGCTTGCGCCGTCCCATCATTAGCCCCGGGGGCTGTTTCATTGCTGCTCGTCACATTGACGATCATAGGAGGAGCATTGACTATCGTCACGCTATCCGTAACTGAGGATCCGTTTGCATCTGTTACGGTTACGTGATAAGTGCCTGCATCAAGGCTGTCAATTGAAGAGGTGGTGGCCCCTGTACTCCAAAGGTAGGCGTAGGGCAGTATTCCACCGGTCGCTTCTACTTGCGCTGAGCCATTGGGTTGGCAAAAGGAAGTGCCCTCTTCGCCGGTTACCATTAGGGTTACCGGCGCTATATAAGTAAAGCGATATACGGTACCGGAGGCAGGTGTCCCGTTTATAAAGCTGAGATCTTCAGACAAGAATGGATTCGAGGCGGAACCCATTAAAAAATGACCATTCGTAAATAAATTATCGAATTCATCATAATCCGTTAGTCCACATTCCGGGCCATTGCCACCTCCATAAAAAACAAGTGGATTGGGGATCGAACTGGGTCCGAAATGAAATTCGATGTTATTACTTCCTTCATAGAGCCAGCACTGAAAATTGACGTACATATCCAGGGTGCCCAGTTCATCCATTTCAAAATAAGAGCCTGCATTATTGAATTCTATTTTTTGGATCCGGCTTCCGGGTTGGCCTTCTGTTGAATAGCTGATCGGAGAAAGGGATGCACTGCCAAGCGCGCCCCGGTCGATGAGGTCCGATTCAAAAGGGAATATTTCAGCTACTACAAATGGGACCTGGATGTAGGAGGCCAGGGAAGATCCGCTGCCATTAAAATGAAACGACGTAACCGCATGTCCGTTTAATTCAAACGGAAAGTCCATGAATACCGTGTAGGTAGGCTGATCCCAGATTTCTCCATTGTTGATGGAGGTGGCTCCGACCAGGTCCGCATAGGGATCCACGGAGGTCGTAAAGTCATAATTAAAACTGGCCAGGGCCCTTGCCTTGGGCCTGTGAAATTGGGAATTCCCGGTACTATCTTTGCTGTTTCCCTGGGCGCTTCCCCACTGGACCACGAGACCACATAGCATGACACAAGAAAGCAGTCGCTTCATTTACAGGATAATGAATAAAGAAAGAGGTTGAATTCTTTGGAAGAAGTCAATTTTCGGACTGGTGAAATATGCAGTTCCTCCAAAAAAATAAGGGCGCAAGATAAGCCTATAAAGCGTAAATTAAACTGGCGACCTCAGTTAAGTGATCGCCGGTTTTCATTATTTGATTACTGTATTATCATTTCTTATCGCACAATGAGCAGCGGTTTAACCAATGAATTTTTACCAGAAATAAATTTAAGTATATACATACCCGGTACCACATCATGCACATCGAGGGCAGACATATTTTTCCAAAGCTTCCGTGGCTGACCGTCCGTGGTCATTAACTGAATTTGATATTCATTGAAGTGGAGTCCATTGATAAAAACCTTATCCTGTGCCGGATTTGGAAATAAAGACAGGCCCCATTCAGGAACAGGAGAGAGCCCAACCGTCAGATCGAGGATTTGAATGGAATCGATTCCGCTCTGGCATCCGTTAGCATCCAAAACCACAACCGAGTAAGTCCCTTCCGGTATTCCACTCAGGTCTTCCTGGGTGCTTGAAAATCCATTGGTTCCCATCCATTGATATTCATATGGGGGTGTTCCTCCAAAGGCCGTAAGGTTAATCGCAGAGGATGTGCTGTCTGTCAGATTCACCACTTCATCCACAACCGCATATAGTGAATCCGGTTGTTCCAGTTCAAATGAAGAAGAGGAAACACAGTTCTGCCCGACATCCGTTACCGTTATTTCGTAAGTTCCAACGCATAGATGGTTGATCATATTCGTCGTATCACCGTTGCTCCAGCTATAGGTGAAAGGACCAGTCCCTCCAATGATGGACAAACTGACAGAGCCATCACAGTTGCCATAGCAAGTTATAGGGGTATTCCCGAATAGCATTCCAGGCAGACAGGTATAGGCATTTACGACTATACTTTCGCCAGCTACACATCCATTCGCATCTGAAACACTGACCACGTATTCGCCGGGAGAAAGATTGATAATCAGGGAATCTGTACTGCCATTATCCCAGTGATAAGCATAGGGCGGTGTGCCCCCCGTCGGTGCAACCCAGGCGGTGCCGTCATTCAGATTCATGGTCTCATCTGAACTTCCGCCATTGGTCTCCAAAGCGGAAGGTTCCTGCAGGGTATAATTGCCGGAAACCATACAACCTGTATTGTCTGTAGCTGTAACGCTATAATCACCCGCACACAGATTTGAAATCAGGGAAGTAGTGTCTCCTGTATTCCAGATATAAAGTATGGGGGACTCCCCATTCGGGAAATTCAGAACAATTGCGCCATCACAACTTCCATTGCAAGTAACCCCCACAATTTGATCAGTCAGTATTCCACATGGTCCCGCAGCTATGGTAACCGATTGCGTTGAACTACAGGAATTATCGTCCGTTACGGTGACCGTGTAGGTACCCGGCATCAGGCCGGTAATCAGGGAGTCCGTGCTGGTTGTACTCCACTCATAGCTATACGGAGGCGTCCCGCCTGAAGGAGCGGCCCAGGCTGTGCCGTCATGTTGATTTAACAGACTTTCATTCGTGGAGCCTGCATTTGGAATGAGTTCTTCAGGTTGAGAGATGACATAATTGCCGAGGACTATGCAACCATTAGCATCAATCACCGTGACAGCGTAATCACCGGAACAAAGATTCTGGATGACCGGCGTTATACTTCCCTGGCTCCACAAGAAGCTGAATGGCGCTGTTCCTTGCCCGATTTGCAATATATTGATACTGCCGTTACAATCTCCAAAGCAACTGATGTTGGTAATGCCGACTTCCAGGGTTAAGTCCGGACAATCAAATGCGTTGATGGATATACTTTGTTGTTCAGTGCAGACGCTGGCATCCGTTACCGTAACGGAGTAAATACCGGGAGCTAAATTTTCGATCAGGTTGGTCGTTTCTCCGGTGTTCCAGAAATAGGTATAAGGAGATAATCCACCAGAAGCCTGGACTTCGGCCATGCCATCATTGGCGCCTGCACTCGTTTCATCTGTACCGGTGACCATCAACGTCATCGCCTCCACATTGGATATAGTGACAGCACCGGTCAAAAAAGACCCATCAGCATCGGTGACTGTAACACTGTAGGTTCCTGCATCAAGATGGATGATGGCAGGCGTAGTTTCTCCATTGTCCCAAAAGTAAGTGTAGGGCTCAGTGCCACCGCTGGCAGTGACCGAGGCTGTGCCATTGGGACTGCAATAGGAATCCGCATTTTCACTCGCCAGGGTGATTTCCAGTGGAGTGATCACGGTCAGGCTGTACACCATTCCTTCTGCGGGCGTACCGGTCAGCAGGATTGGATTGGCGGACAGGAATGGGTTGGAGGCGGATCCGATAATAAAATGGGGATTGCTAATGATGTCATTTGTTTCATCATAATCGGCAACGCCAACTCCTGGTCCTCCTCCATCATCGTAAAATAATGCCGGATCATTTATAAAACTAGGCCCATAATGATATTCGATTTTATGGCTGCCTTCATACAGCCACATCTGGAAATTGACATACATATTCAATGTTCCCTCTTGATCCATTTCAGAATACGAACCGGCATTCTTAAACTCGACTTTTTGAATGCGATTTCCGGGTGTACCTTCCACCTTGTAGCTGATTGGTGAAAGCGATGTGGTGCCATTCGCTCCCCTGTCAATCAGATCGACTTCAAAAGAAAAGAGATAATTATAAAAATCCGGATCCGAAGTTGGCGCTCGCATTAATGAACCACCTCCGTAAAACTCAAGCTGTGTAATGGGATTGCCATTGATCTCAAAAGGAAAAGCCATGGGCATGATGTAGGTGGGATCATCCCAGATCTCTCCATTGTTCAGCGAAATGGCGCCGGTCAGGTCCGTGTAGGTATCGGTGGAAGTGGACAGGGAATAAATAAAACTTTGGACAGATCTGGAACGGGTCACAGGATGATGAAAAAGGTGTTCCTTTTTATGAGTGATCATCTGGGCGTTACACAGATGAATCAGGGCAAGACAAAGGCAAGGGATGGAAATCAATCGTTTCATAGACATAGCGGTTTTATAAGAAAAAGTCAGGTTGTGGCGGCGGCGGCAGAGAGGGTAGGCTGCAGGTCCGGATAAATGTATCCGTTTTCCCTTACCGCACGGGAAGATAATTGAATGGAATTAAATCGAAACAGGAGAGCACTGCTTTTTAGAAAATAATATTGTCTACGATTTTACCCAGGTGGTGAATTTTATATTCAGTTGAAGCTGACCAACCCCTGGCTTCACGTATTCGGTAACCTGTTCAGGATCCAATTTCCGGCACCTCTTCTTTTTTCCTTTTGTTTAAGGCCCTGTTAACAATATACACTCCGGTCAGGGTCACTACTGATCCTTCCAGGATCAGCAGGGATAACTTCTCATGAATAAAAAAATGACCGACAAAGACCGCCACAATCGGATTGATATAAGCATAGGTGGACACCAGGCTGGCCGGCAATCGCTGCAGCGCATAGAGATACGCCACAAAGGCAATGATCGAACTGATGATAACCAGGAATAATATCGCTCCCCAGGTATGCAGGGATATGTCCATCAGTGGAACGGTTTGTCCGGTGGCCGTGGCGATGATATTCAAGGTGATGCCGGAGATCAGCATTTGCCATCCGATACTGTGATACGGATTAAAAGTGATTGCAAATTGTTTCGTGTACAGCGTGCCAAAAGCCCAAGACAGGGAAGCGATCAGGCCGAGTAAAATGCCACCTAAAAAAGAATAATCAAAAAGTAACAGGAGGTGATCATAAAAGATGATGCATATACCGATAAACCCTGACAGAAAACCTGCCCAGGCTAATTTCGGAATGCGTTTTCCTCCTCTGAAGGTGATAATGATCACCATCCATAATGGAAAAATGGCCCCAAGGATCGCACTGATCCCCGCCGTGGTTAATTTGACGCCCCACGTAGCCAGCCCATTGCTGACCATGAAATTCAGAAAGGAGAGCAAGAGGATGGGCTGCCACTCTTTACCCCGGGGAAACCTGTCACCGCGGATGATGAAAAAACCAATGTAACAGAGTCCGGCCAGGATATGCCGGATACCTACCATTTGAAAGGGAGGCATGTACCGGACGGCTTCCTTGGTGCCTACCCAGGATACGCCCCACACAAAGCAGACCACCAGCAAAGCGAGATAAGCTTTACGGTTATTAGGTACAGGAGAACTCAATGGTGTCAATTATTTAATATCCCTTGATTCTTTTCCACAGCTTGCGAAATGCTTCCCCAATCGTCCCTTTGAAAGGTTCCCGATATTCTGAAAACTTCCATTCCCCGTTTTCATTCACCACTTTAAAATTCATAAACATATCGGTATGACTGGTGATGGTATCACCGAAACCACCATAGCGAATATCAGAAAGGAATATTGCGGTGTCGGTGGGAAAGTCAGCCAGGTAGCCATTCGAAAACCACATCAATTTTTTATAATCCTTTTCATCGGCAAGCAACGCCCGGATGGAATCATGTTTAGGCAACACATTGAGATAATGAAGATTCGGATCGCTATCGAATAATGAATACTGGCCGATATAATAATTTTTCCGGTCTTCTGCCACGCAGGCCCATAAGATATTATTAAAAATGGTAGCCGTTGCTCTTGTACGGGTGGGTTCTATATGGCGATGGGCAAGGGCCTTGTCAAAAACGCGATCAACATGCATTTTATTGAAAACGGTAAATAAAAGATAGGTGCAACTGATACCAATGCCGACCCAGTTCGTTATGGTCCTCCTCTTCGTGTTCCTGGGCAGAAATGCCATGATGACCACGGCTATCAAAAATGGGATGGTATAAGCGGGATCTGCAACAGCAATATTATCAAAGGCGATACGCTTGTTGGAAAAAGGCTGAAACACCTGCGTGCCATAAGCTGTACAGCAGTCTAAAAGGATATGGGTAGCGAAGGTGAGAAAGAAAAGCCAATACCATTGCCGGAATGAAATCACCGGCCGTTCCAGGTCTTTTTTCCAATAATATTGATGCAGGCGCCATAAAAGGAACAAGGAGGCTGCGGCCGTGATCATGAGGATCACCCAGCGAGAAAGACCCTGTTGACGAAAGAGATAATTGATCCCTACGGTTATGGCGCACAGCATCATGCCATTGAGCAGGGCTATTGTGGTTTTATATGCTTTTGTCGCATGAAACCCGGTGCTATACAACCGATGAACCAAATATCCAAAAAGTAAAGGGGCCAGGACAGCGAATGCAATAGAATGCGTTATACTCCGGTGGAACGCCATAGCCTGCAGATCGGTCATAAACGGCCCTGCAAATACATCGAGGTCGGGGATGGTCTCCCCGATAGCGCCCCAGATCAGAGCCCGGTTGCCCAATTTTTTACCCAGGGTAGCTTCTCCGATAGCTGCTCCCAGGACCAAGTGCGTGATAGAATCCACTGGGCACAAAAGTAACTTTCCTTCCAGGCTATGGAAACATTTCGGGATGAATTCCCTCATGTGTCTCGATTGAGTATTTTGTGGCTTATTCATGACGCAACCATTCTTAACACCGTTTTGCAGGATGGGGCTTCGGCCCTGGAGTTTGCTGTGTTGCAGCCTCCTGTTGTTACAGACCGCCTGCCTCTCGCAAGCCGGGGACACCGATCAGTGGAAGGTATTTCCTCTTGGCGATCCTCCGCTTAAAATCAAATTGCCCGGGGAAGTCACCCCAATGGAAGCTTCAGTTCCCTCAGATATGATCAACCGGTTGCAACGATTTGATACCTATAGATTTTATCATGCGGAAGGTAAACTGGTAGCCGTCTTCAAATTCATTCAATACAACACCACCATAGAAGAAACCACTTCCGAGCTGCTGGAAAAGGAAGTCGCCACCACGATGACCATGATCAAGGCAGAGCAGATGGAGCAGACCGGGAAGGATATTAAATGGAAGAAAGTACCGGGTCGCCATTCTACCGGAAGCTTCCTGCTGGACAATCAAAAGTGGCTTTTTCAGGATATATTATTGCGGAATGATTCTTCGATGTGGCAGGTGTGGGTAGCTGCAGAAGATACTGATCCGGCTTTGATCACGAAGATGAATCAGATCGTGAAGGGGATTAAGTTTTGATGTGATCCGTCCCTTTGGAAATGCCGCTATGGCTCATTTCCTTTTCCCCTGAAGGGGAAACCCGATTGCTACTGATTATTCTTTTTTAATAAGTTCAAATAAAAAAGCCTTCCCACTGGAAAGGCTTTTTTATTTCGTACGGCTTACGTTTCTATACTATTTCGGAGCAGTAGCCGGGTTCAGCAGATCATAGAACTGATCCAGTTTTGGCATGATGATAATGCGGGTCCGGCGGTTAGTAGCACGACCGTCAGCAGTATCGTTCGAGGTCAGCGTGTTGTATTCTCCGCGGCCGGCGGCGATCAACTGATCTGGATTGATATTGTATTTCCCTTGCATAACCCTTACAACGGCAGTAGCGCGGTGAACACTGAGATCCCAGTTGTCCTTGATACAATCCGTATGAATGGGCACATTGTCCGTATAGCCTTCCACCATCACCTGTAAGTCTGGTTTGGACTTCACGATTTGGGCAATTTTAGCCAGTACATCATTAGCTTTAGAAGTCAGGTTGGAGCTTCCGGAATGGAACAACATCTTGTCGGAGAGATTAATCATCACCACCGTCTTGTCAATTTTAATATCGATGTCCTGGTCTTCAATACCATCTTTCAGCTGGCTCTTCAGATTGACAGCTAATGCGAGATTGAGACTGTCTGCTTTTGTCTTGGCAGCCTGGAGCAGGTGTATGTATTTGTCTTTCTCAGCAAGTTGAGACAGCGTCATCTCCATATTTTTGGTGGAGGACTGTGACATGACGGCAAGATCACCGACTTGTGTCAGCATTTTATCCCGTTGTGATTTACAATCGGCCAGCTGAGACTTCAGATCATCCATTTGGCTTTGATTGGAGGCCTTCAGGTTGTTCAATTCAGTTTTCGCTGAACTGCGATCAGTTTCACAGGATTGTAACTTGGACATGCAGTCCTTCAGATCGGCATCACACTTGCCGAGTTTTTCGTTGCAGGCGGAAAGCTCAGATTGCACGGCGGTAAATTTCTTCTTACTGACGCAGGAAGACAATAAAAGAATTGCCATAGCGACAATACTTAAATAAGAACGATTCATAATAGTAAAGATTTATTTGATCTAATTGGTTTTAACCTGATGCCAAATGGGTGTCAATATCAAGATGGCGGGCTCTCCAGGGTTCTTTTCTGATCGTACAAAGGTAGGCTTTTAGTCCGAATTTAGGAGGGGGGGTGGCCCAAGAATACCTAAAAAAGTTAATTCGGCAGAGTTGGGGCTAAATTTATATTTTTAATGATTAGTCATGGAGGCAGATTCGAAGGAGTCTTAGTCCCGGAGGGCTGCTAACCAGGATAAAACGACCCTTCAGGTATGTCAATATGATCACGAAATCCATCAAACCTATACATTATGAATCGTAAAGAGTTCATTAAGCTGGGCGCTATAGCAACATTGCTGGGACCATTAAGTTCGACCTTTTCCAGCGGCAGAAGCAGGATAAACTTGTTTGCATTCCTTGAAAATAATGAGGGGAATATTGCCAAAGTAAGTGAAGAGGTGCAAAAGGAATTCATGTCGCTGATGCAATGGCTTTCTAAAAATGGTTGGGCCGCTTATCTCAAAGACGCTTTGGGCGTCAATTTAGCGCTGACCGGGGAAGCCCTTCAGACCGAATTACTAAAAGATCTTGATTCCAACAGCCTAAAGAAACTAACCGATAATCCGCAATCGGGTTTTGATGATTTCGCTGGAATGAATTTAATCAAACCAGGCTTTCCTGCATTCAGTTTATTGTATCACGCCCTGGCCAGTCCCAGGGTGCGGTCAACTGGTTTTACTGCGTATCCTTCGTTGGAACAAATGGATATCCTGGAAAACTATATTTATGCCTTAGCCGAATGGGAACATCTGAAGTCGATCTATGAAGTCAAATCCAACGACGATTTGATTCTGGCGGTTTTTGCATACGAATATCGTCCTGCCTTTAAGACGCCTCATCATCAACATGCAGATTTGGTGTATTCCAGGACAGGGGTTGCCCGGGTCGGTCAGTATGAATATAATTATGATCACATCAACCGATGCTTCACGAATCAGCCAAAGGATGGCATACCTATTCAGAAGGTCGCGGTGGTTCCTGCCCGGTATGGTCTCTTCATTGCCAAGCGGGTTAAATCCAGTGAAATTGATTTGATGACGACAGGTATTTACAAACCCGGAGATAAGTTTGATGATAAAGAAGATAATCTGCGGACATTTTTACAACCGATCCGAAAAGTGTTCCACCATGATCTGCTCTTCGGTGAAGCTCAACTGGATTTTCATGAAATGCACAGGAGTGAAAAATTAGCCAAGCTTGCCGAACATACGGATCTTAAATTTTATAAAGATCTCAAGCCCACAGTTCGGGACTCCTCTTATTTGATTGTCCAGGATGCAGCCGCGACGCATGTCAATGCTTCTTTTCTGGTGGTTTCGCAACCTAAAGAATTGATACGGCTGGCGAAAGAAGGAAATAAAGCACTCTATTTTTTAGTGCCGGCCATGATACCGGGTAAAGATGGGTATTCAAAAAACAGGTATTTCACCAGCTTTAATACCCAGGATGTGCAGGATGTGGAATTGTTGGTCAAAGTAAAAGGCAAAAACAATTACCAGAAAATTCCGAATGAATACACGGAACCCAGAACGCAGCCTTTGTTTTTGAATATCACGCATCAGCAGGATACCCTCATCGCCGCCGGGTATACAGAAGTTACTAAAGATGCCGGATTTGAGCAGCGCCTGAATGACGGTATGTTTCAGGCGCCGTTATTTGAAGACAGCATTTGCGACGGAAAGGTCATGGCTCAGATCACGCTTGATCATGCAGCGTCACTTAAAGGACTCTACAAAGATTGTTTGCCTGCCTTTTCCATCGTGACGGCACCTGATTTTTTTCCGCAGGTGGATAATTTTGATTTGATCGAATTCGATGTGGCACCAGGTTCAGCCAAGGGGCAGAGTAATTTTTATGAGGGTGGAGTCGCGAGTCTCGCCACAGCGAGATTGACACCCAACCCCAAGTGGACGGTGCAAATGGATCATGCCTGCAATGATACGTATACTGCTGTCCTGAGTTATAAGTCAAAGACAGCGATGCCGGCCGCGCAAAACGGTCACTTTAATAACCCCGCATTGCCGAAAGGGTATATGGTTTCCGGTTTTTTACCTGATGTGGCTTCTTCGGTATTCGCGCCAGGATGGGATATAACTTATTCGGCAGATAAACCGGGAAGTACTGAGGTGTATTTAAGTACGGAAGGATTGGGTTCGCCATTTGTGGAGGACATGAAGTTGTGCGCAGCCAGCGCCGGTATGTGGCCGGCCTCTTCACCGGATGCGGCGAGAACTTATCAGGGCTCCCTGGATCCATACAGTAGAAATCCAACCTCCATTCCTTTATTAGATGATGAAATTGGGTTTCATAAACATTCCCCTGCCGGATTGGCATTGAATGTGGAGACTTTTGGATGGGATGGTGTGCAGGGGCCTTTCCTGGAATATAATGATGGCAAATGGCAGATCAATTTTGCAGATATGGGTCGGGCGGATGTGGTGCAAAATGCATTGGATGGTAATCTCGATATGTCAAAATTAAGGACACTCACCAGTGCTGAGCTGATCGCCCGGATGGCGTGTCTAAAAAAGTGTATTGATTATCTGCCTAAAATAAATTTTAAAGGATATCAGCATGCGGACAAAATCGTAGGCCTGACCCGGTGGTGGCTGATCAGTGCAGAACCGGTCCATTTTGGAAAAGAAAATGCAGTTGGTTGGGGAATTCCGAAAAACCTGGTGGGAATGGATACCAGTTGGGTTACAGATAAATCCAATGCTAAAGTTTCCGGCAAAGGATACCTGTATGTCATCGTGGATGTCAATGGTAAAGAGGTAACCTGGGATGGATTTGGTCGGCGAAGAGTAGATTGTACGAAAATGTATGTCTGCCAGGTGGTCGATAATCCGGGGGGCTCCCCGCATCTCGCTATAGCTACCGTCAAATCAGGTAAAGCGGACTGGAAGATGGTTTCGTGAAAGGGGACCGCAGACCACGGTCCGAAGACAACTGAAATCTAATTGGCGATAATTAGCGGAAATTAGCAGCGCTTCAATTGATCAGGATCTTGGATCACAAATAATTGAATTCTAATTGGCGATAATTAGCGGCATTACTTTTTGACGAATGACGAATGACCAATGACGAATGCTGGATTGCCGGTCTCGGATGTTATCGTTATTGGATCCGGTCCTGCCGGCTGTGCTGCTGCAGCTACCTGTGCCAGGAACGGCCTGAAAGTCATGATCGTTACGCCGGAGACTGAACAAAGTGAATGGACAGTTTCCACTCCGGCGCCACTGGAAAGTATTCATCCCGGTGTTTCTTCCCTTCTTCTAAAAATAGGGGCTGCCGGTGCAGAGGAAGCAGCTACGTTATCCACGTATGCCGGCATTTATACGGGCCACACGTATGCACCGCTGGGACAGGATGAAAATGGAATATGGGAAGGCAGGCATATTAATCGGGAAATATTTAATTGGCAATTACTGCATCGTATTCAAAAATCAGGAGTCTCGGTCCTGTTTAATGAAAAGGTGGAAGATTTTATTCTGGAGAAGGAAAAAGTGGTGGGGATAAAAACCGGATCGCAAGAATGGTATGCGAAGTACATCATTGATGCCTCGGGAAACAAAGCCATAGCGGGAAAGAAATTAAAATGGAAGAGGCAATTTTTCTCACCTCCCTTAGTGTGTTGGACCGGCATTTCAAAATGGGTTGAGCCATTTCCTTTTGATCAAAATGCGGCTCATTTTATTCCGGGTCAACAGGGTTGGACGTGGTTAGCTCCGCAGCCGCCAGATTATTGTGCATGGACAAGATTGAGTTTAAAAGGGGAGAGAACCTTTCTGCCTCCTGAGGAAATAAAAGACTGGGTCTCCGTAGGAAAGGTGGAGGTAGCTAATATGCGATGGCGAATGTATCGCCCGGTATGCAGCGAAGGTATTGTGCTTTGTGGTGATGCTGCGGGCATATTAGATCCCGCTGCCGGCCAGGGGATTTTTAATGCGCTATGGTCCGGTATCATAGCTGGTAACACGATTATATCCTGCCTGCAACAACCGGATTTAGCCAGTTTCCACTTAGCCTATTATGATGATTGGTTTGTGCAGCAGTTTGAAGGAAAGGTCCGACAGCTTGCTGATTATTACAGGGAGCAAGGGATAAAGATGGCTTAAAACGAAGAGGGTAAGTAGTAAGTAGTAAGTAGTAAGTAGTAAGTAGTAAGTAGTAAGTAGTAAGTAGTAAGTAGTAAGTAGTAAGTAATAAGGGGTAAGGAGTAAGGAAAGTTGAGTTTAGCTTATTTCCATAGCCTCAGCCTTCTCTTCAGCCTTTCATTTAATTTTTGACAGTTGGATCTGGTTCTTATCCTCCGGGTCAAAAACAGTGGGACGGGCTTTTCCCTCGAAATCCATGTTGATGATCAGTGTCTTTGCATTGACAAATTGGTAGATCCCGAGCATGCGGGTCAATTCAGTACCATCGCCGGCCATGGACAGGACGAAATCGATGGTATGAGGCGTCACGTGGTCATCATATTCGTAGCGCATGGTCATGTCTATTCCTTCGGAGGTGAATTTTTTTCCACCCATGGGCTGATCATTGATAATGAAAGTGACATATCCTTTTTTGTCAAAGGTCATCTTGCCGACTTCTCCCTCGCTCAGGCCTTGCCAATGGCCATTAAAGGACTGAGCGGTGGAAGGGGATATTGGAAAGAGCTGAAGGCCGAGGAATAAAACGAAAGCAAGTACACGTGTAGGCATAGCTGGATTGTTTTGTTGGGAGGAAGATAAAAAGAGTTTTTGAGTGGTGAGTGGTGAGTAGTGAGTGTGAGTAGTGAGTCGTGAGTCGTGAGCAGTGAGTCGTGACGTAGTGGAGTCGTGAGTGGGCGTGGTGAGTCGTGAGTCGTGAGTTGTCGTGATCCGATGTGAATCGTCATCGTGAATCGTGAGTCGTGAGTCTCCGTGAATCGTCAGTCGTGAATCGTGAGTTTCCGTGAATCGTGAATCGTGAATCGTGAGTAGTGAGTTTTCATGAATCGCGGTTGCTGAGCTGTAGCACAAGGTTGAGCATAAGCAGGTCGAAGCATGAGTCGTGAGTTTTCGTGAATATCAAAATATATTGGATATTTTACACGCCCTTGAATCCAAAAATAGGGTAGTTATTAGAAGCGCCCTTAATTGTTGCAAATAAAAAAAAATGGAATCAGCTGGTACTTCAATCAAAGGTCTCATCCTCGCCGGGGGGTTAAGTTCCAGGATGGGGGAGGATAAGGCATTGCTGGATTACCATGGCATGCCGCAGTATCAATACCTCGATCACCTGCTTCAGCCGTTTGTAGAGGAGGTGTACATCTCCTGCAGGGCAGATCAGTCGTATGACTATGGCCTTCCCAGGATCGAAGATCAATACCAGGACATCGGACCGCTCGCCGGTATCCTGTCTGCTTTTAAACATGATGCTGCTTGTGCCTGGTGGGTCATTGCCTGCGACTTGCCATTTGTTGATGCGGAAACGCTTTCCATTTTACTTACTAATCGGGATGAAAAGCGAGAAGCTACATTTTATGTCGATCCCGAGACGCTGTTTCCGGAGCCCCTGCTCACTATTTTTGAACCCGCCATTTATCCGGTAATGTTGAAAGCATTTGAGGCCGGCCAGACGTCAGTGAATCGGATACTCCTCAATTGCAATGGTAAGCGGGTGAAACCTCACGATGTTCAGATATTAAAAAGTATCAATACCAAAGAAGAAGCGGCGGGGTTTAAAAGGAGGAAATAGGATGAATCGATCGTCTAAATCCCCTTCTTTCGTGCCCCGGCATTTATCTGGTTAATTACATTAGCCGCAACGCCTTCGCTAGAAGCTTCGTCGTTCAAAGATCGCGGCGCGACCCTCTGCAATGATTTATTATTAAAAAAAATTACGAATGATCGGCGTAGGCTGTGCCTGCGCTGGAGTGTCAGCAAATATCTGATTTGCGTGTGGGGGCTTCATCGCATCACCCGTTCTGCCCCTAAATCCCCTGAAGGGGACTTCCTCTTGTATTCTACGATAAGGAAAGTATTAATTGTCCCCAGGGTTTTCAGCGCGCTAAAATTTTCCAGCTGCAAGCGGAAAACCATACTGGCAGCGTAGGTGCAACCTACGGCAAACAGAATCGACAGCGGGGTGAAAGGGTAGAATCTTGCGAAGTAATGGATATCTCTATCGACGGATCATTCGGCGGAAAATGATATGCCGCAAAAACCATATTCCCCTACCGATCAAATATCTCCATCGACTCGGAAATCAGAACCTCGAATTTAGTTTTCTATAAAGGCATCGTCCTTTATGTGTTTACCAAAAAGGCATCGTCCTTTATGTGTTTACCAAAAAGGCATCGTCCTTTATGTGTTTACCAAAAAGGCGAAGTCCTTTATGTGTTTACCAAAAAGGCGAAGTCCTTTATGTTTCAAAAAGGCGAATCCTTCTCCTTCATCAACTTCACACTACTTACACTTCCATTCTTATCTTTAACTGTGCAGAGATAGATGCCGGGAGGAAAATCACTGAATAATCACCCGAGCAGCGAATGAAGAATGATTTAATTCCGATTTCAACACATAGAGTCCTTTGGGCAATGATGTATTGATATTCAAGCTATGAACACCCGCAGTATAATAATTTTCATTGAACGATTCTACTACCTGTCCATTGAGACTAACAAGTTCAAAGCTGAGAGTTTGTTCTTTCTCCAGTTTAAATATAATGGAACCATCTGAAGCAAGAGACTGAACTATTAGTCCTGTTTGAGATGAGGCTATATCAGACACCTGTGTAACGATAACAATCTCAAATGGCTCCGAATGGCAATCATCCGTCACATAAAACGAATGAAAGGTGGAATCCAGGGTCGTAAAGAGCGGCTCCGTTGGATACGTCGAGAAACAAACATTCCCGTATGTGCCATGCTTCATAGTGAATACCATCTGGTAAAGTACTATGGAATCGGATTCGGTAACGCCTGCCAAAGTGACATCAAACCATGAGAAATACACATAGCCAGGGATCTCATTCAGGAAATCATACATGGTCAGGGTGGGAATGGCAAAATTCTTATTATACGCGAAGTTCATTTGCGATGTATCATAAGAGACGCTATACGCCATAACAGCCACATCTTCAAAATTGGCCACTTTTATATCGTACGTGACCTTGTTACCATTGACCTGGGGATTGGTAATGTACATGAATAATGGTTGCGCTCTGATACAGACTGTCATTATCATACCTATTAGCAATGTTGTTATTCTTATTTTCATCAGGATTCAAATTTTGCTTTTCCGTTAATAAATACCTTATAAATCTATTTTCATCAACTTGATATTTGCCAGAATTTTTTCTTTTTCGAGTATAACACACAAGTACAGACCTGGTGGGAAATCAGGAACAAATATTTTTGATGGAATTAATACCGAAGGTTGATTAAATACCATCCGGCCATACATATCGTACAATTGAATCTGGACGTCATGAAATTCAATAGATTTTGTCTGGATTAACAATTGATCCTGAAATGGATTGGGCAGAATGATAACCTCCGGTTTATTTTGGTTCATTTCATCCCTGATATCGGTCGGTAATATCTCTACCCAACGGCAAACACTGTCGGTGGCATATTCATTGCTCACTGTAAGGCATACGTGATAAAGTCCTGGCTCAAAAGTGTGCAGCGGACTCGCTGTATCACTAGTGCTGCCATCATCAAAATCCCAATGCCACTCATGTGGATCAAAAAAAGATTGGTCTGTAAACCTTATTAGGGTAGGAAAACCTGGTTGATCTTCTTCGTATCTCCATTTAGCAACGGGAATATTATTAAGACCTAGCGTGTCACAGGGACTTCCATCTAATGGACCCAGCCTGTAATTTGGTAAATTAGGGGAAGAACGGCCATTCCATTTGTCAAGGTTAATGAAGCGTTGCAGAAGCCGGCAGAAGGGAGAGAATAAGTTGGGTCTATCAATTACATGGAGTCGCTTACTGCTCGCACCAGAACAAGTAATATATATTCTACCATCCGGAGCAAGGCCCATAGGACCAAACGTTGTCTTGTACCAGCCAGGCTCAACAAAACCATCAAAAGTATCTATAAGTGTTTGAGAAGCAGCTACATCATTTGCTTGAAGATCCCATTGCCAAACGCCATTTTCATTGTCCCCATAAAGAAAATGTTCATCTGGTGAAAACGCAACACCCGCATAGGTTCCTAAATCAGTATGAAATATGTCTTTAACAACGATCACTCCAGTGCACCTATCGAATGAAAATAATGTAATATTTTGCTGATCGTCAAAATAAATTCTATCGGTTCTGGCTATATAGTTTCCGTAATTTGAAAAAACAGCCTGACCAATTCCATTTTTTATAGTATTTAATAATTGTCCCTTATGATCGAGTCGGATTCCATTTGGATCCAGAATATAAATATAGTAATACGGTGAATCTGCTTCAAAAGTAATGACCCACCAGTCCCGGCCATTACCGTGACGACAAGCTATAATGCGACTGGTAAACCATTCATGTTTAGGCAGGATTGGTCTGTCCTTAAACAAGACTTTATATGTTGAGTCTTCATTATATTTTACGCGAGCCTCAAGAAATTGATTTACTGCAAATGCCCCACTTTGCTTAGTGTCAGCTGTATGATACAATACTTCAAATTCATTTTCACGATTAGGGAGCGGAAGAATTATTGTGCCTTCATGTTCCAGAAAGCCTAAAGGTCCATAGAGGTCACTATTATAGTTTTTCCAATAACTGTCATCATCGTCATCAAAGCTGATGGTATCTGCAACTGTAATACCATTTTTGCCAAAAATTTGCATGCCATTTGTCCACAGAATAGCCTCACCGTTTTTATCGCAAATATTTGAGGACGTTTCTCTTATTTGCATTGTTTCAGCGTAATGATATTCAATTTCCGGATGATCTTGATCGAAATTAATATGCATTATACTATAATTCGGATCACCCAAGCCATAATAGCCTATCACCCATTGATCACCTTCATGTTGACCAAAAAGGACGAATGGCATGCAAACCAAAAAAATAAAATTCAACTGGATCGATTTGATCATTTCACAAGAATGATTGATTTATAATCTGTATGGTCATGAAATTTCACAGTAATGAAATACAGGCCACCAGGCTCATTGTCCAAAGAAATGAAAGCGCTTGTATTCATTGGCCTGATCGATGTCACCATCTTATTGTCGGAATTTGTTATCCAGATTGCTTCCATAGTCTCCGCTGCATTTATTTCAATAAAGCCATTAGAAGGATTAGGACTAACAGTAAAATGGGCAATCGGATATCCACTTGAAGAGCCTCTTTCCTCCAGTGGCCTGGGTGGCGGTGGCGGGCAATCTGTAACAGGTAATAAAGTTGAATCAGCGACTACTGTGTATAACTCATGAGCGATCGGGATAGCTCTTCCCCCTTCCCATGGACATAACCTGGCTAAATCATAAATATCCGCAGAATCCTGGCTTGAAAACCCGTTGCCTAATAGATACTGGGTTCTGAATAGTAAAGCTTCCTTCAGGTATTCTTCAATGTCACTTCCGGTGGTAAGGGTCTTTAGGTCGTTTCCAATATCTTCATAAGTATCCAGTGACTCTTCTTCTTCCTCAGTCAACATGTCTTCCCACCTGCCAAAAGATAAAGTCAGGCTATCCACTTTTAACTCCCGTAAAGCCATCCAGGTAGCACTATCACTTGGAGAAAGGGCCAAAATAGAATCTATATACACGAGGTCATGAGAGAAAGATTGTATTGTATCCTGAACATCATTTTTATCAGTAATCACTGTTCCAAATCGTGAGCTCAATTGAAATTGAGCATTGATGAGGACACCCAGCGGATTTGATTCTTCTGCATCAAAAAAACTATCCAGTACAGTATTGGAATGAAGAGAAGGATCAATAAGCATATATTCAAATATATCTGCCTTTTCCATCCACTCCATTTGATCATTATATTCCTCATAATCCAATGTGGTTCTAAGGCGATGAACCAAAGTATCGACTATAGGGTATGGATCTGGAAAATCACTACATGGTTCGTTAGGGTCTTCATGTATATTGTCAGTAGATGTAATAAACCATTGATTATCTTCTACTTCTTCCGGGCATATAGGATCCGGCCTAAAATTTGAATTTTCACCTATGTCATCAACATAAAATAAGTTACGCTTTGCTATCAGGAGTGGATCTTCGTCTATCACAGAGATAATTGCTCCGCAATCATCCGGAGCACCTAGCCAAAGATTAGCATTGTGTAACTGTGTACCCATATTAACCTCCCTGTACAACAATAGTCCTTCACCGCCATTGCTGAAATTATTTCCGATTAACTGGGTCTCCATATTAGACCCAAGAACGAACATATCAACTCGGGAATGATCAATATTATTACACACCAGATTATTCATGTTTGAATTGAATAATTCAATCCCGTAATTTGCATTTCCAGATTGGTAATCTTCGTCCGGGTCTACGGTGTTTCTATGGATTATAGAATGAGCCAGTCCTACTGCGCCGATCCCTCTGATCGCATTTCCAGATTCTTGATCTACCAAAAAATTTACAGTATTGTCATCAACATCAAGCTGCCGCGCACTGTTAAGATAAATACCCAATGAGAAATTTCCATCGGTAATATTTACAGTATTGCCCTCGATGACTCCAACTCTGCGAAGATAAAGAAGAGAACTTCTGACATCAATGCCGGTATTTAACAATGGGATATCCTGGCGATCCAGCGTATTATCCTTTACTTCAAAACCTGTATTCAGAAGAGTGAGGTAAATACCATTATATCCGTTGGTAATATTGTTCTCCAGAATGCTAAGACGCTGAGGTCGAAGGGCATAAATCCCTTTCGTTCTGGTTAGGGCAACACTCTCATTGAGAATGTCGAATTGATTGTTCTTAATGGTATTGTCAGATTGGTTCATCCAGGTTCCTACCATCAAATCACTCATGGTATTGTCTTCAATATCGGAATACGAAAAATAGCCATTAATTCCGTATTGATTGAGGTCGCGTTGAGGATTCGGAAAAGATCTGGGTTGATCTCCCTCTAAATCATGGATATCAGTGCCGGCAACATTCATCACGGAATATCTAAGCAATATACCGTTTCTCATCTGATATATTTCATTCCTATCCGAACTTTCTGCACCAACAAAGCCAAAATTAAGCCCATTTGTCCCTGAAAGATAAACCGCAGCATATCCTTTATCATAGGGTATTTCTGTTGGAGTAGTGGGCCAGGAAGGATAATAATATTGACCGGGATAGGGGTCCGGGAGCGATCCGTCAGTATAGAATTTGCAGCCTAAAATCTGACCACGCTGGAGTATTTGTTGGTCGAAAATATCAGCCGCAAAAGGACTTCCAACAGCGATACCAATATAGTCATTAACGAAATTGCTTTTTTCACAATGGAAGGCAGAAAAGTTTCCCAGGGAAATACCAAATTCGGCATCCTCGATGGTGCTTCGGTACACGCCAAGATTGGTCGTAGATGAGGTCTTAATACCTTGCCACATATCGCCACAGCCGGAGATAAAAGTACCAATCAAGGATAGTCCGCTTTCGACCAGAATTTGGGAGCCTTCTTCCATTTTGATTTTGACATTTACCCATTCAGCATCGGGGCCAATAATGGCTAATGTTCCTTTAATGAAATAGCATCGTGTGCTTGAAAAAGGACCAACATCCCGATAATCGGTAGTTGTGTGTGTTGAGCCAATAGTCAAATATTCAGAACAAGAACACGGGGTAACGGCTTGACATAATCCTTTCTGATTTTGACTCATCAAAAGAAAAAGAAAGGCAAAGAAAGCAAGGTTTTTACAGAATCGTCTGAAACATTCATTTAAATTATGACATGTAACAGTTTCATTTACAGCTAATTGTGTGAGGGGGGGGGCAATTCCTGGAATTGCCATTCCTCTGAGTAAAATAGGTTCTCATGATTAAAATATTTAAGGGAACCTCTAAAAACCTATCATAAAAGTATGCCATATGATTTGAGATTCGTATCTTGAAGATATGAAAAATAAGAATCTGTCGGGTCTCTTTGATGGTCAAAATAGGATGACAAAGCTTATAGAACTAAAGGATCCACTCATTGCTATTGGGGAAACAATTGATTTTGAATCGTTCAGGTCAATTCTTGAAAAGGCAACTGTTCAACAGCCATCAACAAAAGGCGGCAGACCTCCATTTGATAGGGTCATGCTATTCAAGGCTTTAGTATTACAAAAGCTATATGGGCTGAGTGATGAACAATTGGAGTATCAAATCAATGACCGCTTGAGTTTCATGCGATTCCTTGAATTAACCCTTGCCGATAAAGTACCTGACCAGAAGACGTTTTGGTTTTTCCGGGATGCATTAACAAAGACGGGAGTAATAGATGAGGCTTTTGTACTGTTCCGTGATAAACTAAGACAGCATGGCTATATGGTCCAGGAGGGGAAAATCGTAGATGCGAGTATTGTCAAAGCTCCTATCCAAAGGAACAGCAGGGAAGAAAACGATAAAATCAAAAACGGAGAGATTCCGCAGGAATGGTCAGAAAATAAAAAGCGTCAAAAAGATGTAGATGCCAATTGGACCCGAAAGAATGGAAAGAATTATTATGGGTACAAAAATCATATAAAGATTGATGCGGGTAGTAAACTCATAGATGAGTTTGAGGTGACACAAGCGAGTGTACATGATAGTCAGGTGATGGAAGAATTACTTGAAAAAACGGATTCAGGTCAACCGATGTGGGGCGATAGTGCGTATGACAGCAAAGAAATAAAGAAAATTTTAAGAAGGCACAAGATGGGATGTCGAATACATAAAAAAGGAAATCGACATGCAATGCTTACGAAAAAACAACGAGAAGCAAATACTTTCAAATCCCGGACACGAGCTCGCGTAGAACATATATTCGCCTCTATTCGAAATCGAGTGAAAGGGTTACAAATAAGGTGTATTGGCTTAATACGATCCACTGCAGATATCACCCTGCAGAACCTCGTATATAACATGACCCGTATTGTTTACATCAAGAAATATGAGGAGATAAGACTGCCCATATGAGAAAATGAGCTTAAATTGAAGAGTACTCATCCAAAATTGAAATAGAAACCGTCGAAAAAGAAGCAAAGCTTAGCTCAAATTTTCCAAAAAAATGATGCGATATTGTGATACGCTTTCTTTTTCTAAAACCGAGCTAAAAAATGAAGTTATTCGAGGTCCCCTTAAAGGTTAAAAAATACCACCGAAATGGGTATCATGCAAAAGGAACCTGAGGGAATACAATGCCTGTATTCTCAATCTAATAATGGTCAGAAATTAAAGTAATGCTTTGATAAGCGGACTCAAACGACGAGGAAAAACTAACTTCTGCCTTTTTAATGAATAATAAAAGAGCAAAGAACTTAATGTTACTATTAATTCAAATTTGGATATTCCAAATATAAGGTGGTCGGAAGCAAAAAAGGTAAACTTTAACTAAAATGGACCAAAATAAATTTCCAACCGACAAAAGCAAGGGTCTGGAAAGGAATAATATCAGCTGATTGGCAAGTCAAACTTGCTAATGAACCCGGGATGAATCAGAAATTCATTTTTTCACCCTCGGCATTTGATGCAAGGACATGTCGAAGTGGCGAATCAAAGCCGAAACGACGGGAGAAAGCGGAGTCGAAATTAAGGGGGAAATGAAAACTGAAGTAAAGTGAACTTTCCACTTGACTGACAATAGACATGTTGAATTTCGTTTTTTGTCTTTCGATAGTTGTTGAACAAAACTCCAACAACAATAGTGAAGGAAGTCCCCTTCAGGGGATTTAGGGGCTACGAGGCTTTCCTGTAATTCAATACCGCCCAGACATTAAAAAATAAGGAGAAACCACTCATAATTAAAAAATGATTTTTTATATCACTGAAGGTGCTGCCTTTCAGGATCACCATGCGGATCACCTCAATAAAATACGTCACCGGATTGAACCGCGAAATCCATTTGGCCCACTCCGGCATGCTATCGATGGACGTAAATAATCCACTCATCAACAGAAAAATCATCATGCTGAAAAAAGCCAGGGACATCGCCTGCTGCTGAGTGGTGGAATAGGTCGATATCAGCAGTCCCACACCGAGTACGGCGACCAGGTAAATCGCCAGGAAGCTATACAATAAAAACAGGTTGCCTGCCGGAACTATATGGTACACCAGTCTTGCTATCACCAGCAGTCCAAGGCTGAAGATCAACATTCCAATGATCCAGAAGGGAATGAGTTTGCCCAAAATGAAAAGATGTTTTTTGATGGGGGTCACATTGATCTGTTCTATGGTGCCTACTTCTTTTTCTTTCACGATGTTCAGTGCACACATGTAGGCGCCGATCATAGTCACCAGGAAGACCAGGATGCCGGGGACCATGAAGAATTTATAATTCAGGTGCGGGTTGAACCAATTCATAGTGGCGACTTCAATGACAGCCATAGGATTGAACCGGGGTGGCGTCAGCCAATGCACCCGGATGTCCGCATTGTAATTGGCGATGATCCTGGCGATGTAAGAACTGCCAACACTGGCTTTCGTACCATTGATGGCATTGACGGCCAGGAGAAGACCGGCTGATTTCTCCACCGTCATATCTTTTTCAAAGTTGCGCGGAATCTCCAGGATGAGATCGGATTGATCTTTTTCAAATCCATAAAAAGCTTCCTGGTAGGACTCGCTGAAACCGGATAAACGGAAATAGCCTGACGCAATGATCCTGTTGACCAACTCCCGGGAATATGCGGAATGATCATGATCCACAATGGCCACATTGATATTCTTGATTTCAAAATCTGCGGCTAAAGGGAGTATGAGCAATTGAGCAAAAGGAATGACGATCATCATTCGCAGGATGCTGGGATTCCGGAAGATCTGCCGGAATTCTTTTTGCAGGAGAAAGAATAATGTTCTCATTCGAGGCGGAGTTTAAATCGTTTGAAACTGACCAGCAGGAGAAACACGGTCATGCCGGCCAGGATGAGGCTTTCTTTCCAGACGGCCCGGAATCCAAGTCCTTTGATCATGATGGATTTGACGATGATATAATACCATTTCGCCGGTACGATATTGGAAATGAGTTGCAAAGGTTTGGGCATATTTTCCAGCGGGAACATAAATCCGGTAAACAACATGGTCGGGAGCATCATGCCCATAAGGGATATCAACATGGCTGCCTGCTGTGAATCTGTAACGTTGGAGATCAGTAAGCCCAGGGACAATGCGGTGATGATGAGTAACGTGCTTTCGGCAAACAATAGCCAAATGCTTCCATTGATCGGCATGTCCAGGAGATTGACACTCAGGACAAGTATCACCGTTAAATTGAAAAGAGATAGCGCCAGGTAAGGGGCTCCTTTAGACAAAATGACCAGAAAAGGATGGAACGGGGAGACCAACAATACTTCCATGGTGCCTCTTTCTTTTTCGCGCACTATGGAGACGGAAGTCATCAGCACACAGATCATCATCAGGACCAGCGCCATCACACCGGGAACAAAATTGGTAGTCCCTTTTAATTCGGGATTGTATATCATGCGGGTTTCCGTATTGATCGTATAGGGTAAGGCATTGGCCTGCTGGAGTTCCTGTTGGTATTCCATAATGATCTTCGTAGCATACCCGGTCAGTGTGGTCGCTGTGTTTGGATCAGAAGCATCGGCTATGATTTGTATCTGCGCCTGGTTGAAATGGAGCAGATCTTCATTGAAGCCGGCCGGAAATACTATCGCCAGCTTGATATCTCCTTTTTTGAATTCATCTTCAATTTCGGCATGACTCAACAGAGCATTTTTGATATCAAAGTTTTGACTGGCCGCCAGCATATCGGTGATCCGTTTTGAAGCCTGATCATGGGCAGCATCGCAGATGACGATGTTGGTGTTTTTGATTTCATTCGTCAGGGCAAAACCGAAGAGTACGATTTGAACGATGGGCATGCCGAACAGCAGTAACATCGTCTTGGGATCACGGAAGACATGATAGAATTCTTTGAGTACAAAAGCGAAAAATTGTTTCATGGCTTAATCGGCTTTTCGTTTGGCACCCCGGGCGAGTTCATAGAAGACTTCATCCATATCAGCTGCGTGATATTGTCGCTTGAGGTTTTTGGGTTCGTCGAGGGCTTTAATGACGCCGTCCACCATCATGGAGATTCGATGACAATATTCTGCTTCATCCATGTAATGGGTGGTGACGAAGATGGTGATGCCGCGATCAGCGGTGTCGTAGATGAGATCCCAGAATTGTCTGCGCGTGATGGGATCGACCCCGCCGGTAGGCTCATCAAGGAAAACAATACGGGGTTCGTGAATAATAGCGACCGAAAAGGCGAGTTTTTGTTTCCATCCCAGCGGCAGGCCGGCGACCAGTTTTTTGGCTTCACTTTTCAACTCCAGTTCTTCGATCAACTGATCACTTTTGAGCCGGATCTCTTTATTGGTCAGACCGTAGATACCTCCGAAAAAGCGAATGTTTTCGATGACGTTAAGATCTTCGTACAATGAAAATTTCTGACTCATATAGCCAATCCTTTTCTTGATCTGTTCACGCTGGCTGTACACATCATAGCCTGCTATCGTGGCCCTGCCCGAAGTAGGGACGGACAAGCCGCATAACATGCGCATGGCCGTCGTCTTACCGGCACCATTGGCTCCCAGGAACCCGAAGATTTCTCCTTTATATACGTCGAAGGTGACTTCATTGACGGCGGTAAAATCACCGAAGCGTTTCGTCAGTTTGTCCGTGCTGATGACGATTTCATTCATTAGCCGTGCGCATCAGTTTGATGAAACAATCTTCGATCGTGGGCGTCGTCGTTACTACTTCGACATCAGCAAAGGATTCTTTCCGGAGGTCAGCTATGAGTTTGTCTTTATGGCCATCATCAGAAAAGGTGATATGATGAAAGTCGCCAAAGGCAAAACAACTCCTGATCATCGGATTTTGCCGCAATACTTTTAACAGGTGGCTCATCCCGGTAGCTCTGACGGCATATAAAGGATCAGGGAACTGGTCAATAATTTTATCCGGCGTATTGATGGACATGATTTTTCCATCCTGCAGTAAGGCGATGCGATCACAAAGGGTGGCCTCATCCATATAAGGCGTCGAGACGAGGATCGTGATGCCCTGTTGCTTCAGGCGCTGGAGCATGTCCCAGAATTCTTTGCGGGAGACTGTATCAACCCCTGTCGTAGGTTCGTCCAGGAACAATACGTTGGGACGATGGATGAGGGCACAACAGAGGGCCAGTTTCTGTTTCATTCCGCCTGACAATTTTCCTGCCCGTCGCGATTTGAAAGGCTCTAGCTGAACATAGATATCCCGGATGAGGTCATAATTTTTTTGGATGGTCGTTTTAAAAACGGTGGCGAAAAATTTCAGGTTTTCCTCCACGGATAAATCCTGGTAAAGGGAAAACCGGCCCGGCATGTAGCCCACTTCCTGTCGAATGGCTTTGAAATCCTTCACGACATCATGGCCATGTACGGAAGCAGTGCCACTGTCCGGCAGCAAGAGGGTAGTGAGGATGCGAAATATACTGGTCTTGCCAGCACCATCCGGACCGATGAGACCAAAGAGTTCACCAGATTCTACCGTGAAAGAGACATCATCTACGGCCAGCACTTCGCCTTTGTTGTAGGTCTTTCGGATATGATCTAATTCGACGTCATACATGATCAGAGAAATTTGATTTCGCCGTACATGCCGATCTTGTATGAGCCATCATTTTTCACCAGCACCTTGATCGCATAGACCATGTCGGCGCGTTCTTCTTTGGTTTGAATAGTTTTCGGAGTGAATTCCGCTTTGTCACTTATCCAGGTGATCGTGCCTGTCGTTTCATTGAAACCGCCGTGGCCATCATCTGTCAGTACTTTTACTTCCTGGTTGAGTTTGACTTGTGGTAATTGATCTCCAGAGATGTAAGCCCGGAGATTGATGGTGGAGAGGTCGGCTATTTTATAGAGTGGTTTGCCTATCGAAGCCATTTCATTGACGTTGGCATATTTGAGTAAGACGGTGCCGTGCATAGGATTGATGATGGTGCATTTCGCCAGTTGGTCTTTGACCTGATCGATTTGTACTTCCAGGGGAGCGGCATCAGCAGAAAATCCCTGGGAGGAAATAGTCAGGGACGATTTCAATGCATCCATCTGGCTCCTGATGGATTTAATCTGGGCATTGATATCATCCAGTTGTTTTGACGGAGCGGCACCGGAGCTGACGAGTTTGGTGAAGCGGTCCTGTTCTTTTTGGGCTGTTTCCAGTTGGCTTTGCAGGGTTGCCAATTGCAAGGGAACATCTGGTTTTCTGCCGAGCAAAGACTTCACCTGGGCTTCCAGTTGCTTTTTCTTCAGGAACAATTGAATGCTGTCGATATACCCGATGACGCGCCCGGAATCGAGTTCCTGGCCTTCGGTGACATCGAATCGCAAAAGCGTACCGGAAGCTTCGGCGGAAATGATGGTTTCCTCTGCTTCAAAGGCGCCGGTGGCATCGTATGATTTTTGTTCGGGCTTACAGGCTGTTATCAGCAGGGAAGCGCAGCAGGCGATGATGAGCTTATGATTTTTCATGGTCGGTGGATAAGAGGGAAAGGTTAGTGGCCGGTGGTAGTGATATAATTGATTTGATATTGCAGAAGTTGTATTTCGTGGATGACGAGGTTTTGCCGGGCTTCATCCGCTGCATTCAGATTCGCGATATAATCGTTGGCGGTGGCGGTTCCGTTATCCAGTTGCGTTTTGGTGACATGCGCCACACTTTCGCGCATGGAGACCAGGTCATTGTCAGTAACGATCAGCTGTTGGTATTTACTGATTTCATTGTTTTCCTGGCTGATGGTCAGATTGGTATTAAAAAGAAATGTCTCCTGTTGATGATTGACTGTTTCCTGTTGCAGGTGGAGAAGACCGATGTTGTTGCGATAGATTGAGTTTCCTGAAAAATTCCAGCTAAACCGCAATCCGCCGATATAGTAGAATTGATAATCTACGCTGAGTACGTTCAACGCCGGTTTGCCCAGGCCAGCCTGGAGGAATAAACTGAAGTGCGGTTGATTCTCTGTCTTCAGGACTTTAGTCTGCAGTTCAAAAGCCTGGCGTTGATCATCGTATAGTTGGATTTCCGGACGTTGAATGCCCAAGGCCAGGGTAGGCGGAGCAGGTCTCACCAGTTTGGTTTCATCAGTGATGGGCCGGTGAATAAACAGGGAGAGCATATCCATATACGCGCGTTTGGCAGATTTCAGTTCGACGGTTTTTTGATCCGCTTTGAGCAGTTCAGCTTCGAGCATGGTGGCGCTGCTTTGGATGGCAATGCCATTGGATATGGACGGATAGATAGAATTGAGACCGGTCTGAATATCTTTTTTCAACAATGCAGTTTGTTCCAGTTGAGCGTCAAAAAGGAGTATCCCAAAATACACCTGGTTGATTCTTGCTTTGAGCGCGTACAATTCCACTTCAATCTTTTGATGCTCGACCGTAGCGTTGGCATCGACGAGGGCGGTCTTATCATCAGTGGTGAACAGGTCATTGATCGATTCGGATACTTCGCCGTAAAGTTTCACCTGGTCTTTTGGCGGAACAGGCACTTCCTGGTTGGGTAGTTTGATGGGTACGGTGGTGACGTCGGATTGATAAGTAGCCGTTCCGGCAAAGTAAATCTGTGGTTGCTTTCCGTGTGTCGCGTTATCCAGGTTATAGGCTTTGGATCGTTCGATCAGATCAAATTGTTTGATCATAGGATAATTGGTCCTGGCCCAGGCGTAGCAGGAATCCAGCGTTAGGGTGGTCTGGGCTGACATGCCTGTACACCCCATGAGCATAAGCGCTGACAACCAGGGATAAAAGTGTCGGGGATGGGGAAGTTTCATGTTTACTTGATGGAGATAGTGGAATGAATAGGCAGACATGGTTCAGGGTTTCACTTTGAGTATGGCTTTAATCCAGAGCGGGATCAATTTTTTTCTTTCCTGGATCAGGGTGTTAAATTGTTTATCTGTGAGATCACCTATGTGCTTGAATATCGGGGAGGCGATGAAGGGGAAAGTGATGAGCCCGAGCAGGTTCATCATAAAATGTAATAGACTTTGAGCGGGTATTTTTTCTTCTTTGATGGCTTGTTGAAATTGTTTGAACAAGACCGATTTCATCATCAATTCTTTCGGTCGCATATTTTCCAGGAGGTGATTTGGATTGGTGCGGAGTTCGCTCATGATAAACAAGGGGATTTCCGGTTCGAGGAGTAAGACATCGATATATCGATCGGCCATGAGTTCTATTTTCTGTTGCAGGGTGGTGTCCGGATCATTCACTACGCTGCCTATGGTTTGCAGGAAACGCTGCATGGTTTCCAGCATGATGATATCGAAGAGTTTTTCTTTGCTGCGGAAGTAATAATTGAGCAGGGCCAGGTTGATGCCGGCGGCTTCGGCGATGTCGCGGGTGCGCGTGGCGGCGAAGCCTTTCTGGTGGAATACCCGGCGGGCGGCTTGTTTGATCTTGTCCTCGGTAGAGGCGTCGTTGGCGGGCTTGGGTTGTCCTTTGGCCATCAGAGTAAAGGTTGACGGGGCAAAGGTAAAGTTGTTTTTTTGATTTAAACAAATAAATTAAACAAAAAAATTAATCAGATGATTAATTTTTAGGCCAGGACGCAGGCAGAGCCTACGCCCAACAAGGATTCGTGTTACCCCACCTTTAAAGGTGGGGAAGGAAAAGCAGAAAGGAAGCCCCCGTCGAAGTTGGCGAGCGGAGGCAGAAAAGACCATTCAAAGAGAATGGTTGCTGAGCCGCAGCACAAGGTTGAGTAAAGCAGGCGGTGCACCGAGCTTGTCGAAGTGTCGAAGCATAGGGGCAGAAAAGCCAGTAAGGGGCGCATTGCAATGCGCCCCTTCCTAAACAAAATTATTTCTTCGAAATGATGGATGATCACTTACTGATGACAAACCGAGCGACCGCCGCACCGGATTTCCCTGAAACCATAATCACATAAATGCCATTAGTCAATATGGAAACCCGGATCGGCTGCCCGTCCAACTGTCCATGAGCAGCGATAGCGCCAATAGAATTGATGATGACATACGAATCGCCAATCGTCGCTCCGGTGAGATGGATGAAATCATTCGCCGGAGAGGGATATAGTTTCAATGTTGATGTGGAAACGAGATCATGCGTGGCAGAAAAAATAATTTGCCCTGCAGACAGAATATCTGTGCAGCCCTGTTGAGTGGCTATCATCAACGAATATTCTCCGCTCTGCGTAATGACATAGGTGGATGAAGTACCTCCTGCAATCGGTGATCCGTTCAGCAACCATTGATAGGAGATTCCGGCAACGTCGCCCACTGAAAGTGTATCTCCATTTATGGAAATAGTGGTGAGATCCGGAGGAAACGTATATAAAACAGGATGAATATTCACAGCATTTGAATTGCCGCAAGCATTCTGACTGTGCACACTGACAATGCCTTCCAGGTCACTTGCCATCAGTTGAATTTCACTGGCGGTGCTATCACCCACCAGGGTCCAGGATGGAGGATATGACCAATCAAAAGCATCCGCATTCTCGCCGGCCGTCTGAAAAGAGAGTATTTGTCCAGGGCAAAACACCAAGTCACCGGTGATAGGTTCTATCGTCGGCAGTAAACTCACATTGGCCGGAAAACTCAATTGACCGGAATATCCGCAGACATTGGTTGCATTTACAGAGACATCGCCGGAATTCATTCCAGTGACTACCTGCACGGTATCATTATTGGAATTGCCGACCACCGTCCATCCCGGGGGAAATGTCCAGTAAAAATTATCAGCATCCTGTGAAGAAATAGTATACGTGACTGTATCCTTTTCGCAGGGAGATACATCACCCGCAAAATCCGCAATGACGGGAAGCGTGCCGCAATAGGGCAGTATTTCGATATCCGATCCGTTTCCATAAATCCAGGCAGTGCCATTTGGATTCGGTACACCGATGACACCGGTCAATGGAAATGGAAGTATATAACCCGACTGCCAGTTAGCTCCCCCATTATAGGTGATATAGGCACGGCCTTCTGAAGTGCTATGACAGACTACCATACCTGTATCGGGAGTGATGAAATAAACGCCATCCCAAAAACGATCTATCGGCAAGGTGATCGTGTCCCAGGAATCGCCGGCATTGGTAGTATGCCACATGTTTTTCTTAAAGCTGGAGGTTATCAACCAGCCATTATTTCCGAGAAAGTAACTTTGTTCAAACTGATCACCGTCTTCAGGAACGGCCACGGAATGCCACGTATCGCCCTGGTCTTCACTGCGCACGACCACGCCGTTATATCCGGTGGCCATATAACGTTGACCATCGATCCGGGATATGGAACGCATCTGGCCGGTGATGGAATATACCGTATCCCATTTCACACCGCCATCGGTTGTCCTGTAAATAATGCCGGAAGATGAACACGCCAGTATTCGCGTTGGTGATATTTCCAGTATATCATTAATATTTCCACCGGTGAGCATGAGTCTTTCTGTCCAGGTTTCTCCCATATCAGTGGAGTGAAGGATCCGTTGATTTGAACCCACCCATAAATCATTTGCTGTCAGCCCGTCAATGGAGAGATAACTCCGAGTATCACCATTGGAAAGATCTATCCAGTTAGCACCTCCGTCAATAGTGCGAAGTACGGTGCCTTTATAGCCTACTGCAAATCCTACCGTACGGGTCAGAAAAATAGCATCGTCGATAATGCTGCGTACAGGACCAGATGATTCCACCCAGCTTTCCCCTTCGTCGGTAGAATGAGCAACGGTGCTTAAATCATCACCAAGCCAGAAATCCTGATCCGATGTAGCGGCGACGGAATAACTCCTGGTATTGATCAATCCGGTCAGTTTCGGGGCCCAGGTCAATCCACTGTCTTGCGAGATCGCCGGATTGTTATTCAACGTGGCGGAGATCAGCACATTCGGACTGGATCCGAAAGCGATATCTGATGAGCTGTTGTTGATCGCATTATTACTTCGCACTATCCAATGCTGACCTCCATCCAGGGTTACATAAATCTTCCTTCCATCAGCTGCGATTCCATACTGATCATTATAGAAGGTGACGACATCCGGGCCGGCGACATCGGTATTCTGATTCCAGTTTTGTCCGCCGTCGGTCGTATAATAAATAGCCGGTGAGCCACCTGTGGTAAAACACCAGATGTGCTGATCATCTAAGATATAAGCGCCCTTAATGCCGACGGTCACCGGGGAAAGGTCTTCCCAGCTTTTGTTTTGCCAATGAAAAACCCCTACAGCGGCTACTACCAGAATATCTGTGGGGCTAAGGATCTTAATGGCTTTTATCCCGGCCGGTGCTCCGGCTATTTCTGTCCAATTCACGCCTCCATTTTCTGTAATGATCAGTCCCTGGCCACCCGCTGCTGCAAAATCTCCCGCTGTAAACGGCATATAATCAGTTGCTTCCAATTTCCATTTTTTATTCCAGGAGAGCAGCAGATTCCAGGTCTTGGTGCCCGGATCCAGTTTTAAGATCAGGTCATTACCACCAACTGCAAAACCATAGCCATCGCCGTGGGTAGAAATATCCAGCACCTGTTCCAGTTTCTCAAGTGGATATTGACGCTGCCATTGTGCGGAAAGACATAATGGCAAGGCAACCAATGCCATTAGCATGGAGGAGAAAATTTTCATATCGGAATTGTTTTTGAATGTTACGAGCCTAAAAATACCTTTTTCAGGCTCATTTTCGGACTAAAAGGCAATCCATAAGCCTGAATTACTTTGTCACATTGGTTTGCATGGCTACATCAGGATTATAATGTCCCTCTATGCCCGTGACATAATGGACCGCATCATGAATAGTGATAAACATGGGCTGGCTGCCTGATTTTTGGACGACACCTGATCTGAATAATTTATCGCGCACCGGTCCTTTTACTTCCGCCAATAACACCTCAATACTTTCCTGTTTCAATTCTTTGAATACATCTTCGAGCATCTGAACTGCGGAACTATCAATGGAATTTATACTTTCCATATCCAGGATGATGGTATGTATCTTATCCTTGCGTTGCGATTTGTAATCCAGTAATACATTTTGAAAAGTATTGGCATTCGCAAAAAATAAAGGGGCATCAAATCGAAAGATCAGGACACCGGGAGTCTGGATGAGGTTGGGAAAACGTCTGAGATTCCGGAACGTGGAAGAATCCGGAATTTGTCCTAACTCGGCATGATGGGGATAGGTGGATTCAAAAATAATCCACGCGAGTGATAAACACACGCCGATGCCGATTCCCATAGTGATCCCCATGGTCAGGGTACCCAGAAAGGTGGCCAGCATCATCCAGAAATCAAGACGGTCTACCTTCCATAATCTGGCAGCTTCGCGAATGCGTACCAGTTTATAAACGGCCGTTAAGATAATAGCCGCTAAAACAGCATGGGGAAGAAAATAAAACAGCGGCGTAAGAAAAAGCAGGGTAAGTAAAATAAGCACAGCACTGATCATCGTGGCCAGTCCGGTTTTCGCTCCTGCCTGGTCATTGACGATAGATCTCAACATGCCGCCGGATACCGGAGATGCATGCAACAGGCCGCTGACTACATTGGATATGCCGATGGAAATCAGTTCCCGGTTATGCCTCACCCGGTAGTCATGGTGTCGCGACCAAAGCACATGCGATGTCGCCGTACTTTCCATAAAACTGATCAGGGCGATGGCAAAAGCAGTAGGTAAGATCATTTTCAATGTTGATATTTCAATTACCGGAACATTGAAATGGGGAATGCCCTTTGGTATGGCCCCGATGATGGACAATCCCAGTTGATCAAGATGAAACAGGTAGCTGGCACCAATGGCTAAGATCATGGTGATCAATGCGCCAGGAAATTTAGGTGCTACCCGCTGCAACAGGAGAAGAAGGCTCAGGCAGAGTAAACCAAAAAGCAATGTAAGCAGATGCGTGTTTCGGATTTGTTCCGCGAGGTTGTAGAGGATATCCTGGATAAACTGGCTTTGCGGATAATGCAGGCCTAAAAAATGGTTCATCTGCGACATGCCGATGATGATGGCGGCCGCGCTGGTAAATCCAAGCAAGACGGGTTTCGAAAGGAATTGGACCAGAAAGCCTAATCTCGATACCCCGAGCAGGAATTGTATCAATCCGGCTGTAAATGAGATCACCGCCACAATAAGTAAATAAGCATTTGGATCCTTCTGCGCCAATAGACCGGCTCCCGATGCCGTCAACATAGATACCATGGCCGTGGGACCAATGGACAATTGCCGGCAGGAGCCGAGAAATCCATAAACTATGGCAGGGAATGTAGAGGCATACAGTCCATAAATAGGGGGAATTCCGGCCAGCATCGCATAAGCCATGGCCTGAGGAATCAGCATGACGCCAACAGTCAGACCCGCAGTGAGGTCAAATCGAAAATATCCTGACTGGTATTGCCGGATCCATTCGGGAAGCAGGGCTGATGCTTTCAATAGGCCTCAAAGGTAAGCATGCTTCGACAAGCTCCGCTCATGAAGTGCACAATGCAGCGAGAAAGCTGTTAAATGGATTAGCGAGAATGCTTCGACACTTCGACAAGCTCAGTGCACCGCCTGCATGACTCATCCTTGTCCTACAGGCCAGCAACATGGCGAAAATCAGCGGACTGGATTAACTCACCCCCCGCCCCCCTCTCTTTTCGAAATGAATGTGCTGAAATGCGAATTGATGTGCCAAAATAGAGGGGGAGATATGACTCCCCTCTCTTCTGCGAAAAACTTTTCCGTTCCGAAAATCATATTTTAAAGAGAGGGGTTGGGGGTGAGTTTTCCGCGAGCAAAGAGTCCAACTCTTTTTCCATAAGCGTCAATGCTTCGACACTTCGACAAGCTCAGTGCACCGCCTGCATGACTCATCCTTGTCCTACAGGCCAGCAACATGGCGAAAATCAGCGGCTCCTATTCCTTGACGAATCTTATATTTTCGAAAGGCAAAAAATAATTAGGCAGACAAGTCAGCTCGTCCCCTTTCTTCACCAGATCAATGCCTTTAAAACTCACTTCCTGGAGCGTGGGGGAGAGGGAAACTTCGAAATAATTATTGGCATTGTCATCATCCTTGATCAGGCAGGCCGCATCCGGGAAAATTTCATGACGCAAATAAATCTTGTCGACGTGGGAGTCATCGATGTGAATGACACCCTCTTTATCGCTTTCGGCTATCTTTTGTTCTTTGCCGACGAAGTAAAGAGCGGTCACATGATTCAGCAAATAGGGATTAGGCGCTTTCACCTGGATGGTATACCCTTTTCCTTTTTTGCTTTGCGACTCGATCGGAAAATCTTTTCCGGCTTCCTTGTCGCTTTTCAATTTGACCGTGTCACCGACTATCGTATAGGTACCGGTCGCATGACGGTCTGCCACACCATATATATAGAAGTATTCAAATTTACCATCCCTGGTAAACTGAAACGCGCTGGCGAGATCTTGTATACCGGTCAGTCGATAACTGCCATTTAATTTTTGTGCATCCATGGTTTGATGAGTGATTAGGCTAAGGCTAAGGCTAAGGCTAAGGCTAAGGCTAAGGCTGAGGCTGAGGCTGAGGCTGAGGAATTTTGATTTGGTTATCATATTATTTCAGTGAAGCAAAGGTAAATGATTCGGCATGGGATAACATAGCTGAAAACTAAATTAGGGTCGGTGCTGATTGATCTCGTGTTTCCCCACCTTTCAAGGTGGGGAATCATCGTCGAATTTACCCCAGCATTTAAGCGGGGGAAGGGAGGAGATAAGGTGCTCGTGTTGCACCCCAGCTTAAAAGCTGGGGAAGAAAAGAAATTGGAGGTGAGAGTTGCACCCCAGCATAAAAGCTGGGGAGAAAGTGCCATTTCGCAAAGTGATGCTCTGGGTGATTTTATGGTTTGGTCGTCGGCCCTCGGCCAGGATAATTTTGTGTGGAAATTAATCGCATTCCTCCAACACCACTTAATTTATAATAATCATGAAAAAATTATGGCCTCTTTTTACTTCTGCTTTTCTGTACAGCCTATGTATACTCATGCCTGCCCGTGCTGATTGTTTATATGGCAACTACTACGTGAAATCTACCGCAACCGGCACGGGAGACGGGAGTTCATGGACCAATGCGTTCACCGATCTGCAGACGGCGATAGATGCAGCCGTCATGGGAGATGTCATTTGTGTGGCGGCCGGTACCTACCTGCCTACGCACCGGCATAACGGGGATTCCCTTCGTCATTCCACTTTTTACATTGACAAAGACATCACGCTCCTTGGTGGTTTCACAGGCGAACCGGGAACAGAAGGGGGCATGGATGGTCGTGATCCAAAAGTGAATGAAACCATTTTATCAGGTGACCTGGGACTTCCTGAAGATACTATAGACAATGCCTATCATGTGGTGTACATCGATCATGTGTCCGATACGATGCGCCTGGATGGATTTATCATAACAGGGGGAAATAATTTCGGAGGTACCGGTTTGGAAGCATACGGAGCCGGAATGTACCTTGATGGTGAAGCTGGTCGCTGCAATCCGGTGATTGCTAATTGCACGATCCGTGACAATCATTCCGACCAGGGTGGAGGTGGCATCACGATTTATGCAGAATCCAATGGATTAGCCAGGCCTGCATTTACCAACTGTCATTTCCTTCGTAATGTAGCCGGAGGCGGAGGTGGTCTACAGGGTCTCGTCGATGTAGATGGCCTGCTGTATCCAACGATGACGGGATGTTTTTTTCAGGGCAATACGGCTCGTACAGCACAGGGCAGCGCGATCTCCATCATTGTGCACGATGCGAATAGTGTGGTCCAGATGGTCAATTGCGTGGTCACCGGAAACTTTGCAACCTTTTCTTCCGCTTTCGAAATATTTCTTACCGGAACCGGTATAGCACAGCCGCATATTATTAACAGTGTTTTCTCCGGTAATAACAACGGATCCCTTCGCGTGTCCAGCATTGGGACGGAGACTTCCAATATTACCATAAGGAACAGTATCTTTTGGAACAATGGGTTTGGCCATGGACTCACGGCCAATAATGCCACCGCGGAGGTCACTAACAGCATCATGGAGAATGGTTTTGAAGGAGATGGAAATCTCTCTATGGATCCTTTGTTTGTCGATCTTCCCTCTGCACAAAACACACCGCATACGGATGGAGATGTTCATTTGCAACCAGGATCACCCGCCATTGATGCGGGAGACAATGCGGCAGTGCCTGCAGATATTCTGCTGGATGCAGAGGGTCTTCCGAGATTTATTGATGTCAGCACCGGTGAACCTGGTGGTATAGTCGATATAGGTGCCTTCGAATATCAGCAGGCTATTACGGCCACGACATCTTTGCGTATTCTTCCTTCCGACTGGAATGTTTATCCCAATCCTGCTCACGGGAACGTGGAGATTAGCCGGTCGACTATAGCCGAGGCAAGTCAATTCACTTTTTGGAAAGAGGATGGAACAAAATTATTCAGCGAAACTATTCCGGCAGGACAAAGTACTGCAGAGATCCAGGCAGGTGCCTGGCCAAACGGAATATACGTGGTATCGCTACGCGGAAACGGTAATACACAAGTCAAAAAACTTTGCATAACCCATTAGTTACCACGTCCGTTACCCCAATACCCCAAATCACTTTTTGTTGTTGTCGGATTTCTCTCCAGCAACCCGGTAGTTTGAATTTGCAAACTGCCCTTCTGAGTGATTATGTGGTTAGGCTATGCAATAAGCTTGCATCTACTTTTATATCATCTTTTTACCAAATGTTAACTGAGTTATGAAAACGTCTCTTTTTTATTCCATTTTACTTAGCTGTGCGCTATGCATTTTATTTTCCTGCAGTAAGGATGAGAATAAGCCACAGGTCGTCACCGGTGCCGGTGATATTCAATCAGCAATCGATGAGTATCGCTCACTCCTGGGAACCAATAACGGAAGTGCGAGTGGATCGCAGGCTGATGGCCGCCGGGAAATCAACTGGGATGGAGTTCCCGATAGTCTGGCTTCTCCCAATTTTCTTCCTCACGATTTTTTCCTTTCCCGGGGCGCGGACTTTTCTACTCCGGGTCTTGGCGTACAGGTGAGTGCGGATCAGAATAATCCATCGGGAGCCTTGCCCTCTTTCGGAAATATCAATCCAACCTATCAACAAATATTTCCTGCCTTCAGTGCGGAGCGATTGTTTTCTCCTATTGGCAGCAATGTGGTTGATCTCCGGTTTTATGTCCCGGGCACCAACACGCCCGCTGTCGTGAAAGGATTTGGAGCCGTATATGTCGATGTGGACCGGGTGGAAAACACGGCCTTCGAATATTTTGACATCAATGACAAATCGTTAGGCACGTATGCCACCCCCACGCAAAACAATGGATTTGTATTTCTCGGTGTATTGTTTGATTCACCGATCGTGCACCGGGTAAGAATCGAATATGGGAACAGCCCGCTGGGTCCTGATGATGGTGGTAGTGTGGATGTGTCCGTGATGGATGATTTTATTTATGGAGAGCCGCAGTAGGGGGTCGGTGGCCGGTAAGCAGTAATCGGTAATCGGTAATCAGTAATCATGCGCCCTCATGGAATGGGTTGACGTCCTCCTGCCCGAAGACCGAAAATTGTGAATAACTTCTTGGTTATAGAAATTATGGCAGCAATTATCTTGGTAAAGCCAGGATGAAGCGGAGGCAGGCTCTGCTGAGGAGCAACCTGTCAAGGAATAATCCTGGTGCGACTGAAAAGCCGTGAGACTTTCTGAACTATTCGGAAAGTCTCGTTTTTTTTCTACGCTTTTAGGCGCTATATGCCTACTAAAACCTAAATTCATGTGCGATCATTTGTTGTGTTGGTACAACTTCATTGGTTTTGCTTCAGCTCTTTCGAGGTACAGTTCATATTCAACCGGACTTTTCCAGTTTAAGCCCTCTTGTTTTCTGTCCCTGTTGTAGTATTCTATGCAGCGATCAATCTCACTTGATAAGTATTCAGATTTACCTGCTTTAACTGTCGGCAATAAATGATGTTTAATCAGGCCATTTCGTTGTTCAGCATATCCATTCTGCAGGCAATTCTTTGCCACACTCACTTGTACCCCTAAATTCTCTAGTATCGACAAGTACCGATTTGAAAAATATTGCTTTCCGCCATCGGTATGATGAATACATTTTTTAATGCACTGCTCACCTCGTAGTACTATCCATTTGTCCAATGCGATCTGGGCGTCTTCAGCCCGCATTCGCATTGAGACGCTGTGTCCAACAATACGGGCACTCCTGACATCCGTAAGACAAAACAGGTAATATCGGCCTTTACCATATGTGATATAGGTCAAATCTCCCACTACTAATTCATTGATTTTGTGGATCTCCAGTCCTTGTGTCAGGTTTTTGTAGTTCCAGCTTTGTCGGCTCGATTGGGTCGTAATAATTCGAACGTGTAAAGGCAGCAAACACAGGTTATATCGTGACATCAATCGTTCAAACTTGGTCACCCCGATTCCATAGCCTTTCTGTATATCCAAATTATAGAACAACGACCGGGATCCGGCTCGACGATCCTTATTAGACCGATAATCACTCGCCAGCCTTTCAATCTCTGCCATCATGGACCTCTCCCTGATATACGAGGCAATGCCTTGAATAGCACCTTGGCGGCTGATCCCTATATATCGATAAAATCGCTCCATTATAATTCCATGTTTCGCTCGAGCCTCATATAATTCCATTAGCAGTGGGAATCGAATTTTTTTTCGAAATCTGCTCCCAGCTCCTCCTTGGCCAGCGTTAATAGGGTTTCCAAATAAACTACTTTCATATGCTGTGTTCCAAGCATTTCTTTAAGCTGTTTGTTCTCCTTCTCTAAATCTTTTAACCTGGTGACATCCTTATGGCTTTGAACCAATAGAGCTGGTGGATATTCCTTCTTTCCGAACTTCATTAGCCAATTCTTCACGTTTTGTGCTTTCACCTCATACAACCGGCTAGCGTCAACCACTGTCATCTCTCCTTTCTCTATTTTGACGACAACTTCCTTCCGGAAGGCTTCACTAAAGCGTCTGCGACGCCTCTCTTCAACATTCATTTTTGTTGCTTTTTGCTGAAGTTATCCACATTTTTGGTGTCAACCTATTCCATGAGAGTGCATCAGTAAGCGGTAATCGGTGGTCGGTATTCGGTTCGGTATTCAGTAAGCAGTAAGCGGTAATCGGTGGTCGGTATTCGGTAAGTCGGTATTCAGTAATCAGTAGTGAGCTTGACTGAAATAGGTTGACTTTTTCTCTCTCTATTCAATGATAGTCATTATCATCATCACTTTTTCTTTTTTGCTACTTTTTTCTTTTTGTTAGCAACTCATTTTTGTGGATAACTGGTGATCCCATTTGAAAATCAACATCTTAGGACGATTTCGTTGACTTAGTTTCTCCACATGATTTTCATAGGCAATGGGAGTCATCATGTCCAACTCCGAATGCGGCTTTTCAAAATTGTATTTTCTCATTATTTGCCTCGCCACGCTATTCAAATTCTTTCCTGTTAATTGGGCGTCACACAAGTAAGAATTCTTTACCGTGTCCTGCACTCGCTCTGCATAGGCATTTTCTTGGGGCATTTTGCACATGCTTTTTTTCATGCCATGGTGATCAAGCGTCATTTTGTGCACTTTGCTTATGTATTGGCCTCCTCGGTCGGAATGGAATATACAACCAACAAGATTTTGACCTGATCGATCTTTTATCGCCTTTTTCAAGGCCTTTACATTCTCTTCAGCTCGAAGACTTTTTGATAAATGAAGCGATAACAGACGCCTTGAATACACATCAATTATCGTGATTCCATAAAACGTAATGCCATTCTCCTCGTGATAGAAAATATCTGATTGCCACACCTGGTTGATGTTGTTTAAAGTCCTTCCTTCAATTCGATTTGGGAAAACCTCCACATTCTGCGACCAGGTCGTCTTTTTCTTGTTCCGTCTGCGTTTCAGACGAAATCCATACGATAATCCAATCGCCTCAAATGCGTCCCTGCCGACCGTAGGCTGGACAGTGGGAGCATAGTATATCGATCGACAACCCATGCGTTTATGCCTTTTCCGGACCTGTCTAATAATCCCTAAGACATGCTCAACCGTCTGAGTCTTTTGTTCCTCTCGCTTATGATACTTCCAAAGAGCCTGCTTCGTAATACCAACCATACTCAATAGATCCTTCATTTTGTAGAAGTGTCTTTTCCCTTTGTAGAGCTGGAACCAGGTAAGGGTCCTTTTGACAAGTTTTTTTTTATATCAATCTTATATTCTTCGTCCGCAAACTCAATGAGTTTATTGAGAAAATCAATCTCCATCTGTTTCCGACCTAAGGCCGCTTCGGCTTCCTTTAAGCGTTTTTCAAGCTCTTTACTTCGATAGGCTTCACTTTTTTCTTCTACAACCATAACCTTGTTTTTGGATAAATATCGGCTATATAAATGAACCCATTTGTATATAGCTCCAGCCGTTACTGAAAGTTCCCGGCTCGCTTCAAGGACACTACATTTCCCAGCTTCAATGTCTTTTACGGTTTGCCTTCGAAGTCAAAAGGGAAAAAAGGAAAAGAAAGAAAGGAATAACAGTGGTCAGTAAGCAGTGGGCAGGAGTAATGATAATATATAGCAAGGTGCGGAAGGAAGACAAAGCACGAGGATGGAAAGTCATCCCTAATTTTTCCTAAAATTCAGGGTAAATACTGAAAACCAACGCCAAATAGAGGTGTTTTATAATTAAGTGCGCTGCTATTAACCAACGAATTGGTAAGAAAAGTAGCTGCAATAGGGTGGTTATCTATTTGGCTCCTTATTCGAAATTAGGTTAATAGAGTCGCCCTTAAACTGATTTTTGAAAGTCTCTCCCCGTTTAACTTTAAGGACATGGGGAAAGTATACGTAATCAAAAATCACGACCATGAAAAAGCCTGGAATGTATTTCATTGGGATTGCCGTCGCTACTTTATTCAGCTTTGGAAGTATAGATGCGTCTGCACCGGATTCAAAAACTGAACCCAAAGAGATCGTTAACCCACCTTCTCCTGAAGTTCAGAAAATGATTGATCGCGTATATGAGATAAAGGAAATGGATTTTTCCAAACTCTCCATGTCAGAAAAGAAACAACTGAAAACGGAGCTAAAGGAGACCAGGAAGCAACTGAAGGATGTCGATGTGATCTATATTCCCTTAGGTACGGTGATTATCATTGTACTGTTGTTGTTGCTGCTTTAGTAAACTGAAAATTACGTTTGGTTGCATTGGAGATAAGTTTATTCACTTTGCGAGGTCCCGCTGATGTATAACTGCATAGCACTTGTAAAAAGGTGGGAACCTCGCGGGGTGATTTTTGTCACTGCAAAGGAAGGGGGCTGTGTTCAGTAATCGGTATTCTGTATTCGGTGGTCGGTGGTCGGTATTCGGTAATCGGTGGTCGGTATTCGGTGGTCGGTATTCAGTAATCAGCAATCAGTATTCGGTAAGCAGTAATCGGTATTCAGTAATCGGTAATCAGTAAGCGGTGTGGGCTTGAATGAAATAGGTGGAAGAATAGCTAGAGGATTAAGCGGACACCACCCAGCTCAGCTACCTGGTAGGGAAATTTATTTCCTGGTGAGGCGATAAACATGAAGTTGATTGGAATCTTCCACTGATCACTGAGTCGTTGAATGAGTTCGGGAGAAAATACACCTTCCAGTTGTACCACTTCAATCTGGATTTCCGGATACGCTCTTTTGAGTACTTCGAGGTCCTTGAGGAAATCGCCGGGTATAGTTTCGTTCGGGTGGAGAACGGTGACAATTTTCAACCGGTTGGCGGCTTCGTTTTGCTGCACATAGATGAGGACTTTATTGAGGGAAGCAATAGAATCTGCTTTTGAAAAATAAACGAATTGCTGGCGGCTCAGCCGGTTCATTACACTGGTGACTTTGATCCGGCTCAGCCTGGCATAATCCGAAATGGTATTAAAAAAACTATCGATGACCACGAGGATCACTTTTAATAATTCTTTCCTGTTCAGCATGAGGAAGATGATAGCCAGGGCGGGAACAAAGTATTGAAGAAATACAACGAGGTATTCCGGATGCAATTTGATATTGCCGTATAACGCTGTCAGTACAGCTACAATGGCGATGGCCACCGTGAATGGGGATGCATATTCCGGCCGGGGCAGACTTCCTCTTTTCAATTTCAACAAAAAATTGCCGATCCCGAAAAAAGTCATCACAGCTAAAAAGCTTATCGTATACACGCCGGCTAAGGCACCCAGTTTGCCTTTGGTGACCAATAAGACAGATATGCACAACACGAAAAAAATCATCAATATGCGATATACACTGCCTCGTTTATTTTCCTTTAGCGTGAATTGGGGCAGGATCCGGTCCAGGGCCATTCGTTTAATCAATCCACCGACGCCGACGAATGAAGTCAACACGGCCCCGCTCAATACCAGCACGGCATCAATGGATATCAGCATGCTCAGCCATGCGCCTGCTGTATCCTGACCGATATGGGACAATAACGCTTCCTCGTGCCCGACTATGTCAGATTTAGTGAGCACCAATATCGCTATCAGGGCCATCAGCGGATTGATAATCGTCACCGCTACCCACATATTGCGCAAGGTTTTTCTAAAGACCCCTGGTTGCTGTTCTTCCACGAAATTGGCAGAGCTTTCAAAACCGGAGATGCCCAGCATGGCCGCACTGAAGCCAAAGAAAATAGCAGAAGTAATAGATCCCTCCACCGGTGATTTGAAATTCAAAATGGCGGTATCGAATCCATGAAAAGTAATATACCAGATGCCACTGCCGAGCAATAAAAACATGGAAGAGAGATGAAAAATAAAGATGACCGTAGCGACCACCGCAGATTCTGAGATCCCGCCTATCGTCAACAGAAGAAAGAAAAAGAGTAAACCGATGGTGGCCAGGAAGACCGGGAGGGCCGGAATCAGGGTGTGCAGATAATGCATGGCTTCAGATGCCGAGATGACGGCCGTAGCCATGTAAGACAAGATGGTGAGACAAGCAGCAACGGAAGCATTGCTTTTGCTCGTTGTATTGAGCAACACATTATAGGCGCCCCCATTGAGCGGTATGGCGCCAACCACTTCTCCGTATATTTTTCTGAAGAGGAATAATACGGCGGATACAATCAACAGGGCCAGCCATGCATATTGTCCCGCAAAACCAATGGTCAGGGCAGACACATAAAGGCAGGAAGAAGTAATGTCATTGCCGCAAATGGCCGTGGCGTGAAGCTCGCTTAACTTTTTATGGGGTTGCATCTTCGGGTTAAGGTAAGTAATCCTGAGGAAAAGCGGGGTGAGTACAGTTGGCAGTCGGCAGTGGGCAGTCGGCAGTCGGGAGTGAGCAGTTGGCAGCTTGCAGTGGGCAGCTGGCAGTTTGCAGTTGGATCCACTACGGAGGCCTGCCTCGACATGCGAACCGGAATCCGCCGGTAGTACGCCGCAAGCGAGCCGATCATCGCGGTAGCGGTGTCACCCTGAACGACCACTCTGTCCGGACGGGTGCGATCGAGCGCTTCGCCGACCGAGAGCAAATCCGGGCGCTTAGCCTGTCCAGAGATTGGTTTTTCTCCATCAAGTCGAGATCGATATCGGGAATGATATTTACGAGCTTGAGGACCTGATCCAGCATCTCGCGATGTTGCGCGGTGACACACACGATCACCTCCGCCGCGCTATGCGCCTGCAATTCCTTTACAACTGGGAAGAGTTTGATGGCTTCCGGCCGCGTTCCGAACAAGACAAAAACTCGCTTAGACATCTGCGGTTTGCTCCTCAGCCGAGACGAGACAGCCCGCGAGTGCCACCCCTGTATTGATTTAGCATGCCGCGGATCAGAATTCCGGCGAAAAGGGTGTTTGTCTTGGCGTACCTCCACCACATGCGACGTGGCTCCTGGTAAACACGATAAAGCCATTCCAGCCCCATCGACTGCATCATGCGGGGAGCTCGCCGCACGTGGCCGGCGATGACGTCAAGCGATCCGCCAACGCCCATGATAAACGGCACACCTAGATGGTCTCGGTAAGCAGCGAGAAAACGCTCCTTGCGAGGTGTGGGCATCGCAATGAATAGACAATCTGCTTTGCTCTTGATGATCTGCTCGACAACCTCGCCCTCCTCTTCGGGACGGAAATAGCCATCTCTCAATCCCGCGAGCTGTATGGACGGAAACTTCGCAGCAATGACGTCGGCCGCCCTCTGCAAAACACTGGGCGTCGCGCCGAGAAGGAAGGGCCTAAATCCGTCCTTGTCGCAAAAGTTGAGGATCTCCCAGAACAGGTCGATACCCGCGACGCGCTCGGTTGCGGGAACACCGAACAGGCGGAGCGCCACAAGATGCCCATCCCGTCGACCCCGATTAAGTCGCTGCCCATGACATCGGCGCGGAGGACCCCGTCTGAACGCATATTGACGAATTTTGCGACGTTCAGAGCTACATGGTGCATCCGTCTCGGTCGCGCATCGCGACCTTGGCACGCTCGACTGTTTCGGCCATGGTTAAGATGTCTACGGGACACCCCAGCAAATCTACCCGCATGCGAGGCTCCTACATCGCAAGGACACCAATTTGGCCGCGCCAAACAGACCTGAGCGGTATAAATACCGCCTTTTGCTTATTGGAATATAACCCTTTCTTGTCAACGGCGCCGGTAATATTCAGGTTAAAGTCAACGCCTAGGCTTCGACCATGCGGCTGAAGACATGAAACCGCAAAAACCGCTGATCTCCGTCATCATCCCCCATTTAAACCAGCCGGACGCGCTCGAGGCCTGCCTCGGCAGCCTCCATTCGCAGACGCTTGAGGGCCCGGCATTCGAAATCATTGTCGTCGACAACGGCTCGACATCGGTTCCCCGAGCAGTCACCGAGCGGTATCCGGGCACATTGCTATTGCATGAGTCGAAATCGGGCCCTGGTCCTGCGCGCAATCGCGGCGTCCAGGCGGCGAGCGGCGACATCCTTGCATTTACGGATTCTGACTGCCGTGCGCATCCAGACTGGCTGCGCTGCGCGCTCGATACGCTTGCGCGCGTGTCGCCTCGAACAATTCTAGGCGGTGACGTTCAAATCTGGCACGAACCGGACACTGCGATAACAGCCATCGAAGCGTATGAAAGCGTATTCGCATACCGGTTTAAGCTTTATATCGAGCAACACGGCTTCTGCGGAACGGGTAACTTGGTTTTGCGAAAGTCGGATTTCGAGGACATTGGCCCATTTCGAGGAATTGAGGTTGCCGAAGACATTGAATGGGGCGGCCGGGCGCTCAGAGCAGGCTACATTTTCCGCTATGTCCCCGAGATGATCGTTTATCACCCCGCACGAGCATCGTTTCGAGAATTGTGCGTGAAATGGGATCGTCACATTCAGCACGCCGTAAACGCGGGCGGCACGGACCCGAGCTGGCGTGCTCGCTGGGTTCTCCGCGCTTTGGCGGTCCTACTTTCCCCGGCTGTTGATTGGATCAAGGTCGTCACCAGCCATCGCGTGCATGGACTGTTGCCGGCCGTCAAAGCAATAGGTGTGCTCGCAGCCATACGATGCTATCGCGCCTACAAGATGATTTCCTTGCTGTTGTCTCGCAAACCAGGTGCGATGGAATCGGGAGATTACGGCTGTCAATTCCGACCGCTATAACAATGTACCTTGAAAGCAATGTACCTCAAGACTACGGCGTGTACTCATTAAACAAGTCGTAGACTATGACCGCTTTACCCCCAATAGCGCAAATTCGGAGGCGCGGTTCGATTGTCCACAAAGTGCCACAAGTAGATACGGCCTGTGTCGCAGCGGCATGGGCAACGATCACCACGTATAGCTCAGCGTCGCGGTGCCAGTGTAGGTTTGCGAGCCATTCGCAAACTCGCCGCCGAACTTCGCCAGCAGCAACACGCCGTTGACGAGCCGCAGCTCGGCGCCGGCGGAAACAAGTGCGGAGTCTGTTGCAGGTGTTGCGCCGTTGACGATGAAGCTCGCACCGGGGAGCGCCTGGAACGCGGCCGTTAGGGTGGGATCGCTCACCCAGTCGTGCGCCCAAGCAAGCCGCCCGCGCAACAACAGCAGCGAAGAGCGGCACCGACTGCCGCCACATGGTCGAAACGCGCGCCCAATTCGCTACGCGTATCGCGCGCGCTGCGACTGTTGTAGGCGAGCGCGAAGCCGGCGCCGGTGAGGTCGGCCTCGCTGTAGCTTGGTGTGTGGAAACTCTGCGCTTGGAAGGCGGCGTAGGGCGTGACCGCAACCATGGGCATAGCAAAGCGATAACCGGCCTCAATGCGCCCGCCATAGCTCTGCGCGTTGAAGTCCGCGGCGAGATGATCGCCGGCAAAGGCGAAGCGGTCGGTCGACATCCAGTGATTGGCAAAGGCGAGCGCCGCGCTCCACGATAGGCCGGCACCAACATGCCTCTTGCCGTAGAGGCCGGCCTGGAAGGCATCGCTGCGTACCGCCACCGAGGCCCTGCGCCAGGTCCCACCTGGTGCCGGCGCCGGCGAGCGCAAGTCCGAGCACCGTGTCGGGGCCGACGCGGTAGTCGAGGCCGACTGGCAAAGCCCTCGATCGCGCGCCGAAAGATCGTGACTGCCCGTCACCGCCGGATCGCCGTTGGTGCGGTTGTAGCCTCCGAAAGCAGGAGCCCCAGGCACTCCAACGCCGCTCGAAGCTCGGCGTCCGCGCCCGGCGGCGCCTTGAACACGGCGGCATAGGCTTGTGCGACCTCGGCTTGGGAAAGCGGCCGGCGGCTCAGCCGCGAAGGCGTTTGCCAGCCCGCCGACACCGCCGCGCCCGTCGCCGTCACCCCATCGAACATCAGGCCGAGAAACTGGCTCATCAGATCGAAGGCGGTCTGCTGCGCGTTGGTCGCCGCCTCGCCGGAGAC
>CAWINN010000005.1:85000-531323 GCA_963837505.1 uncultured Saprospiraceae bacterium | reverse complement strand
AAAGTAAAGCCTTCCTTCGCCGAGGCTTCGGAAGGAAAAACCGGCAGGACTCGTGTGCGGTATCTGTGCCTGCGTACTCGATCGCCGAAGCTTGTCTAGGATGAGTATAGGTAAGCGAAGGCGATTCTTCAATGTAAGGATTTCATTTTTACCCGCCGAAGCCTGCGTTTGGGTTTGCGCGTTGGAAGGCGAAGGCGGGTCATTGCAGTCATACCTGCTGGCGGACAGCCGATGTGCATGTTGCACAACTCAAATATACTTCAAAACAAAGAAGTAATTCAGCGTAGAATTTCGCTAGTGGATGTGGATAATTTGTGAATACTAAAACCATCAGAGTCTACTATTGACGGTGCTTGTAGTGTATATTTATATATGCAAGGACGTAAATCATTTGCCCCAAAAATGATCTACCAGGTCAACCTGGACACGCTGGTTCCACCCGATCATTTCTATCGAAAACTCGATGCTGCACTCGATCTCCATTTTCTGTATAAGGAAACGGCTGGCTATTATGGCACAGAAGGCCAGGAATCCATTGATCCGGTGGTGTTCTTTAAGATCATCCTGGTAGGCTATTTAAATAATATCAATAGCGACAGGCAATTACTCCGCTATTGTTCTGATTGTTTAAGTGTGCGATGGTTTCTACGGTATGATATTGATGAGGAATTGCCGTGGTTCAGCACGATAAGCCGTACACGGCAATTATATGGAGAAGAAGTATTTCTCCTTTTATTTAAAAAGGTCCTCAGTATTTGTGTGGACAAAGGAATGGTGCGTGGCAAACGTCAGGCGATTGATAGCGCATTTATCAAAGCCAATGCCAGCATGGACAGCCTGGTGGAGAAAGAAATCGTGGATGACGGTGTGGCCTATGCTGAAGAACTGAATGAAAACAGTGAGGAGCGAATGCCTTCACTGAACGATAAAGCAAAAAAGACCATCACGCCGGAAAAGAAAAAATATGTTGAGCAACATCATGCCTGGAAAAAAAAAGAATACAAAGACCAGCCGGGCGGAGGTCTTAGCAAACAAGTGGATGAAGATGGTCAACCGATCCGGCCTAAATTTCTCAGCAATCATACGCATGAGTCCGCCACTGATCCGGACGCCAGGATCAGCGTGAAGCCCGGTAAAGCACGACAGCTCAATTATTTTGGACAACTGGCCGTCGATGATGCCCATCATGTCATTACCGCTGCATGTGCGGACTATGCGGACAAGCGGGACAGCCAGTGCCTGGAGAATATTTTAAATCATGCGATAGAAAACCTGCAGGAGAATGAAATAACACTGGAACAAATGATGGCCGATACCGGGTATAGCAGTGGAGAAGCATTACAATATATAGAGGACCATCACATCGATGCCTATATCCCGAATTTCGGACTATACATCAATGACCGGGAGGGTTTTATTTACAACAAGGAGCTCAATCAATATGAATGTCAAAGAGGTAACAGAGCCATACTTCGTTTCAAAGGAGATCGAATCGACCGGCAGGGATATTTGAAAAAGTCCTACAGGAGTAGTGAGACCGATTGCAAGAATTGTCCATTGCGGGAAGCGTGTATAGGTAAAACCACAAAATTTAAAAAGATCGAGGACAACATCCACAAGCCCCTGTATGAAAAAATGCATCACAAGATGCAAACCGCTTATGCTAAACGGATGAGCAGAATCCGAAGTAAAACAGTGGAACCCGTCCTGGGAACACTCATCAACTTCCTGAACATGAAACGCGTCAATACACGCGGAATCAAACAAGCCAATAAACATGTGATGATGGCTGCGCTATGCTATAACCTCAAAAAACTTTTAACCTTTAACAAAAGAAGACCCAAAATCAAACAACAAGTGATGGAAATTCAATGGAAAAATGCCTTAAAAAGCTTTTCCGGATCAATTTTTAGCCCTGACACCCCATATGGGTTTTCAGAGAACTAATTCCTTATCAAACAAAATGGAAATGCGTGATCCGCTATGATGCGCAATAGCAGATAAACGGATTTTAGCTATTTTTTTACGAGAAGTTGTGCATCAGTTACCTATGTTATGTGCATTTTTTGTAATTCAGTTATTGGCTATATGGATTATTTAAAAATTAAATTATTAAGTTTTTAGTTGGCTGTATGTTTACGTGCAATCACATCCTGATGCCGAGGCTACTTTCTTAATGTATTTACCTTTTTCTGCAACACTTGTCAAAAATAGAGTTTCAACCCCTTCTGCATTATTGGCAGCTGAAAAAATCATATCAGGTTTTTGATCACCATCTATGTCACCAAACCATGTTAATCCAAAAAAGCCACATTCGCCTTTAAATCAAACTCAGGTGTAAGGTCTTGAATAATCTCATACGACTGAGTATTTGAAATCATGAGCTTGTAATTTTCTATTACGGGACAGTATCCAATACTTTTCACATTTCCTGTTGCAATTAGAGTTACACAATCCCCGCTGATGCCAGGTCTAAGAATTGAATACACATTTGTTCTTTGCCCTGGATAAAGAAATCCTTCTTGTAGTATTGGGCTAGAACCAATGGATAGCAATTTTTCGAAAAGAATAGATTTTGAACCTATTAAAATTTTTGATTGTCGATAACTGCTTTGGTCAGTAATTATTTTATTCCAGCGGTTTCCATCATAACCAATGACTTTTTCAAGTGTGAGCGTAACATTTATCAAACTGTCCCCTGATGCCGTATCGAATATACCATACCAATTTAATGAAGTGTCGAATGTAGTTTGACAACAAGATTCGCCTTCATATAATAAACTGTAATAGAAATCTCCTTTTGGTAATGAATCAATCATGAAAATCGAACTAGCATCAAGAGATTTCAGGCGATCTTGGGTAAACGTTAAGAAAAGATGATGAACTTAGTTAAAAATGTAAAAAGTATTATCATTTCATTTCTATTACTGTATGTCTCATAACCAACAGGTATGTAGGCAGTGGCGATTCTTGCTTCGTAACTTTTCCAGTCAGCCGAAAACCCTTCTATGTAAAATTATCAAATTACTTCGAAATCCGCCATTGCTTGCATCCGATGTTATGAGACGTATACATTTTCAATGTAATTTCTTAAGTAAGTTAAAGCTTCCCATTCCGCTATATTATTATATCCGTTCTCTTTTGCAAAAATCTTGGCATCTTTTATTATCGAAACATATTCCTCCTTTGTCATTCTTGTCAATTTAACCTTTTTGTTACCCACTCTTAAGTCGGTTTGAATTATGTTGTCCACAAGGAAATAGGTGGTGTCATAGTCCAACCCATAAGCCACATCGATTTTAAATATAGATTTACAAATTTCTGAGCATTGCCAAATCTCAATTCACCTGCTTCTAATGCGGATTTATGATGTAATGCAGCTTGGGATCTTAACCTTTCAATAATAGACATTAACTGCGGTTCAGTAATTGATCTGCCTTTCAATTTTAAAAAAAGCGATTTATATAAAAATTCTTTAATAAACTTTCTAAAAGCTTTTCTTTTGTGGTCATCAATTGCTGAATTCTTCTGTAAATCTTAGATCGTTGAAAACTCCCTTGCCTGGTTGTTGCCCATATTATTTCTGATTGCAATTTTGCTAAGTTGGTCTTATCCATATATTTTGTAACTATTCACCCTAAATATAAGGTATTTTCCTGACCACTTGTACATATAAAGAAAAACGCTTATGTTTCGTATAACTAAGGTCTCTACAGGTGTCCGACAAGGAATTGATCAGTGCTTTGCTAAAGCAAAATGCGGAGTTGCAAATCAGCAATAATGAATTCCAGTCGCAGCTTGCTGCTTTCAAGCAAGAAATACTGGATCTAAAAGCCGAATTAGCTTGGTATAAGTCAAATCGCAACAGCCACAACAGTCACCTTCCTCCCAGCCGCGATCTCCATAAACCTACCCCTACCAAGCCCAAAAGAAAAAAGTCTAAAACGCAATGTCGGCGGACAGCATGGCCATAAAGCCAGTCGCCTGGAGAAGACAGAAACACCAGATGTCATCTTGGTGCATGAGGTAAGCACCTGTCATCATTGTGGCACCGATATTCAGGATCAGCCTTCTGAGATTCTGCGTACTGCACAAGTCTTCGATATACCCCGGATAGAATTGAAAGTAACTGAGCATCAAAAGGTCCGTAAATGTTGTCCTGAATGTGGAAGACATACCGCTTCGGAACTTCCTGGAACGCTTGATTATATAGATGCGCAATATGGTGACAACTTAAAAAGTGTAGTCACGTATCTGAGTACTCGCCAGTATTGTTCTGTCAATCGGATAGCCGAATGCATAAGCATACTTACGGGGGCTAAGATCAGCACAGGCTTTGTGTGGGATACGATCCATCAAAAAGCAGAACAACTTCGAGCTGTTTATGATCAACTGCTCGAAAAGGTGAAGCAAAGTCCCGTGGGTAGGCTCGAAGATGAAACAGGTTGTCGCATCGGTGGACAAAAGGGGTGGATGTGGGTGTTGTGTAATACTAAATACGCATGGCTGAAAGTGTCTGATAATCGCGGGTATGCTACGTTGATGAATATGTTGGGAGATAAAGAGCAGTCTTTTATCATGGTGAGTGATTGTTACCCTGCGCAACTCAAGGTCAAAACAGCAGATAAACAAATATGCCTAGCTCATCTCCTGAGGGAATGCGACGGCATGTATGAAAAGCACGAAATTCCAAATGGGCGCTGCATTTAAAATCCAAACTGGAACAAATCATACAATTAACGAAAGCGGAAGTCGTCAGCCCAAAAAACAGTCTTGCGGATAGAGGGAGAGTTATTGACCATTTTGAAAAGAGTCAGAGGGCGGGCGCATGAAAAAGTTGAAGTATTCCGGGACCGATTATGCAGGCTAATAACCTATATTACCACCTGTCTTCGAAATCGTTTGGTTCCTCCCACCAATAATATGAGTGAGCGTGCATTACGCAGCACCAAAGTCAAAATGAGAGTGAGCTCATTGTTCAGGACATTCCATGGTGCACAGGACTATGCCATCCTCCGGTCCATCATCGATACCGCCATCCTGCAAGGCAAACATCCCTTTGATGCATTGGTCAGACCGGAAATCGTTGTAATTTAGGGTGAATAGTTACTATATTTTAAGTTTATGTCTCATAACGCTGAAGGATGCTCGTAGGCAGGCCGACTGAGTTAAGGCTGTTTCCGTAGCTCCTGTGTTCAAATTTACGTTTTCATTCTCAATGTGGATAGCCCTGCTTATGAGCATCCGATGTTATCTCTTGTCGTTTCTATAACTTCTCTATTTTCTGCAAGTCCTGTAGTCTTGCTTAAAGCATGCAGTGCCTTGGTTTCGCTATTACCATGGCATTCATTGATGAAGGACTGACTTGCAAATGATTTGTTCCTTACTAGCGATCAACCTTATGTAATAAAGTCCCGGCAATAGACCATTAAAGTCGATAGAAGTATGATACCATTCAGAAGATACTTTCCTTCCTAACGCATCATAAATTTCAACTTTCTCAAACTCAATTTCCGAATCGTTCTTAATATTAAGCACATCAACAAACGGGTTAGGATATACCTCAATCGCTTTTTCGGGATCTATGAGATTAATTGATGTTGGAGGACTACAATTTCCTTCGTAAGAGATGTTACTATACGTCTGAACGCCATCCTTATATGCACATAATAAATATGGATGAAGCAAGCCGCTACTCTCTTTGTAAATTGGTCCCTGGTTTCCCCCACTCCCTCAATAAAAGTTATATTTTCCCCTTGTTCAATGAAGGAGTTAAATCGAATTCTTTTGCCAGTATCCGTAATATCCGTCGAATCAACCATTACCGAAGTGAGCCATGGGTCATAATTACTAGACAAGTCAAATGTATCCCCTTCCTCCAAATCAAAATCAAAAGTTAAATAAGTTGTATCCCAGCCAGGTTCCAATGGACGATACCAAACCTTTCCAATCAAAGTATCCTCCCGAAGCAATGCTCCTGATTCAAAAAAACCATATGAATTAGTCTTTATTATCTTTTTCCAATTATACCCATAGGCCAATGTGTCCTTTTCAACCACAATAGTGTCATTCCTCCAAAATCCAGATTATACCATTTAATGATCCACATCGTACTGGCATTTCCGAAAATGGATTTGTATGGTTGAGCAGAAGCCACTCCGCTAATAACAATTAATGTTAAAAAGAAAAACTGCTTCATATATATAATTTCTTAGTTCAAGATTAGAGATAACGGTTCCGGCTATGCGTAGTGCGGGATTTCAAGGCACTTCACTATCCGATGAACAATATTTTATTTAATGTAATCACTTTCATTTTACCACTTTAACCCGCATTACGTATAGCCAATGTTATGGGCCGGGCTTTTTGTCTTTTAGTCGTTTAATCCTTTGCCAGCAAGTATTTTTGGGATATATTTTTCAATTCTATTTTCTCGTGTCTTAGATTGTTTGGCTTGGGAAAAATAGAAAAGATACCCTCTTTGTCTTCCCGGTGTTAAGGAATCGAATGCTTTTTTAACTTCAAAATTTTCTTCCAATATTTTTTGAAATTCTTCTGGAACAGGATAATCAGAGGTCTTCTTTAATGGTATTTTTTTTCCCGACCTTTCTATTTCAATTGCCTCCTTGATATATGCCTTAATAATGGATTTACCCTTTCTTATCTGATTAATATCTGTAAACCTGATTTGGCGGCCTGCCTGAACATTCTCCGTCATCTGAATTAAAATTCCTTTGGGGTCTTTCATCAATATACCTTTAAAAAACATTAAAGCACAATAATCTTTGAAATGCCTGAATTACTACCACATTCTTGTCTTGCAATGTATAGCAGGGAATCATCCATTTATAATCTTCATCCAGCTCTTTAATGTCAAGAATGATATCCCGCATTAGGGTAATTTCATCTTTCCAACGTTTTTGCTTGGATAAGAACTGTTCAACTTTAGGATTCATTTGTATTAAATCTTTTAGATGGAAATAATTTTTCTGTCTACAGGTCTGAAGTACCATGACAGTACGGTCAATATTAGAAGTAAAGATGAAGGAATGAATGCACCTATAGGACTTCCAACAGCGATGTGTGAAAATATCGCTCCTGACAATAGAAAGAAAAATCCGGCATATGCCCATTCCTTTAATAAAGGAAATTTATGGAACCAGAATCGCAATTACACCTAGAATTTTCCAAACACCTATTATAGTAAGAAAATAAACCGGATACCCCAATTGTTTAATACCCCATACTCCGGGTGGAGCTATTGCTCCTTCCGCAACTTGTTTAGTTAACTGTAATATACCGGTCGCTGTCATCCCCAACGACAACCAAATGGTGGCAATCCAATAAATAATTTTGTCTCCCTTTTTCATTGTATGCTATGTTTTGATTTTTTATTCTAAATTGTTGTTTTGTGCTATGGCGCTGGTCTTTTTGCCTTGCCCATAACACTGGTATTGTCGTCACCAAATATAGGGAATCCTTACTGATTATCAGGGCTTATCTATTGCGTTTTTTCATATGTTCATTGCGGCAAGCCAAACTTGCGCTTTTTATATGTTCGTATTCAGGAAGTCCAGGGGACTCTGGATATGGACCAGCTTCTCCCGGGCTACATGCAGATAGCGCTCGGTCGTCTTGATGTCAAAATGGCCTAGTAGCTCCTTAATGTACTTGATATCCACCCCTTTCTCCAACAGATGGGTAGCAAAGCTTGCCCTTAGCACATGAAAGGTCACATCTTTCTGGATCCCGGCATCCTTGACAGCCCGATTAAAGATGGTCTGTGCACTTCGCGTGCTGTACGGATCCCCAGGTTTCTGCCCTTCAAATAAATAGCCTGCCGGATTGACGCTAAACAATATCTTATAACTTTCCAGTACATCTCTTAGAATCGGGCTAAGCATTACATATCTGTCCTTTTTCCCTTTAGATCGTTCAATGAACACCTGCATCCGGTCAATGTCTAGATCCCTGACTTTTAGCCGTGTTACTTCACCAACACGTAGACCACAACTAAAGGCTGTCAAAAGGATCGCTTTATGTTTTAGATTCGAAACAGCCCGGAATAATCGCTCTAACTCCTGTTCACTCAAGACCTTTGGCAATTGCACAGGCTTTTCAGGCCGGGGCAGGTAAAATAACATCCGATCATGACCCAGAACCTGTTCATAGAGATATTTGATAGCATTGATGTGGCAGTTTCTATCACTCTCACTCGTAGGATTCTGCTGATGACGCCTTATGAGGTATTTCTCAATATCCGCTTTGGTCATATCCATCGGATTGACGGTTTGACCGATTTCCCCTAAGTAGACCTTGATGTGGTTCATGTAATTCTTAAGTGTATTAGGGCTTAATGCCCTGAGGATAATCTTCTCCCGCATCCTGTCCACCAACGACTGACATACGGATTGATATTGCACCACTGGTATCGCCTCTTTGACGAGGTTAGGTGCCACCTCAAAATCCGAGATACCGAACCTCCGCCTGTTATCTCCGATATCCGGCACATACCAGCATTTGTGGGTCACACTCCAAATCCTGCCCCTGATGGCACGGACCTCATCAACGATCTTTTGATCAAACGGAAAATCCAGGCGAATCATCGACTTGCCTTTGTAATCAATTAGACTGGCCCTGATAACAGGCAGGTGGTCTTCCGGTGAAGCCATGATAAAAAATGTTTTTCAACTGGTTTGCAATTTGGAAAATAATTGATAATATAGTTTAGTGCTAATGCACAGTTAAAATTACAGGCATTATGAATGCAAAAACAAACAACTACAATTTATTTATATGCGCCTGACAATCAACAATAAAAACGTGTGTAAACGTGTGTAAACGTGTTTATAAACGTGTATAAACGTTTACTTACGTAAGCAAACGGATAATGGGCACCTGCCCATTTGGAATCACCCTCATCCATGTATGAAATTTAGAAATCTCTATATCCCAAAATAATCCCTCACCCCGTCACCCCGTCACCGGAATCTCCAGCGTAAACGTCGTCCCGATATTCTCCTGGCTCACCACATGAATCGCCAGGTGATGCAATTCCACAATCTTCTTCACAATCGCCAACCCCAACCCGGTCGTCGATGCCTCATTGTTTTTCCCTATCCGGAACCGGTCAAATATATACGGCAGATCCTCTTCCGGTATCCCCTCCCCCGTATCACTGATCTTGACCAGGATCCGGTCAGCCGACTGTCCAATCTCAATGTTGATGGTATCTCCACTCTTCGAAAACTTAAGCGCATTGTCCACCAGGTTCTGTATGACCCGGTCCATCAAGGCTATATCCGCCTGGATCGTCGGCAGGTCCCTGGAGAAAATCGTATTCAGATTGATGCCGCGCTGATTGGCCAGCAATTTATACTTATTGGAAATATCCGTGATGAGCTCTCCTAAATGCAGGGGCTCTAAATGCAGTTTGTAATGCGCGGACTCCAGCTTCGACAGTTCAAACAGATCCTGGATCTGCTTTTTCATTTTATTCGAATTGGATTCAATGATGGCCAGGTATTTAGCCCGGTCCTGCGCAGTCAATGTTTCATTTTTATCAATGAGTAATTCCGTATAGCCCAGGATGGATGCAATCGGCGTGCGCAGATCATGCGAGATATTGGCGATCAGCTCTTTTCGGAAATCATCCACCTCATGGATCTGTACGATTTTCTGCTCCAGCGAATCCGCCATATCATTAAAGGTCTTTTCAATCACGGTGTATTCCGAATTGGCAGAAGGCAGCCGGATGCGCGCCTTCATATCCCCCGCTTTGTACCGGCGAAACACTTCGATGAGATGGCTCAGGTTTTTGGTGGTGATCCGGAATATGATGATACCGATGACCAGGGATATGCCCAGGATGATCGCCAGGGTTTTGATGGCCAGTTGAAGGAAACTGCTGTTTTGCGTATTGGATACGATACCATCATATTCCTGGCTGGCCAGGATGACATACACATAGCCTAATAAGGTATCATGCTCCATCACGGGAGCGGCAGAAAAAACTTTCTGCTTTCCGGGATTGCGCGGATCATCCCCCTGGATAAACTGGCTCCCTTTGGATTCGATAAATTTTATGATGGGTCCTATGGACACCTTTTTCAACTGCACTACTTTATTCGGCGCCACGAAAGTGAGTATGTCGCCTGTCTCATCAAGGACATAGATTTCAATACTGGGATTGACCGTCATCAGGTAATGCGCCAGCTCCTGCATCTTGGTCTGATCGACGCTCCCGTTTAAAAACGGGGAGGCATCCTTCGCGATCTGTTCGGCAATCCCTTTGTTGAGTTGCTGGTTGACCTCCTTTTCAAAAGACACGGCAGATTTGATGAAGACAAACCCGATGACCAGGGTATAGATCAGCAGGAAAGCAAAGAAGAATATCGTGACCCGGAGTAATAGAGGTGATTTGGAAAAGGATGTCATGGGCATGTAATGGTTACCATTATTCTCTGAACTTGTACCCCACTCCCCAGGTCGTGAGGATGTATTCCGGATTAGCCGGATCGGTTTCTATTTTTAATCTCAACCGGCTGATGTGCGTGTTGACCGTATGTTCAAATCCTTCAAAATTGGTGCCCCAGACTAAATTGAGTAATTGATGACGGGTATAGGTCTTCCCCGGCTTGGAAGATATCAAGGCCAGCAATTCAAACTCTTTCGGCGTCAGTTCAATCAGCTCATTGTTCAGGATAACTTTTCTTTTCTCTTTATCAATGACCAGGTTTCCGGTTTTGATGACCCCGTTTAAAGATCCATTTCCTTCCGATCTGTCAGTAAACAACAGATCATCCACGCGACGTAAGCGGGCATTGATCCTGGACAGCAATTCCCTCGGGCTGAACGGCTTGGTGATATAATCATCCGCACCCAATTCCAGTCCCAGCACTTTGTCGATTTCTTCTGATCTTGATGTCAGCATGATAATGATGGAGGTAATATTATTTTTCCGCAATTGCCGGCAGATATCATTTCCATTCATCTCGGGCAACATCACATCCAGGAGGATGATGTCATAGTGATGGGTCAGGGCTTTTTCCAAGGCTATACGACCATTGGCCTCCAAAGAAATAGCAAAAGGCTCGTCTTTCAGTTTTTCCCGGATAAGGTCCGCGATATGGGGATCATCCTCGACGATAAGCACCTTTTTCATTTGTCCTGATTTTCCTTCAACACGAATTCAAATTTACCGGATTTATTTTTCACCCGGATCGCGGGAGATACCTCCTGGTCATAACAGGAACAGCGCAATCCAGGGACAGGCTCCCGAATTGCGCTGATCACCGTGGTCATTAAGGATTAGTGCTTAGTGTTGTCGACTGTCGCATTTTTAGTGTTGATCATATTTTTTATTGCTGCCAATTCTTTGTCATTCTTCAACTGCGCCTTTTGCAGATCAGCGATCATTCCGGACTGGGCAGCCATTTGAGCTTTGAGCATCGTGACTTCTTCCTTCAGACCGGTATTCTGATCGTTCAGCTCCTGTACTGCTTTGACGAGAGGAACAACAAAATCGGTGTAGCCTAACCCATAGGTATCTTTTGCATCATCCGGGATCTTCAACCCGCTGAAATCGTAGTTCACTTCCTTTGCCGCTTTTTCCACTTCCTGTGCGATGAAGCCATTGTGCCTGATGGCTTCCGCCTGGCGAACGTCTTCGCGATCCTGATCTCCCGTCTTTTCGCCGGTGAATGATTCTAATTTGGTGACATCCAGGTTATAGCTGACGGGGCGGAGCTTCGTGATAAAGTCCAGACCGTGGACATCTTCTGTCACATTCTTTTTGAACCGTCCATCTGATATGGTCGTGATAGAAGGCTGTGCACAGTATATTTTTCGCACCTTATAATTACCCAACACAATGACATCGTTTTTATCCGTGTGGGCGCCATAGCCGATCACGGTGGCATTATGGTTACCTGCTCCTGCATAGGTATTATAGCCTACTGCCGTATTATAATAACCCGAGGTGTTGTTGACCAGGGCCCCATAGCCTAACGCCACATTACCTCCCCCGGTCGTATTGCTGTACAAAGCACTATCACCGACGGCCGTGTTGAAACTGGCGGTGTTGTTGTTGAATAAGGCCCACGTACCATAGGCTGTATTACTCCCTCCGGTGGTATTCTTGGTGAGTTGACAAAAACCGGCGGCCGTATTATTACTCCCGGTGGTGTTGAATTTCAGCGATGCATTTCCAAGAGCCGTGTTATTCAATCCGGTGGTGTTGCTCATGAGGGCGTCCAGTCCAACGGCCGTATTTTTTTCTCCCGTGGTATTCAGGGCCAGTGACCGGTAGCCCACGGAAACATTTCCCCCTCCGGTGGTATTGGAAAACAGGGCGCTATCCCCTACCGCTGTGTTGAGACTTGCCGTAGTGTTATTGAATAAGGCCCAGGTACCATAAGCTGTATTGCTTCCACCGGTAGTGTTCTTCGTGAGTTGGCAAAAACCGGCGGCTGTATTATTGCTTCCGGTGGTATTCGACTTCAGAGAAGCATTGCCGATGGCGGTATTATTCACGCCAGTCGTATTGCTCATCAAAGCATCGTTACCTAATGCCGTATTTTTTTCTCCCGTGGTATTCAACGCTAACGATCGATAACCCATCGAAACATTTCCCTCTCCTGTGGTATTGGAAAACAAAGCACTATCGCCCACGGCCGTATTGAAACTGGCAGTGCTGTTATTAAATAAAGCCCAGGTTCCATAGGCTGTATTACTTCCGCCTGTTGTATTCTTGGTGAGCTGACAGAAACCGGCAGCAGTGTTATTGCTTCCCGTGGTGTTTGATTTTAAGGAGGCATTACCGATAGCTGTGTTATTCGCCCCTGTGGTATTATTCATCAGGGCGCCATATCCCATAGCCGTATTTTTTATTCCACTGGTCCGTGGAAAATTTCCGGCTTCGAATCCAAGGAAAGTATTGCCATTGACAGAATCTATTCTTCCGGCGGGCTGATTGTGCACCCTGATGTTGAAGGCAGCGGAATCGATGGTACCGATGAAATTGGAATCCACGGTGCCGGCATTTCCATCGAGGCCCCACGCACCGGCCCGGCTTCCAGCACTATTGGCATACAAGGCAAAAGGAACACTCATCAGTTGACTGGTACCGGAAATGGTATAATCATCACCTCCATACGGATCGGTTTCGGTTTTAATATAATAAGGACCTTTCGACCAATCAATCGCTGCAAACGAGCCACGCTCAGTTGTACCGCGACCGATTTCAATGGATACCAGTCCTTCTGCATTCGTCGAAGCGGTGTGCGTTTCTACAAATACCGGTGTGCCGGTCGCTGAACCTTGCAAGAGACTTACCCGCATACCAATCAACGCGGAGGTCATAGGTGCATTATCTGCATTCCGAATGATGGCCTGGTAGCTCATGGATGGAGGCGCCTGCGCCCAAAGTTGAAGAGCGGTACCCAGGACGATAATACTTAGGATAATTTTTTTCATGATGTGAGTATTTTTTTTTGAATGTTTAAAGTCGAGTGGTGTTTATTTTGTGTCAATGATTTGAAAAGCCTTAATGACTCCTTCATCGTGATTGATCATGAGGTAATACTGGCCTCCGGATAAGGAGGACATGTCAATCCGGGTGACCGGTCCGGTGATTTTGTCTTTCGCCAATACGCGTCCATAGAGGTCAACGAGTTTGTAATTGAGGTTGTCGTCAAGATGGGAATTGACTCTCAACTCAACAAAGTCGGCTGTAGGATTCGGATAGACCACCGCATTCAAATCAATGCCGGCTTCGAGTGTACCAGCGATGGTTTTGATAGTGTAGGGCTGTTGAATCCCTTCAGTCATGATGCCGCCAGTACCTTGTTCGGTTTTGAAATCGATCTGGCCGGCCGTATAGCTCATGCTGCCGCCGGGACCGGTAAGGGTTCCGCCCGCAGCTACGAGGTTGCGCTGCGCATGTAGCTGGATCATGCCCGAACTGCACAAACAAAAAATGAATACTAATTTTCTCATATAGTTTGATTTAAAAAGTGGAAATGGAAGAGTGACCGTGCAAAAGTGCCGGCAGGAGATTACAGGGTTGTAACGGAAGTGTAACAATTGTGTATAGAAATTCATTTTGTTGATACAGCTATCAGTCGTCATTGGTCATTGGTTATTGGTTATTGGTTATTGGCCATTGGCTATTCTCCCTCCGTCCTTGGTCATTGGTCCTCCGTCCTTCGTCCTTCGTACTCTGTCATTGGTCTTTCCACTTTCCCACTATCCCCTTTTATTATTTACTTTCCATTCAAATCCATTCACATGAATACTACGTCTACCTCAAACCTCAGGTTCATAGCGTTGATCAAATTTGTTTTCATCAGCCTGCTGCTCCTGTCCGCATTACCCGGACAAAGTCAACAGGATGGATATGCCATCTCTTCAGATGCATGTCGTATATATTACCGGGTGTTCGGCCACGGCGATCCGCTACTGATCATCAACGGCGGTCCCGGCATGAACAGTGATGGCTTCGAAGACCTGGCGAAACGATTGGCGGAACATTATCAGACCATTATTTATGATCAGCGGGGAACAGGAAAATCCACGCTGCAGGTATTGGATACCAACACCATCACTATGAAATTAATGATGGACGACCTGGAAAGCCTGCGTCAACAACTTCATATTAATAAATGGTCGATCCTCGGGCATTCTTTCGGTGGCATGGTGGCTTCGGAATACGCCAGCCTCTATCCCGACCATATAGATAAGATGATCTTATCCTCTTCCGGGGGCATTGACCTTGGATTGTTTCAATATGTACAGACGTCCATCAATGAGAAATTGAGCCCGACCGACCTGGATTCGGTCAGTTACTGGTCTGCTAAAATCGCGGCCGGTGATACAACCCACCAGGCGAAACTCGAAAGAGGAAAACATCTCGCACCCGCCTATGTCATAGACAAAAAATATATACCTGTCATCGCCGAACGATTGACCCAGGGCAATGCCGAGGTCAATCAATTGATCTGGGCCGATCTGCAGAAGATCCATTATGATTGCACGGAGAAGTTAAAAACCTTTGATCACCCCGTCCTGATCATCCAGGGAAAAGAAGATATCATACAGGCATCAACGGCCGAAAAAGCTCACCAGGTATTGACGAATTCCAAAGTAGTGTTGATGGATCATTGCATTCATTATGGCTGGCTGGACAATCCGGAAATCTATTTTACCGAGATCAATAAACTACTCAAACCTGGCTATTCGTCTAATGAATGAGGGTAGCTGCCTTCATGTAGAAGGAATGTAAAACCGAAGTGAGCATATCAGTAGCTGCTTTTTGAATTTCAAAGCCCTTTGAAGTTGATCAAGTGGATACAAGAAATGTTAATCCCGGATTTTTTCCCATATTTACTTCATGCCGGAATCCAACTCCACTTCCCGCCTGGAAGCTTTTTGTGATGGTGTATTCGCCATCGCCATTACCCTGCTGATCATCGATATCAAAGTACCCCCGATCGACAGTGTGCATTCGCGGCAGGAACTGTGGATGGCTTTTGGCCGGAATATTCCTTCATTCCTGGCTTTTTAATGAGTTTCCTCTTCATCCTGATTGCCTGGGTGGGTCACGGACATTTAATGCGGCTGATTCAAAAGACCTCCAACCGGTTTACGTATGCTAACGGATTGCTGATGCTCTCCATCGTGCTGGTCCCCTTTGTCACCGCGGCAGTGGCCGAATACCTGAACCTGGATAATCCCGGGCTGGCTCAACCGGCCGTGACCCTTTATTGTGCAGTCATCCTGTTGAACAACATTTCCTGGAACCTGATCCAATATTTACTGCTCCTCGATCCCTCCTTATTAAAGCCGAATGTGAATGTGGAAAAGGGGAAACAACAACTCCGGTTTACCATTTATGGATTTGTGCTATACGCCGTCATCATGGCCGTGTCCTTCTGGTTTCCGGTGGCCGCGTTTATCATTATCGCTTTTTCTAACATCGGTTGGCTGATCCAGGGTGTGGCCATCAAGGAAGAAAATATGACGACTTAATTGTCGCAGCAGCAGGAAATACTCCAGGCAAGCCGGTAAAAACATCGGCGTTCCATTTCAAGCATTCCGATTCCATAGTCATCAGACAGTGACCGTTGTACTGCACGGTGCGGCCATCCTCATCTTTATCCGGATACCGTTCGTTCATTTTGACCCACCCTTCATTCAAAATCAGGAAGCAGATATTAATACCTCCTCCACCTTTGCCACGCTCAACAAATCCTATTGATTATTTAAAATTTTTACAACACATGAAATCCATACTTGTCTTTTCCTTCCTTCTCCTGCTGCTCCCACTCGTCCATGCGCAGGCACCTGATAAATTTAATTACCAGGCGGTGGCACGTGACCAAAACGGCCAGGTGATCACGGGCGAAATCTCCATCCGGCTCTCGTTTAAGGAATCCAATCCATCTGGTACAAACCGTTATGTGGAAACACATACCGTGACTACAGATCCGCAGGGCATCTTCGCTCTCACTATAGGCACAGGCGCAGTCGTGTCCGGAGATTTCAGCACTATCGATTGGGCCGATCATGATTATTTTTTGAAAGTGGAGATGAAAACGCCTGCGGAAAGCAACTACACTGAAATGGGTACAACCCAACTACTCTCGGTCCCCTATGCCAAATACGCGGAAACTTCCGGTGATGCATTGAAAGAAGGCACCGGCATCCATATCACCAACGGTGCAATCAATAATACAGGTGACCTCAGTAACACGAATGAAATACAAAATCTCACCGTCAATGGAAATCAACTTTCAATCTCCGATGGAAATACAGTAACGTTACCTACGGGCACTACCTATACTGCTGGATCAGGTATCCAGATCAATGGCAATTCCATCAGTGCACAGGATCCCAGCCCGACGAATGAAATTCAGACGCTGAGTTTGAATGGGCAGCAACTTTCCCTCTCGAATGGAGGAGGCTCTGTGCAGCTTCCTTCTGCTGCTTCCTCGTGGACTGTGAACAACACGGATATCACCAGTACACCCTCGTCGAATAATGTAGTCATCGGTACGAACTCGAATTTTAATTCCAAATTATACGTATCCTCCACCGGTTCGCAGATAGCGGGAAATTTCACTTCTCCTGGCAGTGGCGATGCGGTAAGGGGATATAGTAATGGTAATGGTTCAGGGGTAGCCGGATCATCTTTGTCCGGGACCGGTGGCACATTTACATCGGTCAGCGGAAAGGGCGGATATTTCAGTTCGAATTCAGGGCCTGCATTAATCACAGGTACCGGAAATGTGGGGATCGGCATTTCAAATCCGGGATACAAATTAACGGTGATGACGGATTCCGGTACTGGTATCTATACTAAGTCGATGGACGGAACCGGATTGACGGCCATCTCGGGTGGCCTCTATTCAGGAGGTTGGTTTCACTCAGCCACCGGGCCTGCGATATCGCTTAATTCTGATTCAGGGTACGCTATCTCCGCCCTTCAGGGAGCCTATGGTACAGCAGCCAGTACGCAAGGCATTTTAATGAGTATGGGTCCCGCCAACTGGAAAATGTATGTTGACTTCGCGCTGGATTACAACTTTGCATACAACGGTGTAATAAAGGCATGGATCTCTGACACCGATGGCTCGTACCACAATAGTTCGGACCGGAATCTCAAGAAAGACATCGTGGCCTTTGATCATGTCCTGCCGAAACTCAACAGCCTGCAAGCCTATACCTACCACATGAAAGATGCACCGGAAGATGCTCCTCTTTCTTTAGGCTTCATGGCGCAGGATGTGGAGCAGCAATTTCCGGAACTGGTAGCTGAAAAAGCAGGCTACAAATCCCTTTGCTATGATCACTTTGCTGTCCTTGCTGTGCAGGCCGTCAAAGAACAGCAGGTCCTCATCGAGGATCTGCAACACGATAATGCTGACATGAAGCAGGAATTGACTGAACTGAAACAGTTAGTACTGACTTTAATGGGAAAAAAATAAACTGCAGGAAATCTTTCTCAAATCAATTGATATAGCGTTGGTACTGCTACAGGAGGAAAGCTTCTGTAGCAGTTTTCATTAAAGCCGCAAGTGTTACTACCGCAACCATAGATGAGATGAATTAAAAAACCAGGTAAGCGGCACGGTGGCCGTCTTTTCTATGAAAGCGGAAACCGAGAGCCTTGATCGCAGTGGCTATCGGGAGTGAACCGCAATCCGTCCCAGGTCATTCGTGATTCTTAATTCATAATTCCTGATTATCAATTCATCAGGCTGGGATCCCGACAGGGATTTATTATCTTAAGGTGCCAGGCAGATTTACTGATTTATCAGTAGAGGGAAAAGCAAAAGACTTCCCGATTTTCTGCCCCGAAATCCAGCCTGTTCAACTCTGTATACTTTAGATTAATTTGCAGGGGGTCAATGTGTGCCGACCAAAATGGGTGAAGCTTCCCGGAGTTCGATATAGTCACCAACCAGCAACGCAACTATGGAATAGAATAAGCCTGATCATGTTTGGTTTGCCCGATAATCTCACCGGCACTATGTGCGATTCTATTTCGGCACAGGGCACCCGGTTTATCCTCGGATTGATTTTACAGCTCGTCGTGAAGAAAATAAAATCATCCGGACAAATTGCAACTGAATGAATGAAACCCATCCTCCTGTAATCATTCCACCTGAAGGTGAAGATCCTGATCTCATCCTGCAACAGATCAGGAAGATGAAAGATAAAGATGTCGCCTGGAAAGAAGGCAAGGTGTGGAGCCTTGTTTACTTTGCCGATGAAACTCATGATAATCTGCTGAAAGCTGCCTATAGTGAGCTTTTCAGTTCCAACTATCTCAATCCCCTGGCCTTTAAAAGCCTGCACCGGATGGAACAGGAAGTCGTGCAGATGACCGGACATATGTTGCATGGCGATGAACACACCGTTGGCGTCATGACCACCGGTGGTACGGAAAGTATTTTATTGGCTATGTATTGTTATCGCCAGCGTGCAAGGAAACTTCATCCTCATATCACCCAACCCGAAGTTATTGCGCCAGTAACCATCCATCCGGCTTTTGACAAATCGGCGGAGTGGTTTGGTCTGCATCTCCGTAAAGTCCCGGTGGATGAATACATGCGTGTCATTCCCGAAAAGATTGAAAAGCTCATCAATAGCAATACAATCCTCATGGTGGCTTCGGCTCCGGGTTATCCCCATGGCACGATGGACCCGATCCAGGATATGGCCGCGATGGCCATACGACATCATCTTCCGTTTCATGTGGATGCTTGTATTGGCGGATTTATGTTGCCTTGGGTAGAGAAGCTGGGCTATGCTGTTCCGGCCTGGGATTACAGGGTTACAGGAGTAACTTCCATTTCATCTGATGTGCACAAATTCGGCTATGGAGCCAAAGGGGCTTCTGTGGTGACCTATCGAAGCATGGACTATCTGCGTCACCAGTTTTTTGTGACCACAGATTATCCGGGGGGCATTTATCTATCTCCGACTTTGCTCGGCACAAGAGCCGGCGGACCTATTGCAGCTGCCTGGGCCGGCATGAAACATCTGGGTGAAAACGGATATCTGTCTATAGCTAAAAAATTGATGGCGGGTGCGCAAAAATTAAGGGATGGACTTACCGCCATACCCGGCATCATCATCATAGGTAAGCCTGTGATGAACCTTATATCGTTTACCACTTCGAACAATCGTCCGGATATTTTTGTCATCGCCGATCAACTGGAAGACCAAGGATGGATGGTCGAGCGGCAACAATTTCCGGATTCCATTCACCTGACCATTCTTCCCACCAATGTCGACGTCATCGATCAATACCTCCACGATCTCAAAGATGCATTGGCGTATGCCGCTGAGCATCCTGAAGCTGCGGCTAAGGGAAATGCTGCACTTTATGGACTCCTGGCCAGAATACCTTTCCGGGGCATGGTGGAAAAATCGGTGAAGAAAATCATGGAAGATATGTACGGGGTGCATGAATCCAAAGAAGAAGACGCAGATAAAGAAAGGGAATTGATTCCAAAAAGCACGGCCTGGATGGGTGTGACCAACCGGTTACTTGCTGCCTGGGGAAGATGGAAACAAAAAGACCATCATAAAAAATAACAACTGGGAAAGAAATACACTACAACAAGTTGCTCATGGACCTTCAAAATAAAATGACCAATAAAATTCCGCTCAGGAATTTATGTTTGATCATCTGCGCATTATTTTTTACTGCCCGGCTTTTTGCGCAACCATATGTAGATCCGCTTCAGGTACGGTATATGTATGCTTTGGAAAATAAACATCCGGTCGCCACTCCTTATACCCACCTCTATGCCGGCAGCGATCTCCCGATCAAACTGAAAGGCGGTACCATTCTCTGGTTGAATCCCTATTTTGAACAATGGAGCATTGACTCCGCGGAAACAAAAGAAATATATCCTACTGTGCAGAGCCTTGTCTTGCCAGTCGGATTGATTATGCCCTTCCCTGAATCCAAATGGACATTGACCGTTATCCCCTTTGTGAAATCGAACGGTGAAGAGCTATTGGCTGAAAATACATTTCAATATGGCGGCATAGTGCTGGCTGGTTTTGAACGAAATCCAAATCAAAAGATCCGCTTTGGTGTATACGCCAATACCGAATTCTTCGGCTTATATATTCTACCCCTGCTGGGCGCCAATTGGCGAATAGATGACCGGAATTATCTCTTTGGCGTATTACCGGGACGACTCACGTACGAGCATAAAATCAATGAGCGGTTTTATAGTGGCTTCACGTTCCGATCCCCCACTACCAGCTACCGATTTTCGAATGGGGAATTCATCCGGCTGAATGATAATCAGCTATCGCTCTTTGTGGATTACTATTTCACCAGACATTTTTGCATTACCCTGGAACCTGGTTTTGGTGTTCTTAGAAAAATCCGGACCGGCATCAACAAACAGGAATATCTCACTCAAGTTGACTGGGGAGATGGCCCTTTTATTAAATTGAGTGCGGCGTACCGGATACGTTTATAGGAGTAGTGGTTAGCTCTGAATGCCGGGCATTTGATAATTTTGTCATCAGTCGGGGGCCAAAATATTTTATCGTGCAAAGACTTTTAGCTGTACTGCTGTTTCTCTCCTTCCTGGTCTGCTATCTCGAATGGGGAGGCGGTCATGACGGCTTTATTTTCCAACTCGAATGGGAGGTGTTTACGAAAGGCATCCATAAGAGTTCACTGGTGCATCCGCTGATCCTGCTCCCCTTGTGTGGACAGCTATTGTTGTTGATCACTCTGTTCAGGCCGGACCGGAAATGGATCCTCATCAGCATCGCCTTGCTGAGTGCGCTCGTGTTGATGATTCTGCTCGTAGGCATCTTGTCGCTGAATGTGAAAATCATTCTTTCCACACTACCTTTTATCGTCTTATCCATGCTGTATATTATCGTTACGAGAAAAAAGAAAAGGGTGAGACTTGATATGTGAGAACGTAAAAGCATTGTTGTTGTTGGAGTTTTCTCCAACAACCCGCACAATCCTCTCCTTCGCCGTTGTTGAAGTTTCGCCGTGGTGAGCGGAGCCGAACTATCTCCAACAACCCGTTTGTTTTTCGCCGTTGTTGGAGTTTTCTCCAACAACCTCTTTAATCCCCTTTCGCCGTTGTTGGAGTTTCGCCTGTGAGCGGAGCCGAATTTCTCTTTCACCGTTTTGGATTTTCTCCAACAACCCGCACAATCCTCTCCTTCGCCGTTGTTGGAGTTTCCTCCAACAACCAGTAGCTTTACCCCATGTCCGCCCCCAATGAAAATGCCCGGCTAGAAATGTTCAGCGATGGTGTATTCGCCATTGCCATTACCATATTGGTATTGGAAATGAAGGTACCGCCCCTGGAATCCGTCCATTCCACAGCCGATGTCTGGAATCAGATCATTAAACTATGGCCTTCCTTTTTTGCCTTGTGTCTGAGTTTCATCATCATCCTGATCAGTTGGGTAGGTCATCACAATATATTTACCACCCTTGAAAAAACATCTCCTCAATTTCAATTTGCAAACGGATTTTTTCTGTTTACCGTTATCTTCATCCCCTTCCCGACGGCCTTCATGGCTGAGTATCTCAACACCCCTTTCGCACAACCAACTATAGTTCTGTATTGCCTGAGCAATCTATTTCACAATATTGGCTGGAATGTACTGCACCGGTATATTTCCTATCCTGTCCCGCTGGTCAAGCCGTCCATCGGAATCGAGCGTATGAAAAAATACCGGCGTGGATCTCAATTTGGCTTCATCATTCTGGCCGCGATCACCCTGCTTGCGTGGTGGTTTCCCTATGTGGCTATTGCGCTGAGTGCGTTCGTCTGGATTTATTGGACGATCCTCTCGGTGGCCGCCAATCGGGAATCCCATACTTAATCGTCGGGCTATTAAAATAGCTGTAGAGGGCCATTTGCTTTACCAAACCCTAATGAAGCCACTAATTCCTTTTCAGCATAGGCGGATAGTGAGCCTGTCGAATTATTCACCGCCGTCGGTGCGAAATCAACCATTTCCGCAGACTGGGGAGAATCCCTTATCCGTATAGCGGCTTTATCTTCTTCGCAATGAAGGATAAAATATTTTCCTCTGTTCGCCGCATATCGGCATAACCGCCATGCCCATTTTCCCTGAAAAAACCAAAACACCAGGCATGCCACGGATGAGTGCTTCAACTACCACAGGAATAATTGATAACTTTGCCGCATGCAAATCAAAATTTCAAATCCTTTTTTAGTTTTGACGGCCCTGTTATTTTTATCCCTGGCCTTTTCCTCCTGTGGATCAAAAAAACAAAGTGACAACACCATTCCCCAGGCTGAAACCAAAACACCAGAATCGGATTGCGATGTCTGGAAAAAAAACCAGACGTTCCTGAGCGCTTCCTACAGCCTGGGAGAAAAAAAGGACGGCGTCATGTATATCAACAAACTGAGCATCCAACAACTCATCACCAGCCTGCAAGTGGAATCCGATCCCGACCTGGCCAAACTGCGTAGAGATTTATTGGATATTTTTGACCGCACCCCCTCCGACGATGCCCATGGCAATAGCATTGAATTCACCAATGCAGCTATCACGCTTCGCGATCAACTTGCCCTGGGGGTGCAGTCCCATATCGATAAATGTGCTCATTAGACTTTTATTCATTAACCTTTCCTAACCTTAATTAAAATTTTTGACGGCCCTGTCCCGTTACTTTTGGATCGACATCAAATTCAGTACACCAAAAACCGAATCATGACGTACCGATCCTGGCTGGACTATTTTGTCCGCAATCAAAATCATTTTGATCATATCGATTGGGCATCTGCCGATACCTTAACCAAAGAAGAGAAAGAAATCATTGCGGCTTCGCTACAGCAATTTCAAAAAGGGGAAAACTCCGAGGGCAAAAACCTGATCCGCTACGCGCGCGAATCCGGCCTGACTGATTATCCGGAGGTCATCATCCTGTTTATCCGGGAAGAACAAAGACATGCCGCTGTGCTCGGCCGATTTATGAAAATGAATGCTATTGACCGTATTAAGGAACACTGGATGGATACCATTTTCAGAAAGTTGAGAACCTTAGCCGGCCTGGAGAATTCAATCCTTGTCCTCATCACGGCGGAAATTATTGCGGCCGTTTATTATGACGCCCTTTTCCACGCCACCGGATCCCGTACGCTCAGAAATCTCTGTGAACAAATCCTCTGCGACGAAGATCTGCATATCAATTTCCAGTCCTTCACCCTCAAACAGTTTTATAATAAAAGAAACAGGTTCAGTCAATGGACTATCCGGTGGCTGCATCGAATCCTGATGACGGGCACCACAGCCCTGGTGTGGGCATGGCATCGCGATGTATTGCGCCTGGGCGGATATAGTGCCTCCAGATTTTTCAGGTCCGTGTCTGATGAATTTGAAAGATCCGACCGGATGATTACCGGAAGGGAGTCTATCCTGATCGAACCAGCAGAAAAATCAATATTGGCCTGGACAAGCCGGTGATGGTCAGACAAATAAATATTTATTGCTGAGATAAGTACATGCATAACGTGATCGTTTCCTGATTTGGAAGCGTTAAGACCTCTTCTATTTCCGGACTTGGATAAATACTGACGCGCCATCAGGACGAGCCCTATCTTTACAGCTTGAATCCGGTATCCCACGTAAAACTCCCGATCATCGATTCCGCCCGCCACAGGAAATTAAGCCCCGTGCAATTTGTGGTGTATTGCGCTATTTTCATATTCTTCTTTTTAACTCTTCCGCTTCCCCATGTGAAAGGAAATGTGTACACCTTTCGGTCGCTCGCGCATGATATGAACATCGATCCTTCGATATTTTACTGGCTCGTCATTATCCTCATCCTGGCAGCGGTCACCCTTTATTTCTTTTCAACCCACTATCCTATCCGCGGTTCCATCCTGTTGGATACCGAACAGTTAACTATTACCGATCAAAATAACCAGGCCCAATCCTTTCGACTCGCTGATCTTGAAGCTTTCCGGATCTCCCGCGGGTCCACGGTCCACAAATCCGACAATGGTATATTCGGTCCGGAGACCAGTGACAACTGGATTTCTTTCACTTACCAGCAGGTGGAATACAAATATGAATTTGCTATCCGGAATGAAGAGGAAAACCGGGCTTTTGAAAAAGAGGTGTATGAACTGAGATCCAGCGTGGATGGGTTTGTTTTCACTTCGATTTGAATTTTAATATCCTTCCGCTGTGGGCATTTTTTAACCGCTAATTTTCGCAAATTATCGCTAATTTGAAAATATGGCAGGATAAGCGCAGATTCACCGACGGCCAACTAATTTAGTTTTTATGATACACAGGATTCAGTATTTACGCCCGGCAAAAAAGACCTACATTGAATATCCACTTAAGCATATAAGCATATAAGCATGAGTATTGATCCATCCAAAGATCTGCCATTCAAAAGTGAACCGAGAACCCGATGAAGCTCGACCCTCAAATCCTAAAGCAAGCCAGAAGTGAAGCGGATCAACATTTGATCTCCGACCTGCAGTTCACCTCAGAACTGCATCGTTTTATGGACAGTATGATTGATGTGAAAACCTATCTCTCCTCCGAATTTGGCTTTAAGAAATTCCTTTACGATTACGGTGTGGGCCGGACCTTACAAGGCGGCGATGAGGTTAAATTGAAAATATTGAAGCTCATTCAAAAATTCAGGTTTGAAAAAAATCATGTAAACAACATCACCTTTTTATCGAATATCCTTAAGGATAAAAAATTATCATCCCTTTCCAGTTCCGGGCGCCACGGCTTACCGCAATCATTCTGTTCCAAATTATTATATATCTATAAGCCGCATGAAATCATTCCTTACGATTCTTATGTTTTAAAATCGCTACAAAACCGGGCAGGTCAATCTATTAAAACCCTGGATGCTTATTATACTGAAGCTAACCGGTTCAGACAGACTCATTTTCCCGAAACCGGAAAAGAAGTCAGGAACAAGCTGGAGCACATCGATGATAATATACTTTCCAGCCTGGCTGAATTACAGATTGATCCCGTTAAACTCATGAGCTGGAAACTGACGGATAAATATTTGTGGTGTGAGGAATGGATCAGGCGAACTAATCAACAATCCGAAATCATCCTTAAGCAGGAATAACAGGCCCACTCCCGGATGAACTCGCCGATTCATCCTCAGTTGTAGTAAAGCTTTACTGAGCTGTTCCTCTCCCTTGGCCAGGCGGGTAAACCAGGTTTTCCAAATTGACTTTTCCATAGGCCGGGAACAGGACAAGGCCTCCTTCAAAATTATTTTTATCCTATACTTATTAAATGTATATGTTTACGAACAATTAGTCGGCATAAACATGATCATATCCTTCTTATCCAAAACCAAATGATAACCACCCCAGGTACTAAACGGGCCGTCAAAGTGATCAGCAACCACACTTTCGCTAAGGTGTTACTGAACAAAACTTCAGGGCAAAAGTCCCTGCACGCAGCCTCCCATTTCTATCCCGGTGACGTGATATGTCCATTCAGCGCCGGTATGACGATACCCTACCCTACATACCTTACTGTCCAGACCGGAGACGACAGGCACATTACGCTTATGCCGGAATTCCTCCAATACATCAACCACAGTTGTGATCCTACCGTCTTTTTTGACACCACGACCATGGAATTAATCTGCCTCAAGGCTATGCAGCCCGGAGATGAATTTACTTTTTTCTATCCCAGCACCGAATGGGAAATGGCTCAGCCCTTCGTTTGCAATTGCGGAAGCCCGGAATGCCTGCAAGTCATCAATGGGGCTGCCCATCTCACCCCGGATACCCTTGGAAAATACAGGATAACCGATTTTATCCTGCAAAAGTCCGGACGAACTGTACCGGTGTAAGCAACTACCATTCATTCCTGGTTTTACAATCATCTTCAGGTGTCTCTTTGACAGCTAGAGAAACAACCAGCACGATCTCTTTCGCCGTTGTTGGAGCGGTTGCTGAGCTGTAGCACAAGGATGTTGGATAGCACCTCGAAGCATTCCGCCGTACTGAGCGGAGTCGAAGTATCTCCAACAACCCGCACACTCCTCTCCTTCGCCGTTGTTGGAGTTTTCTCCAACCACCAGCATGATCCCCTCCTTCGCCGTTGTCAGAGTTCCGCCGTACTGAGCGAAGCCGAAGTATCTCCAACAACCCGCACAATCCCCTCCTTCGCCGTTGTTAGAGTTTCGCCGTACTGAGCGAAGCCGAAGTATCTCCAACAACCCGCATGATCCCCTCCTTCGCCGTTGTCAGAGTTCCGCCGTACTGAGCGAAGCCGAAGTATCTCCAACCACCAGCATGATCCCCTCCTTCGCCGTTGTCAGAGTTCCGCCGTACTGAGCGAAGCCGAAGTATCTCCAACAACCCGCACAATCCCCTCCTTCGCCGTTGTCAGAGTTTCGCCGTACTGAGCGAAGCCGAAGTATCTCCAACAACCCGCACAATCCCCTCCTTCGCCGTTGTCAGAGTTCCGCCGTACTGAGCGAAGCCGAAGTATCTCCAACAACCCGCACAATCCCCGCTTTCGCCGTTGTCAGAGTTTCGCCGTACTGAGCGAAGCCGAAGTATCTCCAACAACCAGCACGAGCGGAAAATTTTATCGCATCTTCGTTATGCATGCCATCTCCACCCAAACAAGAAAAACTCAAACGCGAAATCGGCGTTTTCGCTTTTACTTTGGCCATCTTCAACGCCATCGTTGGTACCGGCATCTTTGTCTTACCTGCGATCGTATCCGAAAGTCTTGGGGCTGCGGCCATCTTAGCCTACGTGGTTTGTGGCGCGCTGATCTTTTTAATCGCTTTATGTTTTGCTGAAGTAGGCAGCAAAGTCACTACGAGCGGAGGGACCTATGCCTACATAGAAACCGCCTTTGGTCCTTTTGCCGGATTCATCGCCAATAATATATTTTGGCTCGGATCCTGTGTAATTGGTGATGCCGCTATCGCCAATGCACTGGCCGATACATTGAAATATTTTTTTCCTTTATTCTCCCATGATTTTTACAGAACCCTTTTCTTTATTTTTCTTTTTGGCCTTATGGCCCTGATCAACATCCGCAGCGTCAAACATGGCGTGCGGTTCATCCAGATCATCTCCTTCGCCAAACTGATTCCGCTCCTACTGCTCATCGTAGTCGGAGCCGGTTATGTAACACTGGATCATTTACGTTGGGCAACCACGCCCACTTTAGACCAGCTCGGGACAGCTTCGTTGGTTCTGATATTTGCTTTCACTGGAATTGAAACACCGGTGACCAACAGCGGCGAAATAAAAAATTCCAAAAAGACTGTGCCCCTGGGTATATTTCTGGGCATCTCATCTATCTTGATTTTATACATGTCCATTCAACTGGTGACCCAGGGTGTATTGGGGGACAGCCTGCTGACACATAAAGATGCTCCCCTGGCAGCGGTAGCCGGAATAGTTTTTGGAACCGCTGGTATCACCATCATGATTGTGGCTACAGCTGTGTCAATGTTTGGCGGCCTTGCCGGCGACATCCTCGCTATCCCCAGGGTACTGTATGCCGGTGCAAGGGATGGTATCTTACCAGGGAGCCTGGCGAAAGTGCATCCCAGGTTTTTCACTCCACACGTGGCTATTATTACCTACACGTCGTTAGCCTTTCTTTTCGCGGTATCGGGAGGGTTTAAACCATTGGTCATCATTGCAGGTGCGGCGACATTGTTGATTTATCTGGGGGTCGTGCTATCCACCATCCAACTACGAAGAGTGAAGTTTCAAACCGCTGAAAAAACTTTCCGTGTGCCGGGAGGTTTAATCATTCCCTTACTCGCTATCGGGGTCATCATCTGGTTGCTCACCAGTTTGACCCAGGCTCAATTCACCGGGATCACTATTTTTATTTTGCTTTTGTGCCTGATCTATTATTTGATGTTCAAACAAAAAAGAAAAGAGTAATCTTAGCTACGTATGGACGATCAGCTCATCATATCACAAACGGAGGCCTGGATCCGGTCCGTGGTCATCGGCTGCAATTTTTGTCCCTTTGCGGCAAAAGCAATGCTCAAAAATAGTATCCGGTATGTGGTGTGGAGAGAGGCCACGATTGAAAATACGCTGGAAAAATTAATATACGAATTGCACCATCTCGGGACTGCCGGGGAAGTGGAGACGACCCTGATCCTGCTGCCAGATCAGTTCGAAAATTTTGAAGCTTATCTTGACCTTGTCGAAGTAGCGGAAACTTTAATTACCCGCCTGGGTTACGAAGGCGTATACCAATTAGCCAGTTTTCATCCGCAATATTTGTTTGCCGAATCCTACGAGGAGGATCCGGCTAATTATACCAACCGGTCCGTTTATCCCATGCTGCACATTTTACGCGAAGACAGTGTGTCCAAGGCGGTAGAAAATCATCCGGATGCGGGAGCTATCCCCATGCGGAATGTTGAATTCGCGAAGCGGAAAGGGTTGGCTTTTATGCAATCGCTGCGCGATGCGTGTTTTACTTAATTCGCAAAGCTGTGCTTTGCCCTCTGCTTTAACCGTTGAGCGTCGGTTAACCGACGTTCGTGCGTCAGCAAAGCTGTGCTTTGCAAATGAAGCTAATAAATGATATCCATCAAATCAATCTCCATCAACCCCGGCTGATACACATAATTTCGTGCACTGCTGTACAACCAATCCTCTGGTCTATCCACTAATCCTGCGCGCACTGGATTCATATGGATATAGTTCAGCTTCTGACTTGTAAATTTTGGTGTGATGAGTTCTTCGGGATGATTATCATGCATCCAGAATTGATGCGGGCTATTCCTTACATTACTTCTGGCGGCAAATTCAAATCGTTTCATCATCCAGTCCCTTCTGCTTTCTCCGGGAGAACCTATAGCTTCCAGGATAGTGGAAGCGGTGTGCCTCTTAAAATCACGCAGGATTCCCGGCAGATTATTGGTTTTAGAACTCAAAATGCAATGCACATGATTACTCATGATCACATAGGCCCATACCTGCATGCCTTTAAAATTCCGGCAATAGGTGAAAGCATCAATGAGGATATCCCTGTATATTTTACGGGTAAATACATCCACCCAATCGACTACTGTAAAAGTGAGAAAATACGCACTCATTGGATCGCGGATACGGCAACCTGTTGTCATTGAACAAAAATAGGAGAGACCTTATCGATTATTCGTTTGTTAAACGTAAGTAAACGGAAGTAAACGCAAGTAAACGTTTATTCAAAGCACAGCTTTGTTGACACACCGACGTAGGTGAACCTACGCCGAACATATCGTTGAGCGTCGGTTAACCGACGTTCGTGCGTCAGCAACCATTCGACTCCGCTCACGGACCGAGCTGTGCTTTGCGAATGTGGCTAATAAATGGAAAAATCCGAAAGCAACGCACACGTCTGCATGAGATATAAATACAGCCGCTCATTGGGATTATTATCGAGCTGGCTCCAGTCTGCAATACTGACGGTCACGGCCAGGAAATCACCGTCACTGATCGCCATGTCGGTAAAAAATTCCGACTGTACATTGCCTTCATCGTCTTCATAGGCATTCTCTACATATTCCCCGTAGTAGGGATTATATTCATCATCGCGGAAATCATCAATATCATTCTCTTCGGGCTGCATCGAATGGCCCAGGGATTGCATGTAATTCTTAAAATTACTCAGGGCCTGCATACCTTCATCCATGGAAGCATTGGGTGAAATATAAATAGTCATGGTCACCAGGCCGCCCGGACTGGAAGAGGTAATCATCGTTCCGAAATGATCCGAAGAACCCGACAGGGAACATTGCGCCGGAAGCATAATAGAAATACCGGTATTCTCTTCCACGTAAAGATCCACTGTTGCGTTGAACAGGTTATCTATGGGAAAATGACTATCCTCCGAAGCCAGCAATTGATTCAGATCCGCCTGCTCATCATCGAACAAGGTGTTATAGACCTCATCAAACGACATGCGGTAATCCCGATGAAGCTCCAGCTGGCTTCCGTTGCTGGATGAAAAATTCAATGGGTTTTCAAGCTGCCGGGCCTGCTCCGCTTCTTCCGGGCTCAACAATGGATTGTCCGATCGAAGGCCGCTATACATGTATTGGTTTTCTTTTCCGGGCTGATCGCAGGCATACATGGAGGTCGAAAAAGGCGTCCCCTGGTTGTACAATTTGTTAAAATCATCAGCCGGAATGGCCCAGACACACGCTTTTCCATCCACCAATTTAGCACCACCGTCTACCATGCCAACAATTTTATTGTCGTACGTGAGTGGCGAACCGGAATGGGCTTTGCGGATGTTCGGCTCTTTAAAGTTGATGACCATAGTATTCATGCCGGGATAATATTGACCGCCATCGGAACAAAGGGCTTTCGATAGACCTGCCGCATTATTAGCTACGCGCGGACTGATCCTGGCCAGACTGGTGGTTTCTTCCAGGACCGTATTCTTGCCTGTCATCGATGCGGTGCTCACCGGCACTTCCCAAAAATTGACGTTGGTATCATAAGGAGGTTCACCGGAATAAAGTCCTATCGTCGGAACTCCCAGTGGAGACCGTAATTTCAATAAAGCGAGGTCGGCAGGCTTGTATATTTTCGCAACATCTGCATAGGCCGTTTTACCTTGCCAGACCACCACAATGGTCTTTTTGCCGGAGACGATATGTAGTGCGGTGACGATGAGATCGGGAGCATTTTGTGGGCCGCCCCAGGCCACCCCATAGCCGGAAGATTTATCCGCATGCACCTGGACCACTGAATTCTTCTGCCCGAATAGGAGTGGATGGAGAGCTGGAATCAGAATGATGATACTCAGCAAACGCACAACATTACGGTGGATATAAAGTCTACAATGCATCATAGCGATAGAATTATAGTCCATGATATGAAAAAAAAATGAAATCCGCCAAAATAGAGACGCGACTCCCGATGAACTCATCACTCATCGCTTACCATCATTAATTCTTACATTTGCCGCTCAAACCAAATCGGCTTAAACCATTACGCTATGCGACTATTGACCCTGCTACTTTTTCTGGCCCTGAGTATAGGCTGCGCGACTACCAAAAACGGAATTTCTAAAAAGTATCCGCTGAACGGCGTTTGGATACCTGTCAAACAGGAGATGGCTGGAAAACCTTTGCCCGCCATGGCTATTGCCCATCAGCAACTGACCATGCAGGATACCTCCTATACCCTGGTAGCTGAAAGCACGGACAAAGGCTCGGTTCATTACAAAGAAGGTAAAATGGACATCTATGGACGGGATGGTGTCAATGCCGGGAAGCACTTTACTGCCCTTTATAAAATGGAAGATGAGCAGTTGATTATTTGTTACAATCTCTTTGGCGACAAATACCCGGAATCCTACGAGACCAAAAATCATCCGATGTACTTCCTCTCTGTTTTTAAGCGAGCCCCTAAAAATAATCCTTAGCCTTGGCCTTAGCCTTAGCCTTAAAATCATCCTTTGCCCGACAACAATTTTGAACGCATGATCCAACTGGCCGAAGAAGTCTTCGATGCCAAACATGATCCCGAACAACTGGAAGTCAACGAAGACGTCCTGGCTCGTTTTCAGCAAATGCATCCGGCTTGTATTTCAGAATATAATGAAGGCAATGGGCCAATTGCCTGGATTTTACTGATACCCACGACCACAGAACTCATGGATCGATTCCTTGCCCGTACTCTTTCTGAAAAAGATTTGTTCAACCTGACACCACTCAACACATCCTACGAGGCTATTTATTTGTGTTCAGCCATGGTATTGGAAGAATACAGGAGAAAGGGAATCGCTAAACAAATGACCCTGGAAGCCATCCAAAAGATTCGACAAGATCATCCCATAAAGTGCCTCTTCGCGTGGCCCTTTACCCAGGAAGGGGATATAGCCGCAGTTTCATTAGCAAAGGCCATTTCACTGCCCTTGCACAAACGTATGGAGCTAAAATAAATCGAGGACATCCCCCGGCTGTTGGAGAGAACTCCAACAGCTGCAAGGTCTTTTTTCGTTGTAGCCGGAGTTCGCCATGCTAAATATGCTCGAAGTACATCCAACATGAATGGGTCAATAATTTCCTGCTGACCAACACTTGTTTTTTCTTAATTTTAGTTTTATTCTTTTCACATTTAAACTATTGCGAAATGAGACCTTTATTATTACTAGCTATGCTCTTCCTACTTTACTCCTTACCCTCCTGCAACAAAGACGACAACAACAATCCGAATGCGATTAAGGAACTCGCATTCTCCACGAGCAGCAAAAATTCCGACACGACCAGTTACGCTTATAATTCGACCGGTCAGTTAATAAAATTTGAAGACAAGGAAGACCGCGATTCGGTGGGAATTAACGGCAATCAATTGCACTATACGGAATACCGGAAAACAGAAAGCCGCACAACTGCCGACGCCACTTTCAACTTAAACGCGCAGGGCAATGTAATATCCGGACATGGTAACTTTTCCTATAGCATCGCCGCCCCATATACTACTGATTTTACTTTTACCTATGACAGTGCAGGCCATATGACCAACAGAACAGATGCCAGAAACGACGGCATGACCTATTCTTATGATTTTATCTGGACGAACGAGGATATGACTTCCATCATTTGGAAATTGAATGGCAATCTCTACCTGACTGTAGCTATGGATTATGATCTGAATCTTTTGGATAAAATGGGGATTGGCGGTGCCCAATTTACTATGCCTATGAACAGCTTTATAGGTATTACCAATCAACATCTTGAGAAGCATCAATATACCATATTCGCACCCGGACCCAACATCCAAGACGAATATAATTATATTTACGCCCTGGACGGAGACGGATATCCTTCAACCCTGATGATCACCGGTATAGGCAATCCATTTTCGGACCTTATCACATATTATTACCTGTAGGGTAAAAAGCAAACGGCTGTAAAGTCCTTACCCGCATGATGCCGGGAGAATACGGAGAAATAGAAATTACCAAACGCCTGACTTTGGTGGCCATTGAAAAAATAAGGAAGGATCATCCGATACAATATTTATTCTACTGGCCATTTACTGAAGAAGGAGATGCAGCGGCAACTGCATTGGCCAAAGCAACAGGTTTGCCGTTGCATAAAAGTAAGGATACAAAATAAATCGCTGGCTCCGTGAGAAAACTCCCTGCAGCAACAATTTAAATCTTTTCAGTCGTCAGTAAAACTCCATTCGTCGAGGAAAACCGACATAAAGAAATTTCGCGCAGCAGGTACTCCCCGACTATCGTTACCTTACAAAACCAGAGGGAAGATCCGCCAGAAGCCTTTCCCAATCTCATTCTCCATCTTAAAATTATTCCTGTCATGAAAATGAATCTACACACGCCTTGCCTCATCACACTGCTTGGTATTCTCACGCTCTCCTCTGCCGCTTTTTCACAAGGCATCACCACACCCAGGACACCCAGCCCTGCTGCTTCAGTGTCACAAACGATAGGCATCTCTACCGTCAGTGTGAGCTATTCTCGTCCATCCGTACGCGGCCGGGTAATCTGGGGCGAACTGGTCCCCTTTGGCTGGAATGTGCAAAATTTTGGTTTTCAAAATTCCGCTCCCTGGCGCGCTGGTGCGAATGAAAATACGGTAATACAATTTTCAAACGATGTGAAAGTAGAAGGACGAAATGTTCCCGCCGGGAGTTATGGTTTGTTTTTCACGATTAATAACGATGATACCGGTGAAGTGATCCTCTCCAAAGATTATAAGTCATGGGGCAGCTTTTTCTATGACGCCGCGCTTGATCAGCTACGGGCACCGATTAAACTCCGTTCACATGACATGACCGAATTGCTGACCTATGATTTTATCAATATGACCAAAAATTCGGCTGAACTCGTATTGAATTGGGAGAATAAACAATTTCCAGTGAAGATTGAATATGCTGTCGATGACATTGTCATGGCCAATGCCGCAGAAGAATTAAAAAACACGGTGGGTTTCAACTGGATGGGCTATTCTTCAGCGGCCAATTATGCTTTGCAAAACAACCTGAATACCGATCAGGCCATGGTCTGGGTGGATAAATCCATCACGATGAATAAAAATTTCACCAACCTCAATGTGAAAGCCGGCTTGTTGAGAAAACAAAACAATATCATGGAGGCTGAAAAGACCGAAAAGGAAGCCCTGGACATGGCCACGGAAGCTGAGCTGAACACTTACGGCTATCAGTTGCTGAATCAAACCAAATTCGATGATGCCATCCATGTATTAACCATGAATACTGAAAAACATCCCGAGAGCGCCAATGCCTGGGATAGCCTGGGTGAAGCTTACGCCCTGAAAGGCGACAAGGACAATGCCATCAAGAATTTCAAAAAATCACTTTCTTTAAATCCTTCTGAGGGTACCAAGGCGAATTCGATGAAATATTTGAAGCAATTGGAGGCGAAGTAAAGCTTCTCGTTATCTGTATTCCGTTGGCTGTTGGAGAAAACTCCAACAGCGGCGAGATCGTTTTTCGCCGTTGTCAGAGTTCCGCCGTACTGAGCGGAGCAGAAGTATCTCCAACAGCGGCGAGATCGAAAGCAGCAATTTCGTTACATTGTTCCAATGCGATATCTAATTACATTACTGCTGCTCTCCTTCACCGCCCTCTCCTATTCCCAAGCGCAACCAACTCCTGGTAAAAACAGCCCCACTGCATTTGGTCTCTCCGCCCAGTTTTATCCGGCCGGCATCATCGCTACCCTGGACATGGATAAATCTTTGAATACAAAATCATCGATGTTTTATCGTGCCGGAGTAAACCTCATCGAAAGAAAAGATTTCAGTACATACAATGATCATGAAAGTGGATTCGGGATCGGAGCAAGTGCAGGATACCGAAAACATTTCTTTCTGAAAAAAGGTCAAATTATCACTTCATTCAATACCGATGTGTGGAACGAATGGATCCACTGGGAAAATAATATCGGCCAGCCAAACGAAACCACCGGCAAAACCTACACCCTCGTGCTACAGCCATGGCTCGAGACCGGGTATTTCACTAACGGGAATAGGTCTTCTCTTCAATATGGACTGACAGCAGGATTTGGCCGCGAAATCAATGTGATCACCGATGGCAACAAAGTGGCGCAAGGATGGATCCTGAGCTTACTCCTGCATTTTCAATATACCTTCACGACTCATTCGTGAAATTCAGCAACAAAGATTTTGACCATTACTCCGGATTCAACCAGGCTGCAAACACCAAACCCCGACTGGTGGAAGGAAGCCATCATCTATCAAATCTATCCACGAAGTTTTAATGACAGCAATGGGGATGGCACCGGTGACCTGAAAGGCATCCTGGAAAAAATGGACTACATCCAATCGCTGGGCATCGATGCGGTTTGGCTGAATCCCATCTACCCTTCGCCCAATGATGATGGCGGCTATGACATCAGCGACTATACAGGCATTCAACCAGAGTTTGGTGACCTGCAGGACTTCGATGCACTGTTGAAGGCGCTGCATGATCACGGTATCAGGCTGATCATGGACGTGGTGTTGAATCACTCTTCAGATGAACATCCATGGTTTGTTGAATCCCGTGCTTCCAAAGACAATCCGTATCGCGAGTATTATATCTGGCGACCGGGCGTCAATGGAGGTCCGCCCAACAACTGGACTTCTTTTTTTGGCGGTTCCGCGTGGGAGCTGGATGAGGGAACCAATGAATATTATCTGCATCTCTTCTCCAAAAAACAGCCTGATCTGAATTGGGAAAATAAAAAGGTCCGGGAAGAGGCAAAAAAACTGATGAGGTTTTGGCTGGACAAGGGTGTTGACGGACTCCGTCTGGATGTCATCTCGCTGATCAGCAAGCAAACTGATTTTCCCGATGCAGATAGTGCAAACTTTCCGAGCATCATTCGAGAGCAATATGCGAATGGTCCAAGGATGGAGGAATTTATAAGAGAAATGCGAACAGCGGTTTGGGATCACTACGATACCTTCACTATCGGCGAAGGTCCCGGCATCGCAGCGGAAGGGGCGAACGAATATCTCGATCCCAAACAAGGGTTGAAACTCATCTTTCATTTTGATCACATGCTCCTGGATCAGGGACCTGGCGGCAGGTTTGATCCTGTACCCTGGAACCTCGATGAGTTTAAATCGATTTTCAAAAAATGGGATGATGCCCTGGGAAGTTCGGGATGGTCGAGTGTATTCCTGGGCAATCACGATTACCCAAGAATGGTTTCCCGTTGGGGAGATGACCGGGACTATCGCGTTGAATCCTCTAAAATGTTGATTACGCTGCTCCTTTGCATGCGAGGCACTCCTTTCATCTTCCAGGGGGATGAAATCGGCATGACCAATGTGACGTTAACTTCTTTGTCGAAGGCTAAGGATATTGAAACCATCAATGGTTGGGAGCACGCGAAAAAGAATGGAACGAGCGAAAAGGAATTTCTACACATCGCCAACCAGATGGGCCGCGACAATGCCCGGACGCCTATGCAATGGAATGATGGCCCACATGCCGGTTTCACGTCGGGGCAACCCTGGATGAACATCAATCCCAATGTAAGAGAAATCAATGTTGCCGCCCAGGAAAAGGAACAAGATTCTATTTTGAATTATTTCAGGCAAATGGTGCAACTGCGGAAAGCAAATAAGACATTAATTTATGGAAGTTATGAACCTGTGGATACCGGTGATACTTCACTCTTTGTTTTCCATCGAAAGTCGAATGATGAACAGTGGACCGTGGTGTTGAATTTTTCTTCGCAAAAAATCCCTTTTCTTGTTTCATCAAATGCAAAAAAGATAATTGGAAATTATATAACAGAAGCTTCGGGGCTGATCAGGCCGTGGGAGGCGATTGTAATTAAAAATAAATTTTTGTTGCGAGCTGATTGATCGACGTTTGTGTGTCATCAACCATTCGACTACGCTCACGGATCGAGTGGTGCTTTGGGTTTGAACTAAAGAGTGGCCATCACGCATAGTACAGCTATGCTGACACACCGACGTAAGTAAACTTATGCCGAACAGTGGGATGGAGCCGACGACATAGGTAAACTTATGCCGAACAGTGGAGTTTACTTCGCCAATCACCATGAGCTAAAGAATGAAAGCCAAATGATGAAATATACTTTTCAAATTTACGTTGATGCTTAAAACACAAACGAACCGAACCACATGAAATTAATATTACTCTTCCTCCTACTCCCGGCCATCATATATAGCCAGTCCACAAAGACCATTTCTTACCAGGAAGGTCTTGAGCATTGCCAAAAGCTTATAGAGGAAAAACAAAAACAGGATCCCGGCCATTTTTTCATGGTGCTTCCGGATTGCCTGGTGGGGGTCCAGGTTCCTGAATTTTCCGGCACTACCCTGGAGGGCAAGAAGATCACTTCCAATTATTTCAAAGGAAAAATAACAATTGTGAATTTTTGGTCTCTTTATTGCCAACCCTGCATTGCTGAAATTCCCGGATTCAATGCCCTCATCGATAAGTTTGGAAAAGGAGATGTACAATACCTGGCTATCGGCAATGAAAGTGATGCAGACATCAAAGAATTCTTGCAACAAAATCCATGGCATTTTGAACAGGTTTCGAATGGTCCATTAATCCAAAAGGAAATCTTCCAGCATCGTTCCGGCTATCCGACCACCTTTGTCATCAATCGTGAGGGTACTATTATTTCCACTTTCGCCGGGGGCTCGCCTGATGAAAATGCAGTAGAAGAAATTCAAAGCATGCTTAGTCCTGTTTTGGAAAAGGAATTGCATCAATTCTTGCCTAAAAATTGAAAGATCTGCTGATCTTAATTCTTTTCATTTGGTCCTCCAATGGCCTTGCTCAAAATAAACCTATTTCTACTAATGAAGGTTTATCAATACCCTATGATACCATCAGCTTAAAGAAAGGCTATCTTCTTGTGTTTGAAAAAACAGAATCCCATAGATATCTCCGATTGAAAGGGCCATCCGTGGATACTATCCTATTGCAAGCATCCATTAAGGCGCCTGAATATTATTTCGGCAGGCTGGAGATGGATCACGATGATTATTTTGTTCTATTTAACGAAGGTTCCTGTCATGGAGTATGGGTAATTGAAAAAACGAGCGGTAAACAAATCCTTGATGGATGCCTATTAACTAAAGATACTATTCAAAATATTTTCTATTTCGTTGACTGGAAGGATGACTTCAAACTTGGTATTTTCAATATGAAAACCATGGAAGTTGAACTCTTCCCTCCACCGAAAACGGCATGCAATTTTTGGTGGGACTGCCTTGAATCGAAAACGCTGACAGAAAGCGAATTGACCATTGAGTATTACATCCCGCCAAATAAAAAAGTAAAAAAAACTTATCCGCGACAACAAGATTAAATGGTGACCTCACCGATCTTGTTGTAAAAAAGTAACCCTTCACTAAAAAGGTTTAATAAATAAATATAGTTAAGCGTCGGTTGACCGACGATTTGGTGACTTCAAAGCTTAGCTTTGCTGCACTTAAATTTTCTGTACTATGACGATTATCGGCAACTTACTGTACAACAAATAAATAGCTGGCCGTGGTTTGTTGACTTCGCATTTCCAAAATATAAACTCCCGCATTTAACTGGTCAACCCCAATTTTCAATTTCATTTCATTACTTCTGCCGGATAGCATAACACTTCCATTCAGGTCCTGGATGCTATAGAAGCTACTGCCATTCCTCTCTGATCTCACATACAACACATCACGAGCAGGATTCGGATAAATGAGAATTGAAGAATGCTTTGCTGCCATCGGTTCAATTAAAGTCATCACCTCCGGGCAACCTCTTTCTAAAACAAACGCTGAATCCAGTCGCTCCACATTCACCCCTGGATCAGTGCCATCATCCGCCAGTCCGCTATACGGACTATCAATAGCCAGGGCATAATCGTGATAATCTGCCATTCCGTTTTGATAATCCTTGAAACCAACCTGATCTATGTCACCCGGAAAATAGTTATGACTCTGTGAATTGTAATTCGTGTATTTATTTCCATCACCACCGATGAGCAGGTTTTGATGAAAATGCATATTCGCATCCGTGATGTCAGGAAAATAATGTGCAATCGTATTATTTCCCTGCGACTGGCCAGGTCCATAAATGCCCTGGTAGCCGCCTGCAGAAATATAACTGAGCGAAATATTATGAGTAAAATAAAATCCACTAGTGGTATCGTAGGCCCACGTGATCGGGCCGGATTGTAAAATGGTGTTGTGGTCCACCCATACATCCTGAGGTTCGCCGATCTTGAGAAAAGTACCGTCATTAGGACCAGCAGTATTGAGATCCCCGTAATCAGGACCATTAATGTCTTCAAACAGATTATTGCTGATTTTTATTCTTGCCGAGCGGTTACCGTTACCACTATCTGTTCCTGAAAGAGTGATGCCTGCTCCTGCATGACGTAGGATGTTGTTACTGATGATGACATCGCTGACATCGGCCTGTGGGGAAGCGCCTCCCTCCGTGCGCACCGTTAGTACTATGGCATATCCACTTTGACCAGTAGGTAAATCGGCCCAACAGTTTTCCATCACATTACCATCGAGCCAAACCCGTCTGCCGGTTTTTAATTCAAACAAATTCTTTATCGTCCAATGTCTTCCGGCATAATCAGGATCTCCGACACGCCATGACCACGGTTTATAAAAATAATTTTGCCTGATCTCAATATCAGATGGTACGAGTCCCGATATGGCCGGAGCCGCTCCGCCAAAAAGAATATTTTCTCCCGAGGCCTCGAGATAATTATTTAAAACCTTGAAAGGACCAGGCCCATTGATACCGGCGATCGCCTGGGCATCAAAACCGATGCTATGAAAATCGGAAATATAAGAATCGATAATGGCCGCATTCGCGCAATCCAGCCTCACCCCGTATTTCATGATGTCAGCCTGGGTGTGTCCATGGATATAACACCGGTCAATCACAAAATGATGGGGCACCAGGCTCATCGAATTTTGAGCAGATGAGGCATCGCCCAGGTTAATCAATCCATAACTGTTTACCACTGATTCGGCTACCGTGATTTCCAATCCCACTAAGCGGTAATGGTGCGCTTTGGCCTGCGTAACAAAGCAAGGAATACCTGAAGGATTAGTGGTGATAATCTTTGGCATGGCATCGCGCTGAGTAGGAAATTCCGGATCTCCGGTAGCGGCCAATGGATCAATCCGGGTTTCATCATCAGGCAACAGATCCATGCGAGACGACATGAGGATGATCCACCCTTCCCCTGTTCCTTTATCGGGCATCACGAATCCACCCGGGAATAGTGCATGAGCATCAAGTATAATCAAGGTGCCGGGAGTAGCAGCATTGATCGCAGATTGCAGATCAAAGTAATCACGATCGACCGGTCCAACCGTGATCACGCGATACCCCGCAGTGTCCGGAAAGCAGGTCACTACTGCTGAAGTATTGGGTATCGTGGGTTCCACCTGTGCATGCAGTGAATGGCCAATGCAGGTGATGACCAACAGTTCAAGTATTCCTTTGATTTCCTTCAACATAATCCTGTTCTGCTAAACATCATTAGCGGTATAAAATACTATTGTCTGGCTGAAAGTTTCTTTCTTCTTCTTCCGCCTCCTCGGCCCCTAAATCCCCTGAAGGGGACTTCCTTTCACCATTGCTGCCCTTATGCTTATTTTTTGGTTGTCGTATTCCGCCCTTGAATTCGCCATATTTACCACCCATCCACATCCATATTCTCTACGCTATTTGTGTGGTCAAAACAATATCTCATTTAACCTCAAAATCTATCGCCCGTTCATCCCTTCATCCCTTACTCCTTTCTCCCTTAATTCTTCGTTACTATCACTCTTTGTATAGAAATTGCTTTTTCATCAATTAGCTGAACAAAATACATCCCGGCTGGCCATGCAGTGCTCGTAATGGTCAATCTATTTCCATCCATCTTTCCTGAAAAAAATAATTGACCTGTCGAATTGAAAATTTGAACCTGAGCGTTAATACCTACGTTCGGATTGACTGATATTTGAAATGATTCACTGGCAGGATTCGGTGTCAGGAGGATCGAATCAATAGTACCGGGTTCAAAAGTGGAAGTGATCGGATTGTCAACAGAAAGCAACAAAATCCAGGCAGTACGTCCGGACAAGCTGGCACTGTCGAAATGCCATCCGGCAAAGCCACCAGTAGTGGAAATCATGATCTTTCCCATAGGCTGATGACTCAATAATTCAGTGACAAAATATTCTCCCGGTTGTAAAGAGGAAATATCAAGTGAAAGAACAGGGTCAAGAGCCTGCGTGCCTGTATTAGCTACAACCACTATCGCTTCCTGGTCAAGCACACGTGCAAAACTAAAAGCATCACTTTCATTGTCATCCACCATCAGGGTCTGTCCCCTGCGCAAGCTCTCGTGTTCATTCCGGATCCGGATGAGCCGGCGATAATGCTGAAGCAAAGAGTTAGGATCAGCATCCATGGTTTCGACATTGTTCGTCACATAATTGCTCCCGGGAGAAGTCCATGGGTTGACGGTTGAAAATCCGGTATGACTTCCGGCTGACCATTGCATGGGCCGTCGTTTGTTGATATCATCTCCTGTTCCCGTCATGCCTACTTCTTCGCCATAATAAACAAATGGAACACCGGGAAGAGTCAAATAAATAGAAGCAGCCAATTTCATTTTTTCAAGGTCACCGTTCAAAACACTGAACACTCTGTCCATGATCATGATTCGTCAGAAATGTACCATACTGCAGCAACGGATAAGACTGCCTGCACAGTCGCTAACTGCTCTTCAAGATTAACCGGATTGCCGGTATTGACTGCATCAACGATAGCCCCTGCCAGTCCAAATTCGAAACAGGCATCCAACCGGTCATCCTGTACATATGGAATAATGGAAGCCGTGCCCGACCAAACCTCCCCTACTGTAAAAGCATCAGGATTTTTTGTTTTATACACAGTATTAATTCCTGCAAGAGATCGATATGTTTCCTGGGTATTCTCTAACATCAGTTCCATCTTCTACCAAATACTTGATCGCATCCAGACGAAAACCATCAACTCCTTTGTCCAGCCAAAAATTAACTACATCAAACATCGCATTTTTCAGTGCAGTATCTCTATAGTTGATATCAGGCAAACCGCTTCCGAACAAGCCATAGTAATAATTTCCTCCTCTTGGGAACCAGACAGTTTGTCCCCAGGGACCAAGAAAGCCCGGATTGGCAGGCGACCACACATACCAGTCTCTGTAACCCCCAGTGTTATTAGCCGACTGTGTAAACCAGGGATGCTGATTGGACGAATGATTCATCACCATATCGATGATGACTTTGATGCCGCGCTGATGCGCCGCCTCGAGAAAATTTTCAAAATCCTGCATCGAGCCGTAATCCGGTTCGGTAGCATTATAATCCTGTATATCATAACCATGGTAGCTGGGCGACTTCATGATCGGCATAAGCCAAATACCGGTAATGCCCAAATCATCGTGCGTGTCCGGATCCCCATCATTCAGGTAATCCAGTTTATCCATCAGGCCTTTAAAATCACCAATGCCATCTCCATTGCTGTCATAAAAACTGCGAACGAAAATTTCATAAAACACGGCATCATTCCACCAATGGGTATCAAAGTCAAACGCAGCGGATGGTGAACAGGCCGTACAACTATTGAAGCAATAGACACCAGGTTGATCCTGGGCCGAATTAAATTGGAGGTCCCGGTTCTGTTTTCCATTGGCTCCGGCTACTGTGCAATCATTTGGTAAGTTCTCAGCTTCCTGCGTCGTATTGCCATTGACAAATAAATACTGGTAATTCCCAAAGGGGACAACCAAATCCGCTTCATAGGTACCATCCTTGTTCTGATCTTTAAGTGCAATAGAAGTCGGCATCCCAATTTTGAGAAAATCCTGCTGCTTCCTGAAAATCGCCCATCACGTGCACCCCATCGGCGGAGATGGTCTGGCCGGTCATGTTGACCGCGAGATGCAGTGAAACTATGCATCCATTGAAAGGCACCGTAGGAAGTAACAAGATCGCTATTACCGACGATGACTTCGCGATTATGGTTGCTGGTGATGGAGCATTCCGCAGGTGGATTTTCGTCCATGCCCCAGGCATCACCGTTGATGAATTTATACTCATAGGTACCGGGGGGAATGGAAACGGTGATTTCATAAATCTTATCCCCATTTATATCGGGAACCAAAGTTGAACCCGGATTCCAATCGCTTCCCAAGCCTGCCACGGATTGAAAATTACCGGCGATATGAACTCCATTGGCCGATATGGTTTCGGCGTTCATGTCCACGCTGAAAGTCACATTGACGTTTTGACCGTAGAGGAGGGTAAAGGAAAAAGATAAAAGAAGTAGCGGTAGGGAAAGTGCTCTCACGTTATCGGATGTTTGTTCAGATTAGGTAAAGATAGTCGTAAGATGGGGGAAAAGGGAGCAAAGGAGTAATGGAGCAACGGAACTCCCTTATTCCCTTTCGTTTCCGTTCGATAACTACGACTTACCGTTAAAAAAATATCCAGTCTGCACTATCGGTTACTGCCTGCATCTTTGACATGAAACACAAAATCTTATGTCAAACCCATATTTTCCGGCATCATGAAAAACATTTTACTCTTTACTTTCTTCCTGCTTTTGTCCGGGGTCACTTTAGCGCAAGGACCTAATAAATTCCATTACCAGGCCGTGGCCCGCGATCAAAGCGGAACGGTGATCACCGGGGACATTTCCATTCGAATATCCTTACTGGAAGATGGGGCCAATGGTGCCACTCGCTATTCAGAAATTCACGAAGTGGCCACGAATCCCCAGGGCGTCTTTAATCTCAATATCGGAGATGGCAGAGTTGTAAGTGGCAATATGGATCTCATCATTGGTCAGATCATGAATACTGGCTGAAGGTGGAAATGAAAACGCCTGCCGGTCCGAATTTTATAGAGATGGGCATCACGCAGTTACTTTCAGTTCCATATGCTAAATATGCGGATACTGCAGGGAATCCACTCTCTGCCGGCGCGGGCATCAATATCAACAATAACATCATCACCAACACCGGCGACCTGAGCAATACCAATGAGCTCCAGTCCCTCACTATCAATGGCGATAAACTTTCTATCTCCGATGGAAATGTGGTGACCCTGCCCACCGGCACCACGTATACCGAAGGCGCCGGTATCGATATCATAGGCAATACCATATCTGCCAATGATCCCAGTCCCACCAATGAAATCCAAACGCTGAGTGTCAATGGAAATCAATTGAACATATCCGGTGGCAACAGTGTGAGCTTACCGACCAGCAATTACAATGCAGGCTCAGGAATTCAAATCACTAACAATACCATTACCGCTCTGGATGCAAGTCCAACCAATGAAATCCAGACCTTAAGTTTGAATGGCCAGCAACTGTCCCTTTCCAATGGAGGAGGATCTGTACAACTTCCCGGAGGCGGATCATCATCATGGACAGTGAACAATACAGACATTATCAATAATCCGGTGAGCAGTCATGTACTTGTCGGAACCAATAACAGTTCAACCGCGAAACTCTATGTCGTATCAACCGGTGCGGAAGAAGCCGGCCATTTCGTTTCTCCAGGCGCAGGCAATGCCCTGAATGCCTACAACAACGGAACAGGAGCAGGAATATCCGCTTCCTCCCTGAATGGGAGAGGTGGTCAATTTACTTCCTCCGGAGGTGCTGCCGGATACTTCAGTTCTACGGGCGGTCCGGCCCTGATTGCTGAAACAGGAAATGTCGGCATCGGCGTTTTGGATCCGGTACGTAAACTCCACGTCAACGGCTCCACCCTGCTGACGAATACCGCGGCTAATGGGGTTGCACTGGAAATTGGCGCCGGTAATGTTGGAGTGGGTATTACCAGTCCTACCCATAAGTTTGAAGTCAATGGCTCCTCATTTTTTGAAAATAACAGCGGGCCATCCCTGGTCGTAGGAAATGGAAATGTAGGTATAGGAACAGCGGTTCCCATATACAAATTACATGTTAAAGCCACTACCGGGAATGGTATAATGTGTGAAACTGAAAACGGAACCGGTATAAATGTTTCGGCGCTTTCCTCTAATGTTGCCGGTTACTTTCATGCTATTAATAGTTCTGCCGGAGTATTTTATAGCCAAAGTCATTACAGCATGGTTGCAGAACAAGGTACCGTGGGAACATCTTCCAATCATCACGGAATCGGATTAAACTATGATAGTGATTTTTGGTCTGTCTATATAGATAATCAACATGATTATAACTTCTCTTACAACGATGTTCTACGAGCATGGATTTTTGACACAGATGGATCTTTCCATAATAATTCCGACCGGTCATTGAAAAAAGACATTCAGCCATTTGATAACGTATTGTCCAGGCTGACCAAATTACAGGCTTATACCTATCACATGAAAAATGCCCCGGAGGACAGTCCGGTCTCCGTCGGATTCATGGCCCAGGAGGTAGAGGATGTATTTCCCCAATTGGTAGTTGAAAAAGAAGGCTACAAATCCTTGTGCTATGATCATTTTGCCGTGCTTTCCGTGCAAGCGATCAAAGAACAACAAGCAGAAATTGAAGACCTCAAAAAAGAAATAGCGGATATGAAACAGATGATGATGGCCATGAAAACCGAACCAGATAAAAGATAATACAACTTATTTACCTCTTAACTTCGAACGAACATGAAACTGCATTTAAATATCGTCCTCAGCATCATCTGCCTCGGCACCTTATGTACCTTTTACACCTCGGGTAACGCTCAAACATTTGAACGAACTGTACTCACCTCCGGTGGCGGCAACTTCACCAACAATACGTACACCATGGATTACACGATTGGTGAAACGGTGGCCGGAACCTTCCATGCAGGCGAGCAGCTCTCCCAGGGTTTTCAGCAAGTATGGCTGATCTCAACAGCAGTAGGCGAGGTTGGGGCTGAAGATTGGAATGCAAATGTATTTCCCAATCCTACGCCAGGCCTGCTCAACATTATTTCCGGAGACGAGGTTATGGTCCGGCTTTTTGATGCTACGGGACAACTGGTTTTGGAGCAGAAAGCGGCATCAGGAAAAGACAAAATGGACCTTTCGGGAATTCCTGCCGGACTTTATACGTTACGTATGGATAATCAAGCAAGTAAGGGAATGAAGATCTTCCGGATCGTCAAAGTAGAATGAAGCAGGTCAACACCCCCGCCCTTTAGCCGGGGGTAAAACAAATCCGAATCGATCCCATCGATTCGTGACTAAAAAGAGGCGCATTCCTGGTGAATGCGCCTCTTTTTTTTAAAAAAATTTATTCTTTATAAAAAAACATTTACCTTTGACCGAACGTTTAATCAAAAAATGTCACCCAAGACCGACATCCAGTTTCAGGCCATCCGGGATAAAAGCCGCCATAAGATCATGGAAGCGGCCACTGAACTCTTTGCCCGGCAGGGATTCCAGGGCACCAGCATCAGCGACATTGCGGCTGTCGCGGGGATTTCTAAAGGGTTGATGTACAATTATTTTAAAAGCAAAGACGAACTGCTCCATGCCATTATCGAAAAAGGGTTTGGTGATTTCGAAGGCCCGATGGCGGCCCTCCAGCTAACGCCGGATCCTTTTGAAAAACTCCACCTGATCATCGAAGGCAGTTTTGCCGTCGTCAATAGCAAAGCCGCCCGACGCCACTGGCAATTTATGATCTCGCTCATGACCCAATATGAAGTCATGAAACGTTTTAAAAAAAAATTTTCTACCTATTTCGAAATCTATCTCGGCCTTTTCGAACAAATCTTTTCCGAAATGGGCGTCCCCGATCCCAAACTGGAAAGCTATCACCTGGCTGCCCTGATCGATGGCATGATGTTGCATTATCTCAATCTCTTTACCCGTCACTACCCCATCGAAGACATGAAACACTACATACTCGACCATTATGAACCGTATCGAAAAAAGAAATAAATACCAGGTACACTACCCTATCCTCGTGGTCCTGATGCTCGTGATTATCTCTTCCTTCAGTTTCCCGGGAGACGATGCCACCGCCATTGTAAAAAAAGCCGATGAAAAACTAAAGGGAAAAACCGCGTACGCGGAAATGACCATACAAGTCATCCGCCCTACCTGGAAAAGAGAGATGTCCATCAAAAGCTGGAGCAAGGGAGATGACTATGCCCTCATCCTCGTCACCGCACCGGCCAAAGAAAAAGGAACGGTTTCGTTAAAGCGGGACAAAGAAGTGTGGAGCTGGATGCCGTCCATCGAACGCACGATCAAACTTCCCCCTTCCATGATGACGCAATCCTGGATGGGCACGGATTTCACCAATGATGATCTGGTCAAACAATCTTCCATAGTAGAAGATTACATCCACGAACTGGCAGGTGATTCCACTATTGAAGGACGCTCCTGTTATAAAATCACTATGACCCCCAAACCTGAGGCCGCCGTCGTCTGGGGAAAAGTCATCCTCTTCGTCGATAAAAAAGAATACATCGAAATGCGCGCTGAATATTATGATGAAGACGGGACCTTGATCAACATCATGACCGGCTCCGACATCAAAATGCTGGGCGGTAAATTATTACCTGCCGTCATGGAAATGATACCTGTTGAAAAACCCGGCCAGAAAACGGTTTTAATTTATAATTCACTGAAATTTGATGACCCCATCGATGATAATTTTTTTACCATTCAAAATATTAAATCAGTCAAGTAGATGTATCTGCGTTTAGCCTGGCGAAATATCTGGAGAAATCGCAGACGGACCCTGATCACAGCGGCCTCCGTATTTATTGCGGTATTGCTCGCTTTAGTGATGCGCTCCGCCCAGCTCGGTGCCTATCAACGCATGATAGATAACGTAGTCGGATTTTATACGGGCCACATCCAGGTCCACGCTAAAGGCTATTGGGATGACCAAACCCTGGACAACAGTTTTTCACCCAACGATACCCTTACCTCGATTCTAGATCATCAACAGGATATTATTCATGTAGTACCCCGGCTTGAATCTTTTGCTCTTGCTTCCACGAATGACCTCACGGAAGGAACGCTGGTCATCGGCATTGATCCTGAAGCCGAAAATCAATTGACGCATATAGCGGATAAAATCATTTCAGGTCAATACCTGGATGAACATGATGATGCTGTTCTCATCGCCGAAGGACTGGCCAACCGGTTGCAGTTAAAAGTGAGTGACACAGTAGTGGTCATAGGGCAAGGTTATCACGGTGTCAGCGCTGCCGGCCAATACCGCATCAAAGGGATCATCCATTTTCCTAACCCTGAATTAAATAACGGGATGTTGTACATGTCCCTGGCCGGGGCTCAAACGCTTTACGGCACCGGAGACCGGCTCACCAGTCTTGCTATCTCCATTCGTTCACATGCGGATGCCACCGTGGTCGCCGATCAGATCAGGCAGGATATCCGTCAACAACCCTATGAAGTTTTGGATTGGAAAGAGATGCTGCCCGACATGTTGCAGATGATTGAAGTGGACAATGCCGGTGGCATCATCACCATCTCCATTCTTTACATGATCATCGCCTTTGGCCTTTTCGGTACTATCCTGATGATGCTGGCAGAACGCCGTCACGAGTTTGGTATCCTCGTCGCCATAGGGATGAAAAAAATAAAACTGGCGTGGATCGTGGTGCTGGAGATCATTATGTTGTCCGGCATAGGCGTCATCGCCGGCATCCTCGCAGGCATTCCTGTCATTATACATTTTCATTTGCATCCCATCCAGGTCAGTGGCGAACTCGCAACAGCATATGAAAGATTTGGAATGGAACCTGTATTCCCCTTTTCCAATGATATCTCCATATTCCTCTCCCAGGCGTCCGTGGTATTCATCCTGAGTGTCCTGTTGTCGTTTTATCCCTTGTTTCAAATTCAAAAAGCGAATACGATCGCTAACTTAAAAAGTTAAATGATGCTGTCCCTAATATCATGGCGAAACGTCTGGCGTAACAAGGTGCGGAGCCTTGTGCTGGTCACTTCCGTAGCCCTGGGGATTTGGGCCGGTATATTTATCCTGGCCTTTTCTTATGGCATGAGCATACAATATGTCAACATCGCCATCGAGGGACAGATCTCCCATATTCAATTGCATCAGCCGGAGTATAAAAAGGATAAGAAAATCAAATTCACTATCCCGGAGGCTTCCGCCGTTACCCAAAAAATAGAAGCCCTTCCGGAAGTCAAATCCGCCAGCGACCGCACGGTCGTAAACGGCATGGTCTCTTCCGCCACTTCAGGTGTAGGAGCGACCATTACCGGTATTGATCCATCCAAAGAGAATGCAGTCACCGGACTTCAAAGCCATTTGACAGAAGGCGATTATTTTACCGGAGATAAGAAGAACCAGGTCCTCATCGGGGAAAAGCTGGCCAAAAAATTAAATGCCAAACTCAACCACAAGATTGTCCTTACGTTCCAGGATGTCGAAGGGAACATTACTTCCGGGGCTTTCCGTGTCTCCGGCATTTTCAAAACACGCGACAGTTCTTTTGATGAAAACCATGTCTTTGCCAAATCAGAGGACCTGAATCCTCTCCTGGGACTTGACCCTCAGGCTACGCATGAAATAGCCGTGTTGCTGCGGGACAATAATAGTCTGAAAAGTGTGACAGAAAAAATTCGCTCCATGTTTCCTTCTTTATTGGTGGAAGACTGGCAACAAATTGCACCCGAGCTGCGCTTCGTAATCGATTCCTTTAACCAGACCATGTATTTGATTATTTCCATTATTCTGCTCGCCCTGGTATTTGGCATTATCAATACCATGCTGATGGCCGTACTGGAAAGAGTACGTGAATTAGGCATACTCATGGCGATCGGCATGAATAAAATGAAAGTGTTTTTGATGATCATGTATGAAACGCTATACCTGGCCTTGTTGGGCGGTGTAGTAGGCCTGGTATTGGCTTATGGCACAATCCATATTTTCGGAAAAACCGGCATTAATCTCTCGTCTTTCGCCTCCGGCCTCTCCGCGTATGGCATGGATTCCGTAATCTATACTTCTTTGCCTGACCAGGAATATTTTGAAATCATGGTCATGGTTTTCCTGGCTGCCCTTCTGGCTGCTATCTACCCTTCGATCAAGGCACTTCAACTCAAACCCGTAAATGCTATCAGAAAAATATAAGCTCATGGCTGTTATAGAAACCCTGCATTTAAGAAAAACATACAACGAACAGACTGACATTCCCGTCCATGCTATCAACGATGTCAGCCTGACCATAGAGAAAGGTGAGTTTACGGCCATTGTGGGTCCGTCCGGTTCAGGAAAAACCACGCTGCTCAATATCATCGGCGGCCTGGATCACCCCTCAGCAGGGAAAGTGTTGATTGATGGCAGGGACATTTCGGAAATGAGCGATAATGAACTGATCGATTTCCGGCTTTATCATATCGGTTTTGTTTTCCAGGCCTATAACCTGATACCCGTACTGACCGCAAAGGAAAATGTATCCTTTGTGATGTTATTGCAGAAAAAATCAAAAGCGGAATGCGAAAAAAGAGCTATCGCTCTGCTTAAGGAGGTGGGACTGGGTGACAAGATTAACAATCGTCCTTCCGAATTATCCGGCGGGCAACAACAGCGCGTAGCCATCGCCAGGGCATTGGCCTCGTATCCCAAATTTGTTTTAGCTGACGAACCTACGGCCAACCTGGATTCCGTTTCTGCCACCCATCTACTCAACATTATGGCCAAACTCAATCACGAAGAGAATATTACATTCCTGTTTTCCACGCATGACTCCCGGGTCATTGAACGGGCCCGTCGGGTAGTCACGCTCGAAGACGGAAAAATAGTTTCCGACATACGTCAGCAACCGTAATGAATATTTCTATACCTATCAGAATATACTGCCTGTTGCTCCTGCTCGGGTTTCTGCAAGGCATGCAGGCCCAGGATACTCTTCAGCAAAAATCAGCGAAGAACCGGTTGGGATTTAACGGGTACATTAAAGATCTCCAGGTAGTGTCTTTCCCTTCTACCGATAGCTTATCCCTGTATAGCCTGGTGCACAACCGGTTGAATTTCAAATTCTATTTTTCAAATTCCCTGACCGGCGCCCTGGAAATGAGAAACCGCCTTTACTACGGCCAGCTCTCTCAACTTGATCCGGAATTCGGACAACAAATCGCCAAGGACAACGGATATTTCAACCTATCGAAATTGTGGGTGAATGAAAATTCCGTGGTGCTGCACACCATGATCGACCGCGCATGGCTCGACTGGGCGCACCAAAAATGGGAGATCAGAGCCGGCCGTCAACGGATCAACTGGGGAAAAAGTACCATCTGGAATCCCAACGACCTCTTCAACACTTTTAACTACACGGATTTTGATTATGAGGAACAACCCGGCAGCGATGCATTAAAACTTACCTATTATCCGTCCGGGATGTCTGCATTGGAAATGGTCGTTGCTCCAGGAAGGAATAAAGATGGAACGGTAGCCGCCGGAGCCTGGCGCTTCAATCAACATAACTATGACATGCAGGTTTTAGGTGGTCTTTACTACACCGATATTGCGATAGGATTTGGCTGGGCGGGCAATATTAAGAATGCAGGCTTTAAAGGAGAAGCCACCTGGTTTCAACCGAAAGACCATTTGACTGATACGGCCGGCATATTGAGTGCAACGATGTCCATCGATTACTCTTTTAAGCAACCCATCTATGTGCAGGGCGGGATATTATATAATCATCATCCGAAAACAGATACGTTCTCTTTGTCCGGCTCCCCTATTGTCCTCAATGGATCACTTTCGGCAAAGAACCTGATGCCTTCCGAATGGTCCTTTTTCGAAGAAATATCGGACCAGATCACCCCGCTTTGGAGTGCGGACCTGGCGTTCATTGAAGGCGCTGATCCCGCCTTTATTTTTGTTATGCCCTCGATCACCTATTCGATCAGTGACAATTGGGATCTGATGCTGCTTGACCAATCCGTTTGGACACTGGCGCCCGCAAACAATTATGCTTATTCCAGTCTCTACCTGCGTTTGAAATGGAGTTTTTAAAACAATATCTCCACCCACCTCATTAAAGTATTTCCAGACCGGTGCCCATGGCTTATGGAAGCCGTGGTAAACCCATGAGAGTTAATATCTTTATAGGGTTAACACCTTAATAATAAGCGCTAATCCAAAAAGGGAGTGAATGAATTTATTGGACAATTTTAAGATCGGCAGGGAGAAAGAGGATTTTCAGATCATCAGCGCTAACATTGAAAAAGGGATAAGCTTCAAAGGTACCAACCTCTGGATCCTGGTGTTTGCCATTTTCATTGCCTCGCTTGGATTGAATGTTAATTCCACCGCCGTCATTATCGGTGCGATGTTGGTTTCCCCATTGATGGGCCCGATCATGGGACTGGGTTTCGGCATGGCCATCAATGATCTCGCCCTGCTCAGAAAATCCGCCTCCTCTTATTTATTTGCTGCAGGCACCGGGCTGTTGACTTCAACACTCTTTTTTATTATCTCTCCGCTCAATGAGGCTCACTCAGAAATATTAGCCCGCACGGCTCCGAATATTTATGATGTCCTGATCGCCCTCTTTGGCGGATTGGCAGGTATGCTCGCTACATCAAGCAAACTCAAGGGTAATGTCATTCCCGGAGTAGCCATTGCTACGGCGCTGATGCCGCCACTTTGCACGGCCGGTTATGGTTTAGCCACCCTTAAACCCGAATATTTCTTCGGTGCCCTCTTCCTGTTCCTCATCAACACAGTCTTTATCGCCCTGGCCACTTTATTGACCACCCGTTTTTTTAGATTCCCATACAAACATCTGCCGGAGCCCAAAGATGAGGTCAAAGCACGGCGTATCGTTTGGGGCATAGTGCTGATCACTTTATTACCCAGCATCTATTTCGGCTACAACCTGGTACAGGAAAATAATTTCCAGCAAAAAGCAACTAGTTTCATCGAATACGAAGCCGCTTTCCCCAATGATTTTATTCTTCAAAAAAATATTGATGCCAAGCATAAAGTGATCACCCTCACCTTCGGAGGCGATTCCATTGCCCAAAGTGCCATCGAAAAGCTGAAAAGCAAACTACCCCATTACCAGTTGCAGGGCACTCAATTAATTATTCACCAGGGATTCACTTATCTCCAAAAAGATAACACCAAGCAGACGACCCAATTTTCCCTGACCCTGGCAGAAAAAGACAACCAGATCCAGGGTCTCCGGCATCAGTTGGACAGCGTATCGACCAGGGATCTGTTGTGCAAGCAAATTTTTACTGAGCTGAAAGTGCAATATCCATCCATCGAGTCTTTCCTGATACAGCAGGCATTTAATCAAACGGATTCCACGTTGAATATGGTGTGGGTCTCCAATATCCATTCAGCTAAAAAAATAGACTCGGGGGATAAAACTAAAATTACGGAATGGCTGAAAGTCAGGATCAACAGTCCCAACTTGATTTTACATTTTGAAACCGAATAATCAGGAGAAAACTCCAGCAGCAACAAATAAAAAAATCACACTTTCACCTAATTATTATTAATTTCAGGACAACGACTTGTAGCCGGGTAAGATCATTTATTTTTTTTTCCTCCCGCTGAACATGATTGCATAACATCCAACGGTTTAAGATCAGCACTTTTAGTCACCAAACCTCCTCTAATAATGAAATCAAATAATTATCTCTGGATTATTGCCATCATTGCTCTTCTTGGATCCCTGTACGCCACCTGGCAGACGCGGTTGAACCGTATAAATCTGGCTGCTGAAATTTGCCGCCATGAAAAAGCACAATGCGAATCCGCCTGCGATCAAACCTTCCTTCATGATACACTGGAGATCGCCATCAGCCGTTCCAATGCAAGGCTGAATCATGCCCAGGCTTTGCTCGCTTGCCGCGTGGATAATATTGGAAGCCAGGCGGCAATCGATGCCTGCCAACAAACAGAAAACGACCGGTTCAACCGACAAATGGGTCAATTGGATGCCCAGGTTCAGGTTCTTCTCAACGCACGTGATGCCTGCCGGGATTCCTGCACCGCGAGGGCTGCCGAATGTGCGGGAGGTGATGATGATCTGCCTCAAAAAATAGATGTGCCCTTTACCATAGATTGTATCGATGGAAATAACGCGCCTTGCTTTAAACCCGTGCCTGACATTTGCAAACTCGTAAACGATGTATGCCAGGATTGCCTGAACTCGCTTTGCCCCGGATCGGATTGGTATTTCCAGGCCGATGCACAAGTCACCATTACCCTGGTGGCCGCCACCTCCGAAAAAGAGACCGGAAGAGATCTCGCCAAATCATCCATGAAGGATGACCTGATCAAACTGGAAGTGCCTGATAATGTAAAGCTGAAGGAAGGAGAAAATCTTTACCTGCGCTTCACCGGAGATAAAGTATCCAAAGGCATGAGCATACATCTCAGGGGCTACGCTAAATAGGCAGCCACCATTGATGCCAGGTTATTTGGTCATATTCGGCCCTGTCTCCGTTAGGATGTCATTTGCCTATAGACTAATAACTATGTTATTAAAAAAGCCGGATCTTTCGGCCGGCTATTCACGTATATTCCTGTTTGATGCGTAACATTTGTATCTGCATTTTCACTATCATTTCTTTTGCTTCCTGTTCGAATCCCGAAGTAAAACCTTCGATTTATGACATTGCTTTTACGGTTTACCACAATGGCATCGGCAACCTGTACATGATCAGGTCGGATGGAACGGGGTTGCACCGGCTGACAACAAGTACGGATACCGATATGCTTCCGTCCTGGAGTGCTGACAACCGCAGGATCGTCTTCCGCACCAACCGGGATATTAATTATGAAATTTATACTATCGATACCACGGGAAATAATCTTCAACGACTGACGATGAACGATGCCGACGACGGCAATCCAAAATGTTCACCGGATGGAAAATGGATCGCCTTTGAATCCATGCGGGATGGAAATGCAGAACTCTACCTGATGGATACCTCCGGAGCCAGCATCAGGAGACTTACCGATAACATGGCCAATGATATGAATGGAAACTGGTCACCTGACGGAAAGCAAATTGTCTTCACCTCCCAGCGGGATGGAAATTATGAATTATATACGCTGAACATAGATGATGGCGAAGTAAATCGGCTGACCCATACCGATACCTGGGAAAAATTCCCGGCCTGGTCCCCGGACGGAAAGAAAATCGCCTTCGCTTCAGAGCGCGATGGAAGGGAAGGTATTTATATCATGAACCGCGACGGAAGTCATGTTCACCTGCTTATTGAAAAAGGAAACCATCCGGATTGGTCGCCGGACCAACGGCAAATTGTTTTTTTAAAAAATAACGGGATCAGATTGGGCGTTTATAAAATTAACCTCGACGGTTCCGAGTTAAAAAAGATTACCCCTGATAGTTTAGATGCGTATTTCCCGGTGTGCGAACAACCACGCCATTAATCTTTTATGTATTATCTATATGCTCAGTGTCGATCATTATCAGCAATCGTATATCGATGATTGCCGCGCCAAAGTCAGAGCCCAGAAGGCGGCTTATAAAAACATAGTAGCCCAGGTTAAAAGCCTAAGTGGAAACCATGAAAATGTAGATGCCGCCCTGGAGGTTTTTGAACCCTTATTTTTTAACCATTTGGTATTGGTCATTGAATATTATTTTGTCCACCGAAGCCGCACCCTGGAAGGAAATGACGGCAATCCGCTAAATGAAGTGAGGATCCTGGCCCACTCGATGTTGAATTCTAAAAATAAATTCAGCCCCGACCCCGCTATCCCACTTGATCCTGCCAGATCCATTTTAAAATATAATGCCGGCGATGAGATCAAATTGAAGGAAGAGGATTTTAAAAAATTATGCAAGGCGTTTTTTGAAGAAATAGAGAACAAGTATTTATGACTCTCCTGTTCAGCACCGATTGACCGACGATTTGGTGTATTCAAAATTGTGTTTTGTGTGATGCTTCATGCTCTACTTCGCCGCCGTTGGAGTTATCTCCCCATTTCGCCGTTGTTGGAGTTCCGCCGTGGTGAGCGGAGTCGAACTATCTCCAACAACCCGTTGGATACACAGGAAAATCCCCTTGTACCCCGTCGGCTGCAGGAGAAAACTCCAGCAGCAACAAGTCCGTCCGCTGGCTACAGGAGAAAACTCGATAACAGCAAAATCGATTTAGAGTCAAATCAACGAACCAGTGTCACATCCCCCGACAGTACCTTCTCATATTCATTCCCCCCTACCCTGTAGGTGACAGTAAACACATATACATAAACACCCGGCATCATCATATCCTCATGGAATCGTCCGTTCCAAACAAACGGAATATCGGTGGACTGAAAGATCATATTTCCCCACCGGTCAAAAATGGTCCCCTGAATCGTAATGAATTCAAGATCAGTTCCGGTATACAGCGTAAAGACGTCATTGACATTGTCATCATTGGGCGTAAATACATTCGGAATATAAATATCATCATCCTGTCCGCAATCCTCCATCAGTACTAGCTCTGCCGTATCCGAAGCAGTTGCACATAAGGCACCGACATCAACTGAATAAATCCCGGGATTTGATACTACAATAGCAGGCGTAGTCTCTCCCGTATTCCACAAATACGTGGCGGCAAAACTCTGTGAAGCATCCAGCGTAATCATATCCTCCGGGCACCAGGGTACAGGCGAATCAAAAGTAACTTTCGGTATGTTTTGATCAAACGTCACTTTCAGACTATCTTCCTTTACACCACAAGAGTTTCGTATTCGCAATTTATACGTAATATCATCGTCAGCCAGTATGGTCGGCGATGTACTTCCATCCTGCCATTCCATTTCAAATGGAGTGGCCGGAGCAGACAGAACAAAAGACTCGCCCGGACAAAGCACAGTATCCGGACCCAAATCAAATGGCTCCGGTCCTTTCATAAACGCCACCACCACACTGTCGTTACCATCACCACAACGATTAGTGGCATGCAAACTATACGTTCCGGGTTGCACTACTAAAAAAGTGGGACCGGTTGAACCATCCTGCCAATTCCATGTAGATGAAGAATCCAGATTCGAAGTGAGGAGGAGCGATTTTCCTTCACACAAGGTGGTATCCGGCCCGAGGTCCGGCTCAGGTGGAACACCGCTGATGTCCACGTTAATGGTATCCCTGTCCGTTCCGCATGAGTTGCTCACCATTAAAATAAAAGTACCGGATACATTCGTAATGAATTCATTTCCGGTCGAACCATCCTGCCATAGAAAACTCACCCCTGAAATATTCGAAGGTATCCTGACTGTTTCCCCCTGGCATACCTGTATATCGGGACCCAGATCGAGTTGCGGTCCATCTGTACTTTCTGTAACCAATACTGAATCCGTAACCATTCCGCAGGTATTCGAAATGGTGAGTGATATCAACCCTTCTTGAGTCACCTCAAAGGTTGAATCCGTTGATCCGTCCTGCCACAAGTAACTGACATCCTGAATTCCCGGATCGATGGTAAATGTTTCTCCCGGGCAAATAGTCTGATCAGGCCCCAGGTTCAGTGAAGGAACTTCAGGAAGCAGCGTTACTTCCAGAGAATCTGTAGATACTCCGCAAACATTACTGATGGAAGCATAGATAGTGGCACTGTCTGATATGGTAAAATCAGGATTGGAAGATCCATCCGGCCAAAGAATATCTACTCCCGGAATGGTAATGGAAAGCGTCACTGTCTCTCCCGGACATACTGCAGTATCAGGCCCCAGCGAAAGGACCGGAACAGCCGGAAGCAATCCAACCGATAAACTGTCGGAGGATGTTCCGCAATGGTTTGTCACATCTACATACACCAGTCCCGGTGAAGTAACAGTAAACAATGAATCAGTCGATCCATCCTGCCAGGTCCAGGTATCCACATTAGCAAATTCGGGCGTGAGGATAAATGTATTTCCTGAACAAATCGAAGTGTCCTCACCCAAAGAAACCACTGGGGCTGCTCCTCCATCAGAAATCAAAACCGAATCACTGTCGGCACCACAGGCATTTGAAACCGTAAGCGAATATAAACCCGGTACTGAAACAGTGAGTTGCGATTGTTGCGAACCATCATTCCATTGATAAGTCACATTGTTGACTCCTGCATCCAGGGTGGTCGTTTGTCCCTGGCATAAATAAAAATCAACCGGCAGGGATAAAACGGGCGGACTGTTTTGCAAAGTGACCACGACCGTATCCCGGTAAGATTCACAGGCATTAAAAACATGCACTGAATAAGTGCCTGCCGTGGTAATCAATAGCGTATCCGCAGTACTGTTATTATTCCAAACGTGATTAGCCTGGATATTTCCAAGGTCCAGCACGGCGTGTTCACCGGGACAAAGACTGAAATCAGGTCCCAGGTCAGGCGGCGTGACCGGCGCGAAATAATCAACAAGGATATCCCCTGTAGCCATTCCGCAATCATTTGTAACCGTCAGGGAATAAGTTCCTGCCGTGTGGACTATGTAAGTAGAAGCATGGGATCCGTCCTGCCAGGTATAGACCCCGGTGTTAATCCCTCCATCCAACACCAGGGTATCGCCGGGGCACAACTGTTCATCCAGTCCAAGAAAGAATTGCGGGAAATCTTCCTGTGTGGCATAAATGTTTTCTGACAGGGTCCCGCACGCATTGGATACTGTCAGGCTGTATAGGCCTGTTCCTTCAATGGTATAAGAAGAGCCCGTACTTCCATCCTGCCAGGTAAAATCACCGAGACCGGGATCGAAATGGAAATCGAGCACATCCTGGCCGCAGAGCACCACGGAATCAGGTCCCAGTGAAAATGCTGGCGGCACAATAGCCGCAATATTTATTTCATCTGATTGCTGTCCGCAAATATTACTGATGGTCAGGGCATACGTCCCTGCATCGTCAATAGTATAATTGGAAGAAGTAGAATTATTCTGCCAATGAAAATCGCCCAGGGTGGGATCAAATTGATATTGCAGCATTTCACCCGGACATAAAAACGTATCCTGTCCCAATTCAAATGGATCAGGCGGACTGGTCACAGATACTTCAACCGTATCGCTGGTGAGTCCACATCCGTCATCCAGGGTAACAGAATATGTGCCGGCAGCAGAAATGGTATATTCTGCATTGGTTGAACCATCACTCCATTCATAGGTTCCTGCATTATCATCCAGCGAAATGGTATAGGTTTCGCCCGTACACAAATTCACTTGTGCCGGTCCGATGTCGACGGGCGTATCACCTAAAATAGTGACATCGATAGAAGCCTCATATATTTCACAGGCATAAGAAGCAGTGACACTATAGGTACCTGAAGTGGTCACCGTAAGTGTCGGACTGTGAGCTCCTGTACTCCAGGTCAGCGACACGCCGCTAAGACCGGGATCAATCACATACGAATCACATGCTGTGACCGGTCCACCCAGATCCACTACGATGTCTTCCATCTGTGTCTTCTGGACAATCACATCATCGACATAGTAATAGGCATATTGAAACTGGTAGGGGCAGGCCGGGTCAATCGACGTCTGTGCATCGGGATGAAAATTGCCAATCGTGATATATTGCTCTCCACCGAGCGCCTTGTAGTAATCAAAGACATATATCCACTGCGCCGTGTCAGAGAAAAATTGTCCTCCCCAGTCCAATTGTGGCGTGCCCGGGAAAGGAAGGGTCGGCGGAGTGACACTCAGTAAAGCACCGGTATGATTGCATCCACATCCTTCATCCGCAAGATTCATGTAAAAGCCGATGAGGTAACAGGAATCTGCCTGAAGGGGTTGTAATAACTGTGCCTGAATATACTCGCGATAATAATTGCCCTGTATATAAAAATACATTCCCGTGTAGGCAAAACCCGTATGTGCATATTGAAATCCCTGAAAATTAATTGGCACGCCGCAAAACAACGGGTCCGCACAACCATTAAAATAATCGGAGGTCGTAATCGGTGACAACCAGGGGACTGCTGGTAATGCACCTCCCATTCCCAGTCCCAGGGGACAGGTGGTATAGGTTTCAAAACTGGGATTCGGCGCCAGGTTTTGGGCGAACAAAGATGGGCAGACCAGCAAAAAGGAAGCCATGTAAATGATGCACCAACCCACCGATTTACCATATAGCCTTCTGTGATAATCCTGCATATCCCCCTTCAAATGAAATCAAAAGATAATATTTTTCATTTTATTGCCTTTACCTTAGCGCAAATGTCCATGCTTACCAAAGGCTTTTCGGGAAAGGACCCAATACGTACATTCCTTGTTACTTTCTTTTTTATACAGCTGACCCTGGGGCTGGAAGGCCAGGGTACCACTACCCTGCCTGAAATCAGGAATAAAACCGTCGACCATTCCATTCACATCGTTGGCGCGATGTCGAATGTGATGCACAAGGGCGAACTCTTTGCCAACATTGACATCGATACACTTCCCGATAAAGAAAATCTATACGGGCTCGGCCCCCTCGAAAATCTTTCCGGGGAAATTCTGCTGCTGAATGGTCACGGATATCAATCCAGGGTCGTCAATGACAGCACTATGCAGGTGCAAGAAACCTATGCCGTGAAAGCTCCCTTTTTCGTATACACCCACGTTGATCAGTGGCAGGAATGTTTTCTTCCGGATAGCATTCTTACCGTTCCGCAACTTGAACATTTTCTCGATCAGGTCACTCAAAAATTTCCACGGCCCTTTTGCTTTAGATTGGCCGCCTCGGTAGATAGCGCTGTCATACACATCGTGAATCTTCCGCCAGGCACCCGGGTTTCTTCCCCTGAAGATGCCCACCGGGGACAAAAGGATTTTGTGTTGCGCAATAAAACCGTCGAAATGGTAGGGTTTTTTTCCAAAGAGCACCAGGGCGTTTTCACGCATCATGACAGCTTCGTACATATTCATTTGATCACCTTTGACCGGAGGGAAATGGGCCATCTCACGGACATGAAAATCCATCCGGGATCTGCAAGACTTTTATTACCTGCCTTATGAAATATCTATCTCTTTTTTTACTCTTTGGCCTGCTGATGAGTTGCCATCAGCCAACAGAACAATTGGATGCTTTGCACCATGAAATGGACAGCCTTCGGCAACAGGTCAATGGTTCCTACAAATCCGGGTTAGGGGAATTCATGAATGGCATACAACTGCATCACGGCAAACTTTGGTTTGCCGGCATTAACAGCAACTGGAAACTGGCGGATTTTGAAGTACAGGAAATCCATGAAGCACTGGATGATGTCAGGAAGTATATTACGGACCGGCCGGAAACGAAATTTATTGATATGATTTTCCCGCCCCTGGACAGCGTCACCCAGGCCATCCAATTACAAAACCTGGACCTGTTTAAATCCAGCTTTATCAACCTGACCTCGACCTGTAATAGTTGTCATAAGGTGACGGATCATGAATTTAATGTCATTACCATCCCTACCGCTCCTCCGGTCACCAACCAGGAATTTAAGCCCGTGTTGCAATAAACCCACGTCACCACCGAATTAATTTCTCGTAGTAATAAACCCTACATTTGCCTCCTCAAACGAAAAACAAGATTTATGAAAATAGCTTTCTTCCTTCTTCCTTTATTCCTGGGATTTCTTTCCTGCGGTAATGCGCAGAATAATAATGACAAGGCCGGCGAAAATGTCGCAGACAGCCTGGCTACTCCGGGCGTGACAGAGTATCTGGGGGTCAACGGACCATTTACTATCGGGGATTACACTTTTCATTTACGCTGGAGCTCCCATCCGACTGATCTTTATTACAAACAGGAATATGTCCCTACGAGATACGATCTGGAAAAATACATTCAGATGGTGATGGTGGAAGTCGCTATAGGAGACCAGAAGATAAAGGAATTGATGGCTGCTAAAATAGAGGAATTGGATGCCCGGAAGTCCACCGATCAATTGGTCAAATACACGGTGTCCAGGGATCCAAGGACAGGCGCTGATGTACTGGAATTCATGCTGAGTGAAAATTATCCCGGCGATGATGCCATTGCGGAATGGAATGTATACCGGTATGTACCGTACAAGGGGTCTTCCGGACAAAAAGGTATTCAATTGTTTGCCTACAGCAGAAGAGGATATGGAATGAAAGCGGAACCTTTCCTTGGCGACATTGACCGGCATGGTGTCGAATTCAAAACTAATTTTTTAGCCATTCCGGTTCCCGCTGTTAAGCTGAAATAACAAAAAACGCAGGCACGTATTTTAGTTAAAGTTTGTCGTTCGCTGCAGGAGAGAACTTCAGCAGCAACAAGCCCGCCCGTCGGTTGCAGGAGAAAACTCCAGCAGCAACAAGTCCGCTCGTCGGCTGCATAAAAACTCCGGCAGCAACAAGTCTGTCCGTTAAATCACCCCCTTCGACCAGCCCAGAGACCTTACATTTACATTTTTTACATTCAACTCAGTTCAATAAAGTAACTATATGAAACTCTCTGGCAATAAAATTCTCATCACTGGCGGGGCCTCCGGCATAGGCCTTGGCCTGACCGAACGATTCCTCCAGGAAGACAATACGGTCATCATCTGTGGACGCAGAGCCGCCGCACTGCAGGAAGTACAGGACAAATTTCCTGGTGTTATCACCCATGTTTGTGATCTGACGAAAGAAGATCAACGGATAAAGTTGTATGAATGGATGACGGCAGAGCACCCTGATTTGAACGTATTGATCAACAATGCGGGAATTCAAAACTGGATGGCCATCACCGATGATAATTTTTACGAACGCGCCAAAGCGGAAATCGAAATTAATATCATGGCGCCTTTACATTTGACTTCGCTTTTCCTCAAACTCCAGGGTTTAACCACGGTGGTAAATATCACGTCCGGGCTTTCTTTCGTTCCCATGACCAGGACGCCCGTCTATGCCCCCACCAAAGCTTTTTTACATTCCTTTACCTGGTCACTGCGTCATCTGTTGAAAGAAAAAAATATCGAGGTGGTGGAAATCATTCCGCCTGCCCTCAATACGGACCTGGGCGGAAAAGGATTGCATGATTTCGCACCGCCGGTGAGTGACTTCATAGCTTCCATTTTCGATCAGTGGAAAGCCGGAAAAAATGAACTCACGTTTGGATTTACAGAAGGCATGGCCAAAGCGGAACGGGATGCGATTGAAGCGACCTTTAACCGGATGAATGGGGTGAACTCCTAATCAAATGAACAAGCTCCCGGCCATTACCCTTGCGTTTTGGATCATGAAAATCTGCGCCACCACGCTGGGCGAGACGGCAGGCGATTTGCTGTCCATGACGCTGAACATAGGTTATGCATGGAGTTCGATCATCCTGCTGAGTTTCTTTTTTACTACCCTGATCATCCAACTCTGCACCAAAACCTATCATCCCGTTATTTACTGGGCAGTCATCCTGTCCACCAGTACCGCGGGCACTACGATGTCAGACTATATGGACCGGACCTTGGATCTCGGATATGCACTGGGTTCATTGTTGCTGATAACTTTATTGACCCTGACCCTGACGACTTGGCGATGGACGGAGAAATCCTTATCGGTAACAAATATCAAATCATTCCGCGGAGAAATATTTTACTGGACAGCGATCCTGTTTTCCAATACATTGGGTACCGCCCTGGGCGATTATCTCGCAGACAGCTCCGGGCTTGGTTTTGCCGGAGGCGCTTTATTAATCGGGGGCCTGTTAAGTCTGATTGCCATCGCCTATTACTTTTCACGGATATCCCATGTCATTTTATTCTGGATGGCCTTTGTGTTGACACGACCCTTCGGCGCCACCTTCGGTGACCTGATGACCAAGACGCACGAGCAAGGCGGGTTAAATTTCGGCACCATCGGATCATCTCTTGTTCTCTTTGGTATTCTGGCGGTATTGATTATCATCGCCATCCAAAAGCAAAAAAAAACAATGGTTCCAGTCACGCAAGGCCAATAAACTATTTCCGGAATAAATTTAATTTCTAAAAGCCTGATCACTTGTGGCGATGGGGGAAAGGGTTTTAATTCACTGCCACTATTGCTTGACTTTTTCAAACAGGGAAAATTTATGATCCCCAGACCTAAGACAATAAGGATTCCACTCCGGGTGATACTTTGCTGCGGTCTCGCCAGCTTATTGTTCATTACCGGCAGCAACGGGCAATCCTCTTATTCCTCTTCTTATCTGACCCTGGTGGATTCCATATCCATCCCGCATGCTGCCGGGAGAATGGATCACCTGGTATATGATGAGCGCCACCATTTGATATATGTCGCCGCACTCGCCAATAACAGTATAGAAATACTGGATTTGAAAAACAGGAAAGCAATTCATTCTATCCTGGGTTTACATGAACCCCAGGGTATGGCCTATCTCCCCCTCAGCAATTCCATCTTCGTAGCCAATGGCCGGGATGGCGAGTGTTCCATCTTTAACGCTAACACCAGCCAAAAGATAACCTCGATAAAATTGTCCGGAGATGCAGATAATGTCCGGCGGGATTCGATCGATCATCTGCTCTATGTAGGTTATGGAGATGGTGGGATCGCTGTCCTGGATGCCATACATTTTAATCTTCTCTCCGAAATCAAACTTTCCGGACACCCGGAATCTTTCCAGATAGACCGCGCAGCAAATAAGATCTATGTCAATGTACCTGATCATCAACAAGTGGAGGTCATTGATTTAAAAACAAAGAAGGTGGTGGATCAATGGAAGATAAAAGAAGCGGAATCCAATTATCCCATGGCCCTGGACGAAGTCCATCACCGGCTGTTCATCGGTTGTCGTCGCTCACCAAAACTCCTGGTCCTGGATACACCATCCGGAAATATCATAGCCAGTCTGGATGTCGATGCCGACGTGGATGATATTTTCTACGACATGGAAAAGAAACAAATTTATCTCAGTTGCGGAGCCGGATATGTGGATATCATCAGCCAGTCCGATGCAAATACCTATGCATTGATAGATAAAATGCCTACAGCACCAGGTGCCCGAACGTCTTTATTCATACCTTCTCTTCACCAGCTGATGATAGCTGCACCTTCAGGGCTGCATAAAAATGCCCAGCTGCTTATATACCAGGTGAAGTAACCCGAGTTCATGCGTAGAAAGCTAAGATGGAATACATATTTTGGCTGGACCCGAAAGCATTCAAAATGGCCTAAGCGTTCTCTTGCCATCTAAATCTGTCATCTGGAAAAGAAAATAGATCCTTTACTAATCACACTCCCTATCCAGCACCGCTATCGTCTTCTGGTAAATATCCCGGGCCTCCTCCACCGATTTACCAATACAGACCATACCGAGTTTTCCAAACTCGGAGAGCGCTCCGATCATGTGAAACATCACCCCGGTTTGTTTGGCCCCGTCATAGAGGATATGATTACACATGGCGATATCGATCAGGTCATGAGGCGTCAGTCCTTTATATTTGTCGCTTTGTACATTATCGCTTGAAAAGTAACACCGGGTCTGCCCATGGGCCATCATATATGCCCCTTCCTGCCAGACATAAAAGCCATCCGTTAAATACTGGAGCATAATGAAAGGATGCGTCGTCCCTCCTTTCCGAAGGTTAATTTCTATGGGATAATGCTTCCAGCCATTGGGTTGTTTAACGGACATAAAATCAACAGCAAATCTTCCCAGTACACCGAGTCGCTGGAGTTCATCGGCAATCTTTTTCCCAATAGCCCCGATCTCCACCGCGTAATCTTTTCCGGCAGGGAATATGGCACCGAGAAAAACCTGTCCGCCTTCGCCGCCCAGTATCTGATCATGCGTGGACATGATATCAGGGTCACCAATAGGATTAATACGGCATTGCACAGAGGGAGATTCCACGATTTCACCCTCCACAAATTCCTCCACAATACCGCCCTCCTGGCGAAATTTTTCCATATAAACTTCATAGGTCAAATTAGAGGCCACTATCCTCAAATCACGCTGTAAATTGGACAGAATATCGGCGGCCAGGTTAGTATCGGCAGCGTTATCATGATCGTAGTGAAAAATAGCATTCCCCTCGCCGGAAAAGCCTTCATTTATCTTTACAACTGCCTTCTGCAGCAGCGGGTCTTTTATTTTTAACTGGGCCAGCGCATCAGCAATTTCATTTTCATTTTTCAGGTTTTCAAATCCGGCGGGCAGATCAAGCCCAAGGTTTCTGAAAATTTCGCGGCTACCTGTCTTGGTGCCGACATACCACAGATCAGGATGGCAACCAAAAATCGGTACATTAAGGGCCAGCGCCAGTTTCATTTCGTGCGAAGTGACATTGAAAGTGGCAATGTGGGCAAGATCATTATGCTTTATCTCATCTTTAATCCGCTGCATCAGGCGGGGCCGTTCCAAAATCTTTTCCGTCAGTGATTTGGGAGATGCATCATAACAACTGAGCAGCGTGAGTCTTTGCCTGGCATGGTAGGGAGTGACGCCCGGCAGCAAATGAAGGTAGTAATCAATAATGCTGTGATCAATCGGAACACTGGTTACATAGATCAGGTGGGTCCGTGGCATGCGCAACATCAACAACAAGCATAACATCCTTTCTTCGTAATGTATAGCACCTTTGATTGTGCCGAGCACTTCCTGATCCAGGGTCAGGCTGGGAATGATGATGATCGTCTTTTGCGCCAGTTCATCCAACGAACTTTCGTAGAACTTCGAAGAAAAACTTTGTTCCAGGACATCAAATGCTGTATTGTCCATAGCATCACCAATGGATTTCTTTTGGGTCATCTTCGGGTCGGTGGCCATTGTGGATATAATCAATTTGTATGAACCATGATCTTGACCAAAGATAGATATACAAAAGAAAATCGAAAGGCACTAAACGAAGGCAGTTGGACAACCTCCGGCCCCTCTGGAAGGGATGGAGGCTATCTCCCGTAGAAGAACCGAAAAACCAGCTTATATAATTTTAACTTTGGAATTCAGCAACAAGTAAACGCAGGATGAAATACCTATGTTACCTGATTCCATAACTCAACCCCATTCCAATCTATGTCCGAGTCCAGCCCCAATGTGCGATTAGAAGCCTTTAGCGATGGTGTGTTTGCTATAGCCTTAACCTTATTGATCATCGACATCAGGATCCCGCCGGATACAGAAATCAACAGTACGGCAGAATTATGGCTTGCACTGAAACACATCCTGCCGTCGATATCCGCTTTCATTTTGAGTTTCGTCATTATCCTGATCACCTGGGTCAATCACCACAATGGAGCCAAACTGATTGCCCGGACCAATGCCGCCTTCATTTATTCCAACGGATTATTGCTCCTGACTGTGGTGTTCATCCCCTTTCCGACTTCACTCATTGGGGAATATATCCTGACCGATCATGCTGCCCCGGCCGTCGTCCTCTATAATGCCGTTATCGTCTTGCAGTCCATTGCCTGGATATTGATCTGCGGTACTGCCCTCAAACACGGCCTGGTGAAAAATGAAAAATCAAAGGAGCAGATGCTGTTGAACCTGAAAAGCGGGTATTTCGCCCTGATCACCTATTCCCTCCTGGCGCTGCTCGCTTTTTGGTTTCCCATACCCATAGCCATTATCACCGTATTACTGTGGATATTCTGGTTGGTCTTTGGCATCAATATTAAACATGAATAGGGATAGTGAGGGTCACGTGTTCAATGCCGATCTCCCCTCGTTTTCCACCTGCCATTTTACTTTTTACCTTGAGACCGTAAAAACTAATAACTCCTGGTATTCCTCATTGAGCTTACTCAGCTTACTTCCTCAAATCTTCTTGTCATGCGTCTACATTTTCATTCCTTTATCCTGACCGGCCTCCTGATTCTTTTTGGCCTCCTTATCTCTGTTGCACCGGTCAGGGCTCAGTATACCATCAACAATATCTTCGGAAACCTGACCGATTGTGACACCATGACCCGGGGTATCTACATCGTATGGTGGGACAAAGATTTTGATTACGCCTCCCAGGTGGATGTGCTCCTGGACAGCATGCTGCACTACCGTACGATTTGTCTCAATGATTTGGATATGCAGGATCCTCCAAACGCACAGGATGGATTTTATTACAACGTATACATTCATACCCCCGGCAATATGAATGATGTGTTTCATCAATATGGCTGGAGCAATGGACAAGGCACGGACAATAATGGTTATCCCTTTTTAACCTTACCCAATGGCGTATTGAATGATTGGGTCAATAATGCGCATGAAACTTTCCACATCTTCCAATACAGCGCCAACGCACCTGGCTTTGCTTATTCCGGCAATAGCCAATGGTATATTGAAGCTTCGGCCAATTGGTTTGCCGCCAAACAAAACCCGGGTGCTCCAAGAGCTTTTGTAGAGGCTGAAAGCCTGGTGCGTGTACCACAAGTGCCTATATGGTTGAGTTATAATAATTATCCCGACTACTATCCGTCCAACTGGCAACGCTATGTGCATCAATATGCGATGGCGTTGTTATTGTATTATATCACCGATGTCGCCGGCGCTCCGGCCAGCATTATCACTTCCGGTTTATACAGCGGCACCACTGAACTGCCACAGGAATATTTCTTTAATCAATTGGGTGGCCATGTGTTCAGGGATTATTTTATGGATTGGGCAGCCCACATGTCCAATCATTTTGATTTCATCGATCCTGTCCAGGCTTCGACCAATGAAAATGAATGGAACGATTATGCCGATCCGGACGATGACCATGAATTCATCCAGACCTATCATAACACCGGGAGCGGTGGCTGGTATCAACCGGTAGATTCCGTGATGACGACGGCCTGGTCTTTTCATACCTACAAATTAACAAACAGTCTTTCCGCCACCTACACTTTTGCATTGAGTGCCGAACCCATTGGTACTTACGGAGACTCCTCATACTTCGAGGGCAGGGTACTGGTTCAAAACGAAACCACAGGGGCCAGCTTTTACAACCTGGACATGACGGATGAAACAAATGGATCACTCACCCTGGATGTTGTTCCAGAGGATACTTCCATATTATTTATCATCGGCTCCGTACCGGAAATATTTAAAGACACCCATCCGGATTTTCAGCTCTTCCCTTATGAAATGCGCATCACCCAGGATAATGTATCCGGAATCGATGTACCCGGAAATACAAAAGAACGCCATGAAATAGAAAGGTTTAATCTCCTGGGGCAAAAGATTACGAAAGATGAAGATGGGATTCAACTTGTCGTATATGATGATGGTTCCTGCGATAAAATCTATGTTAACCATTTGTATTGATACAAAAGGCGGTTTCATCAAAGATTACCTTCCTGATAAAAACAGATTTGATATCGCCTTCGAAATGATTTAACTTTCCCTTTTCCCAAATAAATTTTATGAAAAAGAATTCTGCTCTTTACCTCCTTACCCTAAGTGTATTTTCCATTCTATTGCTTCCGGGCTGCCAGAAAGCCCACCAATTGCCCGCGGGATCAGGCTACCTTGATGTAGACGGAGGCAAGATCTGGTATAATGTGGTGGGTACCGGCGACAAGACCCCAATACTGGTTTTGCATGGAGGTCCGGGTGTACCGAGCTACTATCTTAAACCGTTGGCCAAACTGGCCACTGACCGGCAAGTTATTTTCTACGACCAGTTGGGCTGCGGGCACTCGGATCGCATCACCGACACCAGCCTGATGACCATCGCGCATTATAAACTAGAGCTGGGCCAACTCATACATCATCTGAAACTAAAGAAATTCTATCTCTATGGCCAATCGTGGGGTACCATGCTGGGCATGGATTATTATCTCGATCATCCGCATGGCATCAAAGCCTTAATTCTCAGCAGTCCTGCTTTAAGTATCAAGCGATGGATGAGTGATGCTGACGTTCTCATCGCCGGGCTCCCTGATTCCATGCAACAGGCGATCCGCATCAATGAAAAAAACAAGACCTACAATAATCCTGAATATCAATATGCGGTCCAGTTGTATTATGAAGGTTTTGTGGCGAGAAATTTACCCTGGTCACCCGATATCGACAGTTGCTTTGCCCAGATGGGCGACAATGTGTATATGTATATGGAGGGACCGAGCGAATTTACTATTTCCGGCACGCTTAAAAATTATGACCGTACGGATCGATTGAAAGATATCAAGGTGCCTACTCTTTTCATCGCCGGCCAATATGATGAAGCCCGTCCAGCCACAGTACAATATTATCAGAGCCTCGTACCCGGCGCTAAGTTCGCTCTCATCAAGGACGCAGGACATTTAACCATGCAGGACAATCCGGATGGTAACAATAAAGCGATAAAGGATTTTATAGATGACATTGAAATGAGTAAGCAGTAGGCAGTATTCAGTATTCAGTATTCAGTGGCGATATTCAGTAATCGGTAAGCGGTAGTCGGTAGTGGGCAGTAATCAGTGATCAGTATTCAGTATTCAGTATTCAGTGGCGATATTCAGTAATCGGTAAGCGGTAGTCGGTAAGTGGTAGTCGGTAAGCGGTAATCGGTAGTCGGTAGTCGGTAAGCGGTAATCGGTAAGCGGTAAGCAGTAAGCGGTAGGCGGTAAGCGGTAAGCGGTAAGCAGTATTCAGTAAGCGGTAAGCGGTAAGCGGTAAGCAATATTCAGTATGCAGTAAGAAGGTCAAATCTCGGAAAAAGCAAGATGTAGGCTCAACATCCTGAACCTAATTCCTTTCTCCTGGAAGGGGGAAAGGATCAAAAGAAGGCGCCGGGTCTGAAAGTCCATCACCAAACAGAATATTCATTTTCGGAATTTCCGAACCATTGGGCTTCCTTATCGTTTATCTCTTATAAAACAAACAAATTCCAATTACTTATGAAACAAATCATCGGGGCTCTCCTCATTATTGCTGCCATCGTTGTCGGATATGATGGCATACACAAACTTCAAAACAGCTCTGGCTCTGTCAAAGTACTCGGTGTCGAGTTAAATGCAGAAGACACGGGTGCCAAACAAACAGCTATAGTTGAACTGGGATTGGCGGTTATCGTACTCCTTGGTGGCGTATACCTGCTGCGTTCACCAAAAAGTTAGAGGTTATTTTAGCTTCCTGTTCCTACTTGTCCTTCAAGGATCATTTCGGATACTGCTGTCCGTGGATGAATTGGATTAAAATCCAATCACCATGTACCGGATAAAGACCAAAATGCCGAAGAAGAGCATCAGGCAAAGCAGGAAAATCCGGTAGGGATAATTCCGGATAAAAATCACGCCGAGGATATACAGGAAAAGCGTCAGGCCGAGTCCAAAGAAAACAAATAGCAATGCATTCAGGCCGTCAAAGCCGGTTTCTTGGGGCACGGGGAAAAATCTGAACATGAGAAAGGTGAGCAGCAATCCAAACATCATCAAAGCGAATCCGAGAGAGGCTTTGACCCAAATGGGTTTGTAGAATTTTTCGTTCATTCTCATCACTGCCCGGTTGCTGGCTGGATCTCAGGAACGGATACCAATTTAAACATTTATTTATTCCTTTGAGGTTGCAAACTTCATTCCATAAAACATTTTTTTACACACCCTGGTATCAGGTGCTTACCTCTCTCCTGAAAGCCGTTTTGCCGTTTTGGGATTTTCAGCGGAATAAACCCTTTACCGAGTATTTTTGTCCGAATGTTTCACGCCTCTCTCCAGTTATTCCTCTCCGTTGTTGTTATCAGTATCCTTCATGCCATTCTGCCCAATCATTGGTTGCCGGTGGTAGCTATATCGAGGCAGATGAACTGGTCCGCCAGGAAAACGGCTATAGTGACCATGGTAGCAGCGCTGGCCCACAGCCTGAGTACCGTCCTCATTGGCATAATGGTGGCTATAGGCGGCATGAAGCTGGGACAGCTTTTACCCTATTTCCGTTTTGTGGCGGCGGGAATCCTGGTGATGATTGGCGCTTACTTTATCTGGAAACATCAACATCACAGGCATTTCCACATGAAGGATGTCACGATCACTTCCAATCGCACGATGGCCTATATCCTGGGATCGATCATGCTCGCTATGTTTCTCTCTCCCTGCCTTGAGGTGGGCGCTTTGTTTTTAGTCGCCGGTTCGGAAAGCATGGCGACCACCTACTGGATGGCCGCTATCTACACGATCACCTCGGCCATTGGCATGACCCTTTTTGCCTGGCTGGCCGTACAAGGATTGAAGAAAATGGATTGGCATAAATTGGAACATAGCTCCGGATTGATTTCAGGAATAATCCTGGTATTGACCGGATTGCTGTTTCTTGTGCTTCGGTAGCCGGAAAAAGTGACCCGGACCTTTTTCATAAAATCAGCGGAGGTGCTTAAATTCGCCATGATGTCAGATAATCCGGTTTTTTTATTCCTCTTTGCGCTGTCTGCACTGCTCATGGTCCAATGTCACCAGGGCACAACGCAGGAGGACATCAATAAGATCATGTTCAATTATACTGCGGTAGACAATACCGGGTTAAAACATGAAGGAGTCAATGTGGATTATGAATTTTGTATACCGGCCAATGACGCTTCTGCAAAGCGAGTACTCCATATCGAACCGCGCGCAAACATTATGAAAAAGTCGAAAGGTCGTTCGGCTTGCTCCGACAGGGAATGGCTGTGTATAGTATCCAACCATGAAGAGGGATGGAAAAAGAAACTCTTTGCCATGGCTTCATTGCCGTTTGTTCGGCAGATAAATGAAACCTTTTATGAATAAGGAAAAAGGAAGTACGAAGTAAAGGTGTGTCCCTCAGGTCTTCCTGTCAGGTCGTAGCACAGCGGATACTTCGACTTAGCTCAGCAAAAGGATCCCACCACCGCACCTTAATGAGAGATGTGGCGGGAGGACAGGGGGCAAAACGAACAACGAAACAAAATTAAAATGAAATGAAAAAATACTTAACGTTGGCGAATGTATTGAAGGTGGTGGTTGCGATTATCCTTTTGCAAACCTTATTCTTCAAGTTTACCGGTGCGGAAGAAAGCGTCTATATCTTTACCACCGTGGGTATGGAACCCTGGGGTCGATATGGATCAGGTTTCGTGGAGTTGATCGCGACGATTGTCCTCTTTTTTCCGGCGACCACCTGGCTGGGAGCTCTACTGGCTTTAGGAACCATAAGTGGAGCCTTGTTTTTCCATTTTACCAAATTAGGATTCGTCGTGATGGATGACGGAGGGACACTGTTCATCATGGCATGTATAGTTTTTGTAAGTTGCCTGATCCTCCTGTGGAAAAACCGGAAGATGATACCGGTGATCGGGAAGAAACTATAAAGTTCCACTCACTACTCACTACTCACTACTCACTACTCACTACTCACCACTCACTACTCACTACTCACTCAAATGATTTCCTACGATCAAATATTCGAAAACAACCGGCAATGGGTAAACGAGAAAAAGGCGAACGATGCTGATTTCTTTCAGAAACTGGCCAGGGACCAGAATCCGGATTATCTATACATCGGTTGCAGCGACAGCCGCGTGACAGCCGAAGAGATGATGGGGGCAGCACCCGGTGAAGTCTTCGTTCATCGAAATATCGGCAACCTCGTCGTCAGCATTGATGTGAATGTGATGTCGGTGATCAATTACGCGGTGAAGGTTTTGCAGGTAAAACATATCATTGTATGCGGTCATTACCATTGCGGTGGCGTACGATCCGCCATGACCCAGGAAGATATGGGTATCCTCAATCCCTGGCTGCGCAATATCCGCGACGTCTATCGCCTGCATAAGGAAGAGTTAAATAACATCACTGACCTGGAAGCCCGCTATGACCGGCTGGTCGAACTCAACGTCAAAGAACAATGTATCAATGTCATCAAAACAGCAGCCGTGCAGCAACAATATGTCAAAACCGGTTATCCCATTGTCCATGGATGGGTGATGGATATCCATTCCGGGCAGCTCATCGATCAGCATATTGATTTCGAAAAGGAATTGAAGGGGATACAGGAAATATACAGATTGGTCTGAAGGACCATGTACTAATGATCACCGATTACCGACTACCGATTACCGATTACCGATTACCGACTACCGATTACCGACTACGACTACTGATCACCGATTACCGACCACCGATTACCGATTACTGATTACCGCTTACCGATTACCGACCACCGACTACCGATCACCGACTACCGACTACTGGTCACCGATTACCGACCACCGACCACCGACCACCGACCACCGATCACCGATTACTGACTACTGATTACTGATCACCGAATACCGACCACTGACCCCATGCTCTTCCTGCTAAGTTGCGGTCAGGACTTCACCACTCGCTATTGAATCAAGGCAATATGCAGCATGACCGTACCGGCATTGATAGGTATGCTGCTCATGTTCATGAATTTGACCTGAATATTTCCGGGTACATTCACTCGTGAAAAGCCTATCATGATATGATCCATGTTGTCGCCGGGAGAAACATAGACTACGGCATTTGAGGATGTATTCGGACATGGAATGTTACAGATCCATTCTGCAAAGGCGGCTATCTCCGGGGGGTCGGTTTCGAAGTCCATGCGCATGATACTTTGGAGCGACGTACCTGAACTGCCTAGCTTAAAGGAACCATTGACATCGAGCGTTGCTGATGGATTGGTTGTGTTAATTCCAACTCTTCCAATGGAATCAATGCGAACCCTTTCAACTCCATTAGTGCCAAACCAAAGAGGTCTGTCTTCCTGTTGTACCAGATAAGCCCAGCCTGCAGTGGACTGCGTATTGTTATTTATGCCAAGCAATACTCCGTCACCTGATTGCGTCCCGAAAGTGGAAGAAGTGAGTTGCAATTTGGTATTCAACCCGATGCTGTTGAGTTGAAGCTGATAGTTCGGATTGTTGCCCGTATTCACACCAATAGATCCGCCGCCATTAAAGAGGTTGGGCGTTCCGATCCATTTGGAACTGGCATTGTCCCAGCGCAATGTGGTACTGGTTGCTGATCCTATATCAATAGGGGTGGAAAAGACCCATAGTGAACCATCCCAGGTGTAGGTTCCTTTCGGAGGGGAGGTTTGATAAACCATCATGCCTGCATCACTGGCAGTGAGGTACATGGCTGTTCGTTCAGAAGAAGTCATCCTGGGTAATAATAGTCCCTTACTATTAGAACTCAGATCGAGCACAGCATGCTCATTAGGTGTTTGGGTGCCGATGCCTACTTGTGCGGAGATTGTTATAGAGCTAAACAATCCGACCGCTAATAATGTCAGCTTGTTCATCGGTCATAATTTGTATCTCAATATACTCAATACATTCCAAATTCAATATTATTTTATCCTGTTTCTCCGGGAAAGGCCGGCAGAATTTGACAAATGTCGGGTAATCTCCTGCAATTGTGGAACTAACATATTGCATAAAGAGGCTAAGGATGAGATTACATTTATGACAAAAAAAATGGGAATGCGGGAAATTGGGATTTGAAGGAATGAAAGAAGCCGGGAAGAAGAGTGCATTTGTGCTATTCGCGGCTTAAACATTCATCAGCATTTCCCTCCTGCCAGTAACGATTTAAAAAAATGGCCTGCTACACATTAAGGCAACAGGCCACTGCGAGGAAAAGGAATTAATCGTAACCTTATCTTTATTGGACTATGATTTGTCGGGTGGTGATGCCCTGGTCGAATTGGATCTGAACTAAATACATGCCCGGCACCATTTTGCTGACATCAATGAAATACTCATTTTTATTGACGCCTTTTTGCTGACTGACCAGGGATCCCCGGCTGTCAAATAATCTGACCTCCCGAATGATAAAGGCTGGTGGAGTCGTCATTTCAATTTCATCAGAGGATGGATTGGGGGTCAGGGAAATATCAATAGCATCCTGTGGGATAACCGTTGAGCTCGAACTACAGGGGTAATCAGGATTATCCAATTCCAGGGCTGCATAAATTCTCGGCAGGACATAGGCGAGGACCGAATCCATATAAGCTTCGGCCTTTGTTTTCGACATGTGCGGGTTTAATAATATGCCATTATGGTGATTAATATTTGAATCAGGATCCCAAAACTCCCAGGGATTAATATCAGTAATAGTGTCCCCTATGACCGGAAAAAGACAATTAGAGCCCTCATTCCTCGATAAAGCAACAGCTTCTACCGACCGTTGAAAATCATTAACCAAGTAATCATCTATGTTATCAAAGATGGAATTGTTCCCCGATGCTTCTTCTGCCTGAGCTATGGCATGGGCACCACAAACATTAATGACATAAAGATCGGGTTCAATATGTACATCACCACAATCATAGGGAGAAGTGAAATCATAAGGTGTTTGTATAGAAATAATCGGAGGCTGACCTGGCTCAATCCATGGCAGATAGGCCACCGCCCCAGCCAGGTTAACGGCTACCTTGAACGAAGAGTTATCACTGATATAATTCGGATAACATAAAGTGTCCCCTGCAGGAAAAGGTGGAAAACCGGGAGGATTTATCCCGATTGTTTTTCCTTCTATATCTCCGTTGATTTCCGGAATAATCATGGGTATAAAATGAACATTACCGGTATCAATCCATAATTCGTCATCAGCGAGAATTTTATCATAACTATCTAAAACTGCAGCATGCACAGATAAATATCCACCGGTATCATCTCCGAATAGAGCTATCTGGTTTTCACAAATTCCATATGGATTTCCTCCCATTTGGGCTGACTCCCTGAAATAGCGGATACACGTCCGGGCATCCTGCACACCCCGATAGGCAGCATTAATGATACCAAACCGACGCTCCTCATCGGTCGCAGCAAACGGGTTCCATCCAAGGCGATAATCTGCTGACGCCACCACATATCCACACCGGGCCATCTTCATACAAAAATCTACCACAGAGCTGTCTCTATTGGTCCCCACTACACTCCCGTTGTATGGGTATGGAATGAAATTGCCTGAATGGAAATAAATAATCAACGGCCTTAGCTCCTCCATATCCCCCTCAGGTTCATAGATGTCCATGAACAAAGGCAAATTAAGTGCTTCGCCATAGGGGACCAAAGTAATGGCGGTAGCATTGGTACCATAAATCACACTGTCGGTGCGTGTCACTGAAGTAAAAACCTCTTCTCGATAACGATATGCCTGGCCATGGGCGGTATCTAAAATGAAGAGGAACGAAAGGATGTACAATAACTTTTTCATAATTGATAATTTAAAAATTGAATAAATCATATCTGGTTAAAAGGAGTAATTGACTTGTACGTATCCCAATCGGCCAATAGAAGGACCGCCATAGGTTTCATAATGCTCATTATTCAACAGGTTGGATGCACCTGCTTTAATCATTATTTTCTGTCGGGGGAGTTGGACATTGATTTGTGCATCCACCAGGCCATACGCTTTAATCAATCCTGTAAACTGGGGCGATCCCTCGAACGTATACGAGTCCACCCATTTGTAGAAAAGGCTAAAACCGAGATGTTGAAAAAATCCGGTTTTCCCTATTTTCAGGTCGGTTCCTGTAACCCCGACATTGAACTTATGGGTCGGTGTATTATAGGCAGGGATGATAGGGTCCTCTTCATTTGATTTGGTTAGTTGATTAAAGCTGTAATTACCATCCAGCGTAAAATGGGGGGTGACTTGATAATTCAATCCCACACTAAATCCTTCCGTGTTGACGCTGAAGGTTGAATTAGCGGAATACCGATAAACCTGGGCATCAACCGGCAGGAACTCAGGCGCTTCCGGTGGCGTGAAATGCGCCCTAATTCCTATCAGATACCCGATAAAATTTTTGTACGTATTTCGATAATAATTCACTTCGGCAAAAACATGGGATCCGATCTTAGTCCTTAAAATGGTTTCAATCGTATTTACATATTCAGGACGCAAAGCGGGGATAGGGAAGTAGACCAGCAAATTCCTGTTTTGATGCTCCAGGGCACTTTTAAAAGATGCTGGCGTCAGCAAACTGTCCACTCCCCCAATTTGTCCCGATAAAATAGCCGGGCCCACATTGAGATAGAGATATTGATCCGACAGCGTCGGATTCCGCAGTGCACTGGAAACAGACACACACCAATAGGTATTTTTCAGTGGTTGATAGACCGCACTTGCAGCATAGGTTTGAACAGCAGCAAAATTTTGGTTCTTGTCCAGCCGCCAGGTTGCCGAGACCGTAAGTTTATCTTTGGGGAGGAAATTTTTTTTCATCCCGGCATAGAATCCAAATTCTGAATTATGAAGATGCGTACCTGAAGTATCGGAGAAAATAGTCCCTTTGGAATCCGGGAAATAATTTCGAATATTACCGCCCACCCGGATTTCAGAAAAGAATTTTGGACGGAATATATATTCACCATGGATATGAAAAAGGGCGGAGTGGTCATAAAACCGGGTGCCTCCGGATTCATTGTTGTATCGTGATGTGATATCATTGAAGGCAGTTACAAAAGCATCTGTCCCGGGGACCAGTCGATCTTTTGAAGAGTTCCCCACCTTAGCCTGGTTGGCATAATTTTCTATTTGACTGTGCCAAAGCTGCAATTCTCCCTGATGCGCTGTAAGCCACGCTACCGCAGAATCAACATCAAACTGGACAGGACAGGAATGACAAAATTTGGGATAACCCATAGCTTCCATGACCGGAAGGATGCTGTCTCTCCATTTATAAGTATAATCCGACTCCCATTGATCATTGGTCTTACTGAGGTCCCGCAATCGTAAGGCCGTGAAATAGGGATCATAGGATTTCCCGGCATCTTCATGGGTATAATACGCTCTCAGAAAGAAATGATCCCTGGCTCTCCATTCCACCTTATGTTGAAAGAATAGAATATCCTTCAGGCTAAACCGGTTATCCCCCTGGTACATGGTCGTACCGGAGCCAAAGGAAGAACTCAGGATCAATTCCGGAGAATTGTCCGTCTTTCGGGGCTGTAACCTGAAATGAAAAGCAAGACTGGCTTTATAATTTCGAGTCTCATAATCCACCAAATCTTCTTCCCTGTATCCCGTCCTGTAATAATTCTCCAGTCCGCCATATTTGGTATATCGACCGGAGAGAATGGTTTTATCCATGAGGGTTGAATATTCATCTCCATAAATATTGACAGCATCATATCGTCCGGGGTTGTCTTTGGACACGCGACTATTGGTGACCGGGTCATAATTCCGGGCGCCCCAATCATTAGCGGATAGAGCAGAAAGATTTAGTTTGAACGCCCATACCCCGAGGCTGTCTTTATTTTTGAATACCCTGGCAAAGCGCAGTCCTTCTTCCCTGAGATTGCGTTCACCCACCCGGATCATCGCACTCAGCCCCGGGTGGAAAAATGGATTTTTGGTTTCCATACTGATGACCCCATTGAATGCATTGGGACCATAGAAAGGGCCACTTGCCCCGACGATGACTTCCATTCGCTGCAGATCTAATTCAGCTGCACCTAAAAAATTACCGAGGGAAAAATTCAACCCAGGGGATTGATTGTCAACACCATCAATAATCTGAAGCATCCGCACCGGGCTGGTGGAATTGAATCCCCGCGTATTGATGAGCGACATAGCTATGCCTCCAATAAAATCAATTCCATTCTTGTGAGCCATATTTTGAAATACCCCGGGAGCAGCCCCGTGCAGCATTTCAGTTGCCCCCATTTCTTCTGTTTTATTCGGAGACAGGGATCGATCCTTATTCATTTTATCCACGATTTCGATCCCTCCCAATTCGAAACTCCTTTCCAAATACACATTAATGTGTTTTCCATCCGCCACCTGAATGGTTTGTGTGGCGTAGTAGGAATAGGAAATAGTAACTGTGAGGGGAAAGACCGCATTAGTTTCAATGACAAACTCACCATTATAATCTGTGACCGCCCCATCAGGGGTCCCGACCACGGATACATTTACACCCAGCAGAGATTCGCTATTGGCCCTATCAATGACTCTCCCCTGAATTCTCTGCTGTCCGGACATGGTGATGATACCCAGGAAATAACAGAAGGTGATATGGAGAATATTTTTCATTCTATGGTGGAGTGATCGGTGACAGGAAAATTATTTCTGTCTTAAATCTGTATCCCTACTATTAATTTTCAAAATCCAGGTTGACCGGCTCTGCATTCGGCATCATGCTTTCCACATCGCCTCCGGTCGTCGGCACACTTTTGTTCACCATTTCAAATTTTAAATGATCAAACCAAATTTGACCCGTACCAGACAATAAAGCACCGTAGGCCAGGTTGGTAGCCTGTAACGGAACATCCAATACAATTTCATACTTCGCCCAATCCGTAGTTCCCTTAACAGATCTGTCCGATTTTCCATCGTGCATGTTGTCAAAACCAAGTGTTCCTGTGGATGCTTTTTGGTCAATGCGAAACCAAAATCCAGCCCAATCAGAGACGTCCTTTGATTTCATCATCCCTGACATGCGCACCCGCTTTCCGGCATAATGTTCCGCTAAACAATTTTGCATCAGCGTTCCGAAACCGTCAATATGGGCTTCCATGGATTTTATGGTGGCTGCGTTTTTACCATCCTGTCCCGCGCCTTTGTCAATGCCCATGTCATAACTTTTTGGAGCACTGCCCGCTTTGAACCAACCATTGGCTTCATCGAAGGAGAAAAGCACCATGATCAATGCCAGGCTGGCTACCCCTTTCAACATTTTTTTTGCCGTATTCATAATGTAAATATTTAGTGAGGTGATTAAATAATTTATTTTCCAGAAACCTTTCCCATTTCCATATTTCCGGCGAATCAGTCTTACCGTGGTGAAATTCACCCTTCAGGCTGAAAGCAGGAATACTGATTAATAATGAATTACTTCAAAATGCACTGTCTGCCACCAACCCGGCATCCATCGTCCGGATCGGTGGCCTGCTTCTTAGCGAATGGAAAATTGGAATGGAGTGCCTTTCCCGATGGGCAAGACGACAAATCCGATCACCTCCTGACCCGGATGAACGACACATTCCTTCAGATATTCATCCGAGATGTTTTTAACAAAACGAATGTGAGACTGTAATTTTCTAACGTCATTGGTGACTATCCAGGAATTCAGTATCCAGCCCGGTTCAGTTTCCACTTCAACTACACTATTTGAATGATCGAAATCCAATACGTCGACCAGGGCAGTCAAAGCCTCCTCTACCGCCAGGAATGAAATAGTATCGCCGTTCATAGCGAATAGGTTAAGGTCATCCGGCAAGTGCAAATCAGCGCTTCCCTCATTCCTGACTTTCAGTGCGATTAGATTTACCTCATTACGCTTTTCCATTTTGGCATATCTTTTTGCCGGTGCACCGTCCAACACATGATCCATCAGTTGGATCTCCACACAGTCATCCGGACCTGTCCATCGATCGTCGTCCATGGAGAGCATTTCGGGATGAACAGGCCTGTATACTGCCGCACAACCCTGTAAAACCAGGGGGGCCACAATTCCCAACACAAATATGGTTTTCAGCATTTTTATCATTACGTAATCAAGTTTGTTATTACGCTTTTATTTCCCGGGATGAATTCAGAAAGAAATACCCACATTGAAACTGACATTATTTGGTACGCGCATTAATTCGAGCGCGCTTCCATCATGTATCAAATAATTGCCATTCCGGCACAACATGGATTGATAGGTCATGCCTATCCGGACCCGATCGAAATTCACTCCAACACCCGTGTACCACCCGGCATCGGTTTGGGATTTCGTCATCCGCATACCCATGGTCGCCTCTCCTTGCATGCCGGACGACATCGTGTATTGCGCTTTCAGCCCGCTGGTGATATCCAGTCGACCCATTCTAATCCCGATTCCGATGGGTATGGTTATAGTCTTCCTGGTCGTATTTAATACATAGTCCATTTTGGCTCTTTGGTCGCTCGGGCAGGTAAATAACATCGAATAAGTTTCTTCCTTCTGTGCATACTCTGCTCCGAGGGTGCCAAAAAAAGGAGAACTAAACCTGAAATTCCTGCGAACACCGATCGATAATTCTGATCTGACCTTATTCAAATTGAACCTGAATTCATCGGCTGGAAAATTGCGATTGACAAATAAGTCAGGAATGACCGGAGCTTGCTGCGGGGCAATACTTCCGTAAAGGGTCCAGGAATAAAAATGGTTTTGAGCCATAAGGGCTGTGCCGGAAAAGACCAGGCAGAAAAGGGAAAAAATTAAATTTTTCATGGCAATGAGATTTTAAGTGAATAATCATTTCATGTTAGTAAAGTTGGTTTTGGATATTCCCCATGAAGGGTATTTCCATTTCACATTATGGCGGATAAAGCAAGGGCTGTGGCTATTCCATGATCATTCCCTATTTAATCATGCAAATCGGAATATTGAGCGCAATGGAAAACGAGGAAGGCTGCAGGCGATGGGGTTGTATTATAGTCTGATCCTTAGCATAAAAGGGATCCATATTCACCGCGGTCCATAGGTCAGCGATCACCCGGAGGGATACTGATTGTTCAGTGGCCTTCCCCAACCTGATAAATCCTTCGGCCGTCCCTCCGGCTATAAAATGATGTTGGCGCTGAACCGAACTGGATTCCTTAGGGTAATATTCATAGGTTTCCCCGCTAAGCTCTAGCAAACCAACCATGGCCCCTGCCATTATGCCTCTCCGGTGATTGACCGATAGCAGGCCATACATTCCCCGTACCTGGTGAATGAGCGTTTGTATATCGAAATGGAAGGCACCCGCATTCCCCTTGATACGCTGGGCGTTCGATATCCCATAGGAAAGCGTTAAAAAATGTTGCGGCTTGATGATTCGCTTGAATTCCAATTGAAAGCTTCCGGAGGGATAATTTTTTGGATATCTTATTTCACCTGAACTACTTCCAATATGTAACCAGGAATATTCAGTTTGATTAAGCTGGTTTACATTTAGAATATGATCGACAGATTGTCCCATTCCCAATAAGGTCAAGCCTCCCGATAAAGAGAAAACCCAGGACGTATCTTTTGATGGCTTATTGAATAATGGCTGAGATGGCTCCGCATGGGATAATCCAGACAGCATCAGGAAGAAAGTGGAAAACAATAAATGATTCATGATATGGGAGTTTGAGGTGATTAAATATTTGTTGTCCTTTATGTTGGTTGGATAAAAATGATTGACCGGTGGTTAGAGCAAATCCCGCTCAATGCATTTTTCAATAAGAGCAGCGGTATTCTTTACTTCCCATTTTCGCAGCATATTCTGGCGGTGTGTATTGACGGTGGCCGGGGAGATAAAAAGGTGGATTCCAATTTCCTTGCTGCTCATCCCTTTGCGGATGCAGTGGAGAATTTCTTTTTCCCGGCAAGTGAGATTAATTTCCGGGCTATTTGATTTTTTTAACCGCTTTTCGATTTCATTTGAAAGAAAAGCGAGCTCCGGTTCACAGGCGATCTCATAATTATTCGGTCGGATTGAAGAGACCAGACCGGAGACATCATGAAAGTACGTCAGGCCCATCATGCTTTTCCCGAACTGATCGCGATGAATGAGAATGCTGGAACGCATTAATCGTTTGAGTCCGGCATTCGGGCTCACCACATTAGCACAGATTTTATAGATATAATCAAAAGGCAATAGTTTGCGTTCATGGATCAATTGGGTGACGATCTGATCGGTCTCCCGAATGTGTTTCAGATCCGCTGGGACGATATGGTTATGGATGCTCTCCAGGGTGACCTCCTCGCCACCGAGATCAAGGCTGATGTTCTCCTGGTATAATATTTTACAGGCATCCGTGTATCGGAAGATGAGGAAAAAGTCAGGTCGTTGAATTTTAACTACTGGATGAGCTGCCAGGAAAGATTTCCAAATGGAATCATCAGAATGAACTTTGGCCAGGTTCAATTTGCCGGAATCCATATTGGTGACGTACCTGGATAACTGCGAAGGAGTGAGTTGGGTCCAGGTCTTGCTGCTGGAGACATTTGAAGAGGTTGTCATTGGAGTGGAATTTTGGTTCACCGATTAATTGATTTCGATGTACCAAAAGTGACCTCACCTCATGTTTCCTCTTCTGGACTAATTCTTCTTATTGCAGGGAAAGGGTTTCTTTTTAAATGAATGACAATAGCACTCGTGTTTCCTATGGAATAATACTATATTTATAAACTGCTCTTTTTATGATTATTACGTGTTTCACTGGGTGTTTCCCCGAACTCCATTGAATAGGTCCTGGAAAAATAATTGGGATCCGAATAGCCTACCTGATAAGCAATATCACTTATGCTTTCTGTGCCGGATTTTAGTTTTTCCCGGGCTACAGAAAGCCGGATCCGGCTGACATATTGCATCGCAGATAAGCCGGTCAGGGCTTTTAGTTTCTTATGCAGTTGTGAGCGGCTCAGGAATATTCCTCTTTCCAGGTCATGGACAGAAAATTCATTGTCATCCAGGTGTTCATGAACCAGGTTCCGGATCCGGGTGATAAATTCATCTTCGACTTCCAGCTGAATATCATCTGTTTTAGAAGGGATGGCTTCCGGGTTGGCATATCGCTGATGATATTCATTGAATCGATTGAGCAGGTTTTGAATTTGAGCGCGCAGTTCATCTTTCTCAAAAGGCTTGAGCATATAGACATCAGCTCCGCTTTCCAATCCCGCGATTCTGGAATGGGCATCCGTTTTGGCCGAAAGCAAAATAATAGGGATGTGGCTGGTGACGGGATTATGCGTTAATTCACGGCAAACCTCAATTCCATCTTTGACCGGCATGAGGACATCGCAGATGATCATATCCGGAACGTTTTTTATAGCTTGTGTAATTCCTACTTCTCCATTATTGGCAACAGTGATCCGGTACAGGTCCTGCAGACAAATACGCAGGTATTTGACTACATCCGCATGGTCTTCAATAATGAGTACTTCCGGTTTGCCGTCCACAGACTGAATTTCTTCTGCCTGTTCTGATATGGTCTCCTTAATTTCCTGATTCGGGGCTATACCTATGCGACCATCCGCATATAAGGTGGGTTCAATCAATGGGGCCGTCCTGTATACCGGTAACCTGACCTGAAATTGAGATCCTTTTCCCACGGTGCTAACGGCGGTAATATCCCCGTTCAGCAATTGCACCAATTCTTTTACCAACGCCAGGCCTATGCCACTCCCGATCCGGGCAACGGACGGTGAACTTTGCACCTGGTAGAATCTTTCGAATATGCGGCTCAATTCATCTTTGGGAATTCCAACTCCATTATCCTGAACTGTAATTTCAATATACTCCCTATCCGCCTCGTGGTGAAGTGATAAAGAAATGTAAATATTTTCACCCTCAAAACTAAATTTGATGGCGTTGGACAACAGGTTAGTAATAATAGTGGCCAATTGAGCGGGATCATAATCCATGAGGATCTGATCTTCTTTACATAAATAATGAATTTCAATCCGTTTCGCAATCGCGTTTCCTTTGAAGGAATCCACGACATACCCTAAATAGGAAACCACATCTCCCTGTACAAGGCGCAATGGCATGGAGCCGCTTTCCATCTTGGATAAATCCAGGATCTGGTTGATGAGGTTGAGTAAACTTTCAGCATTATCCTGGATCATTTGAGATCCTTCTTTTGCCCAACGCTTAGGATCTTCAGCAATTTCCCGCGCCATCCCCAGAATGAGGGTAAGCGGAGTGCGGAACTCATGGGTCAGGTTGGTGAAAAATCTGGATTTAAAAGATTCCAGTTCGACAATTCGCTTTTGCTCCCTTTCAATTTGCAGCAGATTTAAAAAATTGGCCACCTTCATATTGTAATCAAAGGAATCAAAGAAAAAAGCGACGAGAGAGAGAAAAACAACTTCAATCAGGCTAACGTACAAATTGTCTGCGTCCGGATTGATTTTGGTCAGAATAGCCCAGAACATGGCCGAAAGGGTCACCGTAAAAAACAGGAGCCGCTCTTTGTGGGACATGGCAAACATCCAGCTACCTGTAAAAATAAATCCCAGGTATAACGTAGTCGTTCCGCGATGAATATAAACTATTATAGCCTGGGTCAGCAAGAAAGCAAACGTTATCACCACCATTCCCCAAATCACCACTCCACGCCTGAGTCGTGTCTCAATGATCCATCTTTTTCGGCGTGAAATGTGGATCGCCGGAATAATATACAGCAGGCCCAGTGTATGAATTATAAATAAAGACTGGTAATAATCCTGTTTAAATTTTCCCTGGGGGAAATACCTGGAATAATCTAAGGCAAAGAGACATAAAGTAAGGAAAACACCTAACCAGGCAGCCACCTGTAACCGGTCAATGCTTCGAACGTCCTTATATTCTTCAAATGGCTTTTCTAATTCAACAGGTAACGTGCGCCGGACCGGAAAATAGGGTTTCAACCTTGCCCGGAATAACCTGATCATTTGCTGCATAACGCTATTAAATCCTACAATTAAGAATCCTGGTGTAAGGTATCCCCGGCTGTGTGAACTAAATATACTGAATAATAATTAGAAAAGGCGGAGGTTGAAACAAAACAATTGTTGCTGTTGGACTTCTCTCCAACCCCAACGAAATACAAAAAAACCACTTTCGCCGCTGTTGGAGTTCTCTCCAACACCCATCATGAGACCAAGGTGGAATTCCAATAGGGTATCTACAGTAGGACTCTTACAGGTCGTTGGAGAAAACTCCAACAACGGCGATGTTGCTGTCGGAGTTCTCTCCAACAGCCAACGAAATACAATAAGGGGAATACTTAAACCGCTTTCGCCGCTGTCGGAGTTCTCTCCAACACCCAACGAAATACAAAAAACCACTTTCGCCGCTGTTGGAGTTCTCTCCAACAGCCATCATGAGACCAAGGTAGATTTCCAATAGGGTATCTACAGTAGGACTCTTACAGGTCGTTGGAGAAAACTCCAACTACGGCGAAAAAAGGACAGTCACTCAACCTGTTCGTTGGAGAAAACTCCAACTACGGCCAAAGCATTTAAAATATTATTCATTCATCCTGAAATACACATACCAGGTCAAATCAATAAATTCAGCAATTAGTGTTAATTCGTGTAATTCGTGGCCTATAATGGTCTGGACTAAAACTGAAGGCTACTTATTTTCTCGCCAGGGACCTTTTGTGATACTCCAGTAAAGGAAATAAATCTACATCCGCTGCCTGGGCCACCCCGGTAGCCGAATATTCAAAAGGTTGGTCGATATCCTGGATCAGCCGGATCATATAGACAAAAATCTGTGAAACAGAACACACGATAATACCGGTCACTAATACACTGTCAAATTTGGAAATCATCAACAATCCAAAAACAGCGAAAGTCATCACCTCCATCAAAGCATATCCTGTGCTGAGGAAATTGGTCCTCTTGATCACCGTAATCCGGGTGAATAATTTCCGGAGATTACTTTGCTCCCCGGACATGCGCGAACAGATGGGGCCAATGGCTGCATTCTCCATCACCTGGGCTATCCCCGTGATACTATTGATTTTTTCCAGCACGAAAGCTTCACTGTGTTTGCGTTCAAAATAATCAATAATGGAAACCGTTACACTGCGCAACCTGCTCCTGAGTTCATGCAGATCAAATGCAGGCTTGAACCCATGCGCCAGGATGATCGTGTCTTCCATGGTCTCCAGCGCACAGGCCAGTTCCGCAGGCATCTTTTCACTTTCCTTGTAATCCGACATCACCCCGGCCAGCATGAAACCGATCAGGAAAAGCCCGCCGGTCACTACAATACCGACTTCTGAAAATTTAACCAGGCCTTCAAACTGAAGTCCATACATCAGGCCCAACTTCAGGGCAAACATGAAGATCGTAAATGGTAGTGTGGTGAGCATCAACCGCCATTTCACTATGTTGAATTTCATAGATGTGGGTTTTTCTTTTGATAAGGCATTTTGTGGAGATGCCAGAATCGTGACGTAATGCTGCTTAATCACGCATCTGGCATCTACTATCTACTATCTACTATCTACTATCTCTATCCAGCCTCTAAAACTGTGGCTTCTCCGGCAAGGTATATTTTCTTCCCGCATTCTGTTTTTTCAGATAGGCCATCAACGGCGCAAAATAATCCATCATCGGCCTGGCACTGAAATCACTGCCGATCGTATTCTTCAGATGTTCGCGCCAATCCACACTCGCACCCGGATACATCAACTTCTGAAGAAATTCCCCCACGCCTTTATTGCCCCAGTAATTGGTAGCATGTGGATCCTGCTTCAATATCTGCTTGGCAATATAATCATGAAACTGGAAAAGCAGCACATTGGACATCGAATAATCATAATATTGAGCAGCATCATCATTGATGTGCGTTTTCGTAGCCGCATCGCAAAACTCTTCTCCTCTGGGGGAAGGTGGCACAATGCCCTGGTATTTCTTCACGAGATCCCACCAGGCTTCATTGAATTTATCTTTCGGCAGGTTTTTGGAATACAGTTCATATTCAAATTCAGTCATCACCCCACTTCCCCACGGAATGTGTACGATATAATCCAACGCTTCCCGCATCAACATCAGGGTATCATTGGTCTGCACACCAGGCTTCACCATGCCCAGGCCTTCGAGAAATGGTTTCTGTAGCGAAGCCAATCCCATCATCGTACCCATCGCTTCATGATAAGCCCTGTTGGCCCCGTTTCGCAGAATGATAGGAACATCCGGATTGCTATACGTCATGTAATAATAGATGTGCCCCAACTCATGCAGCACCGTGCTCCACCATTCCGTATTAGGCTCCACACTCATAAGCGAACGAACATCCTTGTCATTGTCAATATGCCAGGCCGAAGCATGCGTATTTTTCTTATAGCCTGCATCAGGTGGCACAGGATATAAACTTGATTTTTCATAAAAAGAAGTTGGCAATGGACCGAAACCGATGCTCTCATAAAATTCCTCTCCTTTCTTCACGATCCATTCGGGGCCTTTGTCTTTCAGGTAAGGATCAATATCCAGGCCTTCGACTTTGATCATCTCTGTCCAGTCCTGTCCCCATCGGTTGGCCAGCCAATGAGCCGGAATATAATCGGGCACATCTTTTTCGGCAATGCCATATTTTTTAGCCAGCTCATAACGCGCCCAGGTGTGCAGCTCCCGATACAGCGGCCATGCATCCTCGATCATACCATGGGTGACTTTAAGCAGGTCATCATTGGACATGCCGTATTCAGAAGCCTGGTAGGCAAAATAATCGCTGTAGCCGAGGGGCGTGACCGAAGCATTGCGTAGATCGCGGAGATTTTCAAGGCCGTCTTTCAAGGTTGCGCCAACGGCTTTTCCGGCTGTCCATGCTGCCTCGCGTTCTTTCAGGTTTTTCGAATCTCCCATCAGGCGATCGATATCATTCGGGGTGACTTCCTTTCCGTTGAGCATGAACTTGTAGCCATAGAGCATCTCGATTTGCTTGTTAGAGGCATCGATTCTCTTTTTGACCACATCGCCGGCGGTCTCCGGATTGTTGCCCGCCATGAAAAGAATGGTTTCTAACTGCCGGTTTTGAAGAGGGGTCAGCTTGTCCTTCGACTCCATGTATTTTTTCACCTGGTCGATGACTTTGGTGCTGCCGGTAAACTGTGCATACGCTTCATCCGCCAGGGCGGCATTGTGTGAGGTCATCGTATCACCTTCGACGATGTGAGTATTCAGGAGCCATTGACCCTCATTATCGGCCCGGAGATAGCCCTGGAAGTCCTTATTATATTGGTCCAGGAAGGCCTGTACATCCTGCTGGATATGGTCGTCCTTAGGCGAGTTTTTACAGGAAAAGATGAGGGCCAGGAACAAGAAAAAAGATAAATATTTCATATGAAAGTGGATTTGAAATCAGGGATGAAAATAACAAATTAGGGCGGAAAGGGGCTTGCCTTCGCCGAGGCTTCGGCAACCGCAGACGGAAAATAAAGAGGGATTCGTATTACCCCACCTTTAAAGGTGGGGAAGGAGCAGAACAGGAAGTCCCCTTTAGGGTATTTAGGGACAGAAAAGGATTGCCTTCGCTGAAGCTTCGGCAACCGAAGGCGGAAAATGAAATAAGATGTTGGCCGCTGATTGACGCTAATTTAAATTGGTGTGAATTCGTGTAATTCGTGGCCATTCTATTTCGCCCCTCCGTTGGGCGTAGGTTTACCTACGTCCGTGTATCAGCAAAGCTGCCCTTTGCAAAAAATCAAATCACGCAAAGCACAGCTCGGTTCCGTGAGCGAAGCCGAATGGTTGAAATCAAACAACACGACAAACATCGATTTAATAGGAAACGAAAAACTTAACGCTCTAAACGTTATTTATTATGCGGACTTGCCGCTCTTTATTGCAGCAACATAAAACCGAACTAAATCACGAAGTATATCCTCATTCACCTCATGACCCGACCCCTGAATACGTCCTGAATTGGGCATCGTGCGTCGCGATTTTGTATTGCAACTGGCAGGCGAACCAGCGATCAGGCTGCATTTTCTCGCCGAAGGACTTATAGATCAGGGCTCTTTCTTTAGCACTGTAGGCATCCTCATCTTGTACGGCATCATCGGTATCGTCCTCCCCCATGTAAAGAAACTGATGTATCCGGGTGAATGCCTCAAAGTTGAATGGTTCGCCGGCGATCTTTTTCAGGTCACCAGTCCCGATTGGATATTCCAGGCTCTCTGCATTCCATTGCGAAAAAGGCATCATCAAAAATCCATTCATTCCTCCTGCTGAATAGGCCCTGACCAGTTCCGGATGCAGACAGGCAAATCGATTGGCAAATACACCGGAAGAGGAATAACCTGACATCAGGATCTGCTCATTGATTTTATAACCCGCTTTTTGCAATTTCCCTTTGGCGTCCCTGATCATCGCGACCAATTGCAAATCAATTCTTTTCATCGGCCCTTTCTTAATCAACATCGCCTCGCGGTCAAGCATGTGCGTATAGATCTTCCCATCCTTTGCCGGCCTTGGAAAAACCGGTACCAGGAAAGGCACGCTCAATTGATGAGAAAGTTGATTTCCTAAGGGACCCATTTGCGCCTGAAGCCGGGCAGCATTTTCATGAACACTAAAGGTGTCGTTCGCCATTCCCGTATTGTTCGGTTCAACTAAAAGATAAGTCTCATCTTTTTTATGACATTCAGCAGGTATGAACAGATAATAGGGATAGTTGAAACCGGCTCCGGGATCAGCTGCAACTTCCATCAAGGTGTCGCGGGATTGCGCTGACAGGAAATGAAATCCTGATAGCGAAATGATGAGAATGAGATAGTGTCGAATCATGAACAATGACGAATGACCAATAACCAATGTTGAATTACGAAGTTAATAGCCTCTTTTTCCCTATTGTAGTGAAATGCCTTTAGAAAAAGGAAACAGATACTTCCCATTCCCCTTCTGGGTTAGCGGCTAAGGTAAAAGATAATATTCGTGACCCATCACCCGTGAACCGTGACCCGATTGATTTTACTGGTTGTTTCAATATTTTGAAACAAAGAGATTGTCCTCCTTATTTAAAAAATGTCGTGTCACGGGTGCCGGGTCACGGATCACGACTTAACACTGCCGACTGAAAACTGGCAACTTCCCTACCTTTGCCGTTAATTTTCCTTTTATGCGTAACCTCCCTTTACAATCCCTGTTTACCCTATTGATTTTCAGCGTCTTTACTACTTTCTTGCCAAAAGAAAGAAACGGCCATTGCCACGGACGACGCCGGATATAAAGGTTTTGTCCTCCTTCCTTCCTCGAAAACACACATTAAAAACAATAATGTGCTTCCGGAAACAGAAGAACTGAATCACTTCATTTGGGACTCCTATTATAATGGTGGAGGTGTCGCCGTGGGAGACGTCAACAATGACGGGCTTGTGGATATCTATTTTACTAACACGACCACGCCCAACAAACTTTATCTCAATAAGGGAAATTTTGTTTTCGAAGACGTGACTGAAAAAGCAGGAGTAGAAGGTGGTGAAGGCCCGAGTTGGGGAGCGACTATGGCTGATATCAACGGAGACGGATGGCTCGATATCTATGTTTGCAAATCTGGTTGGGATCCCAATCCCGCCACTAAACGCAACAAATGCTACATCAACCAGAAAGATGGAACATTCAAGGAAATGGCCAGGGCAATGGGCATCGACAATCCAGGTTATTCAGTGCAAGCCGCATTCTTTGATTACGATCGTGACGGTGATCTCGACTTGTTTGTCATGAATCAACCCAGCAATGCCCGCACAGAAAGATCAAAGTACGGCAAGGACGATGTGTCCTTTATCGATGAATCCACCAGTGACCGCTTGTTTCGCAATGACGGTAACATGCACTTCACGGATGTCAGTGTAGAATCCGGTGCCGTTTCATTTGTTTATGGCCTGGGCTTAAAAATCTGTGACCTCAATGGCGATCATTGGCCCGATGTCTATATTGCGAGCGACTACGATTGGCCGGATCTGGCCCTGATCAATAACGGGGATGGAACCTTCACGAACAAAGCCAACGAATACTTCTCCCACATCGCCAATTTTTCCATGGGCATGGATGTCGGCGATATTAATAATGATGCCCTGGATGATGTCTTTGTGCTGGACATGGCCGGTGTCGATCATTACCGGTCGAAAACCAATATGCCGTCCATGAATCCGAAAAAATTCTGGGGCCTGGTCGCGCAGGGCAAACATTATCAATACATGCATAATGTATTGCAATTGAACCGCGGGCCATGAAGTCTATTCGGACATCGCTTACTTAGGCGGCGTATCGAAAACTGACTGGAGCTGGGGCGCCCTGATGATGGATGCAGATAATGATGGATGGCAGGACATCTATGTGACCAATGGCATCAAACGGGATATCCGCAATAGTGATTTCATTCAGAAATTCAAGGACATGATTGACCATCACACGGTACCGGCAGAAATGGTCAAGATTGTCGCCATGATACCGAGTACGCCAATGCCCAACTTCATGTTTCACAATGAGGGCAATCTTCATTTTAAGGATGATGCTCCTGCCTGGGGCCTTGCCCAACCTTCTTTCAGCAATGGATGTGCCTATGCCGATCTGGACAAGGACGGCGACCTCGATATCATCACCAATAATGTCGATGCCGAAGCCTTTGTGTATGAGAATAAAGCTAACGAGTCCAACAGGCATTATCTCCAGTTTGAATTGCAATCCTCCAAAACCCACCGGCCCGTAGAATGTACCCGCGTGAACTTATATAAGGATGGCAAGGAAATACAGACGCAATACTATCATCCCGTGCATGGCTTCATGTCTTCGAGTGAACCCATCGTACATTTTGGACTCGGTGATATGACGGCTGTGGACAGTGTCATATTCATCTGGCCTGATCAGAATATCAGCACCATGAACCAACCCGCTGTGGATAAGCGCTATGTGATTGATCAGGATGAAGTAACCAAGACCCGGAAATTTATACCCAAAGATCTGACCCATGCCTGGGCTGTAGATCAATCAAAGGATATCCAACCTGCCTTCACACACAAGGAAAATGACTTTGATGATTATGCTCAACAGCCGCTCCTCCCTTTCCGTATTTCTACACTCGGCCCTGCCCTGGCCGTAGGAGATGTGAATGGAGATAAACGCCAGGATTTCTTTGTCGGAGGCGCATCGGGTCAGCCTTGCGCTTTATATGTGCAGGATGATAAAGGCAATTTTAAACTGGTTCCATCCGAACCCTGGTCAACTGATCTGAAGTGCGATGCTTTGGGTGCATTATTTTTTGATGCTGATGGCGACGGTGATCAGGATCTGTATGTGGCCACCGGTGGAAGCGAGTATCTTGATGGTGATCCCGCCTATAAAGATTATTTATTTATCAATAATGGAAAAGGCAATTTCACCATATCGAAAGGGTTACCGGATATGTATACCAGTACCAAAGCTGTGGTCGCAGCGGATTGGGATGGTGATGGTGATTTGGATCTCTTTGTCGGCAGCCGGAACAAACCCAGGAAATATCCTTATTCGGATCGAAGCTATTTTTTAGAGAACAATAAAGGTGTGTTTACGGATGTGACGAAAAAAGTCTGGGGAGACAGCACGCTGATCGGGATGATCACCGACGCAAAATTTGTGGATAAGGATAACGATGGTGACCTGGATCTTTTGTTATGTGGTGACTGGATGGCTCCGACCTGGCTGATCAATGATGGTGGCCATTTTAAGAAAGCGAATCTGCCGGGTCTTGCTGCCAGCACAGGATGGTGGAATACGGTTGAAGTCGCTGACATCAATGGAGATGGCATCCTGGATATCCTCGCCGGGAATGCAGGCATCAACAATAAATTCAAAGCCAATAGCAAGGAACCATTCATCGTATTTGCTAATGATTTTGATCTTAACGGTAATTCCGATATCGTGCTGGCCACCGAATACAACGGAAAAGAAGTACCGGTCCGCGGAAGGGAATGTTCCTCTCAACAGCTTCCCTATATCGCCAAAGAATTTCCGACCTACGATGGTTTTGCTAAAGCCTCCGTTCAGGATATTATCGGAAAAGAAAAACTAAAAGGCAGTCTTCGTCTTGAGCTCACGGAATTCCGGAATGGAATATTCTGGGGCACCGCGGATGGTGATTACAAATTTGAAGCTTTCCCGCCGCGAGCGCAGTTGTCCCCGATTGTAGGGTTCTGTCTTGAAGATGCCAATGGTGATGGCAAACCGGAAGTTATCTCGGCAGGCAATCTTTATGATACCGAAGTGGAGACCACGCGTTATGATGCCGGCCAGGGTATGATCATGAGTTGGTCCGATAAAGGCTGGCAATGCCATGACGCCAATGAAACCGGATTTTATGCCGGAGGAAATATTCGTTCATTTAAATCCATCAAGGCAGGAAATAAAAATGCAGTATTAGCTGCCAGGGGCAATGGACCACTTTCCATGTATGAGTTTAGTAGCTCAGTGGTAAATTAATATCGTGATCCGGCACCCGTGACCCGGCACCCGTGAGTTGCGAGTGGTGAGTTATGAATAGAGAATGGTGTATTTCTACATTTCTTTGATCAAAAACCGGACTCCAGTTGAGAGCAAGCAGTGATTGTATTTTATTGAGAAATCTTAATGTTGAGCGAAGTCGAAACACTATTGTTAAATGCTATTACCCGGTCATTGAGCGGAGTCGAAATGAACAGGACGGAAGACCGAAATGATCTAATCCGTTAGATCTTTTATTCTCACCTCATTACTCAGCAGATCCCCGAACACTTTCCATTTCATATCCGGATCAGTTGATCCATTCATTTGCTTTTCCACATACGCTTTAACGAGATCCATGCCGTAGTTGTAATTGATTACATAGCTCCGTAGAGCTTTGATAAAGGCAATGCCTTTAACAGCGGTCTCCTGATTAAAAAGGCCATACTCTTCCAGCCAGCGGAGGGCTTCCTCTTCATTCATTTGTCCGCTCAACATTTGGCGGCCCACTTCATTGCGCACATAATTCAGTTTACCCTTGGCTTCCAACGCAGTAAAGTATAGCGTAATACCCGTGGTATCCAACCCGGCCAGGGGCAACAATACCTCTTTAGCAAAATCGATTTTATCCCTGCCTGGAAATACAACATCTATTCCATAATTGGCGGAGCCTTCAGCAATCAGGGATTGTGGGCTGAACAAAGGATAAATTGAAATTTCCAATAATCCCTGATCCCGGTACAGGTTTTTTTCCAGCAACATATTATAGACATGATGTCCCGGATAACTTTCATGACTGCCCACATCAATGGCCCGGTCGATGAAAATATGGAGATCCGTGTTGATCTGGATCAAACTCTGGTAATGGCCCTTATACCAATTGTATCCATTCCAGGATTTGTTGGTCACGAACTCCAGTTTAAAATCCTCATTGGCCGGAAGTGTGTAGTGAGACAAAGTTCGTTTGCGACTTTCGGCGATGGCAGCTTTGAAAACAGTATCCAGTTTTTCCTTGGGTATAATAAATCGATTAGCTAAGGCCTGGAATCGTTCTGAAACCGTCCCCTTTCCGGGAAGCACTGCATCTAATTGATGGATTATTTCTTTGTAATGATTTTCATCATAACTCGGCGCGGTGACACCGAAAAGATCTTTGGATTCTTCATCAAAGGTCCCGAACTCGCCGGTAAAGATCTTCACGCGTCGACCAAAAGCCGTCAACTGGTCATGAATCCATAACGCCCGGTGGCGGGAGAGGGAATCCGAGGTAGTAGTCATATAGGGATCCAGTTCTTCGCTCAATGTTTTCACGGCCTGGAGTATGCTGTCTTTAGGAAAAACAGGATTCTTTGTCGTTGGCTTTAATGAATCCGGTCCATAATAGGCATCGACAAATACATCATCATACTGACCGATATATAAGGCCAGGCGAACATACTTTTCAGCCAGCGTATTAAGAGAAGTGCCGGGATGGGAAGAAGAACCTTCTTTACAAGAGAAGAGATAGATCGCTGAGAGTAACAGGAAGAACGTTTTTTTCATGAGGGTGAAAATAAGAAAGTTGAAGGAACATTCAGGCTGTTCGTTTCGGCTCTTCCTCAGCATGTTCGTTTCGGCTCTTCCTCAGCATGTTCGTTTCGGCTCTCCCTCAGCATGTTCGTTTCGGCTCTTCCTCAGCATGTTCGTTTCGGCTCTTCCTCAGCATGTTCGTTTCGGCTCTTCCTCAGCATGTTCGTTTCGGCTCTTCCTCAGCATGTTCGTTTCGGCTCTTCCTCAGCATGTTCGTTTCGGCTCTTCCTCAGCATGTTCGTTTCGGCTACGCTCAACGACCATGAGCATCTTACGATAGACCTCACTTTAATCCTCGGCTTCGCTCGGATTTTGACTTTCTCTTCGTCATTCTTCCAGGTCTGAGCGGAGACGAAGACTTTATTAAAATCCCCATTCAAATACCCGTGGTCGCTGAGCGCTTGTTGTGAGCGAAAGTCGAATCAAAGTCGAAGCGGCCACGTGAAGCAAAATAAATACTCAGAAGATCTTCTTCCCAAACCGCTCCCGGATATCCTTTTCTAAACTATCCCGGTGATCCGGATGGGCTATCTGCACCAGCGCATGAGCCCGTTGCTCTAAATTTTTTCCGTACAAATTAGCAATACCATATTCGGTGACAACATAATGCACGTGAGCCCGTGTAGATACCACCCCTGCACCAGGTTTGAGATAGGGGACTATTTTAGACAGCCCTTTTCCAGTAGTGGAAGACATGGCGATGATAGGCTTTCCTCCTTCCGACAGCGATGCCCCACGCATGAAGTCCATCTGGCCACCCACGCCTGAAAACTGGTAGGTGCCAATAGAATCCGCACATACCTGGCCGGTCAGATCAATTTCAATGGCGCTGTTGATAGCGGCTACTTTCGGATTTTTGCTGATGACATAAGCATCATTGACATAATCGGATTCAAGGAAAGCAAATAAAGGATTGTCATCGATGAAATCATAGAGTTCCCGGGATCCGATGGAGAAGGAGGTGACGATCTTTTGCCGGTGCTTCTTCTTGTATTTGTTGGTGATGACTTCTCTCCGCACGAGGTCAATCACACCATCCGAAAACATTTCGGTATGCACACCCAGGTCTTTATGTTGTTGCAACTGGGCCAGGACGGCATCCGGAATAGTGCCGATGCCCAATTGCAAAGTCGACCCATCTTCAATCAGCGAAGCACAATGTTTTCCGATTTCAATTTCAGTTGCTGTAATTCCTTTCTTATAATTGACTACCGGAAGTTCGTCCTGCGACTCCACTAAAACATGGAGGTCATCAACATGGATAATCCCATCGCCATGTGTCCGTGGCATGTTAGGATTAATCTGGGCAATCACCTGCTTTGCATTCTTAACGGCAGCAACCGCTACATCCACGGATACGCCTAATGAAGAGAATCCGTGCCGGTCCGGCGGACTGATGTGTATGAAAGCCACATCCAAGGGCAGGATTTTACGGTTAAATAAAGTCGGGATCTCGCTGAGGAATACCGGAATGTAACTTCCCATGCCATTATTGACCGCATGACGAATATTCTCAGAGACAAACACGGCATTAAAATGAAAGGAGTTGACATACTTATCTTCTGCGGGAGGCATGTCTCCCAGGGTGGATATGGAAATGATCTCAACATTTTTCAATTCGGGAGCGCGTTCCGTCAGCGCATTGATCAGCGTATGGGGCGTGGCGGCACTTCCGTGCAGGAAGATCCGGTCGCCGGACCTGATAGTTTTTACAGCTTCCTCAGCAGATATATATTTTCTCATAATCGTATTGCGGCCATCGTCACGCAGTCTGTGAAGGCCTGTTTTTAATTGGTGTATTTAGGGCGTAACTAATAACGGATGAATGCAGGCAAGTTCACCAGGTGTTGATATTACCATAGAATCATTATACATCATGATGTTAGTATTGACGCTCTTTAAAATTCATTAATTGCAAACTAATCAAAATGACCACGAGGGTCACGCCCACGTCGGCCGTGATGGCCAGCACAAGATTGCTATACCCGGCAACGGCGAGTCCAATAAAAACCAATTTGATAAAAATGGCTAAAAATATATTGAATCGTATCGTAGATAGAGTTTTACGACTCAGGCGGATTAAATAAGGTATCAGTTCCAACCGGTCGTTCATCAGGGCAATATTAGCCGTCTCAATAGCGACATCACTTCCCACCGTCCCCATGGCTATACCCACCGTGGCGCCAGCTAAGGCAGGAGCATCATTGATTCCATCACCAACCATCGCCACTCCAGTATATTTCGATTTCAGCTGAATCACTTTGGCCAATTTCTCATCAGGCAGTAATGCTCCATACACTTCATCGATGTTGACCTGGCTCGCGACATAGGATGATGACACCTCGTCATCGCCACTCAGCATGACCGGCAGAATGTTCAATTTTTTGATTTCTTCAATTACTTTTTTACTCACCGGCCTGATCTCATCAGTCAAACCAATCACCCCGGCGACACCGTTTCCAAAACTCACTACCACACTGGTTTTCCCTTGTCTGGATAATTGTTCAACAATTCTTTCCGCCTCCTCACTGAAGGGTTCATGTTCGTGAATGAAATCCAGTTTACCTACCAGGATGGTTTCATCTTCGCATACGAGGCATTTCGCTGTCGCACCTTTCCCCACAATACTCTCAAAATGATCGGCTTTATGTATTTCATAGCCTTCCTTCCTGGTGGCCTCTACAATGGCATGCGCCAGGGGATGTTCACTGAATATTTCCGCTCCCGATGCACAGGCCAGGAGCTCTTCCCGGTCGGTTCCGCCGATGGATATTACATCCGAAACCACAGGCGTACCATAGGTGATCGTCCGTGTTTTATCAAGGCAAATGACCTTGATGGTTGACATCGCTTCGAGATACAGGCCGCCTTTGATCAATATGCCTTTTGAGGAAGCATTCCCTATGGCTGCATACACAGCTACCGGCGTTGATATCACTAAAGCACAGGGGCAGGCGATGACCAATAAGGTTATCGCCTGTTGCAACCAATGGTCGAAATTTTCATGCAGAAAAAGAGTAGGTATACCCAATATCATAATCGCTAATCCTACGATTACCGGTGTATAAATTTTTGCAAAGCGCTGTACGAACTTTTGCATTTTGCTCTTAATGGCATGGGATTGAAAGGTGAGCTGGAGGATTTTAGAAAAAGTAGTATCGGCAGCCAGCTTCGTCGTCCTGATTTCGATAAATCCATATCGATTCATGGTACCGGAATACACTTCATCGCCTGTGTATTTGGTCACCGGGATAGGCTCCCCGGTAATGTTGGCCTCATCGATGGCTGATTCGCCTGATTCAATAACCCCGTCTAAAGGAATCATGGAATGCGGTTTCACCTGGATGATGGCTCCGACCGGAATTTTATCTATGGGGATGAATTGATTTTCTTTTTTTACAAAAGCCGTTTTAGGCGATTGATTGACGAGATTTTCAAGTGCAGAACGGCTATTGTCAATCCCTATCGTTTCCAGGCGTTCTCCCAGTACATATAATACGATGACGACGGCAGCTTCCGGATATTGTCCAAGATAAAAGGCGCCTGCGACTGCGATGAGCATTAATAGGCTGATGCTGCTGAAGTCCACTCTCAATAATGCCTTTATCCCGTTTTTGAGAACAGGATATCCGATTCCGACAACAAAAACCAGGAATATAAACGGGGCATAAGGCGAAGGAAAATGAATACCAAGGAGTGCCAATATTTCAAGCAGCACCACGATGACCACTGCACTCAGCAGCAAAACAAATTTGCGATCATGAAAAGGAATTTTCATGAATTATGGCCTCTGCTGTCCGATACATCCACATGCTGAATAAAACGCTGCGGAATAGGCAATTCAATATGCTCACGCTCAAACGTCTCCAGTATCCGTTTACGCAATTCTCCCGTCACGGTCCATTGTTTGTTGGGCATCGTCTCCCCCACGATTTTCAATGTCACCGAAGAATCCGTAAAATCATCCACCCGAAGAAACTGGGGCGCTTTGATGATCAGGTCTTTCCAGGCCGGGTCCATAGATATTTCATTACCCACCTCATTGATGATCCGGATCACTTTTTCCATGTTTGAATGGTAAGTCACATTAATATTCAGGTTGATCCGGGCAAAATTTTTCGACATGTTGGACACACGCTTGATATCACCATGCGGCACATAATGTACGGTACCATTCATATCCCTGAGTGAGGTCATGCGCAAGCTGATATCTTCCACATTTCCTTCTGTGCCATCTAAACTCACAAAATCCCCAATCCGGTATTGATTTTCCAAAATCAGGAAAAACCCCGTGATGAAATCCCGGATCAGGTACTGACCTCCAAATCCAACGGCCAATCCCACGACCCCCGCACCGGCCAGAATAGGTCCTATAGAAACACCGAGTTCCTGCAATATCATGGCGGCCACTAAAAGGATGACGATGATGGCTGAAGTCCACGTAATGATCCTGATCAGGGTATCTTCTCTTTTCTTTTCCGCATCCGGTGAATCATGCGGCGCCGGTCTCACCGAAATACGAACGACCTTAATGATCAAACGGGTTAATAAAAATTCCGCCAGGTATCCGCCAAGAATGAACAACACGATACGTATGCCATGGTTAAGGAGCCAGGGGACAATAACTGTAGCAATAGTTGAACTCAAATCAGACAACATGGTCAGTTTATTTCACCTTTTTCAGTTTCATCGTCGTTTCGGCCGGGTTGCCTAACGTCAGTTCATCGCGATTGATGGAAAATTGAGTGGTGAATTGTAAAGCACCGATAATACTTTTCTCCATATCCATCTGATCACATTTATCTTTAGGTATGACCAAATCGGTAAAACGCAAAAGTGCCCTTTCAAAAAACAAACGGCCACTGATCATATTGCATCCGGCAAAACTGGTGAAATAACTTCCATCTACCGACAATTCCACATAAGGATGCTGATCACGGAAAAGGGAATCCGGAATTTCCTTTGCCCTCACTGATTCGACCATCCATCTTCCATGCAGGCGATTATCCGCAACATACAAACCGCATCCTGAAAAAACAGTGTGCGTGCTATCCATTTTTCTTTTCACTTTGATATTCACGGAAAAGGGGAAACGCTCGCGGGAATTTGGATTCTCACAGAGCATCTCCGTGATCTCAATGATCATCTCCGTCTCTTTGGATTTCACCGTATAAGTTTTGATCTGCCCATTTTCAGACCGGAGGGGTTCGACATGGGGCATCAGGAAATGATCGAAACCTGTTGTAGACGAATTGAAGGAGATCTGGTCTTCAGCGATTTCCAGGTTCCAGGCCGGTTGCGTGCCATTGGCTTTGAAATAGATGACATCACTTGCAGGCGAGGATCTTCCGGCGACGGGGACCGCACAGGTGGCCATAATGACCATGAGGAGCAGGCCAAAACGCAAAGCTAAGCTGCTAACACTGAGGAATTTATTCGACATTGGGGGCAAAGATAAGGGAAAGTGAGGGGTAGGCGAAGCTCCACCCATCCTTTGGTGGGCGGAGCAATCTTCATACTATTGACACTTTCATTTCCATTTCGCTCCAGCTTGACTGGTAATTAAAGTTTTTAATTTACCCTACTCCATCGCTTTCAAAAGCGTATCAAAACAAAAATTTGCCGGGGGGCCGATTTAGGCTAAAATTTTCACTTCATCTCCTCTTCCAACTTCTTTTATACGGTCACGCTGAGCGCCCTTTCTTCTTTGATCAGGGCTGAGCCACTGACAAACAAGTGTTTGTAATTAATCTATTGAGGTTCAAAAACCAACAAAAGAAAAATGCGTTTTCATCAAAACTTTAACATGAATATCTAATTAAAAATAATTCTAATATATACATTTGTCCATATCGCTTACGCGTTCCATCAACCATCCAATTTCTTCATTATACTCCCCTCCTCATGGACAAAGGCAAAGAATTTTTATCGCAACTCAAACTTTATAGTGATTACCTCAAATGGGACCCCGTCATGGGTCGCTATGAAACCTGGACCGAAGCCTGTGATAAAGTATTGAATACGCATCGACTGAAGTATGGATCCATCGTTGATCCCCTGTTAGAAGAAGTAGCTGAATCGTACTACCACAAAGAATTTCTCTCCTCACAGCGCAACCTGCAGTTCAGAGAACATCAAATCTTACGCAACAACGCGAAGATCTACAACTGTTGTACGACTTATGCTTATTCACCGGATGTCTTCAGCAAAGGCTTTTTTGTTTTATTGTCCGGCACCGGCCTTGGTGTCTCACTCAGGAAGAAATTTGTTTCCCAGCTTCCTCCGCTGTTCAAGCGGGGCAATGACGTAAAATCATTTACGATCCCTGACTCCATTGAAGGATGGTCCGAAGCTATAAAGGTTTTGATCAGTTCGTATTGCAGGCATTCGTCATTGTACGCTGAATACTTCAGGTCGCAGATCAAATTTGATTATTCGGAGATCCGTCCGAAAGGCGCAGCCATTTCCGGGGGATTTAAAGCTCCCGGACATGAAGGGCTGAAACAATCCATTGAACGCATCGAAGTGATGCTGGATCAATATATCGATGGTTTTGATTCCCGGCCATTTAAATCCATTATCGCTTACGATGTGTTCATGCATGTCTCGGATGCCGTCCTTTCCGGAGGCGTGCGCAGAAGCGCCATGAACATCCTCATGGATCCGGATGATGATGAACTGATGTATGCCAAGACGGGGCATTGGCGTCAGACCCATCCCTGGCGGGCGCGAAGCAACAACAGTGTAGGGTTAATGCGTCATACGTTTTCCAAAAAGGAATTTGAAAAAATGGTTTCCTTCAATGAAGGAGATAATGATTTGGGATTTGTCTTTTTGTCCCATGAAGATGAAATGTTCAATCCCTGTTTTGAAATCGGTTTTAATTTTTATGAAAAAATAAAGAACAGGGAAGAGGCTGTCTTTCAGTTTTGCAACCTGAATGAATTGAATGCCTCCGCCTGTGTCGATGAACACGGCCATTTCAGTGTTGATAAGTTTTATGAACTCTGCCGCAAATCCGCCATACTTGGTACGTTGCAGGCCGGTTATACTTCCTTTCCGTATTTAGGAAAACAAACGGAAGAGATTGTAGAAGGAGAAGCATTACTGGGTATTTCCATCACCGGTTGGATGACGAGGCCGGAGCTTTTTAATGAAGAAATTCTCATTCATGGGGCTGAAATCGTCAGGCAGACCAATGCGGAAGTGGCTAAAGTGATTGGCATCCGTCCCGCAGCACGGACCACTACCGTCAAACCTTCAGGCAATGCCTCCGTCATTTTAAAAACGGCTTCCGGCATTCATCCCGAACATTCACGCCGGTATTTCCGGATCATGCAATTGAATAAAGAAAGTGAGACCGCCCATTACCTGGAAGAGCACTACCCTGAAATGCTGGAAGAATCGCTGTGGTCCAACACACAATCCGACTATGTCGTCTATGTCCCATGTGAAAATGAAAAGGGTGTCATTTTAAAAGAGGATATGCATGGCGTCAAACATTTAAAACTGATCGAACTGGTTCAGCGGGCCTGGGTAGCGGCAGGAAAAAATGAAGCCCTGTGTTACAACCCGCTGACCCAGCATAATGTCAGCAATACGGTCATCATAGACAATAAAGAGGAAGTGGTGGATTATATTTTTGAACACCAGGATCATTTCACGGCCGTTTCCTTTATATCCCGGTTCGGCGATAAAGATTATGCCCAGGCGCCTTTCACTTCTGTCCTCAATACCAAAGAGCTGGTGAAAAAATATGGCGATGCGGCCATTTTCATGTCAGGATTGATCGTGGATGGATTGCATTACTTCAGCAATGATCTCTGGCGGGCGGTTAAAATCGTTTCCGATCCCAAGCTTCCGATCTCAGGCACGCGGGCGGATGTATTATTGAAAAAAGACTGGGTACGCCGGGTGAAACAATTCAGCCGGAATTATTTCGACCATGATCTGATCACGACGATCTATTGCATGAAGGATGTGCACCTGTGGCACAAATGGGTGAAGATTAAGCGCCATTTTGAGCTTGTGGATTTCACTACCCTCCTGCGGGAGCCGGAATATCTCGATATTGACAAGACTGCGGCGATAGCTTGTAGTGGGGGAAGTTGTGAGTTGTGAGTTGTGACCGCGGAGCAAGGAGCAGTGGTCAGTGGTCAGTGGTCAGTAAGCAGTGATCAGTAAGCAGTGATCAGTAAGCAGTAAGCAGTAAGCAGTAAGCAGTAAGCAGTAAGCAGTAAGCAGTAAGCAGTAAGCAGTAAGCAGTAAGCAGTAAGCAGTAAGCAGTAAGCAGTAAGCAGCATGTGCTGGGCACCGTGGTAGCTTGAGTTTGGCATCTTATGCCTGGCATCTAACATCTGGGTTGCTCAAAGCATTCAATCCAAAAAATAAAAAAACCGGTAAGCGTAGGATTTTCCCGATAAGCGTAGGATTTTCCTGCGCTTTAGTATCCGTAAAAATCTGTTTTGCGAACGAATTTATTCATCTTCCATTCCATTTTACAACTTTTTCAATTGCTGTAAATCCACTTGAAACTAATTGACAGAATATAATTCCTTTCGCAGAAGAGAGGTCGCCTCCACTTATCTTTTCCCAATGTTCACCTGCCGGATAATTTTTTTTGATTGTCATCAGGACTTTTCCTGAAAGATCAAAGATCCGGATTTGGGTCAGGCCGCCTTCAACGATGTTGAAATGAATAGTAGCCACTGAGGTAACAGGGTTGGGTTCGATTTGGAGAAAGTTGGCTTCCTCAGCTAACGATCCGGTTTTTTCGAAATGCAAACCTAAATGCTTTACATCCAAATTTTCAGTGTAAGCTTCAGGCTGTATTATTTGTTCTGCCAGGGTGATTCGACGACCAGAAGATACTTCCGATGCCGATCTTAACACCAGGTTGAACAAGGTTGAATCAGGCGAAATCTTAACGGCCTTATCTGAACTCCAGCTTATCCTGAGCAGGCCATCTATAAATGAATAATTTTCAGGATCGATAGGGAGTGTTGCCTTGTCAAAGGAAATCAATTCCATCCCATTCAAATCAAGGGCCAGTTGAATCCCACTAATCATCATCTCCTGACCTGCCTTAATTTGAACGGAGAACGGAATACCTGGGTGTGTTTCCTGATCTTCGAACCAAATGCCCATTTGATCATCGCTCCTGGTCTCCAGTGCTGGAGGCTGATATGACAATTGAATATCGCCATTGATATCGCCGATTTTTATGCCCACAAAATCAACGTCCAGGGTATCCTGATCCAGGCTTTCCACATTACAAGTTTCCCTAAATTCATCCAGGCTGCTTCCATTCATATCCTGCGGTAAAACACCAAATCGCCAGCTGGTGTTATTTGGAAACGTTGTATAAATACCCAGCAGCAGTTTTCTCAATTCCAATAAATCAATGGCCGTGACCGAACCACTGTGATTGACATCAGCAGCTATATATTGATGCAAAGACGTAAATGGCGCCAAGCCCAATAAATGCCGCCGGAGGTATAAGAGGTCAAGCGTACTAACTCCTTTGCGTACTTCATCATTTTTATATCCTCTTACATAATAAGATTGCCCTCGTTCAAGGTGATCAAATTCATAAAGCCCGGATTCGTCAGTATTCTTCGAGGCGAAATCCGGAAATGAAGAATCCACGGATAGTTGCATTTTAACGGCAGCAACCGGTTGACCTGCGGGGGTTAGCACCTCGCCCGCTATGCTAGGTTTAGGATGCAGAGGAGAGACACATTTTCCAAAGATCTTGATGGCATCGATATCCCAGGCGGAAACATCGGCGCCGTTTCCTACCGGGCAGTAGGGCAATAATTCGAAACGAATGAGGCTACTGTCCTCAATAATAAAATCATCATCGTTCAGGAAATTGAAAGTATCCCGGGTCCAGTTGGGTCTGGTCAAGAGATAATCCCGGAATATTTCCATTCCGTTTTTCAAAATCCGTAATCCGTATTTCTTAGGATAATTATTTGAACCTGAGCCGCCATCGATCCAATTGTATTCAGGCGGCGCTTTCTCATAAAATTCCAATCCGGATACGCTTACGACTGAATCCTGATCTGGCTTAATGGTGACTTCAATGATCAACGAGGCCTGTTGGCCTGCCACATACGTGCATGAATTATAGGAACTGATACACATCGCAATGGAATCCCCGATCCCCGGTGTACAGGAATGTTTATTTTCCAAAGGAGGGGAACGGAAGACATTGCTGGCCGTAACTTCAGCGCATTGCAGCACATTGGGATAAGCCGGAACAAATTCGGAATAATCCATATTGCTCCCATTGCTCATGTAGGCTGAGCAACCTTCGAGATCATAGGAAACAATGGGTTCGCATGAAATAAAGTTGACTTGTATAGTATCAGCAAAACTTTCACATGGTAATTGAACTGAAACCCAATACACACCTGGCGAATCAACTGTGAGTGTTGACGATGTCGATCCATTATTCCATACATACATTGCAGAGCCAAAGCTTGGTGGCAAATCAATATGCAAGATGATTGAATTCCCTATGCACAATGTTGTATCCATTCCAAGTGAAGCATGAGGCAGGCTATCCAGTACGTATAAATATGGCAAGCTATTGGGAAGTCCAAATCGCGAAAATGTATTTTTGGCCAGTGGTATAGCGTCGTGCTCATATAGGCAGTCGAATCCTTTTTTATCAGGATGATGAATGACATCTAATAATGTGTCAGCATATGCAGCCATATAAATTTGGTTATCCGGACCAAGTTGCAAGGCACCAAAATTCTCCGTGAGTGTATCAGAGCCTGTGAGCTTTGTGACACACATGGTGGACAAATCAATCTGATAGAGAAAACTTCCCTGTTCACTCCAGGTGAGATAGAGCAGGCTATCATTCGGTGAGAATTCAATGCCATAAAAATGGGAATAATCATTAAATAACATTCGAAGGTCGTAGGCATTTGAAATCTCGCCCGTAGAAGAATTAACGTCAAGCAGATCAGCGATATCATTATGAGTAGATAAGCTGACCAATTTGAGTCCTCTATGGGAAGCCTTGATCGGTCCAGGTTCAATTTCGGGGTAATGGCTGCCAACCGCAGAAATAACAGGAACAGGATTGAGCCCCTGCTCTGTAAATGAATAGGCTAAAAACTCATTTGAATTTCCCAGGTGAGTGATGATCCACGAATCAATTCCGTTACAATGTAACACCGCCGTGACCTGTTCATTAATTTCATTGACCACTAAGGTATTTTTGGAAGAAGATACTATATCTCCCAATCCTCCATTCAACGTCATATCGATCACGGAATAACTCAGACCTCCATCTGAAGTTTGATCCTCTGTAACAAACAAATAATAAAGTGTAGATGAATTGGGTAATGGAAGAATTAATGCGGCTTCGGTAGAAGAAAAGCCTCCGAGTAAATCGGAGCCATTGGGCATCACGTGGTGCGTGCGATCCCATACTTCCAGGCCATTAGTGTAAAACAAAAGATTTCCATTCTTGTCAGCCATTGATGCCACGCCTTCATGAGCAATCATACTATCCACAAATGCGGTTGCAGGAGTGGTATTAAAATCCAGACCGGCCTGATTTCCGAAACACCAGATATAATTTTCCTTCTGACGCGAATACCTGACCAAATGATATAACCAGTATAAATGAAAGTATAAAAGTTGGTTTCATTAACTACTATTACTAACAAACAATCTAATAAAAAAATATCCCTTACTACCTATTATCCCTTCTCCTCCACCAGGTACAACGCATTCCCACTCGGATCGGTGAAGGAAGCCAATTGCACCTGCGTATCATCTCGTTCCATAAATTCAACTCCTTTAGCTTTTAGTTCCTCGATGGATTCTTTGATATTAGCCACTTTGAGACCCAGGCTCATGCTGTCGCCATAGCGGACATCGGGATGAGCGGGATGAATGCCTAAGGCTAAGCCTGGTGCTTCGATATCAGCCCAGTGATTGCCATAGCGGTTTTTCAATTTGAAACCGAGGACATCGGTGTAGAATGTAATCGCGTTGTCCATATCGGAGACCATGATGGTGACGTTGCTGGAGAGGATTGTTGGCATGAGCGGTATGAGAGATTATGAGCGGTATGAGAGAGTATGAGCGGCATGAGAGAGTATGAGCGGTATGAGAGACGTATGAGCGGTATGAGAGATTATGAGCGGTATGAGAGCGTATGAGTGATATGAGAGAATATGAGCGATATGAGAGAATGGGATCATTACTGATTTTTACTAACTAAAGATAGCGAAAAAGGAGATTGATAGCGGGCATGAGGGGGGACCCACGACACCTTTGATTAGATTCTTGTGGTGAGCGGAGCCGAACCATCGTCGAAATCCCCTACCATCTGTAAGTGTCTCGAAACCCCAAAATATTACCCCAAAACCTGTCTTTTTATCAAAAAAAATTTCGCCCCTACTCCTCCATTCGGGCCTTCTATTAAAAAGGTACCTATAGATTTACCAAAAGTGGACCGCGGCCACTATGCCCACTTTGAACAGCCATTTATCCTGAACTTCCATTAGGATCTACCTTTTGCCTGCTTTCGCTAAACATTTACCCGCTTATTTCCATTTAACCAACCTGACCTCTTTCAAATCTTTAAATCATCAAGCATATTAGTATGGCACAGAAAAAAATCATCGCCGTTTTCGGCGCAACAGGAGCCCAGGGCGGGGGATTGGCCAGGGCTATTTTGAATGATCCCAACAGCGAATTTGCTGTTCGTGTAGTGACGAGGGCCGTGCACTCCGACAAGGCCAAAGCACTTGAAGCTATGGGGGCAGAGCTCGTCAATGCGGATATAGATAACCCGGAAGATATCCGGAAGGCGCTTCAGGGTGCCTATGGAGCCTTTTTTGTCACTTTCTTTTGGGCACACTATTCTCCGGAGTTGGAAAACAAACACGCCAGTGACTTTGCCAAAGCAGCCAAAGCAGCCGGCCTGAAGCACGTCATCTGGTCCACCCTGGAAGACACGCGCAACTGGTATCCCCTGGATGATGACCGGATGCCTACCCTTAATGGCCAGTACAAAGTGCCTCACTTTGACGGCAAAGGTTCATCCGACCATTTCTTTACCGATGCCGGCGTTCCGGTAACCTTTTTGAGGGCCTCGTATTACTGGGACAATTTGATTTACTTCGGCATGGGACCTAAACGCGGAACGGATGGCAAACTCTCGATCACTTTACCCATGGGTGATAAAAAGATGGGGGGCATCGGCGCGGAAGACATCGGGAGATGTGCTTATGGCATATTCAAAAAAGGTACCGAATTAGTCGGAAAATATGTGGGCATCGCCGGCGAACAACTGACCGGTGGACAAATGGCAGCCAAACTGAGCCATGCCCTGGGAGAAGAGGTGGCTTATCATTCCATCACTCCGGCAGTTTACAGAAGCTTCGGATTTCCCGGCGCTGAAGACCTGGGCAATATGTTTCAGTTCTACGCCGAACAGGAAAAATACCTGGACGATGCTAGGGATCCAAAGATTTCAAAACAATTGAATCCACAACTGCAGGACTTCGATGCCTGGCTGAAGGATAATGCCAAACGCATTCCACTGGAATAAGCCATTGGAAATAGTATTAAAAAAGCCTCAGTCATCACGCTGGGGCTTTTTATTTCCAAAATAAACTTACTAAACAGTAAGCCGGCGAAGACAGCATTCACATTATTACACCAATATCAAATAGTTGATAAACTTTATAAACAGAAGGCTGGCGAAGACAGCATTCGATAAACCCATTTGGTGCCAACACAAACAACAGTGCATTGATCTCCATCTTATCACCGGCATTGGCGACCCTACCCTGCTTTTTCTGTTATGTATTGAAGCATTGACGTCGCTGCATTCAGGGCGGGAGCTGCCATGGCATCATTGAACAACGTTTTGATCGGACCTTCCCCAAAATAAAGGCCATCGGATACCAAAAACGAAATCCGCAGGTTACCCGTAGAAGGAAAATCCCTGCGAGGCTTATTCCATGGACCGATCCGGGCCACTATTTTTTCACTGGCATCAAATATGCTTTTGGTGATCAGCGCAGACTGTAAATCACTGGCCTCCCAAATCAATAATCGCCCGGTATAATTAATATAACGCGCTGTTCCATCCCGGTAAGCCGCCAGCACATCCAATCCTTCATCGAGCCCGATTTCAACAACAACGCCTAAAAGAATTTTTTCTGCAGGTATTTGTCCCTGGTTCTTCAGGGACTTACAAGCCAGCAACCGGATCCGGGATTCCAACATCGTATCCATGATGATCTTTTTTAAAGCATCCACTGGAGGAGCATCTGACAATAAGACATTCCATGGATAAGTTAAGGGAGCCTTGATCGTCGATTTGAAAAGTTCAGGACGATCACAAAATAAAAGCTGATAGATGGAGTTGACAGACTCATCCTGATAGGGCAAATTTTCATTCATAGGATCAGACGAATTCGGTGTTAACAGATACTGGAGGAGGCGGCTTGCCCTTTCGAAACAGCATGTTGTCAAAGGCTAGGATAACCATCAGCAACAACAGGGCAATGTAAAAATAAAAGTCAGTCGAATGTATATACCGGCTGGATCGCCAACCTAAGAATTTGAACAATACGCTATAACCCGTGTACGGATTGATATCCTCCATGTCTGGCCTTACCAGGATAAAGGCTTAAAAAAAAGCTGGAAAATGCAACCCATCGGCTCAAAAATGGCAGCCGATTCAAAGCCCTTGAGCCAGCTACAATATGGAGAATAATGAGTGGAAAGCCAGAGCATGAAGGACAGATTGGTTTTTATTGCAAAGCAGGAGCCTTTATTTCCTGAGACGGCGGCAACACCAAACCATAATACACCATATCTACCAATTCCCCTTTAGCTGTTTTAAAATCGCTTCGAATAATGCCTTCCTGCTGAAAACCACATTTCTTTGCCAGGGCTTTTGCAGCTTCATTTCCCGTATAGGTCCGGATCAAAAGTTTGCGGAGTTCCAACTCATGCGCTGCATATTGAATCACCATAGAAAGTGCTTTTCCGGATATGCCCAGGTCTTCATACCGGGCATCGATAAAGTATCCGATTTCAGCTTTTGGAATATTCCAGTCAATACTTTTGATATCTATAAAACCAATATATCGCTGATGATCCAGGTCGATTAACAGGAAGGGGAAATAAGTGCGGGCTGCAATTTTTATTTCAATTTCTGTAAAATAAGCTTGCGTATCCCGAAGACTCCTCGTCCGGGCCACTGTTCCCGCGAAAAAATCTTCCAACCGGGATAGGTTCTCCTTTATCAGGAGATAAAACGCTTCGGCATCGGAGAGCTGTACCAATCGGAGCCGGAAATGATCAAATTGCATGAGGGAAAAATAAACGTTTACTTCCGTAAGTAAACGTTTAATAAACGAATCTTTTGTAACCGGTACCCCATCTTTGTCATGACCTCCGGTTGAGGGAGGGAAATATCAGTTTCACAATCAAAATTTTATTCACCATGTTTTCAACAGTTGATAACCGCGTACAATTGATCGGCTTCCTGGGACAGGAAATCGAAATCAAAGAAATCGCAGAAGGTAAAAAAGTCGCCCACGTCTCCATGGCCACGCACGAATACCGTAAAGGAGATGACGGCAAGCGCGAACTCCTCACCACCTGGCACAACCTCACGGCCTGGGGGAAAAATGCCGAAGTCATGGCCAAGATCTTTTCCAAAGGCCAGCGTCTCTATGTCGAAGGCAAACTCAATTACCGCGAATATACCGGCAAAGACAATGTCAAAAAACAGGCTACGGAGATTGTAGTCTCGGACTTCAAGAAATTGGAGCGGGATGATAAGAGCAAAGCAGCTCCCAGTCTGGAGTAAACCCTCGTAAGTAATCAGTAGGCGGTCTTCTTCGTCCGTTTTGGATGCGCTCAACGACCGGGTTAAGAATTTAGCTTTTACCGTTTCAACTCTGCTCAACGACATTCCAATCTGACTTCTTTTCAAAAAGTTGATTCTTGTCTTCGAGCATAGCCGTGACTGAATGGGTACAGTTGCTTTCCCGGCCGTAGAGCGCTAGCTCTGAGCGGTGTTGAATGAGAGTCAAAACGATGGAATAAAAGAAGGCCGACACACAGTCGACCTTCTCCTGATTTCTATTTATTCAATTTCGTATCAAATACCAACTTCTATTCAGACACCATTTGCTGCAGATTATAGACTGCTCACTGATTACTGCTCACTGATTACTGATTACTGATTACTGATTACTGACTACATGATTACTGATTACTGATTACTGATTACTGATTACTGATTACTGATTACTGATTACTGATTACTGATTACTGATTACAGATTACTGACTACAGATTACTGATTACTGATTACAGATTACTGATTACTGATTACAGATTACTGATTACGACTAAGTTTTCCCATTCCTACTTCTATCTTCCATCGGAGGCGTCTTCGGCTGAATGGGCCCTCTGGCTTTGATATCCGCCATCACCTGCTCGATCGCTTTCTGGATCTGCGGGTCAATACCTTTGGCCAGCGCTGTTGGGTCTTCTTTGACTTCAATATCAGGATCTACGCCATGCCCTTCTTTAAACCACGTACCATCGGGGTTATACATCCGAAAGCTCGGCGTTGTCACACCACCGCCATCAATCAAAGCAGGGCTGCCGGAAATACCAATCAATCCGCCCCAGGTGCGCGTACCAATCAGCGGACCTAAGCCCGCTTTGCGGAAGAAGTCAGGAAATGCATCACCTCCCGATCCGGACCAACCATTGATCAACATAGCCATAGGACCAAAATGGGCCACGGGCGGCCATTGCCAGTTCTTTCCATCCCGTACGTCCCAATAGGCTAATGGCTTGCGATTCAATAATTCGATGAAGCGGTCCGGTATTTGACCACCATTATTAAAACGTTCATCAATCACTAACCCATCCTTATTCCATTGTCCATAGAATTGACGCACTAATTCATTTTGTCCATCCGAGCCTGTATCCGGCACGTAGATGTATCCGATTTTTCCACCGGAAGCTTTATCAACCGTTTGCCGGTTAGATTCGATCCACGCCAGGTTGCGAAGCCTTGTTTCATCTTTCAATGTCCTGATCACCACAGTCCTGGCACCATCCCAACCCGGTTTCTTGTTGACTGTGAGTTCCACAGTTTTATCCGCAAGGCCTTCGAAGGCAGCCCATGGATCGGGATAATCGGTCAGCGCAATGCCATTTACCGCGAGGATATAATCGCCTTCACCCACATTGATGCCGGGTTCATCCAGCGGAGAGCGAACCTCATTGTCCCACGCAGCCCCACGAATTATTTTGCCCACGGCAAAGAATCCATCTTTCTTCGTCCAGTCAATACCGAGGTAACCCACTTCACGGGTTTTACCACTTTCCAGGTCACCACCAAAACGATAAGTATGGGAAGAATTCAACTCCCCGATCATTTCTCCAATTAAAAAGTTGACATCCGAGCGATTGACACAATCCTTCAGCAATGAACCATATTGCGACCGCACGGCATTCCAATCCACCCCGTGCATATTTTTATCATAGAAAAAATCACGCTCAAACCGCCAGGCATCCGTGAAAATCTGTCTCCATTCCTCCTGCGGATTGATGGTCATTTCCATTTCAGTCACACGCAATGGTTTTTCAAATTTTTGGTTCTCATCGAATTTCACAATGGCCTGTTGGCCATCTTTCAGCACCAGTATTTTCTTTCCATCCGCACTCACCTCAAACCCGTCCACGCCATCCATAATGGTTTTTTCCTCCCGGTCTTCCAGTTTAAAAAATTTAAGGGAGGACTTTTCATCTCCGGAACCGGTATTGGGATAGTGCATATAGGCAACTTTTCCGCTTACTGCAGCCAGGCCATTCATATTTCCCGGACTAATAGGCAGCACGACCAGCCGTTGTTCAAATTGATCAAAATCAATTTTGGTTTCTTTGACAGAGTCTTTTGGTGTTTCCTTTTTCTCCTCCGCTTTGGCTACCTCTGTTTTCTTGTTATCCTTCACCTTTGCCTTAGTCTCCTCCTCAGCCTTATCTTTTGATTCCTCTGCTTTCACGATCGCAACTGTATCATTCTTTGCTGCCAATGGACTCATCTGTTCTTTGGTGAGGGTAATGGCGGCCAACTCCGTCGAATTCGGATAGGACCAACTATTGTCAAAATCGCTATAGACCGGATCAAAATTTCGATTGGTCAGGAGATAGAGATATTTACCATCCGGATCGAACTCAGGATCGCGATCGGTATAGAAACCACTGGTGGCTTGCTTCAGCGTTTTAGTTTTGGTATTATAAATCCATACGGACTGATGTCCGTTATCTCCCGATTTATCATAAGCTATCCATTGGCTATCCGAAGACCAGCTGCAGCGCCATCCTTGCAGGCCACCTTCAAACAAAGAAATATCCTTGTCTATTTTCTCCACAGCGTTGGTTTCCATAGAGTAGAGATTGATGTTCATGGCCTGATCTACAAAGACCAGCTTTTTACTATCCGGCGACCAGAAAATATTGTACCGGAAACCGGGACCCATGGACGTAAGTTTCTTTTCCATCCCGCCCGGGGACATATCTTTTAGCGTGAGTTCGTATTCTCCGGATTTGTCGCTCCAATAGGCCACATATTTACCATCGGGAGACCATGCCGGGTATCTTTCAGCAGAACCGGATGAACGGGTGAGATTTTGAACATATCCATCTTCAGCGGGCAAAGAGAAGATCTCTCCTCTTGCTTCCACTAATGCCCTGTTGCCATCCGGTGAGATCGACACATTAGCGAGGTATTTTGAAACTTCTTCTGAATGGGGTTTGACTGTAATCAAATCGGTCACCACATTGACATTCACTATCCGTGTTTTGTAGGTAGCCAGATCCATCAACACGAGATTACCCCCGGCTTCAAAGACCATCTCCTTCGGGCCGATGGCGGGAAAATGAATATCAAAATCCGTGTAGTTGGTTACCTGGGAAGTTTTCTTTGTTTTAGTATCGTAGACCCAGATATTGTATCTCAGATCTGCGCCGCGGTCCGACAGGTAAAATATTTTATCTCCTGACCACATGGGCATTTCGCTTCCGGCATCGGTGTTGGAAATATTTTCAGAGGCCAGCGTTTCCAAATCAAAAATCCAGATGTTGCCATTCATGCCACCGCGGTATCTTTTCCAGGTAGCATTGACTACTGAACGTTCAACAAAAGCGATTTTCTTTCCATCCGCAGAGAGAGAACCATATTCACCATAAGCCAAAGGAAGTTTCTCCGAAAGTCCGCCAGAGGCACTCACTTTATAAAACTGGGAGAAGCGTTGTTTTCCGCTTTCTCTGGAAGAGGTATACAATAACTGATCACCTGATGGATACCAATCTGTCAATCGATCCATCATGCCATGATAGGTAATGCGGGCCGGAATACCACCTAAGGTGGGGATAACATAGATATCATAATTGCCATCATAATTTCCGGAGAAGGCAATCTTGCTTCCATCCGGGGAGAACCGGGCGAAACCTTCCGCTCCGGAAGGAGAGCTCAATTTATTAGCCGTGCCGCCTTCTTTATCGACCACCCACAAATCACCACCATAAGCAAAAACAATATGCGTATCGGACACATCAGGATAGCGGAATAATTGAGCACTGACCTGGGCTGATGAAACAGAGGTCATGAAGAGCCACAGGGCTGCCAGAAGGAAAAGGTTTTTCATGATAAAAATTTTAGACAGGCAATATATTGAAAAGAGGAAGTAAGCCGGGGCAAACTCGACTAAAAGACACTGTTTTCGACAAAATGCATTTGATTTTGTGGCTAAAGCCATATTCCCAAAAACATCTTCAGACATGTACCTTTGATTTCAATATGCATTACATTGATCTCAGTCACACCCTCTTTGATGGACTGGTCACTTATAAAGGACTTCCGGCACCACATATCTGTGACTATCTAAGCAGGGAGGATTCCGCAACGTTTTATGAAGCCGGGACTACTTTTCAAATCGGGCGGATTGACATGGTAGCCAATACAGGGACCTATATGGATTGTCCCTTTCACCGGTATGAAGAGGGAAGGGATCTGTCAGCCATCGCACTGAAAGAAATCGTAAATGTGCCTGGCGTTCTCATCCATGCATTGGATCAAACCGAAATAGATGCTTCTTTTTTTCAAACATGGGACGTGAGTGGAAAAGCGGTATTAGTTTACACCGGCTGGTCAAAACATTTCAATACTGAATCCTATTATTCAGGGCACCCTTTTCTGACCAAAGAAGCAGCCATTTATCTTCGTGATGCGGGTGCTTTGTTGGTAGGCATCGACAGTCACAACATCGATGACACCTCAGGTAATCGAAGGCCGGCACACTCCACTTTATTAGCGGCCGATATTTTCATTGTTGAACACATGACCAATTTGGAAAGCCTGCTGAAGAAAGATTTTATTTTCACATCCGTTCCACCAAAAATCAAAGGCATGGGCACATTTCCGGTGCGGGCTTTCGCCACTCTGCTATCGGAGTGATTATTCTTGCTGAAGAAAGTAATTCGCAGACTATTCCCTGATTGAGAACTAAGGCTTTGCGACAATTACTATGAATTATAATTATTAGGGCAAGGAGTTCAACAGGTTTTGATAGGCAGGAAAATCTTTAAGCATGGCCAGATCCGGATCATGTTCAAAAGTTGCCCAATTTTCAAATTTCTTTCCTTTATCAATAGCAGTAGCTAATAAGTGTGTAGCCGTATCCAAATCACCGAGAATAGCATAAATACGGCCCTGGTAATATTCAGTGGAACCATATTCGTACGGAGATCGTAAGGTTTCCAATTCGCCGATAATTTTCATGGCAGCCTCTTTATTTCCCTGACGGGCATAGATCATACCCAACTCAGAAATATACGTGGCATTTTTTGGATTCTTATTTATTACCTGGAGATAAATCGTTTTGGCTTTATCATACTGGTGATCGAGATAATAACTTCTTCCCAACATTCTGCCGCCTGAAGATTGATAAGCTAATATGGCCTTTTTGGCATACCAGGAGGAAAGGTCTGCCTGATCCCGTAATAAGAAAAAACGACTGGTCTGGAAAATCAGTAACCGCCAGTCCCCATTCAGCTTGTTATCATTCTTAGCTTTTACTAACAATTGATTGACGGCAGCCGTATCCATCTTCCAAACATTATACATGATCAAATACCCATAACTCCTCAGCGCATACAGGGCGTTATTGATCTTCGGTGCCAATACATCTGCCATTGACATACTATCCAAATCCAGGGCGGCCCACATGGCATCTTCAAGCCGCTCGGCACAGTAATCACAGCCATCCACGTAAAGGCTGTCAAATGGAATATCATTAAAGAATCGAAGTGCCTGCCTGGGGTTGTGTTTGTACATTAAAGCAAGCAACATAGCATCATTATTAATAAACAAATCTTTCGGTTCAACTTTGTACTCATTTAAAAAATAATCATAAGTATCCTTGTTGCGGCCTTCGATATCAGCCGTATGATATTTAATCAAATTTGCTGAACGATCATCCATATCTGTAAACCGGTTCTGCATAGCTTCCAGTGTATCGGAAGCAGCCTGGGTGGCCGCGGCAGTATGCAAATTCCAGTAATAATCAAGCATCAGAAAATAGGGGTCAATAAATAATGGATCAAGGGTAATAGCCTTTTTTAATTGTTCAAACACAAAAGTGGTATCCGATGAACGCCAGGCTTTCCGTGCTGCGAGATAAGCTTTATAAGCTTCATACGTGGGAGGCGTAAGCACCTTGTCTCCCCGGCTCGCCCAATACCCTTTAATTTGATCTGACATAGCCTTGATGCAATTCAGGGGGATCGCTTCATCACAATACACATCATTCATCGCCAGGACTTTGTGCCCACTGTGCAGATTCTTGATATACGCAGTCATCAGCATGGAAGAATCGCCTTTACTCCCGGTCAGCAGATAATCTCCCTGGACAATATTCACGGCCCCGGTCAGGTTCTCATATTTGCGCTGGCCTTCGCTGGTACCAATACCTAACCCAGCCATTTGAATCATTTCACTACCCGTTTCATAGGATACTACATTGGCATTGCTGGACACACTGAGTTCTTTGGTGATCCAGTGTGAAGCCATCTGCGAAACGTGATCCAAACCGGCATCCCCTGTGTGATTTTCAAAAAACGGAACGGAAATGGAAGCCTCCGTAAACTCATCTTTGTGGAAATATTTTCGCAGCGGATTATCGGCCAGCCACCAGATGGTAGCCGCCAGTATGGCTAAGGAGAGATACTGGAGGCGCCTTCTCATCTCCGGTATTTTCTTCATACCGGTCGGAATCGTAATCCCGGGATTGGTTACGACAAAGACTTCTACCGGCGTGTTTACATTTTTGAGCGATTGCCGGCCAATCGACTTTGTCTGGATCTCCGGATGATTGAAAAGTTCAGCCTGCACCCGGTCAGAAATTAAAATCGATCCCGGGATCCCTGCTGTTTGCAAACGGGAAGCAACATTCACCCCATCACCGAAGACCGTATCCTCCCTGATGACAATGTCCCCAACATGAATGCCCACCCGAACCGGAACAGGGTGATCGGTTTGATAAGCCAATTGCATGGATATCGCACATCGCACGGCATCCAGGGCACTTTCATATATGCTCAGACTTCCGTCACCGTAGAAGTGGATGACACGGCCATTAAATTCATTGGTAAATTGTTCCAGGAATTTACGGTGAACGGTAACTTTTGAAAGCGCATCCTGTTCATCCTTCTGCGTCAATGCCGTATAGCCCTGGATATCCGTAAACATGACGGCTGCCAGTTTTCTCGTCACTTTATCCGCCTTATCACCAACCTCGTTATCCACCATAGCTCAGAAATCGGGATGTCATCTTCAAATATATTGATTATTTAACGGGGTGAGGACATATCGATCCCCTTCCAGACAACTCTATGAAATTGTAATAACCTGATTTTCTGCAATAAAATTCCCTGATCTACTCCTGTTTAGTAAAATTGGCTATATTTAGGTTCCTCATTGAACCACCCATGTTCTGTCGGTTTCCGTATTCACACGCGGGATCACCATTAGGTTATTGAAGCGAACAGATTTTTCACTCCTTTAAATACAGAACAAAATGAAAATTGGAAAACTTCTAGTGAGCGTGATCGTCGCCACAGTCTTTTTTTTCCTGACAGACTGGTTGTGGTACGGCATGTTAATGAAACCGGCTACTCCTATGCCTGGCATGCGGCCGGAACCCATCATGTGGTACATGATTTTGGGCATGGCGATTTACTCTTATGCCTTTGTCACCCTTTATTCTAAGACCTCTGGAAGTGGTACACCGGTAAATGAAGGCGCCCGTTTCGGATTATGGGCCAGCCTCCTGGTTTGGATTCCCATGGGATTCATCTGGTATGGTCTTGTGGATTATGGAACGCTTTCAGACTCCATAATAGAAATGGTTTTCCGGGTGGTACAAATGTCCATCCTGGGTATCATCGTGGCCTATCTCGCCGGCGGTGGCGGTGGAGCAAGAGGTAAAGAGGGAGGCATCGGAGATTAAAACTGATAAGTTGAATCAACTAAAAAAAGAAGCGGTCATGATGTCCGCTTCTTTTTTTTTACAAGGATTCATTCAACGCCTTCCAAATAGTATTCGTATCCCGCGTTCCTCCCATAGACATGAAATAACCAAAGTGATGATTGGCTAGCGGTTCAAGTATTTTATTCTCCGGGTTCCTGCCCTCCCACAATTCCTTACACTGCAGGCTGCGGACCGGTGCAAACAGGTCATTCGGTTCATTTTGATTGACCAATCTGCCTATTTGAGATTTGGCCTTTTCGAGATAACTCGAGTAATTCATATCCGACTTATCCATGCTGGAAACATCCCCGGATATGACGGTGTACCGCGTTCCGGGATCCACGCTACTGTTGAGCTTATTGATAAATTCTGAATTCGGGTCAATTTGTGCAATAGACCCGCCAAGATCTGCAGCAGTCTTAAAAAACTTAAGCATCAAACCAGAAAAGGGTATGATACTCGGAATAAAATTGACCGCCAGTTCACAGGCGGTTTGCGCCCATTTGCGATAAGCATCAATTTTTCCAAACAAGGATCCGTTATTGGGAGTGCCTACCAGGATGCAGTGTTCGACAAAACTCTTAGCTCCTTCCTGCTCAATCATCCATCGCGAAATCAATCCACCTAATGAATGGGTGATAATGGTCAACTTCCGATCCGTAGTTCCGAAACCATAATCCTTCAACGTTTTATTCAGCGCCCTGGCCGTCTGATCCAATGGTGTATTCAGACTTTCATAATCATAGGTGAGGATCAGATCATATGGCTTCAGATTTTCAGGAGGCAGGTTTTCATGAAGAGACTTCATCATACTCAATCCGTCACCGGCAAGGCCATGCAACACGAGTAAAATCTTCTTTGCCTTTCCCATTTTAAGCCCCAGGTTTTCTCTTTGCAAAGCAATGGTGCCATCCGGAAGAAACTCTACCCATTGCAAAAGATTCACCTCGGTATGCCCCAGGGCCACTTTGCAAAAAGTGAGTTTCAAGGACTTCATTATACCGCGTTCTCCTGTTCCCGTATCGGAAGACCTGTCCACATCCGGAATCTCATGAATCCGGATCTGCATGCCTTCTGCGTCAGCACTGGCATCCCCGACAATGCGGAAATGATGTCCATCAAAGGCCAACGGAAGCATCAATTCATCATCCTCTATTTTTTGGTTGAGGGTCATTTCAATCGGATGCTCTTCCAGTACCTGATCATTGGCAAGGCTGATGTTGTCCATCTCAATGACATTCTGTGTCTGCAGGCTACGACTTGGACTGAAATCCATCATGGACAACTGCTGGTGATGATTCAATCTCGAAAAGGCATTGATGGCTCCTGTGCTTCGGGTATTCGGTTCAGCCACGCCAATACTTACTGAAGCGGAAACAGAAGGATGGGCCTTGATTTTGATATTGCCATCGGCCAGGGTTACTTCATTCGCCGCATTGATTGCATTGTCCTGCCGTACCATGGTAACTGACACCATCGAAGCGTCCCAATCATCAAATACCTTTTCCGGTGTAGGTTCTCCTAAAATATCCCGATGGGCCTCAAGTCCACTCTGTAAAAACTGTTGGTAATCCAAAGGCTCTGTGGTCACCAACAATTTAAAGTAGCAGGTATCTTCTACATTGTCTTTGCCTGGCCCCCATCCCAAAGTTTTTTTCCACAAAGGAATTTCCACATTGGAATCGTCGTCAAATTCGCGTGGCCGGTAAACGATTTCACCACCCGGACAGGAAACCGAATAATCGTAGGCGACAAAGAACAGATAGAAATACAAAGTTTGTTGAATATTATGCATCCGGACCACCGGCCGGAAGGAAGGCAACCGGTTCGACATTTGCTGGCTGGTGGCATAAATCCGTACGTCCCCAGGTTTATGTTTTATTATTTTTCCTTCCTCATCAATCTCATGCAATTCAAACTCGTACATGTCTTTTACCTGGGAAGCCCGGTTTTTATTTTCCAATTCTATAAACCGTCTCCAGAACACTATTTTATCCAGGGCATCCATCACGGCCTGGAGGTGGTCCTGGCTTACTCCATCAGTAGTAAAGGCTTTGTTGCTGCGCAGCTGGTCCATGACGGTCATCCCTTTGTCTTCCACGATAACTTCCAATGAAACGGGATCTCCCTCCTGGGCCCAAATGACATTTTTAGGATGCTGTTTGGGATCTGCGATAAGTGGTTTAATCAAATCGGTATCCCCTTTCAAAGCAGCAGCTTCAGGCGGAACCGGTAGATATTTTAAAGCTGCGCGATAATAGGTTTCGTCATTAACCAGTTTTTTTAAAAAATTACTTACGCCAAAACTACCTTCCATATCAATTCGGCTCAATTGCGCACCTACCGACTTTATGGTAGCGGAAGCTTTCAGTTCCTTTTCCGGAGGTGGAGAATAAATATCAAGTTGAATGGGAGCGACAGGTTGCGTGGGCAATCCGTGAATAGCTCCGCATTTGACATACCAGTTGCCATCTTTTTGGATGACTTCATAAAGGTCGCGTTCACCTGCAGGAGATCCATCGAGAAACCGGGTATACGGGTCAAAGTTTAATATCGTTTCAAACTGTGGTGTCTGATTGTCACGAACCTGCTGCACAGAAGCGCGTGCACGAAGAAATAAATCCGTATAACTGACATTTCCCTTCGAAGCGCGCAATGCTTTTACCAGCCCTGTAGTGAAAGCACCACCTTGCGGCATATCTCCTGCCGTCTGTACACTCTTACAGGCAGATAACAGGACGTGTTTTGACGAAGGCACTTCCAGTGTTTTTTGCTTGCTATAATATCCATCCGCATATGAGTCAAGGGTCCGGGAAAGTCCGCTGGACGGTGCCGCCCTTGAGGACCAGGCTACATCCGCACCCGCATCACGTGTACCTGAACCACTGTGACAGCAATCCAGGGATACCACCAGGTGGGGATTTTTAGCGCCCAACTCATTTAACATCACCGCCAGTTCTTTGTCCGCCAGGTGATTTACTCCGTTGACTCCACTGTCGATACAGATCAGGGTCTGATCTTTTCCATTGGGTTCGAGTGCTAAAAATTCCGGTGCGGTTTTTTCTTCAGATCCATGGCCGCTGAAATGAAACCAGGCTATATCGGAAGGGCCCGCCTGAGCCAGGTGTTCGCGGAATCCCTTCTTGACACTATCGTAAGTGGCATCCTGGTTTTCCAACCGGCGTATCTGCAAATCATAATCGGTCGAGCAAAACTCATGAAGATAGTCTTCAATCTGGTTGATGTCCTTTATACAGCCTTTTAGTTTAGGATTGGGAAGCGGATAGTCATTAATACCAACAAGGAGAACAAAAAGTTTTTTCATGCTTTTTTGGTTTGGAAAATGCGGGAAAGCTCAACGGCGATGAATATCAGTTACTTAAGACGATATTCAGTAAAGATAAATATTTGCGAATCAATGGCTAAAAGAACATCCTCCTTTAATATGATTTTCCAATTTTCCAGAAGAGTCGTACAAATATCATGAGGCGGTGCCTGGTGACGAGTCGTACATCATTAAAATTGTACCTTGTAAATCCAAAAAAGAATCTTCCTATCTCCAAATCACTGCTCACTCCATGGATGTTATTTTTCTGGCCTATGCCAATGACCGGACCAATCCGCTTCCCACATTGCAGGAGGAAGACAATACCCTCAACCGGATATTGTCTCCCCGTCAGCTAAAACAACATTTTATCCTGCTGCGGGATTCCTACGCTTCTATCCAAAGTGTTGCCGGCACCATCGCACAGAGTAAAGAACAACTTCGCATATTTTTATACAGTGGTCATGCGAATCGTGATAAATTAATCCTCGAAGGACAATCCGCCAGTGCAGAAGGCATAGCTTATCTGCTCGGCCAATGCCCTAATCTCCAGCTGGTCTTCCTGAATGGTTGTTCCACTAAAGGCCAGGTGTATAATCTGCTGCAAAAGGGAATTCCAGTCGTGATAGCCACCAGTGCTCCCATTGAGGATAAGAAGGCCATGGAATTTTCCACTCGTTTTTTCCAGGCGATGAACGATCAATGTTCGATTAAAGAAGCTTTTGAATTGGCTAAAGGTGAATTGATCACGCGGTATCCGGACATCAAGCCGGAAATCAATTCCATTTTAGGAGAACCCGGAGCGGCTGCGGAAGAATCTCTTTGGGGTCTGTATTGCCTTCCGGGGAAAGAAATGAGCCTGCAATGGAAACTCAACCTGAATGTTCAAAATACTTCAACGGAGAATTTTGTTCCGAATGAAGACCTGATTGACACGCTCATGGTGGCCCTGGCTCCCTACCGGGAAGAAATAAAAAAAATGGTGGAGGATGAAGAAGCAGGTGCTACCAAAAGCATACTGGATAAACGGGAGGCCATCCTGCGTGCGCTGCCTCACCCGGTGAGTGAACAACTTCGAAAATTATTGGTGGATGAAGATCCCAGCGCCGCAGGGCAGCAATTTTATAATCAAATTGGTGCCGCCCGGCTTCAGCAGATCATCATCATCTACAATACATTTATTGAGCTCCTGGGCTTTACCATCCTTTCCGATTTATGGGATGCCACGGTGAGTGACACCCCATTACCCATAGCCGATGGCGTAATGAATAAACTGAAAGAATTCTTTTCATCCTCTGTAAGTGGCACCAGCACGCAAAAATTCCTTGACCTCATCTCCACCGTCAGGCAAGTACTGGATGCTGCCGGCCGGCCTCATTTTATTGAAGAACTGAATGAGCTCTCCGATGCCTATAACGCCAAAACCGAATTATATGAATCTGTTTCTTACCTGGAATTCGTGCATTTGAAAATGGATGAAAAATCATTGCCTGGTGAAGAAGCCAGGGAGATCTGCATTCTCAGCGAACAAAAACTCGCTACCCTCTTCCGGTACATCGGTTTTATTGCCAACTATATCATGACTTCCGTCAAGAGTATTGATGTCGTGAAATACAAACGTTTCTTAAAAACGCGGTACCTGCATAATGTCGTTAAACTGGAGCAGCGCTTTGTCGGCCTGGCGGTCAATATTGAAATTGAAGATTATGCCCTGGACAGCAACTCCGTGCTGCTCCTCAAAAAAAATGATCCCAGGATGATCCTCAATGTCAGTCCTTTTATCATTGATGAAAACGCATTTGATGAAAAAGCCAGCATCGCCAAATTGTATTTCTTTGATCGATTTGATAAAGCCTCCGGCACCTACGTGTATAAACATGTCTATAAGCCCCTCGATGCTCCGCTCCTGGTTAAGGATCAGAAGCATTTCAAAATCCTCCGGGATCAATTTGACGCCTTTTCCCAATCTGTTTTCCAACTACCATTCTCCAGCTTATGAAAAGTCCGTTTAAGTTTCTGGATGCCTTTACCCTGCAGGACAAGGATGCTTTCTTTGGACGTGACCAGGAAATCGATGATCTGTATGCGCTTGCTTTTAAAACATCCCTGATCCTGGTATACGGGTTGTCCGGCACCGGTAAAACCAGCCTGGTGCAATGTGGATTGGCCAGCCGATTTGATGGACCGGACTGGTATCCCATTTTTGTCCGGAGAAATGAAAACATCAACACATCGCTGACCAATGTATTGGAAAATGCACTTGGCCAAAAGACCGGTGAGAATGTGGTGGAAAATATTTCGCGGCTGCTGCGCAAGACGTTGCGTCCCGTCTATCTCCTCTTTGACCAGATGGAAGAACTATTTATCCTGGGACAGGAAGCCGAGCAAAGAACTTTTATGACTTCGCTTCGGGAATTGCTGGACTCCCAACTTCCTGCCAAAATCATTCTGATCATGCGGGAGGAGTATATTGGTCAATTGTACCAATATGAACAAATGATCCCCGAGCTCTTCGATCATCGTTTCAGGGTCGAACCAATGGGCCCGGCCAAAGTAAAAAATGTCATCCGTTCTTCTTTCGAAAAATTCAATATTCATCTCGCCGATCCCAAAGAAGAGTTGCTGGAACTGATGGTGCAGAATATCAGTGATCCGCGCACAGGCATCACGCTCCCTTATCTGCAGGTCTATCTCGATATGTTGTACCAGGATCAGTACCACAAACAATATGGCCAGACTGAACCCGGGGAGAATCCCGCCCTGGATATCACCAAAAAAGAAATTGATGCCATTGGCAGAATAGATAATATACTGGAACGTTACCTCGAAGATCAGATCAGGGAGCTCCGTGAATCCCTGAGTAAAAAATATAAAAATATTCCGGCCAATGCCGTACAGCAAGTGCTTGATGTTTTCGTCAGTGAGGAAGGTACAAAGCGCCCTGTCCATTACAAACAAGTGGAATCCAATCTGATAATTACAGAAGAAGCAGCCTCCGGCATGCAAGGCGTTCCCGATATCTTATTGACCGATATATTAAAATATCTGGAGCAGGACCGGATACTCCGTCGTGGTGATGATTACATGGAGCTGGCGCATGATAGCCTGGCTCTCATCATTGATAACCGTCGTTCTGAATCGCAGCGGCAATTGCAAAATATTCGCAAGCGGTTATTGAACGCCTACGAAGAATTTCAGAAGACCGGTGCTTTTCTCAATCAAAAACAATTAGCTGCATTTGATGAATACCGGTCTCAACTGGGGCTATCTCCGGAACTGGAAGCGTTCCTGGTCAAATGCGAGGACGAAGTAGAACGACAGGCTGCCGAAGACAAGGAGAGGCTGCAACAGGAGAACAAAATGGCTGAGCAGAAAAAGCTGGCCCGTACCCGTACGATCTGGCTTTTCATAGCCTTAATCCTGGCTGGATTGGCGGTATTCATGGCCATGAAATTTTACAGCGAAAAAGAAACCGTGAACAAACATGCCGATAATCTAAAAGTTTACGGCGATAGCATGGACCTGGAATTGTTCAAGAAGACGAACCTGCTGGATTCCTTAAGTAATGCCATTCGGCAGGCCAATACGGGCGTTTCGGATTTGGATAAGTTAGTTAACAGCAGTACTCCCTTAAAACGGACCCCCATATCCCGCATCATGATGTCCATAAAGAAAGCCATCAGCCCGGACAGCATGAGTGAAACAGAAAAAAGGGAATGGCTTGCCCACCACGTTGCGGCCAAATCCATAATGCTCACGAGCAGTATTGATAAAAATCATTTAGAGGCGGTGGTACCGGATTCCAATTTCGACCACGAAACTATATATGCTGTTCTCCAGCTTACATCGCCTTTGCCAAAGGAAGAGATAGAACTCAGGTGGCTGAAAAATAATGTTGAAATCCCGGGCAAAACAACCTACATGGATATCCTGTCATCGAATGCAAACCATGATGGATTACAGAGGTTGTATTCCATGACCACGCTCATTGACACTGGAACCTACCGGCTGGAGGTGAGCAACAGTGCCGGCATATTAATCGGCCATCAGGACTTTTCACGTGTGGAAACCATAGATGAGGAAAGTAATTCTCCAAACACAACCTTCGTATTGTCACAAATGAAAATCAATGCATTTATCACCATGTCTTCCGGAAATATGAATTCTCCTGGACCCGCTACAAATTCTTTCAAAGTTGGGCAAATGATTAATTACTGGGTCTCCCTATATATCCCTACGGAAGGTGAATCCGTATCGGTCCAGCTTTTAGATGATAAATACAACATCGTATGGGAGGATCATTATAAAACCTCCATCAATACCAGTGATTCAGGTTACCGGATATGGCGATTTCATGGCGCCCGGTCTCCGGGCACTTATCAAATAAAAGTGGTTGCTGACAAGGGGTATGATTTAGGGGCGGCCAGCAGCCATGATATCATCATTGAATGATGGGCAACAGGGAGCAGTATTGGCAGTTGGCAGTTGGCAGTTGGCAGTTGGCAGTTGGCAGTTGGCAGTTGGCAGTTGGCAGTTGGCAGTTGGCAGTTGGCAGTTGGCAGTTGGCAGTTGGCAGTTGGCTGATAACTGATAACTGAAAATAATTATAAAACTACCGGCACGAGGAAGAGTATAGTCCCCACCAAAAACAAATAGGTCAGCAGGTGCACCATCGGGTGATTGACTTTCAGGAATATAAATTGTTCGATGGTGCGGGTAAACCAAAAGATGGACATCCCGATCATGAAAAAACGGCCTAGTGGCGTTGTCGTCAATGCTCTGGGAAAGAAAAAACAGATCAGCGCCACGAACACAAATAGGTAAATGAGCCTGAGGTTGGCTATCCGGATTATGGCTTTGTTTGCAGGGTTGAGTTTCGCGAGATCATATTTCCAGTCAAACAGTTTGGCAAATAAGGCGTGAAACACGGCCATGCCTATGCAATAGAATCCACAGAGGTAGATCATTAAGTCATTCACTTGCACCATGGGACTGAATTCCGGTATGGGTTTGATTCACAGCCCGAACTTAGGGAAAATATCTATCACGTTGCAGATGAGCAGAAAAGGAGAAAAAACATTCTATTCATCGGCCGTCAGCGAACGGAATAAAGAGGTTATGTCTAAGATGTTATTCCATAATTTTTTGGGCAAACGTAAACAGGGAATCGAAGGTAAAATCAACGTCCGAATGGTCCTCCAAATCTTCACTATGCAAGGACGGAATCAATACAGTAATGGCTCCAATATTCCTTCCTAACTGCATATCACCCAATTTATCCCCCACTACGATAGACCTGGCAAAATCGATTTCAGGGAACATCTCACTTGCCCGCCTGGCCATTCCGGGATTGGGTTTGCGATCAGGATGATCATCTTCGAGGGAGGTTGAATAAAAAATGGCATCAATACGGCCACCATTAGTCTCAATTTCATCGAGCATGTATTCGTGGATATTTTGAAGATCCTCCAGGGTCATCCAGCCTTTTCCGACTCCGCGCTGGTTGGTGATGATAATAATCCGGCCGAATTTATCGCCCAGGTGCCGCAGGGCATCCAGGGCCCCGGGGTTGAATTCAAATTCATCCCGGTGATAGATGTAATCACCGGTTTCCACATTGATGACGCCATCGCGATCCAGGAAAAGCGTCCAGGAGTCATCGATCAACGGGAGAGGTTTGATAAGCACAGTAAGATGAAATGTAAATCCGGGATCAATGATAGTCTTTTGGGATGGGGTAAAAAAACAGAAGAAGAGGGAACGGCAAGTGCAGGCCTATCTGTCATGAATCCCGGATTAGATCCCTGGGATGCGCTCAGTCGAAATCTGCTATCGCAATCCTGATAAAAATAACAAACTGAAGTTCAAGCAAAGTGACTAAAGAAACCAGCCAATGCTTCCTTAGCTTTCTTCATATTTTCTTCATGAACGGAATAAAAGGTATAAGGGAATCGCTCTACGGCAATTACTAATTGAGCCTCCCTCAAAATTTTCAGATGATTGGACAGGGATTCCATACTGATCGGATGTCCTTTGGCGATTTCCTGAACACACAGTGGGCCTTCAGATTGAAGTTTTAAGAGAATTTCAAGCCGGCCGGGGAAACCCAGTGCGCGGGCAAAACCGCTAATCAGCTGAACCTCCTGATTATAGAGGAAATATTTTGAAAAAGCCATGGGTAAAAAATTACTGATGAATAAGCAAAGGGGTAGTGTACGGAATCCTTTTTAAGATTTCGTCGAAATCCCCTACGTCTCAATAGTAAGTGTCTCGAAACCCCAAAACGTTACCCCTTACCCAAACTTTTTTTGCTTTTTCTTCAACTTTCCGGACTCGCGACGTCTCTCTCTCTCGAAGTATATACCTATGCCTGGCTGGTAAACAGAATCTCCTCGACCAATTCACAGACAATATGCCCGATGAGGATGTGGCTCTCCTGGATACGCGGGGTGTCGGCCGCAGGCACATTGACCAGGTAATCACTCAATCCTTTCATCGCCCCTCCATGGAGTCCCGTAAATCCCACAGTGAGCACGCCTTTTTCCCTCGCCACCTTAAAGGCTTCAACGATGTTCGGGGAATTGCCCGAAGTGGAAAGCCCAACCAACACATCTCCTTTCAGCCCGATTCCCTCTATCAATCTGGCGTATACCTGGTCATAGCCGTAATCATTAGCCACCGCGGTCAGATAGGAAGTATTCGTATGCAGGGCTTCCGCTGGAAGGGCAATTCTGTTTTTGTAAAATCGTCCGGAAAATTCAGCTGCAAGATGTTGAGCATCTGCTGCGCTGCCGCCATTGCCACAGAAATAAACGCGATGACCGTTTTTGAACGCCTGAACAATAGCTTCTACAATATTTTCTATTTCAGCCAGCAATTCAACATTAGCCAGCATGGATTGCTTGACCTCAATAGACTGGGAAATAATTTTACTGATTCTCTCCTTCATGATCTATAAATTAATACTCTTGGCCAGTTCGCGGATTTCATGAATAAAATTCGACCAGCTGTATTTTATTTTTTCTGCACGAAGATGGGGAATAAAATAATCTTCCCCGAATTGATAATACCAAAGTATGGATTCAGCTATCGCAGTGGGATCGGGTGAGGTGACCAATCCTGCTTTTTCATGAGGCACCATATCCGGCAGTCCGCCAACGTTGGTAACAATCATAGGCTTTTCAAAATGGTAAGCTAATGGCGTGACACCACTTTGCGTGGCTTCCCGATAGGGCTGAATCACAACATCAGCAGCACAGAAATAATCCGGAACATCCCGATCAGAGATAAAATGGGTATGTAAATACAACCGATCACTGATGCCGAGGGTCCTGATCAGGTCCGCGTACCAATATTCATCCCCATAAAACTCACCGGCAATTAAAAGTTTAATCCCTGCTCTTTTGATCCGCTCATCAGCCATCGCCTGCAATAACAGATCTAATCCTTTGTATTTCCGGATAAAACCAAAAAAGAGGAGGACCTTTTCATCCTTCGGGATGCCGAGATGAAGGCGGGCTTCTTTTTTCGATATGATTTCTCCGAAATTATCATAGATGGGATGCGGAATGAGCTGTGCCGGCTTCACTGCTTCATAACTTCGAAGATCATGCATCACTTTTTCACTCATAGTGATGAAGGCATGACATGACTTTAAAAAATACCTGGTAAACATTTTATCCCCTAAGCGGACCTCGTGCGGTTTTACATTATCTGCTATACAGATGATTTTGGTGTGCTTATTCTTTTTAACGCGACGCAGAATGGTTCCTAACGCCGGCCCCATGAATGGAATCCAAAAACGAACAATGACCAGGTCCGGATTTTCTTTCCTTATCCGGTTCCCCACTTTGAACCAATTGAAAGGATTGACGGAATTGATGACGGACTGAATATCGATACCCGGTGGTGCCGGCTCATCTGTAAACTGGGACGTGCCCGGAAACAATAGGGAAGGATACTGAAGGGAAAACGAATAAATCATGCAATCATCACCCGCTTCCATAAAAGCCCTGGCCAGCCTGTGGTTGAACGTGGTCAGTCCTCCTCCCCGAAGAGGATGCGCAGGACCCATGATGATGACTTTGCTCACAGAGAGCAAAGCTAATTTATCTAGAGGGTTGTCGCTTTCTTAATACTTTTATCCCTTCAAAATCAACCGTATGAAATATAAGCTCCTCTTTCTTGTCCTCATCCTTTCCGCTACCCTTTCCGCCCAGAAATATTACAAAGTAGCTCCTGTCAAAGGCGAAACCCTGCCAGCGTGGGCCATTCAGATGTATAGCGATCATCCGAATGTCTGGCAAGTGGATGACGACTACCTGGCCTGGCGCAGATCCCACACGGACGAAATCACCACGTATACCCAGTATTACATAAAATGGCGTCACGATATTGATCCCTTTATCAACAATCAGGGCTTCGAACAACGTCCTACTGATGCCGAAAAACAGGAATTTCATGCAAGGCTCAATACATTGAAGAAAAATAATTCACTGCCATCTTCATCCAGGGGACAGACCTGGTCAGTCATCGGTCCCGTTGAAACTTATGGTACAAATACCGGTCCGGACCCCCTCGCGAAATCTTCCCAGGTCAATGTGTATTGCTTCGATCAGTCCTTATCCAATCCGGATATAGTGTATTGTGGTACGGAAGGCGGAGAAATTTATAAAAGCACGGATCATGCCCAATCCTGGTTTTGCATTTCCAGGAATTTAGACATGGGCGCACCAGGTGCAATTGAAGTGCATCCTACTGATCCTGACATTCTCTTTATCGGGGAGAATAATCGCATCCAGCGCACAACCGATGGAGGTGCCTCATGGGAACTGCTTTTACAGGCCGATAATCTGTACACCAATGATATTAAATTCAATCCCCGGTCCCCTGATACGATATTGGCAGCGACTCAGGCTGGTTTATATCGAAGCGTTGATGGTGGTTTGCACTGGGACCAGATATTATCGAATGCATGCTATGACATCGAATGGAAAACGGATGACCCTTCCACTGCATTCCTCGTGCGCAATGATCCCGTTTTAGGTAATTGTGAATTTTACAAATCAACAGACTACGGCGCGACCTGGGAACAAAAAAGCAATGGCTGGTTTTTCTCCGATCTCGAAGGTCATAATGACGGAGGCGCAAGGCTCGCCGTCACGAACGCAGATCCAAATCGTGTTTACGCAATATTAATCGGAGAAGCAAAAACCGGTGATGATGGGTTCATTGGCATCTATCGCTCCGATGATGCGGGTGAGACCTGGACACTGCCCAATCCTCCTGCCGGCGGCCCGTATGACCAAAACAATCATCCCGACATGGTGGGCTTTTCCTGGGACGGCGGATATCACCAGGGTTTTTACAATCTCGGTTTCGATGTTTCCGATTCCAATCCGGATGACCTCCTGTTGGGTTTCATGAGCTTGTGGAACTCTACTGATGGAGCGGCTACCTGGACCTGTTTCGGTGGCTATTGCGGCAATTCATTCAATTATGTTCACCCGGATTGCCAGGCTATCGAAATCAATGGCGATGATGTATGGATGACGAGTGATGGTGGAATTGAATATTCAACTGATTTTTTTCAGACGCATTATGCTATGAATAATGGCATCACCGGTTCTGATTTTTGGGGATTCGGAAGCGGATGGAATGATGACATCCTGGTGGGTGGACGCTATCACAATGGAAATTCGGGATGGTATGAAGAGTGGATGCCTGGCGAATGCCTGAGCCTGGGAGGAGGTGAAGCTTCCACAGGCTATGTTAATCCGGGGGAGGGACGCAAGACCTATTATTCCGATATCGGGGGCGTGATTTTGCCGGAAGAACAAAATGGGTATGCTCAATATTTCAACATCGGAAAGTATCCCAATGAAAGTTATTACGATGCCGAAAGCGGGGAGATGGAATTCAGTCCGCTGAGTTGGAATACGTTTTATGTCACCAATGAAGATAAAATCTGGGTGACTGAGGATGGCGGGGCCTCCTGGTCCATCCTGCATGAATTCGGGACGGATGTGAATGCGAAAGCCATGAGCTTCGAAGTGAGTCGCAGTAATCCTGACGTAATGTATCTTTTTCAGCGGGCCGCTGCTTCCTGGGATCCGGGACTACTTTGGAAAACGACTGATGGAGGTGTTACCTGGGAAACCCTTTCTTTTCCCCCCGGCTATCCTCGTCGTTGTTTGCTTGGATTAAGCGCCGAAAATGAGAATAGGTTGTGGCTGGCTTTTCCGGATGGAGGTGACAATGAAAAAATATATACATCACAGGATGGAGGGACAAGTTGGGATAACCTGACAACCGATGCTTTAAATGGAGAGCATATCACTTACATTCTTCCCCAGGGAGGAACTGATGGAGGAATTTATCTCGGCACCTACAGGACCATATGGTTCAGAGATGACACCATGACGGAATGGCTGCCATACAATGATGGACTTCCTAAACAAATTTCCACCTGTATTCTTCGACCCTTTTACCGGGACAACAAAATCAGGATTGGAGCCTATGGCAAGAGCATTTGGGAAGCTCCCTTCGCCGTTCCTTCAAGACCGGTTGCACAACCGATGGCCAACAAACTTGAAACGGCATGTCCGGGCGATACCATTCGATTTGATGATTACTCGATGCTTTCACATGAAGGAGCCACCTGGTTTTGGGAATTTCCCGGCGGCGAACCCGCCACTTCAAATCTGCGTAATCCGGGCGTGGTGTATCATTCCGCAGGCGTATATGATGTATCCCTGACCGTAACCAATCCTAACGGAACCTCTACGAAGACTGTTCCTAACATGATCACCGTCCTGGAACCGATTATTAATGCCATTCCACCCGAAATTGATTTTTCCAATACCGATTATTTCACTATCAACAATCCGGATGGCGGCATCACCTGGCAACCCATTGTGCTCGATGGATGTGATGAGAATGGAGATACGGCCTATTATGTAGATAATTACAATTACAGTTCCTACGGCCAGGATGAATTGGTGCTGCCGATTAACATGGATTTTACGCAAATTGAAAATCCGAAGCTTCATTTCATGGTAGCGTATGCACCTTATTATGATGGCAATGCCTTCATTGATTCACTTAAAGTATTGATCAGCAACAATTGCGAGCAGAGTTTTAAAGTCATCTTCAATAGCGGCGGAGAAGCATTGAGTACCACTTCTTCCGGACAAGGACCGAATAATCTCTATGAATATGAAGTATTCAAGCCGCAGAATTGTGAAGAATGGAGACCGGTGACGCTTGATTTAAAGGAATATGCCGGGCAATATGTCACCATTAAATTTCTCAATCAATCCGGTTACGGCAATCAAATGTATCTCGACAATATCGGCATTGACGGAACTTTGGTAGGCGTTGAAGACAATAACCAACCCCTCTCCTTTTCCCTGCAACCCAATCCGACTTCAGGCAGTTTTATTATTTCATTGCCCGGGCCATTAGGACAAAATTTTTCCCTCCAGGTAGTAAACTCGACGGGACAGGTCATTTTGAAGAAAAATATTTCACCTTCCGGAAATGAATGGAGGGAAAATATTTCTTTGGAAAATCAGGTCGCCGGCATTTACTATGTGAAAGTGATTGCAGAGAATGGGAAGGTGTGGATGAAGAAGGTGGTGAAGATTTAACCGCTGTCCCTCGTGTACGCTTTGGCTACGCCGGAAAGGACTTCGCCTTTCGGGTAAAATCAGCGACCACCAGTATATATTTCCGGCTTTCTCTTTGATCCTCGGCATCACCCGGATCTGGAAAATCCAAAAAAGGAATTTTAGTTGCGCTTTCAAGGCTGAGCGCAGGCGAAGACTCCGGTAAAATACTTATCGAATTACTATTGGTCGTTGAGCGAAGTCGAAACGACTGCGGGTGATTTCAACAAAAGAAAGTAAATCATCACCCCCACCGCCACTATGGCCGTAGTCATAAAAGCATACGCCGGCCCAAAGGAATACCATATCAACCCTGTAAGAGAACTCGCCAGCAACATAGCTATACTCTGAAACCCCGAATAAAACCCGATGGCAGTAGCGGTGTCTTCTTTAGCCGCCATATTGCTGATCCAGGCCTTCGCAATGCCTTCCGTAGCAGCATAGAAAGCTCCATAACACGCAAAGAGCACCAGGTAAATACAAATGTCAGATTTGAATGACATGCCGAAATAAGTAATGGCAAACAATCCTAAACCTAACAGGAAGGTTTTCCTCAACCCCATAGCATCCGCCAATATGCCCATCGGCAAAGAGAGTATGGCATAAATGAGATTGTAAAAAATATAGACCCCGATCAGATAGGTATCACTCAACCCAACGTCTTTGAGCCTGAGCAATAAAAAAACATCAGAACTATTGACCAGGGCAAGCACCAATAATCCAACCACGACCCGGCGAAACATCTTTGGGCTTTCTTTCCAATACGATAAAAAAGGAGAGAAAGGAACCCGTACCCGGCTTTACAACTTTCTCCTTTTTCTTTTCCCGCAGCAAGAAGGAAATGAGGATCACAATGATGCCCGGAAAAATGGAAAGCAGAAATAATGTTTTATAGGCACCCGGATGGAAATAGAGATAGGCCAAAGCAATCGCAGGTCCAAACACGGCACCCAGCGTATCCATTCCCCTATGAAATCCGAAGACTCTTCCTTTCGTTTTTGGCGTGGCTTCATCGGAAAGCAAAGCATCGCGTGCACCAGTCCGGATTCCTTTCCCCAGTCGGTCCAGGGTTCGGGTGAAGAAAACCCAAAGCGGTTGGACAAAAAGAATCATCAAGGGCTTGGCGATTACACTCAGCGAATAACCGAATTGCACAAAGGGCACTCTCTTGCCAAGACTATCCGATCGCTTCCCGAAATAACCTTTGCTCAATCCAATAGTCGCTTCCGCCACTCCTTCCAGGATGCCAATCAATACGACAGAGAATCCAATGCTCTTCAGGTACAAGGGCAGAATCGGATACAACATTTCGCTTCCCATATCCGTGAACAGACTGATAAGGGATAGCATCCAGATGGTGCGGGTGATGTATTTCAAGTAAAAATGTTTAAATGGTTAAGTGGTCAAATGGTCAATGAGCTAAATGTTTAACCATTTCCTCATTTAAACATTTTTCCAATTGGTATTAATTAAGTGGGTTGAATAAAGTCCCACAAATTACCATAGAGATCCTTAAACACAGCCACCTTTCCATACGATTCCTCTACCGGACCCCGGACAAATTCAATGCCAAGGTTCACCATTTGATGGTAATCCCGGTCAAAGTTGTCAGTATGAAGAAAAAGAAAAACACGGCCACCGGTCTGATTCCCTATCCTGCTCTTTTGTTCATCATTGGCTGCTTTAGCCAGTAGTAAAGAGGCATGATCGTTTCCCGGAGGAGCGACGACTACCCATCGTTTGGTATCGCTCATGGAGGTGTCCTCTAATAAACGGAAATTCAGCTTATCTACATAGAAGGCGATGGCTTCGTCATAGTCATGGACAAGGAGGGAGATAAGAGCGAGGCGCTGATTCATGCCGGATGATTAGAGAGTGTTAAAGAAGGATTTTCGATAAAAAGGAGAAGGATGATGAATTTGTATTTCTACGAAATTAGATACCCCAACTGCCTTTTTACCCATGATCCTCTCACTCAGTCTTACTAATCCCATTCTCCAAATTCGCTTTTCCTATACAATCTTATTCCCAGACCATCTATTCCTTCACCATCTTCCGTATGATCACTTCACGCCCCATGGATACCTTCACCAGGCAAAGACCCGGTGGAAACGAAACCGTGTTGACTGAAATCCGGCCAACAAAAGATCCACTGACCATACTTTGTCCCAATGCATTGAATACTTCAAAATCGACGGACCTGGTATTACCAACTACTTCAATTGTCAATTCCTCTTCTATCGGGTCAGGATATATTTTGACCATTTGTAGTTGCAGCCCTGTCCCCACACTTTCATTAAAGAGTTCTATGATATTGGAAGGAAGAGAAGAACATCCGTTTAAGGTCACGACCACATAATATTGCCCGCCTTCCGTAGCAGTATAATCCGGCTCTGTGGCTCCAGGAATTATTCCATTTTCATTATACCATTGATTACCTGCCAGGGCATCTGAGTGGAGTTCAAACGCGTTGTAAGTGATCACGGGTGGTGGAGGGGTAAGTGGTTGAGGATCGATGACCAATGGGTCGCCACCTGCTGACAAACAACCGAACTCATTTCTGACTTCAAAAGAATATGCTCCGGGCAGCAGTCCCGTCAGGTCATAGGCATTTCCTTCCCCATAGATCAGGGAACTGTCCGCAGAATTGATCAACTCCCAGGGTCCCCAATCAGGAAGATTCAAAAAAGAAATACTACCGGTGGAATGCTCACAATCAGGTTGATGAATAGTGTCCGCGGCCGGTGCTTGCGGCCTGGCACTGACCGTGATCATCAGGGAAGAGGCAACACCTGCGCAATTTCCATTGATGCCTTTCACCTGGATCTCCGTCATGCCTGACGCTTCATCAAAGGAAAGTAAAATAGAATCTGATGTACTTGTTCCCGAAATACCCGAAGGCAATGTCCATTCATACGAAGTGGCATTTTCAATCGCATCGATGTAATACACTTCCCCTTGATCTCCCTGGCAAACCATTTGACTTCCTGTGATCATTCCCGCGTCACCCGGGATAAGCGTAATAGATACCTCCGCCACTGAGGAATAAACCGGAGCAAATTCCGACTGAGACACCTCAGCCCGGTAATAGGTAGTTGAGGCTCAATGGTCCGGTAGTATATACCTCTTCATTGGCGCCCATCCCTCCGTGACATTCTCCCAATCTGAAATCCCATCAGGCGATTGCTGCCACTGAATATCCCCAAAATATTCAGTCAACTCGACCTGGGTTGATTGATTAAAACATGCCGGGGCAACAGTCACTGCAACACCGCCTTCAGGTGCAGTAGGCACAGGGGATTCCCATAAACCGCGTCCAAAAGTTGCCGCTCGTAGTCTTGCTTCACCGGGATGTGAACCATAATAGATTTCGAGCTCTCCTATCTTAACATTCGGCAGACCATAGGCATAAGGAACCCAGTCTTCATCTCCCCTTTTAAAATAAATGCCGAGCTCAGTGCCGGCGAAGAGCTGAAGCTCTGCTCCAGACTGTCTGTTTTCAACAACTGAATATACCGGTATCGGAGGCAAACCCGAAGAAATATTGATCCAGTTCGAATCGATACTGGAATATTGAAACACGCCTGGTTTATTAAAGCCACTCAAGGCTACCCATACGGTGTAAGGATCATCATGTTTGATTGCCATGGATTCAATCGAGCCCTGGTCTGATGGAAGATTAAACCTGATATTTTTCCATACTCCACCTGCATCAATTGTCCTCCTAATGACAGTAGCATCTGCAACATAGAGGATACTGTCATTATCGGGCGCTATGGCTATGGATTGTAAAAGGCTGGATGAATTAAAGGATGTGAGTTGGAACCAATTCTCTCCTTTGTCTTCTGTCTTCCAGACATCAAGGAACCCACCGTACAAAATATCTGGATCCATCGGATCCATCGCATAAGGCGTAACCCATGCTCCGTCACCCGCATCATAGGGTGTAATATCTACGGATCCTTTCCAATGATCATCCGTCCGGTTCAAAGCACCATAATATAGGGTGCCATACTGGACATCCGGATTGGTATAATCAATCCAGCATTCCATACCATCACCGCCTATCACATCCTCCCATTTTCCGGCTGACCGGGATTTTGTTCCATTGTCCTGCAATCCACAGATAACATCTCCTGCTGTGGTCTGCGACACTCCCAAACGATACATTTCCCCGATCACAATTCCATTCGACTTGTCTGACCATCCCGAACCATTATTATGGGACAGATAGACTCCGCCATCATTGCATTCAAAGACATCGCCGTTGTCCCTATACCGTATACTGTGTTTGTCCGCATGTACAGCCTGCACCTGGTCACCTGCCCAGTGACTGACAATAGACCAGGTCACCCCGCCATCTAAAGAACGCCAGGTATTTACCCCTCCCAACAAGAGTGTATTTGCATTTGACGGGGAAGCGGCCAGGCACAAATCGTACCATCCCTGTCCTCCCGAATCATTCCCATCCACAGCCCAGGTCAGTAAATTGGCGGTATCACGAGAAAAAACCTGCGTATAGTTGAGTCCATAATCTTCTGATCTAAATACACCATACAATCCGGCATCATCGGATGCCGCCAATGCATAAACTATGTTGGGTTGTTGTGGTGATACGGCTAATTCAATTCTTCGTGCAGCCGGATCATTGAAAGGCCTGGACCACGTATTGCCCCCATTGTCGGTATAATAGATCTGACCGTTTTTGGTAGACCCTGAGATCACATTGAAATCGCCGGGTTTGGATTCCATATCGATAAATTCCGTAGAGGTTAACTTATGATCCCATGTTTCTCCTCCATCTTCCGTTTTATACACGCCACGGGTCGTTGCAGCCAATAATACATTCGCATTATTGGGATCAATTAATAAACGATTGACCATGGCATCATCATAAATGGAGAAACTGAGTCCGGTTGCCTCCCAGGTATTTCCCTCATCTCTTGATTTGAGTACGCCTATACTCCGGTTGTCCCAACCATCGCGATCACCGGTAGCAATATAAATGGTACGCGTAGTATCATAATCCATCGGAACAATAATATCACTGACCGCAAGAACTCCATTCTGATCCGTCAGGCAAGTCCAGGTAGCGCCGTTCGTGTGCGTCACCCAAAGACCTCCTGCAGCGGCCCCAACCCAATAGGTACTTAGATCCGTGGGATGAAAGGCAATGCAATTGAGGCGGCCTATCCCGGAATACCCTCCGGTAGATTTATTGGGTCCGAGGGAAGTCCAGCTGGCGGCGATTCCGGATCTCGGATGACTATGAGTCTGATAATATTCCGTACATACTTCCTGTGCTGTTTTCTTGGGGAATTCACCAGTTACCGGATTGACCAGGCCAAGCATTTTATATTCCCATCGTTTGAATTGCATCCAGCCATCATCGGATTCTTTCTCTTCACCTTCCTCTTCATGACCGCGATCAACCGGATGCGTAGCAAAATAGGATTCAAATGCCTGTTGATAATCGAAGAAGGAATATTCACTTTTTGATTTATTGGCCGGTAAATTTTTCAGCCAGGGCTGGCTATAAGCAGAAAAGGCAATACAGGCAAAGAAGAGAAAGCAGATATTCTTCATAAAATTCCGGTCGAGCTAAGTCACTGAAGTACTGGAGTTAAAAATATGGAAATAAATGGAGGGGGTGGAATTGGTCATTGGGCTACAATCAAAGCAAATAGAAGACAGACCTTCAGTCCTTAATTATATCATAATGTCCTTATCATATTGTCCTGCTTTCATGTCTCTCGTACTTCTCATTTCTCTCATAATTCTCATTTCTCTCATATATCTCAGTCTACCCACTGACATGCCTCGCCGCCTTCTTCGCCAAATGGCCCCACTGGTCTTGATGTTCAGCCGCCACCTGCACCCATTCCTTCATCGCTCTTCCTGTTCCGGAGGGATCAAATAATTTCGAGCCTTTCAACATTAAAGCTTCCGCATGATCGCTGGCCTCCCAATTTGAAGACCATCGCATTTTCAAAGAAACAACAGAAAGCCTTGCCCCTGACTTTGAAACAAGGCTTGCCGAACATTTGAGATTGTTCGGAATTTTTTACTGCTGCGCCTGCAGCTATAAATCCTTCTTCTGGCCCGGACATCACCTGATAATTATGCCGCTATGCGGCGAATGGAGAGAAATCTTTTTGGCTTTATGGCTAAGAACATTAAGCCGCTATGCGGCAGTACTATTTATAAATCATCCTCACATTATCTCATCCTCCCATTATCACATTATCACATCATCACATCATCACATCATTCCGTGGACAACCAACGTAACAGTAATCTAATGCCATATGCCGTAGCACAATACCCTTTTCCAAAACCATTCGGCTGGAATCCCATGCCTGCTATATCCAGATGCACCCAGGCCGGATGTTCATTGGTAAAAGCTTCTAAAAATTTAGCTGCCGTAATCGATCCGGCGTAAGGCTTTTCACTTAAATTTTTAATATCCGCAATATCGGATTGCATATCCTCCCCATACTCATCATACATCGGCATGCGCCATACCCGCTCCCCACTGGCATCACCGGCGGCGGCAAGTGATTTCGCCAATTGATCATTTTTGGTAAACATGCCCGCAGCCAAAGGTCCTATCGCTCCAATGATACTACCGGTGAGCGTGGCCATATCAATCATCACTTCAGGCTGGTATTGTTTCACCGCATAAGCTAATGCATCCGCCAGGATCAATCGTCCTTCAGCATCCGTATCAATGATCTCAATGGTCTTGCCGGAATAGGAAGTAACCACATCTCCAGGTTTGGTGGAAGCAGCATCAACACTATTATCCGTCACCGGTGTGATGGCCATGACATCCACTTTCAACCCCAGTCTTGCACAAGCCTCCACTGTGCCTAAAGCAGCGGCCGCACCCGCCATGTCACTTTTCATGTAGTACAGGTTTTTCGAATCTTTGATGGACAAGCCACCCATATCGAATATGACCCCCTTCCCAATCAGTGCAATTTTCTTTTTCGCTTCCGGATGATGGTAATGTGTTATGATCAGATTGGCCGGCTGCTCACTTCCGCGATTAACCGCCAATAGAGCCCCCATACCCAGGCTGGTCAATTGGGTTTTATCCAGTACTTCACATTGGTAACCATATTCTTTTGCGCTTCGCTGAGCCCATTGACCGAGATACTCGGGTGACTTATGGCTCGCCGGCATATTGACCAGGGTCATCACTTCCTGTTGCACCAGTCCAATGGAAAGTCCGTCTTGTCCCACCGATGCATCAACTCCGCCAGGCAAATAGGTGTACAAGGTGTTTTGAAAAGTTTTACCGTTTTGCTCTTCAGCCTTTTTATACAGGCCAAGATCATATTGTCCGGCGGTCCAACCCGCGATGGCCGATTGTATGATCTCAGGTGAAGAGAGATGATGTACCGCGAGGCCGATACTTTTTGCATTTTCTGCCCTGGCCTTGATTGCCATTTTTTTGGAAAGGGAATAAGCGCAGGATTCCGTCATCTTCTCTCCTTCATAACAAAGCTGGACTTTGATGATCCGGTTTTTCCGGTGTCCATATAAAATGACGGATCCGGATTTTCCATTGATCAATTCCGAAAGCGGGGGAAGTGTCTCGGCAGGAATGAGTTTGGTTAAAATATCCTGGTATACGCCTGCCATTCCGTCTTTGGATGACGGTACCGACAGCATATTTACACGCTCCAGCAACTCCTCAAACGAGGACAGCGCATTCAGTTTCATGAGTTAATCTTCTTTGTCAGAAAAGAACAGCCATTTCACAGCCTCCGGGAAGATATCTCCCCAATATTTTTCCTGGTGCTGGCCGTTGGGGTCAATGACAATGTTAAATGTAGTGAGTTTACTTGAAAAAAAGCCATGCGACACCGCTTCTTTAAATTGATGGATGTGCTGGGTCATAAACTTGGTCTCCTTCTCCCCGGCATAAATGAACATCCGCATCGGCAGGGTGTAATTATATTTGAATGCATCAAAATAGATCTCGTCCGAATACCAGAAGGAAGGACTGAAAATCATCAGTTTTGAAAAATGTTCCGGACGGACGATGCCGATATAAGCACTGATCAACGCCCCCATACTGCTTCCCCCAATTCCGGTATAGATCCTGTGGGCCTTGGTCCTGTAATGGGCATCCACATAAGGCTTCAGCGTGTCGATGATAAAATTGGCATAGTCTTTCCCCTGCCCCTCCCCGAATTTCCGGTGGTGATAGGGGCTGTACTCCTGGATGCGTTCTTTTCCTCCATGGTCTATACCAATGACAATCAACTCGCCATACCCTTTTTTGGACATCTCCATGAGGTGCCGGTCAATCGACCAACTTCCGAATGGGGCGTCCTCATCAAATAGGTTTTGGGCATCCTGCAAATAAAGGACCGGGTAATCCCTTTTTGAATCGTAATAGTCATGCGGAAGCAGGGCCCAAATCCGACGATTTTTACCCAGTTGCGGAATCTCAAAACCCGTGTCGATCAGTTCTATAATCGGGTAATGGGGCATCGCCTGGGTAATGTGTGAAGTTCTGGCCATCTGGTCCTTTTAGGTCGTCTTTTGTTAAAACAGCCGCCCAAAATAGGGAAAAAGTCAGATGACGGACCCGAGACTCTATGGACCTGTCCGGGGTCTCCATATATCTTGTCTGGCACCTCCAATTCCGACACCTGGCAGCTCAAAGCCTGGCATCTCAGGTAATTATTACATTTACATATGGACCGAACGTATGTCTTCCTCTGTATAGCTTGTGAATTTAAAGGCGGTGCATTTCTGCGCCAGCTCAAACGGCTAGGTCACACCGTATTCCTGGTGACGATGGAAAAAAACAGGCATGAAGACTGGCCTTTTGATGACCTGGAGGAAGTCTTTTATATCCCTGAAAAGGATGGCCGCAAATGGGACATCAATCTTTTGATTTCCGGTGTCGCTTATTTGTTCCGCACACATAAAATTGATCGCGTCATCGCTTTGGATGATTATGATGTCTGGAAAGGGGCGAGGTTGAGAGAAGAGTTTCAAATTCCGGGCATGGGCGAGACCACAGCCAGACATTTTTTTGACAAGCTTTCCATGCGGATCGAAGCCAGGGACGCCGGATTGCCGGTTCCGGGTTTTACTGCATTGTTCAACGATGATGCAATACATCAATTTTTTAAAAAAAGCACCGGCCCGTGGATGGCTAAACCCAGACGGGATGCCGGGTCATTGAATATCCGGAAAATCGCCGATGCCGATGCCTTCTGGAAATGGGCCGAGGAAGCAGGCGAACACCGCTATGAATATTTGCTGGAAGAATTTCGTCCGGGGATCATTTGCCACGTAGATAGTCTCAATTATTTTGACGAGACCTTATTCACCCGATGCTCCCAATATCTCGATCCTCCTTTTGAGGTGGCCCATGGAGGAGGTATTTTCCAATCGAAGACGATGAGTACGAAGGATGCAATCGCGAAAAAACTGGTCAACCTGAATACCAAAGTATTGTCTGCCTTCGGATTAAGACATGGTGCTAGTCATTCCGAATACATCGTCCGGGATGGTGGCAAAGAAATATTATTCCTCGAAACATCTGCCCGATGTGGTGGAGCCCACCTGACCGACATGGTGGAAGCCGCCAGCGGGATCAGCTTGTGGACGGAATGGGCGAATATTGAGCATGCGGTGCTGACCGGAAAAAAATATCATCTGCCGATGGTCGATGAATTACAAGCCGGGATCATCGTGACGCTGAGTAAGTTTGAAAAACCGGATTATGAAAATTTCACCGACGAAGAGATCTGGTGGAAACTGCATAAGAAATATCACATCGGCTTCATCTTCCAGCACAAGACGGAGAAACGGATCAACGAGATGCTGGAGAAATATTCGAAAGTGATCCAGGAGGAATATGCAACTACAGTTCCTTTGAAAGAATAATTTTTTAAAAAAAAGGACTTAAAATAGTGAGCCTTGCCAGCTAAAATCCTTATTCATAAAATCCCACACTACCTCCTACCCAGGTTTTGTCCTTATTAAATTTCACACCGATCATTTCTCCTTTACTGAGTCGCGCAAGATTGTTGACGATGATCGGTCTCGGTTCTCCTTCCGGCCAGATCAGCATAATGCGGACTTCCACTTTGACCGGATCATCATCCGGTGTCCTGATCACCGGCAGATATTTTACTTTTTGCTGTAAAATAAACTGGGAGGGCGTCTTAATATTTTCAATATCAGATGGCTTAACATGAAAAATAACTCCACTCCCGGAAAAGGAATACAAGGGCTTTAAAACATATTGATCGAGGTTGGCCGGAATTTCCTTCAATTGATCCAGGAATATAGTCGTGGGGATAAATGAGCTGGGAATAAACGGCAGGGTATATTTGGATATCCTGAAGAACCAGTTGGGATGCCCGACCCATTTCACCTCCAGTTCATCCGTAAAACTGAATTTCATATCCAGGTCCGTTCGCGACATCAGTTCATCAAAAATGACGCGGTTGTATATCCGTTTAACCCTGACTTCCTGTCCCTTTTCATTTTTATAAAAAAGCCGGTCACCCCGCTTGTACAAGTCGGTAACATCCGCGATGTGAATGCCTAATATTTTCCGAGTGGCATGAAAATCAATCTGGGTATTCTGACTGAATGGATCAATTTCCAGGAGGACCACTTCGGCCGGGTCTTCCTCCCCGACGATGATCTTTCTCAGAAATTCAATATACGTTTCCGGTGTAAAACCGCTAAAGAGATGATTGACTGTATCCGGTATTGGAAAATATTTTCGATAAAGCTCCGCTATATAATGTTGATAAAAGTAAAGGGAAGGAAATCCCTGCACTTCGATGAGGCGGGGTACGACTTCGCCATGCTCCCCTTCCACGAGGCCAAAATCCATCTGCAAAAAAGTCGTGTGGGCATCTTCACCGGGCACGTTGATAGCACCGGCCAGGGAAGGTTCCGTCAGGGCTTTGAAGCCGGGACGGACTATCGCATCACTGATTTCGTTACAAGCCTCAAATATTTTTTCACTCAGAGCCCTGGGAATAAAAACTGGTGTCTCTGCAATCCTGAAACCCGGCACATGATTAAACTTGGAGTGCAATTCGTTCAAAAAGGCCTGGTAGGTAGCCTGGTTGAATGCCTGATTATAAGCTGCCCGGATTTCTGGTATCATGAAAGACAAGGTACTGTTTTGCCCCTAAATCCCCTGAAAGGGACTTCCATTTTATCATCGAAAAATTGTTAAAATGAATTCTCTTTTGCCTTCAGCGAGAACACTGATGAAGGACCCATTTTGCAAAGCAAAACAAAAAGTTCTCTTCAGGGGAAGTAGAGGCAAAAGGGCTACGCAAGTACCGGCACCCGGTCCGACAGCTCCAGGATCTTATCCAATGCGTTCTTAATAAATCCCGGCAATACATGATCCCTCGTTTGGGTAAGCCGGTCAGGATGGATGGCATTGTGCATCATCTCTTCATAGGTGTTCAGGCCGAACTGATTCAGTATCATTTCTTTTTTCTCCGGGCGACGGAGGTAATGCAACATACCATCGGGATGGGCTTCAGGATGAAATTGAGTGCCAAACCAGGCATCAGAGAACCGAACCGCCATCAAGGCATTTCCACCGGGATTATCTTCTTCACCCATCTCCATCGCCGTGATGACGATGCCCATTTCTTTCATTCTTTTTAGGTTGGGTGATACAACCTGGAACCGCCTGAAATCTGCTCCGTAAAAAGGATTGTGGAGATCCTTTAATAATGGATCCCGCATTCCAGCTTCCGTTTTCATTACCGGCACTATGCCAAACGATTCTTTAGGGCGGTGAGTGATGTTGCCGATTCCCATATGGTGGCAAATCATCTGAAACGAATGACAAATAAAAAAGGCGTATTTCTTATGCTGCGCATGAAGGTTGTGTTCCCACAATTGATCCTGAAGATCATAATAGGCCTTATCCCAGATACCATCTCCGTCCAGGGGATCACCCGGACCACCTGAAGAAATGTATATATCATATCCGGGGCCGGGGACTTCCGCCTTGTACCGAACATCAAAGACATCATAATCCACCAGGGGGAAACGGTCAGCAATGCGCTTGATACTCGTGATGCCCATGTTCTCGACATTATTGTTCATGTCGAGTATGGCCATCCGTACAGGAGCGTTCATTTTCATGGAAACGGGTGTAATTGTACCGTAAAGATCAAAAATTGATCCGAATCATCATTTTGGCATCTTGCCTTCCACGGCGGACTGAATGAAAGTCCCCCATTGTAAATGGGTTTTGTTGGCTTTGTGTTCAAGCGCTTTTTCAATAGTCATCTCGGCCGCATTTTCCACTACCCATTCAAAATTTTCAGCGCCCACACTATGGAGATCAGCGTCAGGGGCCGGATTGCAATAATCAATAGCGTAAGGGATACCATCCCGTACCGCAAATTCGACGGTGTTAAATTCATACCCGAGTGCATGATTGATCTTCAACACCAGTTTGTGAATTTCCTTCATCAGTTTCGGATCATCTATGGCAGACTTATCGATGTAGCGCAAGTGATGGGGATTGCGAGGCTCATACGGCATTACACGAACACGATCACCGCCTAAATAATAACAACGGAAATAAGCATTGAAGTCAATGTTCTCCTGCAACATCATCACCAGCTTGCCGGTCTCGTTGTACTTGGCAAACAGATCTTCAAAACTGGTTACTTTATAAACACTCTTCCAACCGCCGCCGGCATGCGGTTTCATGTATAGCGGGAAACCACCCAGGTAATCCACTATGCCTTCCCAATCCAAAGGGAACTTCAGATTGCGAAAGGACAGGTCCGAAGTATCATCGGGACGCTCATTGGAGGGCAATAATACTGTTTTGGGAACCGGTACTTTAATTTGTTCGGATAGGCAGTTGTTGAAAAATTTTTCATCCGCACTCCACCAAAACGGGTTGTTGATAACAGCGGTACCGGTCAGGGCCGCATTTTTCAGATATGCCCGGTAAAAAGGGACATCCTGGCTGATGCGATCAATAATCACAGCATAGGGAGTCGGCCTTCCCTGGATAAGTTCATCGACTTTGACAAATTCAGCTTCAACTCCTTTTACGCCCTTGGCATTAACACGTTCAACAAACGCAGGAGGAAATGAATTTTCCTTTCCAAACAGGATTCCTATTTTTTTCATATTGGCTTTCGTTAAATGGACACGAAAATACAGACAGTATTGAAATAAAACAGGCAGCCCGGTCTGTTAGCGGTCTGCCTGTTATTCGTTTGCTTTAAGGTATTGTGTTCTTACCCGTATTAAAGTGCTAACACACCGTTTTCTTCAGCGGCGACGCCACTGTGTACAAATTTGTCGGCCTGGGTTTCATTGATCCAGCGATTTCCATCCACCAGGTAACGGAATTGATAATCGTGACCGGCTTCCAATTCTATGGTCTTGGTAAAAGAGCCGTCTTTGAGTTTGCGCATAACACTGTCACTGGGATCCCAGTTATTGAATTCTCCCAGGATAGCTACTTCCTTGCCGCCGTTAACCAGTTCAGCATCAACGGAAAAGGTGACTTTGCACACCGGCTTGGATTTAAGATATTGTTTCTTGATACTCATAAAATAAGTTTATACGTGAGGCAAAACGCCTTTCAGGCCGCAAAGGTAGCATTTTTGCGCCTCATAAATATCATAGGGTGTAAAAGCTTTGTTAAAACCGGTCTTTGGGATTAATGACCTAAAAGGTCTTTTTTCTGGTTTTCGAAATCATCCCGGGTGATAACACCGCGTTCCAGCAATTCGCCGAGATCAGCTATCCGGTCCAAAACCGTAGCATCATAATAGCTTTTGGTCTCCAGTAAATCGTGTTTGGGTTTATCGAGGTAAGCAAGCTGACGATAACCATTTTGCACAAAAGCTTCAAAATCCGGTTGCTTTCTTAACCATTCCAATGCTTCATTGTGATAGATTTCTTCAAATTCCTGGAACCCGAAATCCACCGCACTGGCAAGGTGAAAGTAAGCCTGCTTCGCGTCCTTATTCAGGGAATGACAACAGGAAAGCATAAAGTGTGTCTGCGGATCATTGTAATCATATTGCAATGCATCTTCAAAATATTTACGGGCCATATCATAATGACCGGATTTATAAGCAATGAAAGCATCTTTAACGATGAGGTTTCCACGCGATTTACGCATATGACCCGGATCGTTAGACCTGCGTTCTTTTCGCTCTTTCGTTCTGGCTTGCCTTTGTTGCCTCCGGGTGGCCTGAATACCACCATTGTATTTTAAATCAAATTCACTCCGGGGCATTACAAAGAAGAGTATGGCTTCAACAAAACCCGGAATCATCAGAAATAAAACGATGGGCTTATCTGTTTTTGCAGAAATCAACAGCAGGAAGAAGAAGCCCAGGAAATTGACCATACCCCAGAATCGCCTGCCGAGATAAAACCGGTGCACCCCTAATATGCCAAGGGTGAGGGCCAGGACACCGGCGATTGTTTTTGACTTTCCTTCAATGGGATACTCAGGATCAGGTGTATAATAATTGGCGGACCTGGCCATTGGAGGCTGCCGTGCGACAGGTGGTTTCCCGTATCGGGGAGGAAGTGTTCGCTCAAGCCGGTTGACCGGAAGGGCCATTCCTTTACTGGAGATAGCATACAGCGGAGTTTCTCCTTCAATATTTTTCAACTGGTAGTTGCCTACATGTACAGCTTGCAGCCAGGCGTGATTGCGGATATCCTCAAATACGCGCTCAGAAATAAAAACACCGCTGGGCTCGCAGATGGGTTCAATCCGGGCAGCGACATTGAGACCATCACCAAAGGCATCGGTACCATCATAACTGATATCTCCGACATGGATGCCTATCCGGACCGGAACCTCAGGATCCTTCTTATACTCGATCTGCATTTCCACGGAGCATTCGACAGCATTGACACTGCTGTTAAAAATACTGAGCGTACCATCTCCGAAAAACTGCAAAACTTCGCCATCATATTTCTTGTGAAGTTCCAGGAGGATTTCCCGGTGACGGGAACGCAGGAGAAGGGCCCGTTCTTCGTTAATATGCATCAGATGGGTATATCCAACGATATCCGTGAAGACGATGGCAGCCAGCCGGCGTTTGAATTTCCCTTCCATGATCGGGGGTAAAGATAGAAATGAGAGTCGAAGAATGAAATTGAACCAAAGGGATCAATCCTATGGGTGCAATTTCATTCTTCTCTATTTACCCCTCTACAAGTTGATACCCGACCCCTTTCAACGTCAGCAACTGCACTTCAGGGTCCATACGCAGATATTTCCTCAACCGCGTGATATAGACATCGAGGTTGCGGGAATTGAAAAAATGGTCATCCCCCCACAATTGCATCAATATCTCTTTGCGCTCTACCTGGGAACCGATGTGATTCATCAGCATTTTCAGTAACTCATTTTCGCGGTGGGACAAAGTAACCGAAGCAAGTCCGTTGTTTAAACTCATGCGGACCGGATCGAAAGCCAGCTTTCCGACATGGTAAATGCCTGGCGATGAACGTCCGGACATGGAAAGCAAATTCTGCATACGCGCCATTAACTCATCCAGGCTGAAGGGCTTTCGCAGGTAATCGTTCCCTCCCGATTTAAATCCTTCGACCACATCCCTGGATTCGCTTTTTGCAGTGAGAAAAATAATCGGCACGGATTTATCCTGCTGCCGGATAAGGCGGCCTATTTCGTAACCGCTCAGCCCGGGCAACATGATATCCAAAATGCATAGGTCCGGTTTTACTTCAACAAATTTGTCAGCTGCCTCCATACCATTCGCCGTCCAGTGGACTTCATATCCATTCCTGACCAGGTGATCCCGCACCAGCATGGCCAGCACTTCTTCATCTTCAATGTATAATATTTTCGTCCTGGAACTCATGGTACGCTGATGATTATACGAGGTCGGCATGCGGCTTCAAAAACATCAAATTAGTTCTCGTGGTAAGCCGGAAGAATCAACGAAAAAACAGATCCTTTCCCGGGTTCACTGACCAGGTCGATCTTACCCTGGTGCTTTTTGACTACATCGGCTACATAACTGAGCCCGAGTCCATGACCTTTCACATCATGCCGGTTTTGATGCGGAACACGAAATAATTTTTCAAATATCTTATGATGATAATCCTGTTCAATCCCTATGCCATTGTCCTCAATATCCAATTTAATGGTTCCGTTATTCCGTATGAGATGAATATGGATTTCCGGATTCCCCCGGGTGTACTTCAGCGCATTTTCCAATAGATTGTAGAGCACCCCGCTCATGTGGCTTTTATCCCCATTGATCACGAACCCGGCTCCATCTTCCCGGATATCGACCGTCGCATGCCTGTTGTCAAACTGTACTTTCATATGATGCATGACATCATCCAGGACTTGCCGGACATCCATTTTTTCATAATGAATTTGTGGGGCGCGATTGTGCAGGATCCGTTCCACCAACATAGACAGCCGTTTAAGTTCACTTTGGCATATATCCAGGTAGCGCCGGCTTTGCGGGCTTTCAAGCTCTTGCGACAGATGCAATGATTCCAGCGCCACGCCTACTGTGGTGATGGGTGTTTTCAGTTCATGCGTGATGTTACTGACAAATTCATCGCGTAAGGCGTTGAGTTGGATTTGCTTGCGCAAATTTTTCCAGGTGTAATAAAACGCTGCACCGACCATGATCCACAGAAAGAGAGCAAAACTCATGTGCGGCCACAAGGAGCTGAAAATTTCAGCTTTATAGTGGGGATTACTGAGGGCCATTTTCTTCCCTGCCAATACATCCATCTGGGGCTGGCTCATCAGGCCATTAATCACGGTATCTCCGCTTTTCCAGGTAATGATATCATACCCTGCATATTCCCCCGCACTGTCCAGCATACGTAAATGACGCATCACCATCGAACTCATGTTGATGCCGGCCGTATCCACGATAGAAGAATCGGCAATGAGACGTTGTAACAAGAGGCCCCTCATGGGATGCCGTTCCTTGAAATTGAAATCTGCCTTCACGAGGCGGTGATCAAAACAACCTGAATCTATCCGGGTGGAATCATGATGGTCTACTATGATTTTGACCGAAACCTCCTGTTCGTCCTTCATCACCTTAACGGGTTCTCTGGCGAGATTGGAAAAAATCAGGGAATCTTCAACATCCCGCATATTGGAAAACATGACATGGTTGATCTTGTCTTCCATGTCGCGTTGTTTGTTCCGGTATTCATTGTGCAACCACAAGAATTCCAATACACCGAGCAAAACCATGCTCACGATCATCAGAAATCTGGCCAGCGATGTGTCTATTCCATTTCGCATCTCTATACAAAAGTAGGTTGAACATCTTTTTGTGGCGTCTTTTGTTAACAATAATTAACCTTTAATAAGAGATGCCGCCCCCGGGCCTGGCGTACCTTCGCGGAATAAATGTCCATTTTTATGAAATTCATCACTTTGGTTCTTCTTTCCTTACTCTTTGCGCCCTCTTATTCCCAATCCACCGGGAAAGTGACCTATGAGGAAAAGTTCGATATGTATCGACGCCTGCCCCCGGATCGCGAGGATATGAAGGACATGATTCCCCAATTTCATACTTCGATATGGGAATTGCTTTACCGTGGAGATGAATCAGTATACCAACATCAAAAGCAGGAAGAAACGGAAACCACCAGCACCCAAGGCAATACGCAAATGTCTATGCGTTTCGGAGGCCGGGAAAACAGGGTCGTGTACAAAAACATCGCCCTGGACACGATGATCGATTCGCGTGAATTCATGCAAAAACAATTCCTGATCACCGGCGTGCCTACAGAGCGTAAATGGAAAATCGGAAAGCAATCCAAAGAAATTCTTGGTTATAACTGCCTTCAGGCCTCTTTCCAGGCCGACAGCGCAACAAATATTGTGGCCTGGTTTACACCCCAGATTCAGCAATTCAACGGACCTTCCGATTACCAGGGCCTTCCGGGTTTGATATTACAGGTAGATATGAATGATGGCGAAAGGGTGATTACAGCTACCGATATAAAATTTGAAGGCGTCGATGCATCGGTCATAGTGGCCCCGACGAAAGGAAAGGAGGTCACGGCGGAAGAATTTGAAAAAATACGGCAGGATAAAATGAAAGAAATGGGCATGCAGGGCCAGGGAGGTCCGGGAGGTCCGCCTATGCAGATCATGATCATGCACCATTAATACACCTTACCACCTCAACCTGGCCTAAAAAATCCCGGAATGTCAAGTCCATTATTACAAAAAATATTCACTGTTGCATTCAGTCTCCTCCTTGTAGCCTGCCTGCAGGCGCAAACGAATAAGACTAACTTTAAAGGGATCATCATTGACGAATCCGATCTGCCGGTTCCCGGGGCCACTATCATGATCCTCGATCCGAAAGATTCAACCCTGGTTCAATTTGGAAGCACCAATACCCAGGGTGCTTTCCTGATTAAGAATGTTGCCAAAGGGGATTACCTCCTGAATGTCAATTTCCTTGCTCACACCCCGATATATCAACCCATCACTGCAGGGGAAATCGCTGAGGTTGATCTTGGGCAATTAAAATTAGACCCGGCCAATACGGTGCTGGCTCCGGTCGAGGTCAAGGCTGATTTTGTTCCGATTGAAATCAGCAAGGATACTATCTCCTACAACGCGGATGCTTTTGAAACTCAACCTAATGCCGCAGTGGAAGATCTGCTAAAAAAACTTCCTGGCATTGAAGTGGGACAAGATGGCTCTATCAAAGCGCAGGGAGAAGATGTCCAAAAAGTATTGGTGGATGGAAAAGAGTTCTTTGGCGATGATCCTAAAATGGCTACTAAAAATCTACCGGCCAAAGCGGTGAAGAAGGTAAAGGTCTACGACAAGCAGTCGGATATGGCGGAATTTACGGGCGTTGATGATGGAACGCGGATGAAAACCATTGACCTCCAATTAAAAGACGAATTCAAAAAAGGTTTATTCGGTACCGCTGAGGCCGGCTATGGATCGGATAACCGTTACAATGCAAAAGCTTCCATCAATCGTTTCTCCAAAACTTCGCAACTTTCCTTTCTCGGGCAACTGAATAATATCAATGAACAAGGATTTTCATTTTCCGATCGCATGAATTTTTCCGGTGGCATGCGCGGACTGACAGGTGGTGGCGGCTCAAGAACGATGAACTTCCAGACAAGCAGCTCTTCTTCGGTTCCGATCAATGACGGTTCCAGCAATGGACTGGTCAATACCGGAGCAGCCGGCCTGAATTTTAATTACCAAAAGAATAAAAACTTCAATGTCCGCAGCAGCTATTTTTATAATGGAGTTAAAAAAGATCTACTGCAAAATACTTATCGCCAAAACCTGACGGATAGTCCATATGACTCGAATGAGGACAGTGATGAAAACACAAACAATCATTCCAACAATGCCACATTGAATTCCGATGTGCAAATCGACTCCACCTCCCAGGTTCAATTTACTTCCAAACTCGGCTTTGGCAACGGCACTTCTACGCTCCAGTCTTTTCTTCAAAATATCACCGGAGTCACCACGATTGAAAATCAATCCAATACCTTATCTGACAACACCGATGACAACCTGTCCCTGACTGCCGGGGCTACCTACATGAAACGATTAGGTAACCGGGGAAGAAATTTTTCCCTCAATGGAACATACACCAAAAATGATGATAAAACGGTAAGTGCCCTGAATGCGCTGACTGAATATTTCATTACCGGTGACCAGAGCCTGATCGACCAACTCCAAAACGCCACTTCCAATGACCACCAGATTGAAGGCCAGCTCTCCTATACCGAGCCCCTGCACAAACGCCGCTTCCTGGAATTCAATTATTACTATAGCAAGTTCGATGGTAATTACAACAAACTTGTATCTGACATTACCGATTCGAGTTCAGTGATCAATCCTTTGCTGACCACGGATTACAATTCCGTTTTCCAATATCATCGCCCCGGAGTTACTTTTCGTTATTCGGGCGAGGTGCACAACCTGAATATCGGACTCAACTATCAGATCTCCGATTTGACAGGGCACATTCAGTTGGGTGAAAACGAAATTAAAAGGGATTACTATCATTTCCTTCCCCGGGTGATCTGGCGGTATGATATCGGCAATGGAAAACACATGAGATTCAGTTATACGACCAAGGTGAATGCACCCTCCATCACGCAATTGTCCCCGGTAGTTGATAATTCAGATCCTTTGCGCCTTTATGTTGGAAATCCGAACCTGAATGCGGAATACAGTCATCAACTTAATCTCAATTTCCATTCCTTTAGCCAATTCTCTTCTACGAATTTCTTTGTCTCCCTGAACAGCACCATCACCAAGGATAAAATCATAACTTCCCGGACGGTAGATGATAAATTCCGGGAGTTATCGACACCGGTTAATATCGATAATGAAACCCAGGTGGGCCTGTATGCTAATTTTGGCCGACCGTTCAAGCCCTTTCACAGCCGGTTTAGCATCAATGCCAATATCAGTTATACCAATACCCAAAATTTTATCAATACCGATCTGATTGATGTCAACCGCTGGAAGCGGGCAGGCGGAATTACATTCTCCAACCTGAATTCCAAGGTGCTCGAGTATAGCATCGGAGGAGAGTGGACCTCCACCGGGAATTACTACAAAGAGAATGATGCGCTGAATCAAAATACATTGCTCAGTAATTATTTTGTGGATGCCACCTTGACGTTATGGAAAAAATGGCGGGTCCAGGGAAGCTATAATTACAATTTGTATTCCAGTGATGCCTTCGCTGAGAATCAGTCTCTTCCGTTAATGGAGTTCTCCATTTCCCGCTTCATCCTGCCCCTGGACAAGGGCCAGCTGAAGTTCTCCGTTTTCGATGTTTTGGATGAAAACAGGGGAATCTCCCGGACAGCCGACATCAATTATATCGAAGAAGTACGTTCCAATTCAATCGGTCGCTATGCGATGCTTTCTTTCATCTATTCCATTCGGGGCATGGGTCAGGCACAACCAGGTGGCATGTTTAAGATTATTGAGAACCATCATTGATTTTCTGGCTTCGATATCCACGTTTCCCCTATCTCAATAGGATTGGAGGATCAATGATTATCCGCCTCTGATATCTCTGCGCACTAAACCTTCTTACACTTCCCATCAGCATTCATGATAGGGGCGTAGTTACAATAATCATTGCCCTTCGATTCGAAAATTAATGTCGTATCGATCCCCCTGCTGCTATTTCGTCTTTGAATTATCCTCCGGGGTATATCCATCGGACAAGGTTCCTAAGAATGCTATTACTTCTTTCATCTCCTGGTCCGTCAGCTTCAGGTTGCCCAGCTCTTTATGGTTTACATTTTCCGGGATTTCCGGCGGACCGAATTTTCCACTGTCCCTCGAATTATAAAATTGCATGACTTCCTCCAGGGTTTTAAAAACCCCGTTATGAAAATAGGGTGCCGTATTAGCAATGTTCCGGAGTGTGGATACTTTGAATTTTCCATTTTCACTGCTTTGCTTAACTATAGCCCCGAGCCCCAGGTCAGGCTTATAATCCGCGCACATCTTCATCACCTCCGGATTAACAGGCACGCCGAGATTGTCATAGGTAAAGTCAGTAAAAAGAATCGCATGGGAAACAGGATCGGGGGTGGAAGGATGGCATGCGGCGCAATTACCTTTGAGCGTATCATTGAATATCTGCATCCCCCGCATTTCCTCATCCGTCAATTTTACCTGGCCGCGGATATAATAATCGAATTTGGAAGTAAAGGGACTCACTTCCGGTGCCTCTTCATATTCCTCGATCGCTTCTGCCAAATTTTCGAAGGCCTCTTCTTTATCTGCAAAAGCATCAGCACCATATACACTCAAAAACAAATCACGGTATTCAGCATTCATCACATGCTCCACCACCATGTTTTTATCAACATTGTTCATCTCATGATGGGTCAGCAAGGGAGACATGGCCTGTTCCTCCAGGGTCGGTGCTCTGCCATCCCAAAATAATCCACCGACATACTCTTCTTCAATGGAATCGTAATGAAAGTAAGGCGTGTATGCCGTATAGGCGACCGTCGGCGCATTGCGCGTACCAAATTTAGATTTTATCACTCCTCTTGATACCGGCAGACGCTCCGGATCTGTAAAACTCACATTCGGTAAATGACAAGTAGCACAGGATTGACCTGCAGGATTGGAAAGCAGGGTATCGAAAAAGAGTTTTTTTCCAAGCAATTGAGATGGATTCAACATATGTTCGGGCAGGGACAGCCTCCCTGTATCCTGATTGTCCTGCCCGTGTTCCGGCAGACACTGAGTGATTCCGATAGCAAGGAAAAACAGATAAATCCAGTAACCAGTGTTCCTGTTGGTCATTTGCGCAGTTACAAGGTGTTCATTAATCAATCCTCCCCGGAGATCCGGACAAATCCTATGCCAACCTCCGGCAGGTAACTTTCGAGGCAAATTTGATCTCCAGCCATTGAACATGGGTAAAAATAGGGTTTGTGCGCCTTGGTATAGGCGCATTGACCGCATTTCAGGGTTATCATCCTCGGAGCCAGGTATGCAAATTCACCTGATGTACTTAGCACTTCAGGGCATTCTTTATCCCGGAAGGTCTTACTTTTGCCCTGAAATTGATCATCACATGGGGCCTTTATTTGAAATAAAACCGGGCCATTCAACCCGTCTTTACCATTTCATTAAAAAACATCATCCCTGTTTATTACGTTAATTAACCCAATACGGCAATAAAACTTCATCTCTTGCGCCGTTTTCAGCCTACAATGAATCGATCTTACCGTTTTTATTCCTTCTTGATACTCCTATACAGTGGCCTCAGCTTCCACCTTCATGCCCAGGATATGGTCCTGGAAGTGGACCGATGCAAGTCCCTCGATCAGAATAGCCCGATTCATAATATCTGGGTCGATGAAGAGAATATCAAATGGGTAGCCAATACCCAGGGGCTTTTTAAAGTCCTTGCCCTCGACCTCGTTCAAAAAGTGTCTATCCCTTCAGGCAAAACTTCCTTACTCGATATCCGGGGAGGCAATGCAAAAATAGAGTGGAACACAGCCGAAATGCAAACCGTCACCGGAAACGCGACCATCACCTGTGCCTCTTACGATGCCAAAACGAAGACCCTGTGGCTGGGCACTCAAAATCGGGGTGCTTTTCAATTATCTGTTGATCCTTTGCGAATCATCCAGCAATTCAATATTGACAATAAGCGACTGACCTCCAATCAAATCAACGACATTTTCATCCAGTCCACCGGCAAAGTCTGGATCGCTACCAATGACGGCATGCTCTCCGGAAGCGGTGATAAGTGGAACCTGGAAGAACGTTACCTGAATTTCATCGGGGTAGATGCCTGGGACCAAAACCTCTGGATCCTGGGTGATAATTTTCTGTGGCAGGTAGACAGCAAAGGAAAATGGCAATCCATAGCCATCGAACCGAAAAATGTCGAAGGTCCATTGCGCGATATTGCTGTGGACAATAAAGGGCGGGTCTGGATCGCGTCGAACATGATGACCGGTTACGATGTGGATGCCAACCGTTATCAGCGATTTGGTCCCGGGCAATATTTTACCAGCCAGTTTGTCAATTGCCTTGATGTCGATAAGGACGGTTCGATCTGGACGGGAACGGATGATAAAGGATTATATCTCATTCAATGGGAAGCCGCCATGACCGTCAATATATTAATGGACACTCCTTTGGATTGCAAAACGAATAGCCTTTCCGCCATCCTGTCGGTCAAAGTAACCGGAGGAGAACCTCCCTTTAAATATTTGTGGAATGGAGGGCAAACAGCGGCAAAAATCAACCAGTTGGGTCCGGGTAAATATGGGATCACGGTGACGGATTCAAAAGGCATCGTAAAAAATGCCAAATACGAAATTCCGGATCCCAATCTCAAAATCTCGATTGAATTAGTCACTCCTTCTTCGGGCAAACCTGAGGGAGATGGGAGCGCCAATCTTTTAGTTGATGGAGGCACCACTCCGCTGACCTACTCCTGGGATAACGGCGAGAAAGTCCAGACCGCAATAAAACTGGTATCGGGTACTCATACGGTTACGGTTACCGATGCATCTGGCTGCTCTTCTTCCGCTTCCATTGATATTCCTGAAAAAACTACGCCCATTGCGGTCTTTGCCAAATTTGTTTCAGAAAATAAATGTGCCGATGCTAACGATGGTGTAGCTGAAGTCGATGTGTCCGGAGGCAAAGCTCCATTTACCTATAAGTGGAGCCCCGGCAATCAGACAACGGGAAAAATTTCCGGACTTGGAGCCGGACTCTATAGCGTTACTGTAACCGATGCAAAAGGGCAGACCGCTTCAACGTCGGTTAATATTCCTGCCCCACCACCGCTGCTCGCTACCGCCAATATCATTTCCCTGGCGGGAGTCAATTTGAACAATGGTATAGCTGAAGCAAAAGCATCAGGCGGAAGACCACCCTACACCTATCACTGGGACACCGGCGATGCCAATTCAAAAGTGAGTACGTTGTCAGGCGGAAATCATGCCGTCACCATTACAGATGGGAATGGATGTACGGCAAATGCTAGTTTAACTGTTCAGGAAAATGTCACTGCCCTTGGTGTCATTGTCAAACAACCCGTTCGCATCAACTGTCATGGGGTTGGCGGTGCTTCGCTAAAAGTAGATATTACCGGTGGAAAACCACCTTACACGTACAAGTGGAACAATGGGCAAACGACCGCTGCGGTTGAAAAATTAATTGCAGGAGATTATGCAGTGACCGTGACGGATGTATTAGGAAATTCGTTTAGTTCCCAAATTACCATTACCGAACCTGACCCGATCAATATCAATACGGTTGTTGATGCCGCTGCCACACCAAATAATGCGGATGGTAAAGCCTCTGCAAAAGCAACAGGTGGTACCGGCAGTTTTCAGTACGCCTGGGACGACGGGGAAAAAATAAACAAGGCCGTCAAATTAAATGAAGGCAAACACATAGTCACCGTAACCGATGCATCAGGCTGCACCGCCTTTGCTGATGTAAATATTGCTGAGAATATTTCTGAGTTGCAACTGACCATTGAACAAGTCAATGAAGTCAAGTGCGCGGGCACCAGGGAAGGCAGTATCAAGGCAGATATTAAGGGTGGCAAGGCTCCGTACTCTTATCATTGGCAGGATGGGCAGACCACATCGGAATTGAGTAATGTGGGAGATGGCGTTTATAAACTAACCATCACCGATGCTGCCAGCCAGATGGCTACCTCCGTGTTCACGGTATATTCTCCGCCGGCCTTGGTTGTGGATGTAAAAACCGATTTAGCGGCAACCACCGGGAAGAGTGATGGAAGAGCCATTATTACTGCCAGCGGCGGAACCGGTAAATATTACTATCAGTGGGATGATGGCGAAGGCGTGGCGAAGGCTGTTTCTCTAAAGGCAGGTAAACATACGCTGACCGTCACGGATGGCAATGGCTGCAGTGTCATTAAAGAAATAGACATTTCAGAAAATATCCTGCCCATCACAGTCACTATCACGCAGGGCGATAAAATCAATTGCGCTGGAAATCAAAGTGCATCCCTCCAATGCCAGGTAGCCGGTGGTAAGTCACCTTATACCTACACCTGGAAAGGAAATGATAAAACCTATAGCGGAGAATCCATTTCTAACCTGGGCGCCGGAAAATATTCGCTGTCTGTGACGGATGCTTCGAACCTTTCAGGTTCCGCTGTATTTGAAATCACCGAACCCAAACCACTGGAACTCTCCATAGAAGAGATCACCCCAGCCACTACCAATAACGCGGATGGAAAAGTGACGATTCGGGCTACCGGAGGATCAGCCCAGTATTCAATAAATAGCAATGCTACGGCATCAGGCAGCAACTTGTTTACTATCGATCGATTGGGTCCAGGTGAACATCTTTTAATGGTCAACGATGCGGCAGGTTGTTCGGCACAAATAACCGCAACAGTCACAGAGAATGTGCTTCCCCTCACTACCTCCATCAATCAAACCAAGGATATACTTTGCAGTGGAAATGCCGAAGCTACTTTGGAGTCCACCGCCAAAGGAGGTAAAACCCCACTTGCTTATGCCTGGTCAACCGGCAGCACGCAACCCGCCATATCCAATCTTAAGGCCGGAACCTACGCCTTGACAGTGACGGATGCTTCCGGTCAAACCAATAAAACGGAATTCACTATCAAGGATCCGGATCCGATCAAGCTCACCCTCAACAACATGCGGGCAGCGACGAATGACCGGATAAAAGACGGAAAGGCCAATGTGGAAACAGCAGGGGGAACGGGTTCATTTACTTTCCAATGGAGTTCAGGGGAAACAATGCACCAGGCGGTGGCGCTGCCCATCGGACCCGGATACGTTATCGCCACGGACCAAAACGGATGCAGTGCGAAAAGTGAATTCACGGTCAATCAAAAAGTATTGCCGGACCTGACTCCCGACCGATTAGCCACCGGCGAACCTATCCGCATAGAAAAAATTCAATTTGCAGCCGACAGTACCAATATTAATCCTGAAGCCATTCCATCATTAGAGGAATTGTATGATTTCCTGTATGACAATCCAACGATTGTCATTGAAGTATCCGGACATACTAATGGTTTGCCGGCAGATGATTATTGTGACCGGATCAGTGCCGAGCGGGCCAAATCGGTAGCCGACTATCTCATCAACAAAGGCATTGAGGCGCGCCGTGTGATGTCTAAAGGCTACGGCAAGCGCAAGCCCATAGCGACCAATCAGACGGCAGAGGGAAGGAAGAAGAATCAGCGCGTGGAGATTAAGTTGATTAAGATAGAAGAATAAGTTCTGCCTTCTACCGCTAAATCCAGTGAACGGGACTTCTTATTGTTTTTGTTTAGAAAAATACAATCGCCGCTAGCTGGAGTTTACTCCAACAGCCAACGAAATACAAAAGAAGGATGCGAAAAGGAAGGTGGCCGTTGGATGGAAAGTTTCCCGTGCTGAGCGATAGTCGAAGCATCTCCGCCAACCAACTTGATGCAATTGAAGAAGCCTTAACTTCTAACTTCCATATTCGTTATTCTTACTTCCTTATTATTTTAGATTTGCACTCTTCAAAGGATCCATAAGTTAGATTGTTAGAGCATTTCATCCTCACTTTCCTGATCATACTGAGATTCTGATTCGATGTCCGCCTCAGACATAGCAATGGCTTTATTGATGGCTCCAACAATCTCAGCAACATAATCCAGGTCCTTTGAAACTATACAGTTAAGCTTTTCATGTTCTGTTTCGATCCTGACAGCATATTGAGTCTTAAAGCGACTCCATGAGTAAAGAAAAATAAGAATGATGGCAGCTCCAAAGGCTTTCGTTTCCGCATTTCGAGTAAATTCCATGCGTAGGCCAATGAATATCGCAATTAAATGTAACAGAACAAGTTTTCTGATATAACCAATTTTGACACTATATATTTTCTCCATTAGGTATTCATCTTTCCCATTCACAAATCTGTAATTGGTTACAAGAACATCTCCTTTTTGAAAAAATATTACTTCCTCCATATTGGATACAAATTGGTATACCATGAGTAGCCAGAAAGCTAAGCTACATTAGAAAACAAACCATAAGCCATAAACCTTGGCTCCCCGGATATTCTATTTCAAGACCAAAACACAACTATTATCCGGTGGCAACTTTCCATCTTTAAAAAAACTTTTCAAGCCATCATGGAGGAGGGCATAGGGCCCACTTCATGGATATTATGAGTCTGGCATCCCTGGATCTGGTAAATTCCATCTTCAATAAGATGGATGTTTAATGAAGTTTGAAACGACTGGGATTGCGTAGTGGGCCCACCTGGGATCGAACCAGGGACCCCCTGATTATGAGTCAGATGCTCTAACCGTCTGAGCTATGGGCCCTACAATGAAGCGCTAAGATATAAGAATACCCAAGTAAGAAAAAGAAAGACTTCCGCTTCGGTATGCGTACTGATCATGGCATTCTCATCTTGGGCCTCCGACAGACACCAAACCTTCTTTTCTTTTGCTCCAGAATCTAAAGAGGAGCATACTCATTCCAAACAATCATTTTACATCCTGTACCTTATCCCGGGCACAATACCTGGTATCTTTAAGGGATTTAAAGCGCCCTGAAGTTATCCCGGGCGCCTCTATTTGAACCAGCTTTCATAATTATGAAAAAATGGATTTTTATTTTCTGGATGTTCCTGGCCCTGTGTCTGCAGGCGCAGGATACCATTCAGCAGGTCATTCCGGGCCGGACAAACAGTCCGGAACAGGTTGACAAACCCTATGTCATCCTGATTTCAGCCGACGGATTTCGTTATAATTTCGCTGATGAGTTTGATGCTGAAAACCTGAAACGTTTGAGAACGTCCGGTGTAGCGGCTCATTCCATGATTCCATCTTTTCCTTCATTGACTTTTCCAAATCATTATACGCTGGCGACAGGGCTCTATCCCGCTCATCATGGGATCGTCAACAATTATTTCTATGATGAAAACAAAGCGGGCCTGTACCGCATGAGCAATCGCGGAAATGTGCGCGACAGTTCGTGGTATGGGGGCACGCCAATCTGGGTGTTGGCGGAAGAACACCACATGGTCAGCGCCAATTTTTTTTGGGTCGGTTCGGAAGCCCCGATCAAAGGCATCTACCCAACTTACTTTTATTATTACACCGATAAAATTCCGATCGATCGCCGCATTGAAGTAGTGAAACAATGGCTGACCCTGCCTAAAGAAAAGCGGCCGCACCTGATTTGCTTCTATCTCCCGGAAGTGGATCATGCCGCTCATCAATTTGGTCCCGATGCGCCGGAGACCGGCGAGGCGGTGAAATTTGTGGATGAGGCAATTGGCAAAATGACCGCTATGACAGATTCACTTTCGCTTCCGGTCAACTATATCTTTGTCTCCGATCACGGGATGACGCAGGTAGATACCATACATTCCATCCAATTACCAAAGGATTTGGATACTTCCCGTTTTATCATTCCGGTCAGTGATGCCTTGTTGCAGCTCTATGCCAAAAACAAAGCGGATGTATTGCCGACGTATACTAAATTGAAAGCAGAAGCCAAAGATTTTGATGTGTACCTGACTACTGACATGCCTGCACAATGGCATTACAGCAAATCGGATGACCGGTACAATCGTTTAGGGGACATTATTCTCATACCGCATTTACCACTGGTATTTAATATTGCCGGTCGCCGGGTGTCCCCCGGGAAGCACGGATTTGATCCTGCCCTGATGGATATGCGAGCCACCTTTTATGCCTGGGGTCCTGCCTTTAAATCCGGCAAGGAAATCAGCGATTTTGAAAATATCCATGTGTATCCTCTTATCGCCCAACTCTTGGGTCTGACCTACACCGAAGAGATTGACGGGAAGCTGGAAGTACTGAGGAGAATATTGAAATAAACCTCACATCGGGGATATTGACTTCTGCCATTCCCCTCTTGTGAATTTTATTTTTTTCCCGTCACCTGGAGTACAAGTTGCTTCAACTGCGTCATCTCCTCTTGTAAGGCCAGAATTTCCTCTGACTGAGATTGCAATTGCGTTTGCTGTGAAGTGATGATCGTTTGTTGTTCTTTGATAGCTTCAACTGACAGCACAGCAAAGTGATCGTAGCAAAGGGATTTATAGCCGTTCTTTTCTAAGACCAGTTCGGGAAATTGTTGCTCCACGTCCTGCGCCATAAAACCTACCGACACTGGCGAATCGTCGGGAGCGTCTTTCATATGATAGGTATAAGCCTGCAAACGAGTAAGCCCTGGCAGTACATTCCGGAAGGGCTTGATATCTTTTTTAAGCCGGCTGTCGGAGCTGTTGTGATAGGAACCGTCAGTATCTAAAATCCAGGCTCGTAAGGTGCCATTATTGTCAAAATTCATATCCTTGGCCTGATCGACATATTGAACCCAATTCGTTCCGTTTGTTTCAAATCTCAGTCCTGTACCTGGTCCACCATATCCCAGGTCACCAAGAATAAGGCCATATGCACCATCGGAGATGAATTTGCCTACCGGGCCAGTACCATACTGAAGTCCATAAAAACACTTGCTGTTACCAAACCCATAAGAAGTGACTATCGGGTCGGATTCATTTGAGCTATTATGTCCGGTAACGCGAAGGCGGCCATCATAAACTTCAAGTTTGGTATTTGGGAAAGTGGTGCCGATACCTACGAATCCGTTTTCCACAATCAATCCTTTTCCGTTCGTCGAATTGAAATATCCTGCCGTTCCATGCTGTGAAGTGAATTGTCCTCCTGTACCATTAAGTGAACTGGAGACAATTCCCGCACCAGTACCATTGCTATACGTATGCAAGGCATCAGAGCTGGGGGCTGTAAAATTGCCCGCATATAAATTCCCGGTGGACACGACATTCAATTTGGAAATCGGGCTGCTGGTGGTTCCCACACCGACATTGTTGGTGACCGGATCATTGTAAGTGACATTCGCGTTCGTGGTCCATGACGATGCACCGCCGGGAAGTTGAACAGAACCTCCACCGTTGGAAAGCGAAAGTTGCTGACCATTAAGACTTAAGGTTTGGAGCTCATTGGTCGGGCTAATATCCAGTGCTGAAATTGCATTTCCATTGATATCGATTCCCGGACCTTCCGTATAGGTTGTCCCGGTAGGAAGTGTCACAGCATTTCCGTCGGAAATACTGAGTTGATTTCCATTGACACTCAGGGTCTGCAATTCATTGTTGTCGCTGAGGTCGCCCGTATTGCTGATCACGCCATTGTTAATGCTTATACCGGGACCTTGTATGAGGTGGTCACCCGATTCTTTGGCGAACATGGCATACGGCACGGAAAGCAATTGCGATGAACCTATAACCGTATAGTCTGCGTCACCAGGAGTTTTCATTTCCACTTTGAGCCAGTATTGATGATGGGCCCAGTCTGTGGTTTCGAGATTGCCGGAAATGATGTTGCCTTTTCCAACGGTCAATTCAAACACGCCTTGTGCATTGGTGGTGGCTGTATGAGTTTCCCTGTAGTGTACGACTCCATTGGCATCATCTTCGAGCAGGCTGAATCGGATATCGATGTGGCCCGTAATGATGGTGCCCGAAGCATCGCGGGCCACGGCCTGGTAGCGAAATTGCGGAGGAGCTTGTGCGGAAAGGGTCTGCAGAATGCAAAGGAGTATGAGGAGGAAGCCTGTTTTTTTCATGACGGCGATTTATTTTTTTAGGTTGATATATGTTTCGCTGTCAAAAATGTGTGTAGTGCAAGGTATAGGATCATGAAAAATTAGGGAACGGGAATTTTAAATGAGGTAAAGGGTGCGGGCAGGCCATTATCTAAGTTCTGAACGGTTTTTTAGGGGGAGATTAATATCCAATTTGGTCTAATTTTAGGATGCCTCTGATAACCACATTTCAACTAAAGGCTCCATTTGTTTATCAGACTATTGCACTTGTTGATTCAACAGATTTATGGGTTAACAGAAGCGCCCTTTATTCCTTCTGATTTACTAGAAAGGGCATAAAAAGGAGAGTAGATCAGGAAGTATTATTTTACTCAGGATTCGTTACTTTAATTCTTAAAATAAAATTTATGAAAACGATTACCATACTATTTGTTCTTATGCTTTTACCAGGGGTTCATTTTGGTCAGGCTCATATGCTGCTGAAAAACATTGGCTCCGGAAGTGAGAATGGGATTCCTGGCCAAAACCAGGCCACGAATTGGCATGGCAAATCCTATTTTATTACGGAGTCCCCATCGGGAATAGGAAACCGGATCTGGTCCACGGATGGGACCACTGCAAACACCACACAGGCATTAACCTCAGACTATCCGGAAATGCACTTTCTTTCTTCCATTGATAATGGGCTGATATTCAACGCCTGGAAAGACACCTATCCAGGTATCTATAAGTCCAATGGCACTCAAGCCGGCACTTCCATACTTGCTCAGTTTCCCTCCAGGGATGTAGTTTTTATGAAGAATTTGGATAACCATAAAGTCATCTTTGTGACTGAAAAATTTGCCGGAGATTCAACTTCTTTATGGTCCACCGACGGTACCATAGCAGGCACTATCCATCTTGGTGATTATGTAATCAAGTCAGATTTTATCAAGTATAGTTTCTATAAGAACAGACTCATTTTGACGGAAAAGAGCACCAATTTTGATTTATTTCCTCCTGTGATTACGGATGGAACGCCGGAAGGGACAAAACTGGTCACAGATTTTATCAATGATAGTTTAGCCGTGGGCATTTCCGATGTACAATCAGCGGTCGGGACTACTGATTTTCTGTTTGTGAAAACAGTATCGGGAGGCAAGGTCTTTGACGGAAACGAGGTGTCTAATTTCCCCCTAACCGGTAATTACAATCATGGATTCAAGTTGGGTCATTTAAATATTGTTTTTTCGGATTTCGATATCATGGTATATGATAGTTTGGACGGAACTTCAAAACTACTTCCTGTAGAACCCTACTATTTTTCTGAACCCGTATCCAATGCAGGGAAAGTGTATTTTCATAATAGCGACAGCTATGTATATGAAACTGATGGAACAATGGCGGGCACAAAGAAAATAAGCTCACTGACTACCGGTTCATTAAATTATGACCCCTATTTATTTGCCACGGACGATTTCCTTTTGTACAGCACTAACAACGGAAACAACACGGAATTATGGACAGTCGATCTCACTACCGATTTGGATTCCCTGTTTAGTACCATCAAAAGATCGAGTAATAATAATTTTTCTCTCAATGCATTCATGTCCGGTGAGCATCTTATCTATGCGCGGTCTACTACTGCCGAGGGCTACGAGTATTGGGTGTATAATCCTTTACCCACCGGAATCAGGGACCTCACAGCTTCTCATCCTTTGATGCTTTCACCCAATCCTGCCGAAAATGAACTGATTATATCCTTTGATAGTGAAATTCCAGCCCAATCCAGTCTTTCTATTTTTAATGTTACAGGTCAGATAGTATTCCGATCAGCTATAGATGCTGATCAGATGAGACTCGACATTAGTTCTTTCATTCCCGGGCAATATTATGTCCAACTTAAACCGGATAATGGAATTCAGTATGGAGGAGCATTTGTTAAAAAATAACCTTTTCATTAAATCATCATCTTGTAATTAGTTTTCCCGATTTTCCCCTGTCCCCCATTTATGGGATAGCCAGGCACGTCCTTCCTTACCAATTTTGACCTTGTTTTAAGAACACATAGTGTACCCATCTGGTCCGCTATCGGTCCAGGCCTTTTATTACTGAATATGGGGAAATTCAGGAAAATAAATTTCGTCATTTGGCCATCCATCCTTTGGATAGGGATGTATTCCTTTTTCATCTCCGGCTGCAAAAACCAAAACGAAGAAAGCCTCCTTTCTCCTGCGCAAGCCAACGCTGTTGTCAACGACACTGAGGCGCTGTTGGTCAAGAAGGCCATCCTCTGGGAGGCACCTGATACAGCCTCTATACCACATGATATGGAAGGCAACCTGATCCGCTATGGCCGTGACCTGATCACCCGAACCGGTGCATACTTCGGACCGAAAGGAAAAATAAACCACCACGCCAATGGCATGGATTGCCAAAACTGTCACCTGAAAGCCGGCACCCAACTCTGGGCCAACAGCTACAGTGCCGTGCATGCCAACTATCCCAAACTCCGGGCGAGATCCGGAACCGTTGAAAATCTCGAACGGCGCATCAACGACTGCATGGAAAGAAGCATGAACGGATCTCCACTGGATAAGGATTCGAAAGAAATGGAAGCCATGGTGGCCTACATCAATTGGGTCGGGAAGGATGTTCCAAAAGACAGCACACCCATAGGTGCATCAGTGGTATCCGTGCCCTATCTCGACCGTGCGGCAGATAAAGAAAAAGGAGAAATTGCTTTTCACCAACACTGCATCTCTTGCCATCACGATGTTGAAAAGCCTTCTGTCAATGTCGATGGCATCACTTATCTCTTCCCTCCGCTATGGGGTCCTTACAGTTATACAACCGCAGCAGGTATGTATCGTCTTTCCCGTTTTGCCGGCTATATCAAATCCAACATGCCTCTCGAAAGGACGAATCATGAACATCCCAAACTGACGGATGAGGAAGCCTGGGATATTGCTGCCTATGTCAACAGCATGCCCCGGCCGGTAAAAACTTTTATCCACGACTGGCCCGATATATCCAAAAAACCGGTGGACCATCCTTTCGGTCCTTATGCGGATACCTTTTCGGAAATGCAGCATAAGTACGGACCCTACAAGGAAATGTTGAAAATCAGGAAAAATTAACTGGTAAGATGCAAAGACCTATTAACAGATACTCCCATGAAAATGGGATTGACTTCACATCCGTCTCCATCTACTTTTACTATTGAATCCGGACATCAATGTCGTTTTCAAATCATCTTTTTCCTTTTGTACGAAGACTTGATTTTGTTTTAATAACCAAACAGATCATCAATTCAATCCACATAAATTCCACCTAACATGAAAGACACAGTAAAATTTTTCCCCCAGCGCCGGGGTTTTCTCCAAAACCTGGGAAAAGGAGCTGCAGCCCTGGGACTGGCCAGTATTGCTGCTTCCGTCAGGTTGAATGCTTCACCTCCATCCACATCCCCGGCCTTGTTCAACAACAATGCAAAAGATCCGGCCGATGATTGGTTTGATAAAGTAAAAGGAACCCACCGCGCCGTGTTTGATTGCACCCGACCAAATGAGGTGATGCCTTTTGCCTGGCCCAAGGTATTCCTGCTGACCAATGGGGCCACGGGCACCCCGGCCAGCGATTGCGGTGTAGTGGTGGTCCTTCGCCACGAGGCTATAGGCTATGCCTTCACAGATCAAATGTGGGCCAAATACAATTTTGCGGATGTGTTTAAAGCAAGTGATCTTGGCCCAGCCTTCCAGGCGCCAGATGCTGCTACGGCTACGAAGACCCGGAATCCTTTCTGGAATACCGCACCCGGTGATTTTAAAATGCCTGGTTTTGGTGCAGTTCCAATCGGAATAAAAGACCTGCAGGCGGATGGCGTGATGATCTGCGTCTGCAATGCTGCCATGACTGTATATACTGCAGTCCTAGCCGGCATGATGAACCTCAACGCAGCGGATATCATGAATGAATGGAAAGCCAACCTCATCCCCGGTATTCAGATTGTTCCGTCCGGGGTGTGGGCCGTCGGCCGCGCACAGGAGCATGGATGTCAATATATTTTCGCCGGATAAATCATGTAGCATGAAACGATATTTTCTTTTAACCGTTTTCCTTACCGCGATATGTAGTTTTTTGTCCGCACAATCGGTTCCATACAAGGTAGTCATTGACGTGACGAGCATGGATACGCTGGTCCATCAGATGGCTGTGCGATGGGTGAAGGAGATCACCACGACTGATCCTAAAGCAGAAGTAGAGGTCGTACTCTATGGCAAGTCACTCAACATGATCACCAAGGGTAATTCAACCGTGAGCAGCGAGGTGATGCATTATGCCGCTATGGATAATGTCAACTTTAAAGTTTGCGCCATCGCGATGAAAAATAATGGCGTAGATAAGAGTCAGCTACTGGCCGGCGTGAAAACCGTACCGGACGGGATTTATGAAATCATCTCCCGCGAGCACGATGGCTGGGGATATATCAAAGCTGCCCGGTAGTCCAATCTCATAGAAATGTTCAACATCCCTTCATCGCTAAGCGGAAAATACTATTTCCGCTTAGCGACGAAGTGGCAAATGGAACATCAGCCTTTCGCAGAGAACAAGGCTACCAACATTTGCTTTTCACTTTTCACTTTTCACTTTTCACTTTTCACTTTTCACTTTTCACTTTTTTATTTTTAGTTTTTAGTTTTTAGTTTTTAGTTTTTAACTCTTCCCCTCCCCCACTTATACTGATGCGTCACATAAGCCAGTTTCATGGACAGTATTCCTATCCCTGCACCCACCAATACATCGCTGATATAATGTCTATTATTAGCCATGCGGAGGATGCCAACCGAAGAGGCGATACCATACCCGAGGTAGGGCATCCATTTGATTTTATCTTTGTATTCTTCCGCTAAAAAAGTAGCCGCCGCGAAAGCCTGGGCCGTATGACCCGAAGGAAAGGAATTGTAAGCGCTTTCATCCGGCCGTAATTCATGTGTAGTATTTTTCAACACATACACCACTCCACTCATCAGCAATTCTCCTTTTACCAGTATGACACTTTTATTTACAAAATCATTTTTGGATTTACAACCGAAGGCATCCAGGCCGTAAGCAATGACGAGGGGCGCAAATTGCAGGAAATCATCCGCATGCGTATGAAACATGGGGATTTGCTCATTCCGTTGTTCAGCGATTTCATATTTAATCCCTTCATCCCCATTTCCGTTTAAGGCTATTCCGCCCAAAATCAGCGCGGAGGGAACGATCACAAATTCCAGGCTGGTCTTCCTGGGCATGACAAAGGCGGAAGTATCCACTGCCTGGGCCCGTGCCAGGCTGCAAGCCATTGAAATGATGATCATCAGTGAATACCATCGTCGGTTCATCGGGATGCTAAATCAGACATGCATTAAAGCTACGGACTTATGCATTAATCAGGAATATCGATTACTTCACTTTCCACCTTCTCCTTTCGCCAGTTACTGAGCTATACATAGTGAAACCGTAATTTCTGTACAGAATTCGTTATGCCGACGATCCGATACCCTGGTCGAACAGTCGAAGCCTGCTATTCGTATCTTTAAGGTCAACCCGTTTAACATGGACGACCAATTTATCCACCAAAATAAAATACGCCAGGTCCTTTTCCTGGCGCTGCTGTTAGCGCTTGGGGTATTATTAGCTTATGAACTGAATGACTTTCTTCCGGCTTTACTGGGGGCCATCACCTTATACGTGATCCTGCGCCGGTGGATGTTCCAGCTGATTTATAAGAATAAATGGAAGCCCCCCGCCGCGGCCGCCCTACTCATGCTCGCTACGTTTATCGTGATATTGATACCGATCTGGGTTCTGGTCAAAATGCTCACCTCGAAAGTTGCTTACGCTGTTGCCCACGCCAACGAACTGATCGCCGCCATGCAAACCCTGGTCCAGGATTTCGAAACCAGAACCGGGTTCCACCTGATGAATGCGGATACGATCACGAAACTCGGGAATTATATCGCCAGCGCCTTACCGGTGATCCTGGGTGCCACTTTCAACATTCTGGCTATTCTCTTTTTTATGTATTTCATCCTCTATTTCATGCTCGTCAATGGGAAGAAAATGGAATCCCAACTGCACAACTACGTGCCCATGAGTGATGAAAATGCGAAGAAGCTGGGAAAAGAAATGAAAACCATTGTATTTAGTAATGCTGTTGGCATCCCGGGTGTCGCTTTTATGCAGGGTGTTGTGGCTATCATTGGGTATTTCATTCTCGGCGTCAAAGAACCCTGGTTCTGGTTTGTGGTCACCTGTATCACTGCCATGTTGCCCGCTATTGGGGCTGCATTTGCTTTTGTTCCTTTGGCCATCATATTTTTTGCAAACGACCAGGTCTGGCAGGGTGTGGTGATGTTGATCTACGGTTTCGGCGTCATCGGAACGGTCGATAATATTTTTCGCTTTACCTGGGCCCGCAAGATCGCGAACGTGCATCCGCTGGTCACCATTTTCGGCGTGATCATCGGCATCAAGTTATTTGGTTTTGTCGGGTTGATTTTTGGTCCATTACTGATTTCTCTTTTTATCCTGCTCCTGAAAATTTATAATAATGAATTTATAGTGCGAACATCCAGTGGCATAGAGCAGAAAACAAAAGGTATTGATTACAGCGAAAATAATTAGTGCAAATTCGTGTAATTCGTGGCTAAATTTCTATCTCTCTTCTTTACGAAAAACAACTGCCTGTTTACCGGATTTATCAGGCGCCGAGGGGACGCATATTTGTCATTTTTCCTTCTTGTTTTGAAAAATCCCGTACCTTTTACTTATGAAAATGCGCCTCTCCGGTGCAAAGTCTCACGTCAATATCAGCACGGTGCCGGGTATGGTATGGATGAATTGGATTTTTGTTAGTCAGAGCGGCCCAGGAATATTAAAAGGAGAGCGTTACTGATCTCTGGAAGCATGCATTAATACATTACCTACATTGAAGCTTTTTATCAAAAACATGGTTTCGATCCGCTGCAAGATGATTGTAAAGGCGGAGCTGGACAAACTTGGATTGAAATATGGGAGTGTTGATCTCGGCGAGGTCGTCATCCATGGTCGAATAACGGACAAACAACTTGCAACACTTAAACAGGCGCTGTGGAAGTCAGAGCTTGAATTGATGGACGATCAACGCGCCATTCTGATCGAAAGAATCAAGAACGTGATTATTGAAATGGTGCACTATCAGGATGAATTTCCGAGGGTTAAAAATTCAGTCTACATCAGTGAAAAACTACATCATGACTATACGTACCTCTCCAACTTGTTTTCGGAGGCTACAGGGATTACCATTGAGCATTTCATTATTTTACATAAAATTGAACGGGTTAAAGAACTGCTTTTATACGATGAGCTCAACCTGACCCAGATCTCCTACAAATTGAATTATAGCAGCGTAGCCCATTTATCCGGTCAGTTTAAGAAAGTCACTGGCCTCACGCCAACTTTTTTCAAACACCTGAAACACAAAAAACGCAAGACGCTTAATCTCATCTGAGCTCACATTCACAAGAAAACCTGATCACCTGGAACAGCTGTAGGTATTTATCGTACAGACAGTTTCCGGTTTTCAATACCTTTTCAGGGACAGGGAATGTGCAATTATTTTAATTAATAAGGGCACCTTTACTAACCTGATTTCAAAAATAAAGGGCGCCTTTACCAACCTGAAATCAAAAATAAAGTCCGGTTGATTGTCAGCACATTATAGGAGTGGATCATAAAATATTTATGGTTATTAGAAGCGCCCTTAATCTGTTTTTTCTCTCTTTTATCAGTCATGACATAATTCATATTTCTCCACCATTCAATGGTCCATATTATTTAGTTCCAGGTGTGAATTATATAAATTTCAATAATAATTGTGTAATACGATAATACTATTATTCACGCAGCTTTGTTCCATCGAGAAATGGTGAACATATAGATGGGCGACTATTGAAATTCCATCTTTATATGTATTGGGTATGGATGATTATTTCATTCCTGTTAAATTCTACTTCTTACCCAGGCCTCTGACCTGGTTGCAACCTCCGGCTTTACGGTATTCACAAGAGCGGGAGCATTGGAAAATTTCGACAGTTCTCTCATCATGGGAGTTATTCTTACCAAAGATTCTCCTGGAGAGAGAATAAAAGACATTGATCGGACTGGGGGTCCGAAGGCAGATGCCCGTCCGGGGGTGGGAAGGGTATGTCATACAGATCCCCAGTTTAATTAAACTCTTCAATCAAGCCATAATATTGCCATTCCATCGGAGCGCTTCGACCTGCTCATGTTTAATTTTTCAATACAGCAGCAAACGCACAACAATAAGATCAAGCTCTCAATATAAACTCAATCCATGTGAAAAAATTAAATCTACTCATCTTAACTATAGGCAACCTGTTGTTTTTAACTATTGCAAATGCGCAGGTTGGCATAGGCACTTCGATGCCTGATTCGTCGGCGATACTGGACTTGAATTCAACTGACGGTGGTTTGCTGTTGCCTCGTATGACGACGATACAACGGGACCTGATCAATAATCCGGCTACCGGATTAATGATCTACAATTTGTCAGCCAGCAATGTGCAGGTAAATACCGGTACTCCGGCATTTCCGATTTGGTATGTTAGTGAAGGCACCCCGGACTCTTCGATCATTTCAATTACGCTCAGCGGGGATATCAGCACGGAGTCCACGACCAGTGTTTTGGTGCCCGGGATGACCTTATCCCCACCGGCCGGAACCTATCTCGTGCTATTTAATGGCCAGTATGGTCTCCTGGCCAGTGAGCCGATAAGTACTGTGCAAGGTGTGATAGATTTGAACACTGCCTATATGGCCTTGATGGATATTACCGGAACAGAAACCCATGGACCAGTGTTGGGCAATGGAGAGACTATAACCGCAGGAGTATATGATATGGCAGCAGCTGCCTCATTGGCTGGCACGCTAACCCTGGATGGGGAAGGAGACCCCGATGCATTATTTATCTTCCGAACTGGCGGTGCATTGACTACCGGCGCCATGACTACCGTAGTATTAATCAATGGCGCGAGTGCCAACAATATTTTCTGGGTAGCGGAAGGTGCCCTGAGCCTTGCGGCAAATACGATTATGAAAGGGACCCTGATCGCACATAATGCAGCCACTTCTGCAGCGGCCGGCAGCGATCTGGAAGGCAGGATGTTTTCTACCACGGGTGCCATCGCTTTTGGTCCGGGCACCGCTTATATCCCCGATGGCGATTCTTATATCGATTTTGGTATATTATCAACCTTCGTGATGTTTACTTCGACCGGTGCCGTCAGCAATACAGATCCCTCTATGATTACTGGCGATGTCGGCACCAATGGAGGGGCTATTGCCGGATTTGAGAATCTCAATGGAAATGTTTTCAGTCCCGGCGGCGCAGCACCTCCGGTAAATAATACACTGGTCACCTTTAGTGTTTTTCAAAATGATGAGCTTGTTCCCTTTTCCAGCAGAACAAAAGATGTTAATACGTCTTCCATAGCTCTGCAGGCGATCGCCACGGTTACCGCCGGCCAGCCTATAGACATCCGGTGGTTCGTAGATGCAGGCGGAGTCCTGATAGGAAACAGGATACTTTCCCTTTTGCGTGTCCAGTAACGGATGTTAAGGAGTAAGGAGTGAGCAGTGAGCAGTGAGCAGTGAGCAGTGAGCAGTAAGCGGTAAGCAGTAAGCGGTAAGCAGTGAGCGGTAAGCAGTGAGCGGTAAGCAGTGAGCGAGTAAGCAGTGAGCGGTAAGCAGTGAGCGGTAAGCAGTGAGCGGTAAGCAGTAAGCGGTAAGCAGTAGAGCAGTAAGCAGTAAGCAGTAAGCAGTAAGCAGTAAGCAGTAAGCAGTAAGCAGTGAGCGGTAAGCAGTGAGCGGTAAGCAGTGAGCGGTAAGCAGTGAGCGGTAAGCAGTGAGCGGTAAGCAGTGAGCAGTAAGCAGTGAGCAGTAAGCAGTGAGCAGTGAGCAGTGAGCAGTGAGCAGTGAGCAGTAGAGCAGTAAGCAGTAAGCGGTAAGCAGTGAGCGGTAAGCAGTAAGCAGGTAAGCAGTAGAGCGGTAAGCAGTAAGCAGTAAGCGGTAAGCGGTAAGCAGAAAGGAATAAGGAATAAGGAGTAAGGAGTAAGTTGCCAGTCTACAGTTTGCAGGAAGAATGAATCAGGAAATATCACAGCGTCTTTGTGTCCGGTTTCTACTGCTACTTATTTGTGCTAATTCGTGTAATTCGTGGCTAAAATTCTATTGTAGGCCTATACAAGGCTAAGGTTAAAGGCGCTCCTGTTGAGTACTAAATTTTTATGGCCATTGACTCTACTATCCTGACTTTCAGATGAACCCTCTTTATCTAAATTATCATAATAGCGGTGTCAATACATATTAAAATCTCCAGGGGCGCGGACCAATTCTCATTCCGTACCTCCCCCTTGCACCTTGCTTTTTGTTTTTAGTTTTTAGCTTTTAACTTTTAGTTTTCCGACAACACAATAATCCTGTCCTTTTCCCCAAACGTCAGCATTTTGGATTTCACCGGGTTGACTACGATCCCATAGGCACGGCGGCTGTCATGCGCGAGTGAGGCAAAGCGATACCCGATGGCTGTTTCTCCTTTTCGCTTTGCACTTTCCACAATGGTATAGAAATCCACTTTCTCCCCCACCCGGATATAGTCCCGCATCGGCTTGAGATAAATTTCACTTCCCTGCGTGTTAAATAAATCATCAAACACCCGCATCAGGAATTTATTCTCTGCGACCTGGGCCAGGAGCAAACTGATGAGCTTGTCACTGACAATAAAATCATCCGCCCGCGTCACTTCGGCCAGGTCCCGGTTGCGCAAGTCCAGCATTTCACTGACGATGTTCACTTCTTTCCCGGTCTCTTCCATGATCCGCCGAATATGTAACAGCGAGATCAGCGTCTGGGCATCCGCATCCTGGATATCCATTTCCTCTTTATAGCACAACAATTGAATACTTGTAAAAGAGGTGATATCCAGATCATCGATGATTTCCCGGGCTGTCGTGTCTGCATGTTGAAATTCAAGACGGATATTTTTAAGTTGCCTGGCAGCTTCCATGATCCTGTTCCTGTCCGCATCAAAAGCCGATACCACCTTCATATAGGATCCGGCAGCCACATATTTGTCTACTTCCCGGATGATCACCAGGGCGCGTTTGTTCCATCCCAATAAGAGTATGCGTTCTGCTTTTAATTCCCCCGAATTCAGGTTGACGATGGCGTCTTCCCGGATAGTATATTTGACTTCTTTCGAAGCAATCAGCGTGCCGTCATCCTCCGTCGCTGCGATGACTTTATCACCTGCGCGAAACAAATAATCCAATGGAGGATTAACCTTGACCAGACCATCCGCCTGCTGTACTCCCATGACTGCGGAATCCTCATAAGCAAATAAGACCTCCCCATAGGTTTTACCCACCGTTCTTTCTTCTTCGGCAAAATAGATTTCCACGCCATTGAAATCCATCAGCTCCGTGTAGACAATGCTCAAGCCACTTTGACGTGAGGTCTGCACCATTATTTTTCCGATGACATCATCCGTGGGTACTAATTCAATTTCATCCTTGCCGATCATGCGCGCCACTTCCAGGTTTTTGTCATCCCGGATTTCAGCTACAATGTGATAAGGCACTTTTCTCCTGTCGGGGTTATTGGTGATGGCCAGTATGATCTTAATCGTCATGGGATCCGGATTGTCCTCTTCTGTCGCCAGGACAATGATGGACTTCGCTTCATGGGGATTGACGATATTCAATTCCGTAATATCGGCGGGATTACCCCTGCGGCAAATCACCTTTGTGTTTTTCAGGTTTTTGATTTTACTGCGGATCTCATCTTCCATTTCCACTTTGTCCATATCCGCAAGGATGACAATCCGCGGTCGGTGATTACTTTCATTGGCGACGATGAGTTCTGATATGATCGTAATGATTTTAGACGACCAGCCCAGGATCAGGGTATGGCCATTTTCAATGACAAAACTTCTTCCTTTGCGCAATTCCTGCAGCTGATCATTGATCGCATTGGACAGGATACCGATCAGCGAGGAGACTATGAATATCCCTCCCAGGGTGGCGATCAGGGCTACCACGCGGAAAGGCCATCCCACATCTCCGCCCATCGTACCGGGATCGAGCGTACGCATGAGGCTTTCCCAGGCGCCTTCGATGAAACTCACCGGGGGATCACCTTCGGGCGCTATCCGGAAAATCCACAATATCGCGCCGGCCACGACGACCACCACCAATGAACCGAGGGCCAACAGCAGCATCATGGCTACCGGGCCCTTGCTCATGAGATTGTCAAACCTGTACCTGAACCGCTGTTCAAACGTTGTCTTCGCCATGACCAATAGGATGAATTAATTCCCTAACATAAACAATTATGTGGGAACGGGAGAACGGGAGACAGTGAGAGAATGTGGCAATGTGAGAATGTGGGAAGGTGGCAATGTGAGAATTTGAGAAAGCGGGAACTTAAACGGGCAAATTATAGGTGGTGAGGATAAATGATTTAGCCGAATCGGGTGGATACACCTCATCGGGAAATTGCCTCTGAGTGCAAAAATTATTTCTGCACCCCTGCAATGATCCTCAACGGAGCTCCACTTCCATTCTCCAACAACATGGGTAAGGCCACCACATAAATGTTTACAGCAGGCAATTGATCGAGGTGAGCGACATTTTCAAAAACGGGAACATTCTCTCTCAGCAGTATCCGGTGGGCACGGAAATTACTGCTCTGACCGTAGTCAATGCTGGGAGTGTCGATGCCAACGGCTTTTATTTTCCTGCTTTTCGTCAGGAACAAAGCCAGGTCTTCACTCACACCCGGGAAATGCAATTGCGGAATAGCCGCCTCCCCTTTAAGATCTGTGCCAAAGTAGGTTTTGGGATCGGGATAATATTTCCCATAGCCGGTCCGGAAAAGAATAATCGTGTTCGGCGCAATGGGACCATGCTCTTTTTCCCAATTCAACACATCCTCCACACTGATCAGGTAATCCCGGTCACGCAGTGCCTTAGCGGAAACGTCAATGACTACTGCATCTCCCATTAATTGATCCAGGGAGAGTTGATCCACGGTCTTCATGCCTTCAGCGAAATGAACCGGCGCATCCAGATGTGTACCCCCATGTTCCGGGGCAAAAAAACTATACGCCGAATAGAAATATCCCTTCTCCGTCTGCCCTTCAAATAACGTATCCCGGGTGAACCCTTTCGGATTGTTTGGCCAATACAGGGTTTTTTCAGAAAAGGGATAGGTCAGGTCGATCCACTTCAAATCCTCGATCTGAACGACCTGGCATTCACTGTACGAATGGAACAGGACTAAAGGTATGCAAGTAACCAAAAGACGAATCATCAGTTTCATAATCGCTGTGGATTAGCCTGGGAAAATAAAAAATATTGGATAATAAAATTAGGGCTTTTCAATATTGGAAAAGGGTAATAAAGGAGAAATGCGCATTTGTATTTTTCTGGTTGTTGGAGAAAACTCCAACAACAACAACATACTATTTACCCCCTTTAGGGGGCAAGGGGGAGAAAGTCCTCAATACGTCATCATCGCAAAATGATCCGCCAGGTGCATACAATGCGCATGGCTATATTGTGATTTGGTGAGTTTGCCGTAAGTAAAATGTGGGTGAAGCGGCTGATCGAAATTTTCAAAATCCTCAATCGCTTTTGTCAATCGGCCATAAGCCTGGTCCAGTGATCCGTCCGGCTCAATAACAGCAGCTCCCGGGATGGGGTGGTTCCGGTCGTGCAGCATATAGCCCTGGGTCTCAAACTGATGAAAGACCAATCTCCCTATCGTCAACTGAATAATCTTTGGCCGGTTCTCGGGATAACCGGTCAAAGAGAATTCGATGCTTTGCGCACAATGCACCAGGTTCTGATACAGCGTCCAGTTACTTTCGAGATCCAGGGCTTTGGCTTTTCGAATGTTGTCCAGTTCCACCATGCATTCGTCCAGGTTGTTATAAGACAGTAGCCGTTTAGCATGATTGTGGCTGGCAAAATGATGTTTGAATAACACCACGCCTGCCGCCGGTATCCCTATGACGGGAACCGCAACTTCAACAATTTCTTTTATTTCCATAACCGACTAAATGTACGTGTTCCCCGCCGGATTATATTTTCACCAACTTACCCGTCTTCCATATCCTCGAATTATTGCCTTCAGTGATTATATAATAATAAATGCCGGAAGGCAGGCTACTCAAATCTATGGTTATCGTGTTACCATTAGTTTCCCGCATTTCCAGAATTTGGCCACACGTATTTAAAATGGTTATTACCGATTGGGAAAGTGGAAGGCCAACAATTTGCACATCATCCTCTGCCGGATTTGGAAAGACTTTGATCTCCGCCGGATCAGAAACAGGTTCGACCTGGGTAGACAAAGAATCGAGCACTGTCAATTCTACCTGGTCAAAATAAACATCGCAAAGGCAAAAATCACCTATCCCCGGTGCCAGACGCACAACAAGCGTATCCGTAACTGTCGTAGTGATCGTGTCCTCCAGGATGTATTCAGTCCATGGTGCTAATAAATCTTCCACGCTATCCTTCTGCACAAAAACACCATGATCAAGGATTCCTAATCGCCCATAGCCATTCATATGCAGGGTATTCATCCAAAATTTAAGTTGGTACACAAATGTTCCTGTCTTTCCGGTAATGTAATAGTCTACAGGAGTCTCAAATGGAAAACTATGTCCGTAAATCAATAAACACCATTGGTCAACGAGGGAATCACCGGGCGAATCTTTAAAGATCTGCGTATTGCAATCCCCTGTGGGATCACAGGATATTTCCTTTCCACAATCATTATACCATCCTTCGCAATAAGGCTGCAGACTTTGTTCGAAACTGGAATTGAGGACCAGGTTTTGAGAATACAGTGAAAGCGAACTCAGGCAATATAAAATAATACAAAGTGTGTATTTCATTTCCTTAGCATTTAAATAATGATCAAAAACTATGGAAGACAGACAACTCACAATTCACAACCATTCACGATTCACGCCTCACGATTCACGATTCACGGCCACTCCCGATTCACGCCTCACGATTCACGCCTCACGATTCACGATTCACGATTCACGCCTCACGATTCACGCCTCACGATTCACGGCCACTCACGATACTTCTTCCTCCTTATTCCCCGCGTTCGTTTCGACTCCGCTCAACGACCGGGTAAAGACTTCTCACTGTTTTAGTTTCGACTCCGCTCAACTTTCGGAATTTACCAAAATCTAAACTCCAAAATCCAAAATTATTTTACATTCTCCTCCCATCCTTTATCAAAATCCACCATTCTCGTCTCTTCGCTCTCCATTAAATTTTTAAAACTCTGGTAGTAAAAGTTAAACCACTTTCGGTGGGTTGATTTGCGCAACACAAAACTCGGACGCGCATGCAGATCCATGTGGAATCCCGTCAGCGTGATGAACAGTACTCCTTCCTCTGAATCCGGATCCACAAAAGTCATGATCGGATCAGGCAGATGTTGAGTCAACTTAAAACTAACGCCAGATCCCAATGGCCTGAGTTTTTGAAAAGCGAGGTGCAACTGCCCCTGCACATAGGCGATATCCGTAGCTGCTCCGGCTTGCCGCTCCGGCGAAACTAAGAGCGCCTGGCTATCCGGATGAATCATCACACACTCGAATTTTCCTCCTTTTTGAATAAAAGTGCGCAGCTTATTATAGTTGTAATTGATAAATCCATAGCTGCACACGGCCTGCTGACAAATCAACGATGCTTTAGGGAATCGAAGCACTAATTCCTGGTCATCCCACTCATCAAAGACAATGATATCCTTCCGCTCCAGAATCTTAAACTTTCCGGATACCAATTCCTTTTCCGGAACCTTGAGGCATGGATTGGCTACCGCATAAACCTCAATGGACTTCTCTACATTTTTAAAAGCAAAATTTCCAAGTGAGACAAAGACAAAATCTGATTTTCCTAAAATGGTATCCACCACATTCCTTGACACGAGCACAGATCCCGGTTCCGCCATCGATTCGATACGTGAGGCTACATTCAGCGCATTGCCATAGACCAGATTATCGTCGCCTTTAATTTCACCTATGTGGATTCCGATCCGCACCGGCACCACCGGATCCTGGTTGAATTCCCATTGCAAATCGATGCTACACTGCACGCAATCCGAGGCGGATGAAAAATAACTGAGGCTTCCATCTCCCAGGATTTCGTATACCGTACCTCTATTTTGCTCCACCAGCCTTCGAACCACTTGCTTGTGCTTCTCATTCAGGGTCAGGGCCATAGCCTCATTTTCCTCCATGATGGAGGTGTATCCGACGATATCGGTGTACATGACGGCGACTAACCTTTGCATAGGGCCGTGAAATTACGTAGGAGATGCCAGACCCACGGATTCCCGGATTCCCGGATTCCCGGATTCCCGAATACCCCACCTTTAAAGGTGGGGAAAGAAGCTCACCGACGAAAACTCGATCTGCGAATACACCAGAATTCACCTTTCCTCACCTTTAAAGGTGGGGATAGGTGGGGAAAGATGCGAGCAAATGGCAAAGGGCACATTCTCCCTGCTCCTTGCCCCTTGCTCCTTGCTATTCCTTATCTTTGGAGACTACCCTGGCCCATGATTTGCAGGAATAAGCAAAGCCAATGAATACAAGGCAATACAAAGGTCTCTTTTACCGGGAAGGTCGCTTCAGTGAAGTGATCGATACCCTGGCTATAGAAGTAGGCCTCAGCGTAGCCATCAATGGCATACCCTATACCGTGACTATGCAGACGCCCGGGCATGAAAAAGACCTCGTCCGGGGCCTCCTCTATGCAGAAAATATCTATCGTCAAACCGGGCCTCACCCACCTATGGAAGTCACGGATATCGACGATTTTGGTTTTGTCACCGGGATCAATGTGCGTATTCCGGAAGAACAGGTCCTTAAGGATTTTGCCGGTACACGGAATGTGATCTCGGCCTCCTCCTGCGGACTCTGTGGCAAAACTTCACTGGAAGATGATACCGCCCAACCGATCGTTCATCATGGTCAACTCCATCCCGCACTCGTGGAATTGATGTTTGATCAGATGAGTAATGCCCAACAATCCTTCCGGCAATCGGGTGGCACGCACGCTGCCGGTATATTTTCACTGGACGGTGAATTGCTCAGCCTACGGGAAGATATCGGCCGCCATAATGCCGTAGATAAAACCATCGGCGACCTGTTGAATCGCGGCCAGTTGGAAGAAGCCCGGTGTCTCACCGTGAGTGGTCGCATATCGTATGAAATTGTAAGTAAAGCTCGTGCAGTTGGCATTCCATTCCTGGCCTCCGTATCCGCACCATCTTCACTTGCTGTAGAGACGGCCGAAAGTTGCGGCATGACGCTTTTAGCCTTTTGCCGACAGGATAAATTGACTATATATGCACATCCTGAGCATATCCTGATGAACCTCACTGACGAATCAAAAGCTAATCCTTACCAGCACGCTCATGTCGAAAAATCTAAGTGAACTGTCCGGCCGGCATGGCCTTGATTACAACCTGTTTGAAGAACTCGGTATTGTAGCCAGGGATTCAAAAACACCGGATCCTGAAGCTATAGAACAGCTTCGTGATGATTTTCTCGTGGGAAAATCAAATCTCTATGGCTCCATTTCCTTTTATGATTTTCTCCAACCGGAAAACCAGGGGAAGAAAGTCTATATCTGCAACGGGAGCTCGTGCCTGACGGCCGGCACCCAGGATGCGCTGCGGGAAAAATTACTGAAGCAATACAAGCCCGAAGAAATCGGCGAAATGTGCTGCCTGGGCCGCTGTCATGAAAATCATTCTTTTCATGTAGGTGGAAGAAATTTTTCGGGTAATGACATCCAGAACATTGAAAAAATAAAACAAAACGGGACCCTGACGAAAGAGCACTATCATGTTGGTTCCTCTGGTGCAGCGATTCTCACCACTCCCTATGGTAATGTAAAAGAATACTATAAAATATTTTCTACCTGTCTTCAGCGTGATCCGGCAGCCCTGCTCGATGAGCTTAAAGCATCAGGACTGCGCGGCCGCGGAGGTGCCGGATTTTCCATGGCGTTCAAACTGGAATCCTGCCGCAAAGAAAAAGAGGAAGTAAAATTTATCGTTTGCAATGCGGATGAAGGTGACCCGGGTGCCTATACGGATCGGTACATCATGGAGCAGCGGCCTCATGCCCTCCTGATGGGAATGATGATTGCCGGCTACATCGCTGGAGCTAAACACGGCGTGATCTATATCCGTGGAGAATACCCGGAATCCGTGGATATCGTTCAACAGGCTGTATCCGATTTGCGGCGTGAGGGCTTACTTGGAAAAAATATCCAGGGCAGTGGTTTTGATTTTGAATTTAAAATCATCGAAGCCCAGGGTGCTTATATCTGCGGCGAAGAGACTGCATTACTTTCCTCTATCGAAGGTCAACGGCCGGAAGTCAGGGTCAGGCCTCCCTACCCTACGCAACAAGGCCTCTTCAATAAACCCACCGTAGTCAACAATGTAGAAACGCTGGCGAATGTTCCCTGGATCATGCAGCACGGCGGCAAAGCATTTGCTGCGATCGGTACGCCAAAATCAAGTGGAACAAAACTGCTTTCGCTCGATGGCTATTTCAATCGTCCAGGTGTATATGAAGTGGATATGGGCACTCCACTTCGCAAAGTAGTGGATGAATTGGCACAGGGATTTCGTTCACCGGTGAAAGCATTGCATATCGGCGGACCACTGGGCGGTTTAGTGCCGGTCAGTAAAATAGATAGTCTCACGGTTGATTTTGATTCCTTTGCGCGCGAAGGATTTTTACTCGGACATGCTTCTGTCGTTTGCCTCCCGAATGATTTCCCGGTCATCGAATACATAGAGCACCTCTTCCGTTTTACCTCACATGAAAGTTGTGGCAAATGCTTTCCCTGCCGGATAGGCTCCACGCGGGGATATGAAATGATCGAGAAAGCGAGGACCTCCGATTACAAAATGGATTTAACTTTAATGAATGATCTGTTAGAAACCCTGGAGACAGGATCACTTTGTGCACTGGGCGGAGGCGTTCCACTGCCGATCAAAAATGCATTGAAGTATTTTAAAGAAGAATTATCACCCTACTTTAACTCATAGGCTTTATGGAAAACACCGCTTACATCAATGATACAGCCTATCCCATTAAACCGGGAGAAACGATATTGAGTTTTGTGCGCCGTCACCTGGGTAAAGACTATGTACCTACCCTGTGTGATGCACCTAATCTCGATCCGTTTGGCGCATGCAGAGTTTGCAGCGTAGATGTCGCACTTGTAAAAGACGGGCCAGCTAAAGTCCAGGCCTCCTGCCACACCCCTGTGATGGCGAATTCGTACATCTATACCGATAGCACCCGGGTTACTCGCTTGCGTAAGTAATATCATTGAATTAGTTTTAACGGATCACCCATTAGATTGTCTCACCTGCGAGGTCAATAATAACTGTGAACTGCAAACTGTAGCCGCCAGCGTCGGCATCAGGGATGTCCGATATCCGGAAGGAAAAAATCACCTGGACTATAAAAAGGATCTGAGTCATCCATACATGACTTCTGATTTTTCCAAATGCATCAATTGTTTTCGGTGTGTGCGGGCTTGCGATGAAGTGCAGGGAGAATTTGTACTGAGTATGGCCGGCAGAGGTTTTGACAGCCATATCATCAAGGGCTTTAACACGACATTTTTTGAATCCGATTGTGTGAGCTGCGGAGCGTGTGCACAAGCATGTCCGACTTCTGCCATCTCCGATGTTTTTGAATCCAAATCAGTCACTTCAACAGAAAAGTCCGGACGATTTGCACTTATTGCGGTGTAGGCTGTAATCTGGATGTCGCCGTATCCAATGGCAAGGTCAAATCTATCCAGGCTCCTTACGATGCGGAAGTCAACCAGGGACATACTTGTCTGAAAGGACGATTTGCTTTCTCTTTCTACAATCATCCTGACAGGTTACGTACACCGCTGATCAGGAAAAACGGAGAATTGGAACCGGCTACCTGGGATGAAGCGTATGATTATATCGCTGACAAGCTCACGGAAATAAAAACAGAATTCGGTCCGGATGCTATCGCAGGCATCTCTTCTGCCCGCTGCACCAATGAAGAGAACTATCTCATGCAGAAATTTATCCGCGCGGTAATCGGGACCAATAATATTGACAGTTGCGCAAGAGTTTGTCATTCACCAACTGCACTCGGGATGCAGCGCACCTTCGGAACAGGTGCGGCTACCAATTCAGTTGTTGACCTGAAATATACCGATTGATTATGGTGATCGGAGCGAATCCGACGGATGCCCATCCGGTCACCGGGGCCAAGCTGAAACAATTCGCCATGAAGGGAAAACGACCATCGTCATCGATCCAAGACGAACCGAATTAGCTAAATATGCCAAGTATCATCTTCAGCTTACGCCCGGCACCAATGTGGCCCTCTGAATATGATGCTGTATTATATTCTCAAGGAAGGACTCGAAGACAAAGAATTTATTGCATCACGAACGGAAGGCTATGATGAATTCCGCAAGCACATTCTTAGCCTGGATATGGAGGAACTGGAAAATATATGTGGGGTGATCCAAGGATCTCGTACGCAAAGCAGCCATGGCCTATGCCTCGGCAAAAAATGCCATGTGCTTTCATGGCTTAGGCGTGACTGAACATTCGCAAGGCACGTATACAGTGATGCTCATTGCCGATCTCGCCATGATCACCGGCAATATCGGCGACGAGGCGTGGGTGTCAATCCACTGCGGGGACAAAACAATGTGCAGGGCGCGGCGGATATGGGTTGTCAGCCATACCAGGGTGCGGGTTATCTCGATGTGACCAATCCGGAGATTCCACAAGCGTATGAAGAATTTTATGGAGCCAAATTGCCGGACTTCAGTAGGTTATAAGATTCCGCAGATGTATGATGCGGCCCTGGCCGGAAAATTAAAAGCATTGTGGCTGATGGGGGAAGATAATGTACAAACGGATCCCAATACACATCATGTTATGAAGGCGCTCAATGCGCTTGACCTTCTGGTGGTCCAGGAAATATTTATGACGGAAACTGCCAAACTGGCACACGTCATTTTACCGGCTGCTTCTTTCCTTGAAAAAAGCGGAACGTTTACCAATGGTGAAAGACGCATTCAACGCGTTCAAAAAGTAGTGGAACCCATTGAAGGAACAAAACGCGACGGGCAGATCATGGTGGAGATCATGAATCGCATGGGATATGCCCAGCCGGATTATGATCCGGAAACCATGCTGGAAGAAATCTCACAGATCGTTCCTTTCTTTGCCGGAGTCAAATGGGATGAGCTGGGTGATAACGGAAAGCAATGGCCCGTATTAGCTGATGGAACAGATACAGAAATTCTCCACGTCGATACCTTCAAGCGCGGCCTGGGTAAATTGCAGATCGCTTCTTTCAAGGAATCAGAAGAGATCCTTAATCATGGAGAAGAGTTTCCATATATTCTCACCACCAATCGCGAACTCGAGCATTACAATTGCGGTGCCATGACGCGCCGGACGCCGAATGTGGAGATATTAAAGGATGATTATCTCATGATCCATCCCGAAGATGCCGAACGACACCTCATCAAAGAAGGGGAAATGGTCTGCATCATCAGTGCCCGGGGCAAGATCGATGTCAAAGCGCATATCACTGATGAGATCAGGCCCGGTGTACTTTCCTCTACTTTCCATTTCCCTGAAATCCGAATGAATGACCTGACCTCCAGTATCAGCGACAGTGAGGCTATGTGTCCCGAGTACAAGGTGGTGGCGGTTAATATCCGGAAGAGCAAGGGGCAGTATAAGGCGAAGGAGAAGGCTTTAAATGAAATTCCAGTCTCCTGATCTATTATTGTAGTCATAACTTTTCTTCCCGCGGTATTCTTTGATTGATAAGGGGTATTTTTTAAGTTCCCCTACCCCGTCCTTTGTGGGGTACTAAATTCAATCCAAGTAAACTATGCGTATACTATCTTTTTCCCTGAAACTCATTCTCCTCGCTTTAGTAGCCACTTTGGTTATGCCGGGCTGCAAGGATGATAATGCCGCTCCCGATACAGCCACCATTCATGGTACTATTACCCTGGACAGCGCCTATTTATGGGATACCTGGAAGGACAAAGGGGTCGTTGAAATCAGCCTTTTCCCCGAATTTGTACTTGCACTCCCACCTGCTGGTCAAGGCTGGGGATATATCCCACCAGATTTTTTTGGAACAGGTTCATTGGATGGCATGTATCCGCTGTCAGCACCTACTTATGTAGATACGGTAACCTATGCTGCCGGTAAGACCCTAATTAACTATTCACTTACTGTGAAACCCGATACCTACTCAGCGCTGGCGCTGGGATTCAGGAATGATTCCATTTCAGATCCGTCCCTTAAATCAGCTACCCTGGGCGTTCATTGGGGTCATCCTACAGAAGTGAGTCACGGTATTTTGCTCAAGGTGGATGTCGGCGGAGGCCAGATCATTACCTTTTTTGATGACCCTGCCCCATCGGTCATCACGGTTGCCAAAGGAGACAATGTTGAAATCAACTTCAGAGCGGACTTTTCCTTTGTGAACGCGTGGTATCATTAAAATTTTTGCCTCTATTTTTTGCAGGCCTTCTCTCCTTCCATACTCCTCTCTCCGGTCAATGGACCCTGTCCGGCCAGGTGAAGGATGCTGAATCCGGAGAAGGCCTTTCTTACGTCAATATCCTCTTTGACGGTCAATCCCATTTGAATACGACCAGTGATCAAAAAGGAGATTTCAAATTGCCGGCCTTATATGATCAGGCCTATGACCTGGTGTTTTTAATGATCGGGTACAAAACGGTCTATCTCCATCATATCACCAAAGATTCCATTCCCCTCAAGGTCACGCTCTATCCTGAAATCTACCAGTCCGGTGAAGTCGTAGTATCCGCCTCCAGGAAAACCCAAAGTCTCGAGCTCGCCCCTGCCAGCGTCGGTTTGGTCACACGACAACAATTACTGGAACGGGGCACCACTTCTTTTGATGATGCTTTCAATTCCATCAATGGCATCGTCGCTACCCGTTCGAGCAATTCAAATGTTCAATCCTTGTCTATTCGCGGTGCATCAGAAGTAGCTGGGGGTGGAATCGGAAATCGCGTATTGCTGCTACTGGATGGGCGTCCTGCCATCACCCCGGAATCCGGAGGCGCACTTTGGAACCTGGTTCCGTTAGGCGCAGTGGAAAGGATTGAAGTGATCAAAGGCGCTTATTCTTCCCTCTTCGGCTCCAGCGCCATGGGCGGAGTGATCAACGTCATCACCCGCACACCCGATACTGTCGCTCATACGGATTTACATTTTCATTACGGATTCTATGGCCAACCACCTGCCTATACAGGATACACTGGCTATCATGATTTCTCCGGATTCGATGTCACGACCAGCAACCGGGTCGGAAAAATATCCTATGTATTGAATGGTTCTGTAAAAGACAATGACGGTCATCGCGAGTCAACGGCTTTTCAACTCACCAATGTGTTCGGGAAAATCAAGTATGCCTTTTCTCCCAACCGTACCATGGAAATGTCGATCATTCAAAATAAAATTCATAATGACACCCCCGCCACCTGGCTGAGTTTTCTACAGCCCTACAATGTAGCTGAATACCGCAAAGATGATACCCAGGACCGCCGCGAAATCAATGCGGACCTGCACTATGAAGCCTACGCCCATTCCAACCTGAAATATTCCACCCGGTTTTATTATTACGGCGCCTTTTCCGATTTCATTTTCAATGGTGATCCCGCTAATGACTCCACGAATGTCAATACCGGCCATCAATACGTAGCTGAAGAAAATGTCAAAGCGCACCGGCTCGGTAACAATACCCAGATCGATATCAACCTGAGCAAACATCATTATCTCATCGGTGGATTTGAGGTGCAGGCAGATAAAGTCGATGGCCGGCCAGATACCGTTTTGTATGGATTGCATAGGGCCTGGAATGCCGGCGTATATGCGCAGGATGAAATTACAGCCGGAAAAAAATGGACCGTCACCGCAGGAGCCCGGTATGACTATTACAGCATCACCGGAACTTTTATGGAATCGAATGTGAGTCCTAAGATAGCCGCCGTATACAGGGCTTCTAAATCAGTGGCCATCCGTTCCTTACTGGCCCGCGCATTCCGAAATCCATCCATTGCCGAACGCTATACCAAGTTTGAACAAGGAGGTGGATTCAGTTTCCAGGTCAGCCCCTATCTCAAAGCAGAAAAACTTACGCTCAGCGCTGAGCTGGGAAGCAAAATATCTTTTGGATCAAAATTAAAACTGGATGCCGCATTATATTACAATCAGTACAAAGACCTGATCTCTTACAAGCAGGTATCTCTGCCCGGACAACCCCTTCGTTTTGAAGTCGTCAACCTGGCCAAATCACTCATGCAGGGTTTTGAAATCAGTGCAGAGTATGATCCTTTTAAAAGATTAAAACTATTGGCCGGATTCAATTATCTCGATGCACGGGATGAGTCTGCCGGCAGAATCAATGATGTATTGCCTTACAAATCGAAATACACCACCTACTTCAATGCTATCTACACCTACACATATTTTCATCTCTCCATTCTGGGCCGTTCGCGCAGCAAGATTGATGAAGTATTTATTTATCCCGGGAGCGAACCTGCCGGCTATTTTCTGTTGAATGCTAAACTATCCGCTCAATTCACCCGGTCCTTATCCGTCTATGCCCAGGTAGACAATATCACGGATGTGCAGTACGAGGAGATCGAGCGATACCGCATGCCGGGAAGGAATTTTGGGTTTGGGGTGAATTTTTCGTTTTAGGTCTTCTGCCCCATCGAAATTTCTTACTGCGTGAAATTTCTCACCCCTGTGTTCCTCCGCTGTTTTCTCTTCGAGAAAATTCGCTCCGGAAACCCCGGGGAACTAATAGGTACCCCGGGGTTGCGCAGCACACAGGGGAGCGAAATTGTGCGAAGCAAACAATTTCGAGGGGCAGCATTTCATTTGGTACCCCGGGGTTGCGCAGCACCACAGGGGATGCGAAATTATGCGAAGCAAACAATTTCGAGGGGCAGCATTCCATTTGTACCCCGGGGTTGCGCAGCACACAGGGGAGAGAAATTAAGCGTCAGCGCAAATTTCGAAGGGGTAATTTCACTTCGGCTTTACCCCATCGAATTTCCTTCGCGAAATTCTCACCCCTGTGTTCCTCCGCTGTTTTCTCTTCGAGAAAATTCGCTCCGGAAACCCCGGGGAACTAATAGGTACCCCGGGGTTGCGCAGCATACAAGGGATCGAAATTGTGCGAAGCAAACAATTTCGAGGGGCAGCATTCCATTGGTACCCCGGGGTTGCGCAGCACACAGGGGAGAGAAATTAAGCGTCAGCGCAAATTTCGAAGGGGTAATTTCACTTCGGCTTTACCCCATCGAATTTCCTTCGCGAAATTCTCACCCCTGTGTTCCTCCGCTGTTTTTCTCTTCGAGAAAATTCGCTCCGGAAACCCCGGGGAACTAATAGGTACCCCGGGGTTGCGCAGCACACGGGGATCGAAATTGTGCGTCAGCACAAATTTCGAGGGGCAGCATTCCATTTGTACCCCGGGGTTGCGCAGCACACAGGGGATCGAAATTGTGCGAAGCAAACAATTTCGAGGGGCAGCAAGCAAGAAACAGAAAATTTGATGGAGTTTATTTCTGCTTTTTCATTTTCTTCAACTCCATAACAGCTTGCCGAATATCTTCCACAACATCATCCTCACACTTGTAGACTTCATCGTTTGAATATCTGAGGATAAATAGTCCATGTAATTTGATATTCAATTCCCGATCAGCATCTGTGAATTTTACAGATTTCTCTTCATGGATATTACCATCCAACTCGATCACCAATTTTACTGAATGGGCATAAAAGTCGGGAACATATTTATTGAATGGATGCTGCCTTCTGAAATGAACACCTTCGATTTGATTATTTCGAAGTCTGATCCAGAGAATTTCTTCAGCCTTGGTCGGATGAGTTCTCAGATAGGCTGCATTTCTGAAGGTGGAGGGCTTTGCACCTTGGTGCATGGTTTTCTTAAAGTATTTCATAATTCAACTGGTTGGTGAGTTTTAAAATTAGGGGATTTGCTGAATTGATTTTTTTCCCATCAAAATTTCATGCTGGTTTTCTGCCCCATCCAATTCGTGCGCTACGCCGAATTGATCACCCCTGTGTTCCTCCGCTGTTTTCTCTTCGAGAAAATTCGCTCCGGAAACCCCGGGGAACTAATAGGTACCCCGGGGTTGCGCAGCACACAGGGGATCGAAATTGTGCGAAGCAAACAATTTCGAGGGGGCGTTGCGAGCAAATTCGCATCATTTGTACCCCGGGGTTGCGCAGCACACAGGGGATCGAAATTGTGCGAAGCAAACAATTTCGAGGGGCAGCATTCCATTTGTACCCCGGGGTTGCGCAGCACACAGGGGATCGAAATTGTGCGAAGCAAACAATTTCGAGGGGCAGTATTCCATTTGTATCCCGGGGTTGCGCAGCACACAGGGGATCGAAATTGTGCGAAGCAAACAATTTCGAGGGGCAGCATTCCATTTGTGCCCCGGGGTTGCGCAGCACACAGGGGTGAGAAATTGCTGCAACAATTTCGATGGGGCAAATATGCCAATGACCTATATTTTCCCCCTCTATGACCCTACGCACTATGCTCTATGCCTTTTTATAGCTAATTTTGCTTTCCGACTAATGTAACTATGTCAAATTCAATAGATTACGTTGCCATCCTGATCCAATTCCTGGTTGCTGCCGGTTTCGTGGGGACTACGATGGTAGTGACCCATTTAGTGGGCCCGAAACGAAGAACCAAACAGAAGCTGATCCCCTTCGAAAGTGGCATCGAAAGTGTGGGGAATGCCCGTATCCCGTTTTCCATTAAATATTTTATGACCGCGATCCTTTTCGTCATGTTTGACGTGGAAGTGATCTTTATGTATCCCTGGGCCGTCAATTTTAAGGCTCTTGGGAAAATCGGATTTGTGGAGATGTTCATCTTTATCGGGACCTTGCTGCTGGGCTTTTATTATATCATCAAAAAAGGGGGATTGAAGTGGGAATAAGCCTCTTATATCCTTCCCGGATTTAACCCTTACAGCTGAAATCTGTTTTATAGGAAGATCAGCGTTCTAAGAAAAATGAGTACAGAAGTCAAAATAGCAGAAGCACCGCCAGGACACGAAGGCCAGGGATTTTTCGCCACTTCTTTAGAGAAAGTCATTGGCCTCGCGCGTGCGAATTCCATATGGCCGCTCCCCTTCGCCACCTCCTGCTGTGGTATAGAGTTTATGGCTACCATGGCCTCCAATTATGACCTCGCCCGTTTCGGTTCTGAACGTATGAGCTTTTCTCCACGTCAGGCAGATCTTTTGCTGGTAGCCGGCACGATCGCCAAGAAAATGGGACCTATACTCAAGCAAGTGTACCTGCAGATGGCAGAGCCTCGTTGGGTACTCTCCATGGGCGCCTGTGCTTCCAGCGGAGGAATATTTGATACCTATTCAGTGCTGCAAGGCATTGACAAAGTCATTCCTGTAGATGTATATATACCGGGATGCCCGCCCAGGCCGGAGCAGGTGATCGATGGTATCATGAAGATCCAGGAACTGGTCAAACATGAATCACTCCGCAGAAGGAATTCGCCCCAGTACAAAGCATTGCTCACTTCATACGGAATCGAATAAGCTATGTCCCCCATCACCAATGAATTCCTGCTGGAAAAATTAAACACGGAGTTTGGGGACAAAATCCTTTCAGCAGAATTGCCCTATGGCTTGCTGACGCTCGTGATTGATCCGGCAGTTATCGTGGATATGTTGAAGTGGCTGCAGGAGGATAAAATTCTCAAGTTTAAGTTCCTGACCGATATCTGTGGCAGTCATTACCCCGATCTGAAAGACCGGGAGCTTTGTGTGATCTACCACGTCCAAAGCATGGAAAATAATTTGCGGCTGCGCATCAAAGCCTTTTTACCCATCAGTCATCCTGAAATTCAAAGCGCCTCTTCCTTGTATAGTTCGGCGAATTGGATGGAGCGGGAGACCTATGATTTCTATGGCATACAATTCAAGGGGCATCCCAATCTGAAACGGATATTGAATGTGGATGAAATGGATTACTTCCCTTTGCGGAAAGAATACCCGTTAGAAGATAGTACGCGTACAGATAAAGAAGATCAATATTTCGGTCGTTAGGGATCGAATAATGAAAAATATATGGACCAAACCATAGTCGAACAGGAAAAAGCAAATGCACCGGGGAATCCATTGATCAGTGCTGATAATATCACTGAATACACCACGCTTAATCTGGGACCGATCCATCCGGCTACACATGGCGTCTTTCAGAACATTCTGACGATGGATGGTGAAATCGTGGTGGACTCCGAACAAACAATTGGTTATATCCATCGCGCTTTTGAAAAAATAGCCGAACGGCGCCCTTATTACCAGATTACGCCACTCACTGACCGCATGAACTATTGCTCCTCTCCTATTAACAACATGGGATGGCACATGACCGTGGAAAAACTACTGGGTGTCGAACTTCCCAAACGGGCGGAATACATGCGCGTCATCGTCATGGAATTGGCACGCATCGCAGATCACCTCGTTTGTAATTCAGTGATCGGGGTCGATACCGGAGCCCTGACCGGTTTTACCTACGTCTTCCAATGGCGCGAGAAAATCTACGACATCTTCGAACAGATTTGCGGTGCACGGTTGACGACCAACATCGGGCGCATAGGTGGCATGGAAAGGGATTTCAATGATGACGTATATCGCTTAATAAAAGATTTCCTTCGTGATTTTCCAAAAATATTCACCCAATTCAGCAATCTGCTGGAACGGAACCGGATTTTCTTTGATCGGACGGTAAAAACGGGCGCCATCAGTGGTGAGCGGGCATTGAATTACGGATTTACCGGGCCCAATCTCCGGGCTGCAGGCGTGGATTATGATGTGCGCGTGATGAATCCATATAGTTCTTACCAGGATTTTGATTTTCAGATTCCTGTTGGAGTGAATGGAGATACCTATGATCGCTTCATGGTGCGTCAGGGTGAAATCCTGGAAAGTCTAAAGATCATACAACAGGCACTGGATAATATGCCGCCGGGAAAATTCTTTGCGGATGTACCTGAATTTTATTTACCTCCTAAAGAGGATGTGTATCATCATATGGAAGCACTCATCTGGCATTTCAAAATCGTGATGGGTGAAACCGAAATTCCCAAAGGGGAAATCTATCATTCCGTCGAAGGCGGCAATGGAGAGTTAGGCTTTTACCTCGTCAGTGATGGCGGGCGGGCACCCTATAAATTGCATTTCAGACGGCCTTGTTTTATCTACTACCAGGCTTATCCGGAAATGATTCGCGGCGGTATGCTGTCGGATGCGGTGGTGACCTTGAGTAGTTTGAATGTGATTGCGGGAGAGTTAGATGCGTGAGTAGTGAGTAGTGAGTAGTGAGCAGTAAGCAGTGAGCAGTAAGCAGTAAGCAGTAAGCAGTGAGCAGTAAGCAGTAAGCAGTAAGCAGTAAGCAGTAGCAGTAGCAGTGAGCAGTAAGCAGTGAGCAGTGAGCAGTGAGTAGTGAGCAGTAAGCAGTAAGCAGTAAGCAGTGAGCAGTAAGCAGTGAGCAGTAAGCAGTAAGCAGTGAGCAGTAAGCAGTGAGCAGTAAGCAGTAAGCAGTAAGCAGTGAGTAGTGAGCAGTGAGTAGTGAGCAGTAGCAGTGAGCAGTAAGCAGTAAGCAGTAAGCAGTAAGCAGTGAGCAGTGAGCAGTGAGCAGTAAGCAGTAAGCAGTGAGCAGTGAGTAGTGAGCAGTGAGCAGTGAGCAGTGAGCAGTAGCAGTAGCAGTAAGCAGTGAGCAGTGAGTAGTGAGCAGTAAGCAGTAAGCAGTGAGCAGTAAGCAGTGAGTAGTGAGCAGTGAGCAGTGAGTAGAGCAGTAAGCAGTAGCAGTGAGCAGTGAGCAGTGAGCAGTGAGCAGTGAGTAGTAAGCAGTAAGTAGTAAGCAGTAAGCAGTGAGTAGTGAGCAGTAAGTAGTAAGTAGTAAGCAGTAAGCAGTGAGTAGTGAGCAGTGAGCAGTGAGCAGTGAGTTACGGTTGGTGAGTTGTAGTAAGAGGATGAGTAAGGCAGGTCGAACCATGAGATGTGAGATACGAGATACGAGATGTGAGATGTGAGGTTTTTTTAGCCCTGTAGGGGGTTAATGTTGGTAGAAAGTTGAGGTGATTTTTTTCTTGCCCTGTAGGGGCAAAACTTTAGCCCCTTTAGGGGTTGGGGCAAAACGAGAGCTTAATTTATTTATCAGTGGACGAAATCAATAAAATAAAATTCACACCCGAGACGGAGGCCTTGATGCAAAACATCATCGGGCGGTATCCGAAAGAGCATCAGAAGTCGGCGTTATTGCCGCTCCTGCACATAGCCCAGGCCGAATCCGATGGATGGCTGAGCGTACCGGTGATGAACCGCGTAGCGGAGATCCTGAATTTACAGCCCATTGAAGTGTACGAAGTGGCTTCTTTCTACTCCATGTTTCATACTGAGCCCGTCGGCAAATGTCTCATTGAAGTTTGTCGCACGAGTTCCTGTTGGCTGAGAGGAGCCTATGATATCGTGGCCCACATTGAAAATCGATTAGGTATAAAAGATGGAGAGACCACACCGGATGGAAAATTTACACTTCGCACTGTGGAATGTCTCGGTTCTTGTGGCACAGCGCCTATGTTCCAGATCGGAGAAACTTACTATGAAAACCTGACGACAGAAAAAGTAGATAGGATACTGGAAGAAAACAAAGACAGGAAGACACATACATCGTATATGGATCATTCGACTTTTGTGAATCGATAAAAAAACTGCCGCTAATTTTCGCGAATTATCGCAAATTAAAATAAAGAAAAAATGAGATAATTTCTAACCTATTTAAGCCCAACCAGATGAAAACAAATTTTATCCTGCTTGACGAAGCAGGTGATTACCTGACAGGCTATCACGATTATCCACTCTCTGATGAAGTGTACAAGATTATAGGTGCTTGTATGGAAGTGCATTCAGAATTAGGGAGAGGATTTTTGGAGATTGTTTACAAAGATGCTTTAGAGTATGAATTTCAATTGCGAAAGATTCCATATGAACGGGAAAAGCGACTTGAAGTTTATTATAAAGACATCATTTTACCCCGTTATTATTCCGCCGATTTCTTTGTTTTTGACGAAATAATACTGGAAGTCAAAGCTCAGGAAGGAATCATTGAAGAATTGTTTAAGCAGACCATCAATTATTTAGCAGCTTGTAAAAAGCAACTTGGTCTACTGGTCAATTTCGGAGAAGATTCATTGAAATATAAACGAGTGATATTGACTAAAAATAATATCCCGCATTAAAAATAATTAGTGCTAATCAGCGAAAATTAGCGGCTAACATTAAAAAAACAATTAGCGTTAATTAGCGAAAATTAGCGGCTAACATTAAAAAAACAATTAGCGTTAATTAGCGAAAATTAGCGGCTAACAGTTAACAAAAAAACAATTAGCGTTAATTAGCGAAAATTAGCGGCTAACATTAAGTATGGAAAAGAGACTTTTATTCGAACATATTGAAGTACCGGGGATAGCCACCTACGAGGTCTATCGTCGCCAGGGCGGATATGCCTCTGTGGAGAAAGCAATGAAGACGATGTCGCCGGAAGCCGTCACAGAAGAAGTAAAGAAATCAGGACTGCGAGGAAGAGGGGGTGCCGGATTTCCGACCGGCCTGAAATGGAGCTTCCTCGCTAAACCTGAAGGCGTGCCCCGCTACCTGGTCTGCAATGCCGATGAATCCGAACCCGGGACCTTCAAGGATCGCTACCTGATGGAACGCATTCCTCACTTATTGATCGAAGGAATGATAACCTCCAGTTTTGCCTTAGGCGCCAATACCTCTTATATCTATGTGCGCGGTGAATTTTTTTACATCATCCGCATACTGGAAAAAGCCATTCAGGAAGCCTATGCTCATGGCTGGCTCGGTAAAAATATCCTCGGTACCGGCTACGATCTGGATATCTATGTGCACCCGGGTGCGGGTGCTTATATCTGCGGCGAAGAAACTGCCCTGTTGGAATCATTGGAAGGAAAGCGTGGCAACCCCAGGATCAAACCTCCATTTCCGGCAGTAAAAGGTTTATATGATTGTCCGACAGTGGTCAATAATGTAGAAACCATCGCAGCTGTTGTACCCATTGTCAATAATGGAGGAGAAGCTTATGCTGCTATCGGCATCGGAAAATCCACCGGCACAAAGCTCATCTCTACCTCAGGTCACATTCGCAAACCTGGAGTGTATGAAATTGAATTGGGTGTACCCGTAGAGGAATTTATTTACTCCGACGCCTTTTGCGGAGGTATGTTGACAGATAAAAAATTAAAAGCCGTGGTAGCTGGCGGATCATCGGTGCCCATCCTTCCGGCGGATTTGATATTGAAAACAGCTAATGGTGAACCGAGACTGATGACATACGAATCATTAGCCGATGGTGGATTTGCTACCGGGACGATGTTGGGATCCGGTGGATTTATTGTCATGGATGAAACGGCCGATATCGTTCACAACTTATACACCTTCACCCGATTCTATCATCATGAAAGTTGCGGACAATGCAGCCCATGCCGGGAAGGAACCGGATGGATGGAAAAAATCCTGCACAAGATCCTGGACGGACACGGCACTAAAACAGACATCGATCTGCTTTGGGATATTCAAAGCAAAATAGAAGGAAACACGATTTGTCCTCTTGGAGATGCTGCAGCCTGGCCGGTCGCCAGTGCTATCCGGCATTTCCGGGATGAATTTGAAGCTTATGTGGCACACAGCGGCAATGGAATGAATCCCGGTGCCACGGCGCAAAAAATAACTGTGAATACTTAAATCTAAACTGGCCCTGGCTTGTGAAATCATACCTTGCAGACCTTGGCGGAAAAAATAAAAATGGCTAAAGTAACGATCGACGGAATCGAAAAAGAAGTACCGGATGGAACCACCATCCTCCAGGCTGCCCGCATGATCGGACCGGAAGTAACGCCTCCGGCGATGTGCTACTATTCCAAGCTAAAGACCAGTGGCGGATACTGTCGTACCTGCCTGGTGGAAGTCACGAAAGGTTCTGAAAAAGATCCGCGACCCATGCCGAAACTGGTAGCCTCCTGCCGCACTACTGTGATGGATGGCATGGTCGTGACCAATGAACTTTCTCCCCGGGTGCAGGAAGCCCGTGCCGGTATAGTTGAAATGCTATTGATCAACCATCCTTTGGATTGCCCCATCTGTGACCAGGCCGGCGAATGTCATCTGCAGGATCTTTCCTATGAGCATGGAAAATACAAGACGCGAACCGATTTCGAACGTCGCACTTTTGAAAAAATAGATATCGGAGATCATATCCAGCTCTCCATGACACGCTGCATCCTTTGTTACCGGTGTGTGAAAGTGGCTGAGCAAATTACGGATGGCCGTGTACATGGCGTCATCAACCGTGGTGATGCATCAGAAATTTCTACCTACATCAAAGAGGCTATTGATAATGATTTTTCCGGCAACATGATTGATGTCTGTCCCGTAGGAGCCTTGACGGACAAAACTTTCCGGTTCAAGAGCCGGGTCTGGTTTACCAAGCCGGTAAATGCCCATCGCGACTGCGATAAATGTTCCGGCAAAGTGACACTATGGTACAAAGGCGAAGATGTATTGCGCGTCACCGGGCGCAAGGATCAATGGGGTGAAGTGGAAGAGTTTATCTGCGATACCTGCCGCTTCGATAAAAAACTTACGGCAGACTGGGTGATTGAAGGCCTGAGCGTAATCAGCCGACATTCCGTCATATCCGCCAATAAATACAAACGATTGGTCAAACCGAAAGAATTAACCCTTAACGATATTAAAGCCCTGCCTGAATAATGGATTGGTGGATGATACTCGATAAAATCATTTTGGTGCTGATCATTTTTGTGATCAGCCTCGCGATTGCCGCTTACTCCACCTATGGAGAAAGAAAAGTCGCTGCCTTCCTGCAGGACCGGATCGGCCCTAATCGCGCGGGACCATTCGGGCTCCTACAACCGCTCGCCGATGGTGTCAAGTTTTTTTTGAAAGAAGAAATTATTCCCAGCTCGTCGGACAAGTTCCTCTTCATGATCGGTCCCTGCATCTTTATGATGACAGCATTGATGACCAGTGCGATCATCCCATGGGGCAAACCACTTTATTTTGGTGAACATGAGTTTGGCCTCCAGGTGGCTAACCTGAACATAGGTATCCTCTATATTCTCGCCCTGGTTTCCATTGGCGGCTATGGCATCATGATTGGCGGATGGTCCTCCAACAATAAATTCTCCTTGCTGGGAGCCTTACGCGCTTCTTCCCAGATGATCAGTTACGAACTCCCCATGGGCATGGCTATCATCTCCATCCTGCTGATGTCAGGTTCACTCAACCTCAAGGAGATAGTAGATCAGCAACAGGGATTTCACTGGAATGTATTTTATCAACCCTTAGGTTTTATCATCTTCCTGGTCTGCTCCTTTGCTGAATGTAACCGCACACCCTTTGATTTGCCTGAATCAGAAAGTGAACTCATCGGGGGATATCACACAGAGTACAGTTCGATGAAACTGGGTCTTTTCCTCTTTGGGGAGTACATCAATATGTTTATCTCTTCTGCCGTCATCGCCTGTTTGTTTTTCGGCGGATATCATTTTCCGGGCCTTGACAACCTGCATCTTTCCCCTAACATGGCTTCCATCATTAGTATAGTGGTGTTGTTTGCCAAAATATTTTTCTTCATCTTCTTCTTCATGTGGGTGAGATGGACGGTACCGAGATTTCGATACGACCAACTGATGCGACTGGGATGGAAAGTCCTGATTCCATTATCCATTGTTAACGTGCTGGCTACAGGAGCCTGGCTCACTTTTGTAAAATCATAGCCATGTCGCTCACCAACCGATCCAAAGTCGTCTCCAACAAAGAGCTCACCTGGGTGGAAAAACTCTACCTCCCGGCCATTATACATGGCATGGCCATCACGATGAGCCACTTTTTCAAGAAAAAAGCCACCGTAAAATATCCTGAACAGAAACGATACATCGCGCCGGTCTATCGTGGCCTCCATGTGCTGAAACGTGATGAAGAAGGGCGTGAGAATTGTACGGCCTGTGGTTTATGCGCCGTGGCCTGTCCGGCAGAAGCTATCACCATGGATGCCGCAGAGCGCAAGAAGGGCGAGGAACATCTTTACCGCGAAGAAAAATATGCGGCTGTATATGAAATCAACATGCTGCGTTGCATCTTTTGCGGCATGTGTGAAGAAGCCTGTCCGAAGGATGCGATCTACCTGACAGACCGGATCTTGCCATCCAATTACAAACGCAACAAATTCATTTACGGCAAAGATTTACTGTTAGAGGGCTTAGCTCCTGAGGATCGCATTGATGTGAGTGCACGATATAAGAATTATGAAATGAATGGGTGAGGCTTTATCATAAAAGCTGATCAAAAAGAAACAGAACCAATAACGAATGAGCCAACTGGTGTTTTTCCTCCTTTCCGCCTTAACCCTGCTAAGTGCATTGGTGGTGGTTTTTTCCAAAAGCCCCATGCACAGCGTACTCTCTCTTATCGTTTGTTTCTTTACTATCGCCGGTCATTACATTTTGTTGAATGCCCAGTTCCTCGCGATTACCCACATCATTATATATGCCGGGGCGATCATGGTACTTTTCCTTTTCGTGGTCATGCTCCTCAACCTCAACCGGGAATCGGAACCGCATAAACCCTTTAAACTGAAAGTAGCCGCCACTATATCGGCTGGCATGCTCTTCCTCGTGTTGATTGCTTCCCTGAAATCTACCCAGCTGGGTCATTTTTCATTTCCTCCGACCTCGGACTATGGCATGGTACAACATATCGGGCAACAACTTTTTACAGCATACCTGGTCCCGTTCGAAGTTTCTTCCATCCTGTTCCTTTCTGCGATGATCGGAGCCGTTCTATTAGCTAAAAAAGAAAAACACTGATATGGATCAAGTTATTCAAAGCGTTCCACTCAACTGGTACATCCTGCTCAGCACCTTCCTGTTTTGCATCGGGGTGATGGGGGTATTGTTTCGTCGCAACGCGATCATCATCCTCATGTGCATTGAGATCATGCTCAATTCGGTGAATCTCCTGCTGGTTGCCTTCTCCTCTTACCGGGGAAACAGTGACGGGCAAGTCTTCGTGTTTTTCATCATGGTGGTGGCGGCAGCGGAAGTGGCCGTAGGGCTGGCTTTGCTGATGAGCATATATCGGAATATCGGCAGCACGGACATTGATGTACTGAACAAATTAAAATGGTAACACAGTGTGATTCCAATGCACACTTCATAATACAAAACGAGTGACGACAAACCTGATCAATACGCCTGGATTAAACTATCTCGGATTACTCATCCCGATACTCCCATTGATAGGATACCTGGTCAATGGATTATTAGGAAAATATTTACCAAAGACTCTTACCGGTTGGCTGGGAAGTCTTACGGTATTGGGTTCTTTCATCTGCACCTTGTTGATTTTCCAAAAACTGGGGGCACATGATGCGATCCGGATGGATCTATTCCATTGGATCAGTTTTGGACAACTGGATATCAGTTTTGGATTCTGGATCGATCCGTTGACCATGATCATGCTGATGGTGGTGACGGGAGTCGGATTCCTCATCCACCTTTATTCCATTGGCTACATGCACGGGGATGAAGGCTTCACGCGTTTCTTTTCTTACCTCAATCTGTTTATCTTCTTCATGTTGCTCCTCGTGATGGGCAGCAACTACCTGATCCTGTTTATCGGCTGGGAAGGCGTAGGATTGTGTTCCTATCTGCTGATCGGATTCTGGTTTAAGAATAAAGCTTTCAATGATGCGGCGCAAAAAGCTTTTGTAATGAACCGCATTGGTGACCTGGGATTTCTGTTGGGCATCTTTTACATGCTGTTCAATTTCGGCACCCTGGATATACAAGCCATTCAGTCCCTGGCTCCGGGATTAAGCGTAAATGGAACGCTGGTGGTGGCCATCACGCTTTTCCTTTTTATCGGCGCTACGGGTAAATCTGCACAAATTCCTTTATACACCTGGCTACCGGATGCTATGGCTGGACCGACACCGGTGTCCGCATTGATTCACGCCGCCACGATGGTGACAGCGGGGATTTATATGATCGTGCGTTCCAATGCGTTATTTGCGATGGCTCCGCTCACGCTCACGGTTATTCTCTGGATCGGCGTCATCACCTCGGTCCTGGCAGCGGTCATCGGGGTTAAACAGAATGATATTAAAAAAGTGCTGGCCTATTCCACCGTGTCTCAACTCGGTTTGATGTTTGCAGCATTAGGATTGGGCGCCTTCAGCAGTGGTATTTTTCACCTGGTCACGCATGCTTTCTTTAAAGCGCTGTTATTCCTCGGGGCCGGCAGCGTGATCCATGCCTTACATGGAGAACAAGACATCCGCAAGATGGGTGGGTTGAGAAAATTAATTCCCATTACTTACATCACGTTCCTCCTGGCGGCGTTGGCGATTTCAGGATTTCCACTGTTGTCCGGATTCTTTTCCAAAGATGAAATCCTGGCCCACTCCTTTGAACAGGACAAACTGGTATGGATTATTTTATCATTAAGCTCTTTTTTGACGGCATTCTATATGTTCCGCCTCGTCTACCTCACTTTCTTCAATCACTATCGCGGTACGGAAGAATCACGCCATCACATCCATGAATCACCCTGGACCATGGCCGTGCCCTTGATCATATTGTGTGTGCTTGTTGTTTTTGGGGGCTTGCTCGGATTGCCGGAGGTCATCAGTGCTCAACACTGGCTTGGAAATTATCTGGCTGGCGTCACTGCTCCTTCAGCGGCTATTTTGGCGGAGGGAGTTGTCTTATCGCATACGACAGAAATCATGTTGATGTCACTGGCAGGTATAGGTGCCATTCTCGTGATCCTGTATGCCCGATACATGTATGTTACTAAAAAGACCTTACCTGAAGAGGACGCTGCCCTGCAGGGATTCCCCAAACTGGTTTCCAACAAGTTTTATGTCGATGAGTGGTATGACCGATTGGTCACACGACCTGTTTTTAAACTGTCAGCATGGTGGGGTCAATTTGTGGATAAACTAGTAATTGATCGTGCTGTGAACGGCCTGGCCAAATCACTGGAAGTGAGTGGCAAGACCTTGCGTCTGTTTCAAAACGGACATACCGGTTTCTATGTATTTGCCATGGTGATAGGCATGGTAGTATTCTTCATAATCCGACTGCTGATCTGATGATGACGTTATTGCTCTTATTCTTCCCTTTAGTAGCCTCCCTGCTGGTGCTGGCCGGTGGCCAGAAAACAGCCGCTAAACTGGCGTTGGCGTTGTCCGCAGTTCAGCTTATCATTTCTGCTGTCGCCCTGAACAAATTTCTCCGCGAGGGAGCCGAATCTTTTTATGTTTTTTATCCCTGGCTCGAATCGCCTAAGATCAGTTTTCATCTTGGACTCGATGGCCTGAGCTTACTTATGGTTCTCCTGACTAACCTGCTCACGCCGATCATTCTGCTGTCCGCCTTAAACCGTACTATTCAAAATGCAGCCGGCTATTTTTCCCTGATTCTCCTGATGCAATTTGCACTTAATGGCGTATTCATGGCCATGGATGGATTGCTCTACTACATATTCTGGGAGCTGGCTTTAATTCCGATCTATTTTATCGCTTTACGATGGGGCGGTCCTAACCGGGTGAATGTGACGCTGAAGTTCTTCATCTATACGTTGGCCGGCAGCTTGTTGATGTTATTTGGATTCATCATGCTGTATTGGTACAATCCTGCACACTCTTTCGACATCCGTGAATTGTACAACACCACTATTTCCGGCAAAAATCAAAGCTGGCTCTTCTGGATGTTTTTCCTGGCCTATGCCATAAAGATCCCGATTGTACCCTTTCATACCTGGCAGGCTGATACGTATCGTGAATCGCCTACACAAGGCACCATGCTCCTTGCCGGTATCATGCTGAAGATGGGGACATACAGTTTGCTTCGCTGGCTCTTACCGATTGTTCCATTGGGGGTACACCAATGGGGGCCGCTGGCCATTACGCTCTGTGTGGTGGGCATCGTCTATGCATCTGTGATTGCGATCAAACAGAAGAACCTTAAAAATTTACTGGCTTACTCTTCATTGGCCCATGTGGGATTAATTTCTGCTGGAATTTTTGCACTGAACATGCATGGTTTTGAAGGCAGTGTAGTCCAGATGCTTGCGCATGGTATCAATGTCGTCGGACTTTTCTTCTGTGCTGATATCATTTTCAACAGAACCAATAGCATCAACCTGGATAATCTCGGTGGCATACGAAACCTTGCTCCGCAATTTGCTACCGCATTTATGGTGATCGTGCTCGCCAGTGTAGCCTTGCCGCTGACCAATGGTTTCATCGGGGAGTTCCTTCTCTTGTTTGGCGTGTATGAGTATAATACCTGGCTGGCTGTATTCGCCGGACTGACCATCATTTTAGGTGCGGTGTACATGCTCAGGATGTATAAGCAGGTTATGTTGGGCGAACAGGGGCCGCGTGTCCTTGAATTCAGGGACTTACAATGGAATGAACTTTTGGCTTTAGGCGTGATCGTGGTATTGATTGTGGTGATGGGTGTTTATCCTAAACCTGTTTTTGATATTGCGGAACCGGTGTTACAGACGATATTGAATAAAACGATTATAAACTAAACAAAATATTTTCTCACGTCGGGCGGAAGATGTTCAGCCCCTACCTGAAAAAATATGAATGAAAAATATACATAGTGCAAACATTACTATATACCTCTGTTTTAGGACTGCTCTGCCTGGCGCTGGAGATTCTGGATCTGCGCAAGGTGCTGGTTCCGTTTGTGCTTGCCGGTCTTGCGGTCATCTTCTGCATTAATTACCTGGAATGGGATCACCATGGCCCGGTGATCCTGAGCGGGATCAATATGGCTAATATGGTGGCCGTCAACCATTTTTCAGTGGCCTTTGGCGGCATAGGCATCGCATTGACAGCTTTGATTGTGGGATTAGGTGGCGATTTCTATAAAAATGAAAAGCATCATCTCAGCGATTACCTGGCGATCATCATTTTCGTATTGTGTGGCGCACTGATTCTGTTTATGTATTCGAATCTCGTTATGCTTTTCCTGGGCATCGAGATTGTGTCCATCTCCTTATATATCCTGGCGGGCAGCAGGAAATCAGATGTACGCTCGAATGAAGCCGGATTCAAATATTTCCTGATGGGTTCTTTTGCCTCCGCCATTTTGTTATTCGGCATTGCGTTGATGTATGGAGCGAGTAATACTTTCGAATTGGATAAGCTGGCCGCCTTTTCTGTTCAATATGGCATGAACAGCACCATGTTTAAGGTGGGTGCGATGATGACGATGATGGCGATGTTGTTTAAGGTAGCCGCTGTCCCGTTTCATTTCTGGAGCCCCGATGTCTATGAAGGTTCTCCTTCGTTAGCCACAGCTTTTATGTCCACCATGGTCAAGGTGTCCTTCTTTGCTGCTTTTTATAAGATTATGTCGTTTGCTTTTTCAGGCATAATGGATTACACGAATGAAATCCTGATGATATCGGCTGCCGCAACGATGATACTGGGAAATGTGGTTGCCCTGACCCAACATAATTTCAAACGGCTGTTGGCTTATTCCGGGATCTCGCATGCCGGATATATGCTGCTGGCGATATTAAGTGTTCGAACAGATTCTTCATCCGCTCTTCTATTTTATGGAGCAGTTTATGCACTGGCGACCATTGGTGCATTTGCTATTGCCATACCTGTATTCCAGGCCAGGCAAAACGAAGAGGTAGATGCTTTCAACGGATTAGGCAAATCCAATCCATGGATGGCTGCTTTGTTGACGATGAGCATGCTTTCGTTGGCGGGCATTCCACCTTTAGCGGGATTTTTGGGAAAATATTACATCTTTTCTGAGGCCATACAAAATCATTTAATCTCCCTTACTGTACTTGGTGTGCTAACTTCGATCGTAGGGGTGTATTATTATTTCAAAGTCATTCTCGCTATGTATGTGAAAACGGGTGATGAAGGATCATCGGTGAAATTTCCGACGATGTATACGGTCATAGCGTTTGTATGTATGGGATTGAGTTTGTTACTGGGGATATGGCCGGGGTTGCTGATGAATCTGCTGTAGAATTTTCCTTCTGCCCTCTTTCTGCCCCTAAATCCCCTGAAGGGGACTTCCTGGAAAAAAATACTAACTTGTTGTTGTTGGAGTTCTCTCCAAAAACCAAGGAGATGCAAGAGAATCGCCTTTTAGAAAGTCTTCCTCAGCCTTAGCCCCAGCCTTAATTTTTTCCAGCATTGCATTAACTTTGTATCTCAACGAGTGTTTTACTGTCATGTCTTACAATCCATTAACCAAAGAAGAAGAACACGTCATCCTGCACAAAGGAACGGAGCGTCCCGGTACCGGGGAATATGAACACAACAAAATGCCGGGCACCTATATCTGCCGGCGGTGCAACCAGCCGCTGTATAAGTCGGCCGATAAATTTGAATCCGGATGTGGCTGGCCGAGTTTTGATGATGAGATTCCGGGAGCCGTGGAGAAGCACACTGATGCGGATGGACGGCGCGTGGAGATCGTCTGTTCCAATTGCAAGGCCCACCTGGGCCATGTCTTCACCGGCGAGCGCATGACGGCTAAGAACACGCGGCATTGTGTCAATTCGATTTCGATGAAGTTTATTAAGGAAGGAGAGGAATTGCCTGCCATAATGAATAGAGAATAGCGAACAAGGAAGTGGAAATTGAAGTGGAAATTGAAGTGGAAGTGGAAGTGGAAGTGGAAGTGGTCTTAATAATTAACGGATAAAAAGGTTCGCCTTAAGAGGATCGCTTCTTTTTTGAGACCAGCTCATCGTTAAATGCAGCGGTTTTGATGGATGCGACCATGATTGAAATTAATTCATTTGCTTCGGAAAGGAGAGATTCTATTTTATTCTCTGACTTAGAAAGTTTGATCCCACTCACTATTTTAAGAGCGACATTCGTCTCCCGCAATTCCTTTAGTACAATTTTGAGTTTGTGGATAAAATCTTTTCTGGATTCTGCCCCCTGCGCCTCCCCATAATTTAATGCTGCTGAGGAGGAGGACCGAATAAGTTGGTCTTTCAATTCAATACCAATTTTCGAATTGGGAAACTCCTCTGTCAAGGTAATAACGGCAATAGTAAAACTGACCAACCTATCCTCCAGGTCATTTCGTCCCATATGATTTTCAAACTCGTGAAGTAATTATTTAAAATTACTACACATCCATAAAAAAATCAATACTACCAGGAAAATAATATAAGACCTGACTTTTACATCAACTTCACTCCCCACTTCACCCTCTACTTCTATTTCTTATTCTGCTTCTACTTCTACTTCTACTTCCTTGTTCGCTATTCCATATTCCCTACACCTGCTCCTCATCACTCGGTGTACCTGCACTCGGAATCGGCGGAATATCAAGAATATCTCCAACCACCGAATTAGTGATGGTTTCTTCATCAGCCGCTTTGGTGCCTTTGTCCGGGAAAGGACGCGGGCCAACCAATATTTCAATATCGGATTTATGAAGGACCTCTTTTTCTAATAATTGTTTAGCCAGGGCTTCCAGTTCGGTTTTATGGCCCTTGAGTAGTTCCTGGGCGCGAGCGTACTGACCATCGATCATATTGCGGACACGGTCATCGATCAGTGTTGCGGTATCTTCTGAATACGGTTTTTGAAAATTATCCTGCGACATGCCGTAGAAAGAAACATTTCCAACCTTTTCATCCAGTCCATAAATAGAGATCATACTGTAAGCCATCTTGGTGACATGATCCAGATCGCTTTGAGCCCCGGTAGAAATTTTTCCAAAGATGACCATCTCAGCAGCGCGGCCACCCAGCGCCATGCACATCCGGTCCAGCAACTGTTCTGTCCGAGTGATGTACTCTTCCTTCGGCAAATATTGTGCAAAACCAAGCGTGCCAATTCCTCTAGGCACTATCGTTACCTTTACTAATGGAGACGCATGTTCCAGGAACCAGCCGCAAATGGCGTGACCGGCTTCATGATAGGAGATGATTTCCTTCTCCTCCGGTGAAATGAGTTTATTTCTTTTTTCCAGACCGCCTATAACACGATCCAAAGCATAATGGAAATCGTCCAGGTCCACTTCGGTCTTATTGCGACGAGCCGCTACTAATGCAGCTTCATTACAAACATTGGCGATATCAGCACCGGCAAAACCAGGTGTCATCTCACTCAAAATCTTCGGATCAACGGAGAGACCAGCTTTAATGGTTTTAAGGTGAACTTTAAAAATAGCTTCCCTTGCCTGAAGATCCGGCCTTTCCAAACCAATCTGGCGGTCAAATCTACCCGGGCGCATTAAGGCATTATCCAGGATATCCGGACGATTTGTTGCGGCCATGAGGATCACTCCTTTGTCCGTACTGAAACCATCCATCTCAACAAGCAGTTGATTGAGCGTATTCTCGCGTTCATCATTGCCTCCCTGAAATGCGTTTCTTCCACGTGCCCGACCGATCGCATCAATCTCATCAATGAAGACGATACAAGGCGCTTTTTCCCTCGCTTGTTTAAAGAGGTCACGTACACGGGAAGCCCCGACCCCAACAAACATTTCCACAAAATCAGAACCTGAAATGGAAAAGAATGGAACAGCTGCTTCACCGGCTACGGCTTTTGCAAGAAGTGTTTTACCTGTTCCCGGAGGACCAACGAGCAATACCCCTTTTGGAATCTTGCCCCCGAGGGCTGTATATTTTTTTGGATTTTTCAGGAAGTCTACCACTTCCATTACTTCTTCTTTCGCTTCGTCAAGACCGGCTACATCAGCAAAAGTTACATTGACACGCGAATCTTTATCGAAGAGGGTGGCTTTACTTTTTCCAATATTGAAGATCTGGGCACCTGGTCCGGCACTACCGCCTGAAACCCGGCGCATCATAAATATCCATAACCCCAGGAAGATGAAAATAGGAATGAGCCAGCCCATGAGCGGCCCCATCCAGTTTTCTTTTTCGATATAATCCGGGAAGACGCGCAATTCAGGAGCTACCCGGGCATTCAGAGCATTGATCTGGTCGGCAAAAGATTCCGGGGGACCGATGTTGAATACGAACTGCGGATGGGTCTTGGACCAGGTGGTTTCGTTCAGCTTTTTGAATTCAGGTTTGTTGAGGCTCTCTTTCTTCAGGAAAACCCGGGCGTCCTTTTTATTGAGGACTTCAATTTTGGCTACGTCGCCGTTTTCGACGAGTTGCTCAAACTTCTGGAAATTGATCGTCTCGGTGGCCATCTCCCCGAGGAACATCAGGTTGAAGATGATCAGCCCAAGGATGATACTTCCATAGATCCAGTAAGAATTGAACGAAAATCGTCCCGGCTTCTTGTCCTGGTTTTTATTGTCTTGACTCATGATATGCTATTGGATGGCCTGCAACTTGCAGTCCTGTATAAACGAATAGAACCATACTAAGGTTTCAAGTCTTCTATATCGAAATTTCAACAGATTACAGGATCAAACATCCTGATATTCAATCCGCCCGGCATCGCTCCATAGTTGCTCCAGGTCATAAAACCGCCTGGTTTCAGGGTAAAAAATATGAACCACGGTATCAAAATAGTCCATGCATACCCATTTCGCGTGCTGGGTACCCTCTACATGACCGGGTCGAAGTTTAACCTCGTCTCTCAACCTGCGTTCTATATTGCCGGCAATAGCTCTGACCTGGGTGGTGGAATCGCCTTCACAGACGATAAAATAGTCCACCGGGGCATCATCTAATGCCTTGAGGTTCAACAGAACAATCTTTTTACCCTTAATATCTGTGATACAATCGATGATCAAATCTTGCAGGCCGTTGGGAACGGCTACGGGCTGAATGGCTTTCTTAGTACTTACCAAATGTGCTTAATTTTATTAAAAATCTGTTTTCAACATCTTAAAAGTCCCACTTTTCAATCTTCTCTCTTCACTTTTCACTCTTCCCGCTCAATTTTCGCTTCAAATATACGATTATTGCCCCCGAGGAAAGGAAGGTTTAACACAAAAGTAAGGCTCTTTTAGCCCAATAATGGACCATTTACGTATCTATAACACTCTCGATTCCACTAATAAAGAGGCACATCGGTTGCTCGATGCCGGGCAGGTCATTAATGGGACGTGCCTGCTGACCAAGGAGCAAACGGAGGGAAAAGGGCAGTTTGGACGGTCATGGTATGCAGATGCCGGAAGTCACCTTGCCATGAGCATTATTCTAACTCCTCAACATCTTTCAGCGATAGAATTGCCTCTCATCGGAATGAAGACGAGTCTCGGCATTGTCAGGGCATTGAAACAACTTGATTTAAATCTTGAGCCTCTCATCAAATGGCCCAATGATATCTACCTGCAAGGGAAAAAACTCTGCGGCATCCTGCTTGAAAATGCACTGGCCGGAAACAAAGTGCAGCACATCATCATCGGCATCGGGATGAATATCAATGAGCGCATCCTCCCGGAGGAGATCCCTAATGCCATTTCCCTGTTTATGGTGACCGGTGAGCGACAGGATCTCTATCAAATGGCACAACTCATCCGGACACACGTCCTGGAGACCGTGGATATTCCTGACCTCTACTGGAAGCAGGAATATGATACGTTAATTTTTGGATTGAACCAGGAAAACGAATTCGAATACGAGGGAAATAAAATTAAAGGAAAGGTATTGGGTGTGGATGAACAAGGCCGCCTTCTTTTAGGTTTTGATGGCGGGCTTACCCGGTCCTTCTTTTCACATGAAATAAAATGGTTGATTAGATGAAGGCAGCAATACTTACTATAGGAGATGAAATCATGATCGGTCAGATCGTGGATAGTAATAGTGCTTGGATAGCTGCCTTTCTGGATAAACATGGCTACCAAATCACACGCAAACTGGCCGTTGGAGATAGCCTCCGGGAGATCAGCAAAGGAATTGATCTGTGTCGCGAGGAGGCAGCATTGTTAATTCTTACCGGAGGTCTTGGTCCAACAAAAGATGACATGACGGTAGATGCCCTGACCCAATATTTTCATACCCGTAAAATATGGCATGAAGAAACCTGGCAGCGTATCGTAGTGATTGTAAGAAGATTTGGAAGGGAAGCCACAGACATATACAGACAACAATGTTTTTTACCGGAATCAGCCGAGATCATACCTAATGATCAGGGGACTGCCCCGGGCATGATCTTCAGGGATAAAAATCTCATTCTCGTGTCGTTGCCCGGAGTGCCCGGCGAGATGAAGCATTTGCTGAAAGATAAAATCATTCAACTGCTACCGAAAGGAAATCCGGTGGAACATCGGTTTATTCGCACCGCCGGTGAAGGAGAGACTGTATTAGCGGAGATGATAAAAGACATTGAAGATGGATTGCCGGGAGAAATCAAGCTTGCCTATCTCCCTTCCTATGGGCATGTAACCTTACGGCTGACTTCGCATGCACCCGACCAGGCAGATCTTTTGGACAAATACCAAACAAAAATAGTGGAGCGGCTCGGCAAACTGGTGTATGGCACCGGTGATACCAATCTGTCCAAAGCAGTCGGACAAATGTTGCGCGAACGCAAGGAGACCCTGGGTACAGGGGAAAGTTGTACCGGCGGATATCTTGCCCATTTGATTACGAGTATACCGGATTCATCGGATTATTATTTGGGTTCCATTATTCCTTATGCGTATGAGATCAAGACTTCGGAATTGGGGATTTCGGAAGAGGTGTTGAATCAATATGGAGCGGTAAGCGAGGAAGTCGTCAGTGCAATGGCCAATGCTGTGCGGGAAAAACTGGGAGTCACATGGGCGCTGTCCACAAGTGGTATCGCCGGACCCGGTGGTGCAACACCGACCAAGCCTGTGGGTACAATCTGGATTGCTTGCGCAGGACCGGGTGGAATATTAAAAACCAGGTTGTTAAATTTGAAACGGGACCGGTTGGGGAATATTGAGTATACGGCGATAGCGGCGCTGATCTTGTTACGGAAATGCATATTTGAAAATGGGTAAAAGGCGGAAAGGCGGAAGAGGGAGAAGAGGGAGAAGAGGCGGAAGAGGCAGAAGAGGCGGAAAAGACGGAAAGGCGGAAGAGGCGGAAGAGGCGGAAGAGGCAGAAGAGGCGGAAGAGGCGGAAAAGAGAAAGACGGAAGAGGCGGAAGAGGCGGAAAAGGCGGAAAAGGGAGCAATGGATTAAAGAAGTAAGGAAGCATTGAAGTAAAAGAGCATTTTTTTTTGTGGAAAAACTAAAAAGGTCCGGAGGACCGAAATGTCTGTAAAAAATAGAGAAATAGAAAAATCTATTAAGGTCCAGCGGACCGACATGTCTGTAGAAAATAGATAGAGAAATTTATTATGGTCCAGCGGACCGACATGTCTTTAGACCATTAAAAAAATAATTCCCTGGCTTTAATAGGCCCGGAGGACCGAAATGTCTGTAGATGATTAAAAAATCAATTCCCAAGCCCTGGAAGGGCGGCATGTCATGTAGAGACCATTAGTCAAATGCCCTCGCCGCCTGGAGGCTCAATGTTCATAGCAGAAAAAAAAATAAACCAGTTTCCCCGCATAGTCGAAGCGAAGCGAAAACGCCTTGCAGGAAATTATTTTCAGGGAAATAAAATATAGTTGGGTTTTTACGGTCACATTTTGGCATCTCGAGACACTTACATGTAGAAGGATAAAACAGTTTTCTTCGAAATCTTATCGAGACTTCGAAACGCTATTTCTATATCCTGGAATAAAGATGTTTAGCCTGTCCGAAAATATATTTAATAAAATTTAGGCTTGACGGTAACATTTGGGTAGGCTCGAGACACTATCATGTGGAAGGATAAAACAGTTTTCTTCGAAATCTTATCGAGACTTCGGATCACTACTGCTATATCCCCGGCCAGAATCCGCTTTCAGTCCATTAACTCATTTCTTCACCATTTAAAACACCTTTCCATGGCACAGTCCAAACAAATTCTCTACTCCCCCGACGACCAAATCACCGCTACCATTTGCCGGGCGCTTAGTCATTCAGCCAGAATTAAAATTCTAAAACAATTGCAAACATCAGGCTCCCTGTGCGTGCAGGTCATCGCGAAAGACCATCCGATCAGCAGTGAAGCTCTCTCAAACCATCTGAAAATATTGCGGGAAGCGCATTTGGTGGAATGGGAAGAGCGGTTTCCTTATACTTTTTATTCTATTCATAAAGCGAACATGCAAAAAGTCATCCGGCATTTTCAAACCTTCCTGGCGCTGTTTGAAGATGAGATACTAATTTCTTAAAGCAAAATATTCAAAAATGCATTATTCGAATTCCTGCTAGATCCAGCCCATTCTCTCCTTCAATCGGAGTATATGCTGCAAATGATGATTACAATGCCATCGATATTGTTGCGAAATCATACGCAAGGTCAATTGCATTGTATGCTCCGGATGTTTGAGTTTTCTATCCCAGTCATCATCGGACATGTGATCCATAACATCAACCCAACGCTTGTGGATGCCGGTGAGTATAAACAATGAAACTACCGGATCATCCTGGCTGTCGGCCAATTCAGCCCATTTGGCCTGATCATAAGGTTTGATGACAGGATTGTCTTCTGTGAGCGCCAGCTTGAATCGCATGTATGCATTCATGTGACTGTCGGCAACGTGATGCACCACTTGTCTTATCGTCCATCCATCTGGACGATAAGGAGTATCCAGTTGTTCTTTCGTTAGTCCTTTGACGGCTTCCATCATTTGGTGTGGAAAGGAGCGAATGGTCCGGATCGCTTCCACGATTTCTGTAGTAGAAACGGTTTCGGGCCAGGTCCATTTGCCGACGGGGTATTGAAGTTGTTCGAGAGTTGGTTCCATAAGGGGAAGTTACATGGTTCATTGAAATATTGAGTAGTACCATTTCAAATATCCATATGGTCAAATACTCTTACTTTTATCAATAATGAAGCCGGCCTGTAAAATGACCGCCTTCCCCTCTTGAATCAATGAAATATTTTATTTCAATTTTAACTGTAGTAGTTGTATCAAATCTGTACGGACAGCCTTGGTATTCAAAAGTATTTGACCCTTTTCATGGAGGTCAGGAATCTGGCAAAGTCCTTGTTCAGGATAACGATACAATTTACTTCAGAGGTGGAGGTGTTTGTTCTGAGGGCAATAGTTTGTGTTCTATTGTTGGCGCTTATTCACCGGAGTTAAATGATTTTGTTAAATTAAATCTACTGGAGAATGTCCAGACTGGTGGTAAAAGTTTAATGATAAATTCAAGTGGCTTGTTCTTATCGTCTCAGGAAAGTAACTTAAATAACAATGTTAGTCTAAATCAGATAGATAAACACAACTTGCAACTTATTGATTCAATTAACCTGAAGCTGGAGTTACCCAATTATTTTTATTATACAATTAGCAATTCTATTAAATTTGGGAATTCGTTAATTGTCGGGGCTCATGCGCTTGATAGCCTGATATATATCAATTTGCAGGGGTGGAATAATTACCAAGTAAGCGCTATATTTTTTGTTGTCGATAGTTCACTTTTAGTAGATACCACTATAATTATTCCTCCAACCTCAGGGGCTTATTTATTAATAGAGGATATGACTATTGGGAATGATTCATTACTCTATGTTACTTTTTCTGAAAGGTATCTTAAAATAAATCAGCCCAATAATTATCTCATCACTCATAGAGTGATATATGGATTTGATCAGTACTTCAATAAAGTATTTCAATGGTTTGGTCCTGACTATGAAAATCAAGAATCTATTTCCTGTATTACAACTGGTACCGATTCGACAATTTATATTAATTATGAGCATGATTTTCGATCATATATTTTAGCATTAAATATTGATGGATCAACAAAATGGGAATGTTTAATTGACTCAACTATTGGAGATAATTTATACAGTATTCGCAACTTATTAATTGCCGAAAATGGCGATTTGGTTGGTGCCGGTACTATTTCATCTGTCGTAGATGAACTTGGAGAATCTGGATTCATTTTCAGAGTAAACGACAACGGTAAGTTACTTTGGAAGAAGGTTATTAGAATCAATAAAGGTCAAGATGAGACAGTTCCAGAAATATTTCCATTTCAATCAAATTTTGAAGACATTATTGAACTTCAAAATAGCGATTTATTAGCTACTGGCTTCGTTAGACAGTTTGTTGGATTGAATAACCCAAATGGTCCTTATGATTTTGATATCTGGATGGTCAGAACCAATTCCGAAGGTTGTCTTTGGGAGAATTGCCCATATATTCAGGATATTAATTACAAACGTTCTTATATTCCATTGGTTAGTTCAATGAATGAATGGGTTGATGAAACAACTCCAATAATTGGACCCAGAACAATTTATCGTTATTCCTTTTCAATAGATTCAGTATTATTTAACAATTCTTATTACTATGAGCTTTTATATTCTAAAAACATTAGTGATCCCTGGAAATCAACTGGAAAATATTATAGGGAAGAGAATGGCAAAGTATTTAACTTTATTGAAGGTCAAAGTGATCCTGTTAAATTAGTTTATGATTTCAATCTTAATATTGGTGATACTTTAATTCCATATAGCGATGGAATATATGCGAGAAGAGAGGTGATACGAACCGGGTTTGTAGAATTACTTGATGGAATTGCTAGAAAATATCTTATCATAAGCTGTGATCCCGAAGGAAGTGGGGATACTACTATGTGGGTTGAAGGAATTGGTGATATTGACAGGTTTTTTTGGGCTGAATCCTTTTGTTCTAATTTTGACGATGGTGGATACGGGGATTTACATTGTTATAGCACTAATGGCCAAACTGTTTACTTAAAACCTGGTCTGGAAAATTGTTATATAAGTTCGGTTGAAACAGTAGATGAAGATGATTTTAAAATATTTCCAAATCCATGTTCGGATTATTTAAATATTTTAAACGAAGATGGCTATATCATTGATAATATAAAAGTATTTGACGTAGTTGGAAATGTTGTTATAGAATCAGAAAATAAAACTTCAAACCTGAAACTTAATATATCAAGACTTTCTCCTGGTGTTTACATTGGTATTTTAAGATCTTCAAACAATCTTATCAAATCATTCAAGTTTGTTGTTTCAAAATAACTTATTTCTCTGGATAATTTTGGAATCATCTAACAGTTCTGTAAAATTAATCCATTTCTACCGTAAAACTATAATTCATCCCGCCCATTCCTCACGATCCAACGATCGAAAGTGAATGGCTTCTGACAAATGCTCAATCTCAATATTCTCACTCTCCGCTAAGTCTGCAATCGTTCTCGCCACTTTCAATATGCGATCATATGCCCGTGCTGACAATTGCAATTTCTTCATCGCTGCTTTTAAAAGCGTAACACCAGCAGGATTGATCTGACAAATCTCACGGACGAGATGACTTGGCATCAGTGTATTACTGTGCACATCAACAAATTCTTTAAATCTTTCTTCTTGTATATTTCTCGCTTTAATCACGCGTTGTCGAATTATTTCACTTCGTTCTGATTCAATTTCATATTTCGATAATTCATCGATTGACACTGGTGTCACTTCGACATGCAAATCAATCCGATCCAATAATGGCCCTGAAATTCTATTCAAATATTTTTTGACAGCACCAGGTGCACATACGCATTCTTTCTCCGGGTGATTATAGAAGCCACACAAACAAGGTTGCGTTTTTAGTAAGAAATATGAATTACCCTTTCCGATCACTTTACCTTTTGCTTTCTAATTCGCTTTCTCCTCAGCCTTAGCCTCATCCTTTCCTCTAGTTCCTCTGCCAACTAGCGGACAAACTAGACCAACAGCCTTGTCTACCTCACGGGTAATTCCGATATTACGACTCAGTTATGAGTATTTCGATCAGCCTCGAGAAGCAGGAACGGGACCTCGTAGAAGCATGCATCGCCAAGGAACGCTGGGCCCAAAAGCAACTCTATGAAGAGAATTACAGTCTCCTCATGGGCGTCTGTCTCCGTTACTCCGGCAGCCACGACGACGCTATGGACATCCTCCACGAAGGCTTTATCAAGATCCTCCAGAATATAGGCCGTTATCAGCCCGGCACCTCCCTCATCGCCTGGATGCGTCGCATCGTCGTCAATACCGCCATCGACTACTACCGGATGCAGACCCGCCGCCGGACCGATGACCTGGAGACCGCCTACGACATCCAGAGCCACGAACCCGACGCCCTCAGCAAACTGACCGTCCAGGAAATTATCAAATGCATACAGCAGTTGTCCCCCGCTTATCGTTCTGTATTTAATCTCTATGTGATCGAAGGGTTCTCACACAGGGAAATAGCAGATATATTAGACATCACAGAAAGTACCAGCCGGTCTAACCTGGTGAAAGCCCGGGCGAAACTCAAGGACTTACTGTCAGTCACTTTCGGCAGATATGGCACATAACCAGTGGGAAAATCAACTACGGGACCTCCTTGGCGAGTACAAGGCCCCCGAATCCACTTCTCCTTTGGGAACAGATCCCGCTGCCCTGAACTCAAATCCTGAAGCTACCCCCACACCCGACCAACTCCAGGCCTGGAAGCGCATCGAAGCTTCCCTGGATGCCGCCGATCAGGCTTTCGATGAGACGGTACGACAAAAAGTCAACCACTTCAATCCACCTTACGATCCCCATTCCTGGCCCATTTTCCTCAATCGCCTGGCCGACACTCGCTACCTGAGAGCCAAACTGATCGTCCTCAAGTCAGTAGAAGTCGCTATCCTGTTACTCCTGATCCTCTCCGCTGTCAATATCGAACGAACCGGAAAATTTCCTTTCCAATCGAATCAGAATTCCCAAATCCCGGAGCAACAACGAAATGAAGAAAAAAATAATACCGCAACCCAACCTCCGTTTCAAATTATACCCGCCCCTTCGCCAAAGCCCGGTAATAATTTTGCGCAAGCAGATCCGCATTCCCATCCAGGGATCAAGGATCATTCCCGCTTGTTAGCTGAAAAAAGTGAAATAAATAACCTGTCCAGGATTTCATCTTCTTTTTCAACTGATCGTCGTGATGCAGCAATGCAGTCCGCACCTGCTGAAGATTCAAATTCATTTTCTTCTGCTGAAGCCTTCATGGCTGAAAATCAAGTCTCCTCCCGGTCGAGCCTGACTGAGTCCACGCATGAAATTCCGTCTGTGACCATGAATGGTCTGCAATTTTTATCTACACCGGATAAGGTTCCGGTTATACTTCCTCTAAGTGATGCTTACATCACTGAACCCATTGCTTCCGCCGATTTACTCGTAGGTTGTGGAAATGCAAGCGGTGTTCCTGAACCAAAATTTATCGAGCCGTTAAATCACACCTATACTGAGTTTTCAATGTTGGCCCAGGTGGACTATAATGCATTGAAAATGCCGGAGGACCGGTTATACAGTGCCGGAAAAGAAATCATTTTTCCATCCAAGGGGATCATGAGCCCGGGGTTTGGTGCCGGGTTTACGATTGCTGTCGGTCATCCCATCTGGGCGTTGGAAACGGGCGTGATTTATAGTGCCAAAGATTTCGAACCGGGTCGTCAACTCATTGTCGGAGGAGCTTTTGACAACGGCAGTGTTGAATTCGAAGCCATGAAACTGCAAATGGTTTCCCTGCCGATGCAATACCGGTACCGGTTTGATCACCAGGGAAGATTCAAGACTTATGCACTTGCCGGGGGAAGCTTTAATGTGATTGCCCAATCCAATATTGATGTATCGATTAAATATAATTTCCCCTCGCTGTCGTTTGGTGAAAATCCGAATAACGATCCTTACTTCGCCCAAACCATTCAGGAGAGCCGCCGGATCCGGGAACATATCCGGGATGGCGCTCCTTTTAGCACCAAAAATTTTGTTTCCGTTAATGCCGGGCTTGGCTTCGAATATATGTTGATGGAGCACAAAGCCATCTTCGTTCAGGCTGTCGCCCAATACCAGATCCCCAATGTTGCCTTCAGCAATAACAATGGTAAACACCTGCGATCAGTGTCCCTGCAGGCTGGCATAAGGGGCCCGCTGGGTAAATAATGAGGCCATTCGGTCCCATCTGGAATAGATGCCTTCTTTATAAATAGTCACGAATTAGATGAATTAACTTTTGTCTTCAGTGGGCCTTTTCTATTCGATCATTCCGGGGAAATCATAGACTATCATCGCCTTTGGGATTTGTTGCTCACCTGCGTTTTGGCGTAAATTGCCCTCTTATTCCTAACCCTGGATTATGAAAAAAAATATTGTCCGCACGACCGGCCTGCTTTTCTGCTTACTGCTCACGGTTCTGGCTACTGCCCAAAAGCAAATCACGATTGATGATATCTGGACCAATGGTGTATACCGCTCGAAGGGCGTTCCGGGTTTCCGTTTTATGAATGACGGAAGACATTATACAACCTTAAAACACAACTACCTCCTGAAATATGATTTGACGACCGGAAATGTCAGCGACACGCTGGTGAATTTCAATCAACTTCCCTTGCCTGAAGACCGCAGGCAGGTGGAGGATTACACGTTCAGCGATGATGAATCACAATTATTGCTGACCACCGGAAGCGAATCCATTTACAGGCGATCCACTAAAGAATGGACCTATGTCTATAATCCTGGTTCGAATACGCTGACTTCGCTGGATGATACCGGCAAACAAATGCATGCCACCTTTTCTCCCGATGAGAAAAAGGTGGGTTATGTCCGCGATAATAATTTGTACTTCAAAGACCTGGCATCGGGAAAAACTACCCAGGTCACTACGGATGGGAAATTCAATTCCATCATCAATGGATCGTGCGACTGGGTCTATGAAGAAGAATTTTCTTTTTCAAAAGCTTTTGAATGGTCACCGGACAGTCGCACCATCGCTTTTTACCGGTTTGATGAAACGAATGTGCCGGAAATGACCATGACCAATTACACCGGCGAACTTTATCCTGAAAATGAAACCTTCAAATATCCCAAAGTCGGCGCTGAAAATTCCAAGGTGAGTATTTATATCTATGATACGAAAACTAAAAAGGCCGTAGCTGTGGATCGTACATCAGCTCCCGACGGCTATATTCCCCGGATTAAATGGACGCAGGATCCAAAACAATTGTGTACGTTCTGGATGAACCGCCATCAGAATCATCTCGAACTTTTACTTGCAGATGCCTCCACCGGTAAAACGAAAATGCTGTACCAGGAAGACAATAAATATTACATTGATATCACGGATGATTTCCGGTTTCTGAAAAACGGAGCAGGCTTCATCTGGGCCAGTGAGCAGGATGGATTCAATCACATCTATCTCTACGGCATGGATGGAAAAATGATACGGTGTCTGACTCCCGGCAACTATGATGTCATTACAGTCAATGGTGTAGACGAGAAAAATAACACGCTGTATTACCAGGCCGAAGCCAAATCCCCCATGCAAAAGGAAGTATATAGTGTATCCCTGAACGGCACCAATCGAAAATTGATCACGGATGATCCGGGCATGAATGATGTGCAGTTTTCCACAACTTATGATCTGTTCGTCTGGACCCACTCAACGATCAATACGCCAAATATCATTGGCGTATATGACCGGGAAGGAAAACTGGTGCGCCAGCTGGAGGACAATGCCAACCTGAAAAAAATGCAACAAGAGTGTCAGGTTCAACCGGTGGAGTTTTTCAATTTCACCACCAGCGAGGGTGTCAATCTCAACGGTTATGAAATCAAGCCTTATAATTTCGATCCCGATAAAAAATATCCTGTGTTCATGTATCTCTATGGAGGGCCCGGATCGCAAGAAGTCGTTGATGGCTGGATCGGATCAGATTATTGGTGGTTCCAGTCCCTGGCCCAGCAAGGGTATATCATTGCCTGCGTGGACAATCGCGGAACAGGTGGGCGAGGAGAGGAATTTAAAAAGATAACCTATCTGCAGCTCGGCCATTATGAAACCATCGACCAGATTGAAGCAGCTAAATACCTGGGCAGACTACCGTATGCGGATTCCTCCCGCATTGGCATATTCGGATGGAGTTATGGCGGGTATATGTCCTCGCTTTGTATATTGAAAGGAAATGAGGTTTTCAATTCGGCCATCGCCGTAGCCCCGGTCACCAACTGGAAATGGTATGACTCGATCTACACAGAACGCTACATGCGTGATGAAAAGGAAAACAAAGAAGGGTATGAGGATAATTCACCTGTTAATTTCGCAGACCGGCTGACCGGAAATTATTTATTAGTTCATGGCGGTTCTGACGACAATGTTCATTTTCAGAATTCCATGGAAATGGCTGCCGCCCTGATCCGGGCCAATAAACAATACGATACTTATGTCTATCCGAACCGGAATCATGGTATCTATGGCGACAATGCCCGGCGTCACCTCTATACCAAGATGACCGATTTCATGAATGAGCATCTGAAACCGGAGCATCCGATGATGTTCAGTAATCAGCCGTCGAAGTCGTAGATATTGCGGTCCCTGAGCCTGTCGAAGGGGAGATAAATAATGTCTGGTTCCCCTCTTACTTTGCCCGGCCAATGCCGGGCAAAGTAAGAGGGGAACTCTGTTTTTTTTATTCCCTTCGACAAGCTCAGGGTCCAAGAATTATTCCATTGAATAAATCGATGATTTCCGATGACTCGGTATGTTGAGCGATTTCGGCCTGCGGCCTCATCTGTTTTGAAGTTTATTTTTTAGGAAGTCCCCAGCAGGGAATTTAGGGGCAAAATAAACTTCATAAACAGCTGCGCCCATGGTGCCGGCAATAAACTCTCTAAACTCATCGGGATAGCTATATCTTCGTATCTGCAAAATCACCTTCAACCCTACTCTCCTTGGAAATCATCAACCGGAAGGCCCGTCATGAATACCATATGCTTCAGAAATTTGAAGCCGGCCTGGTGCTGCAAGGGACCGAGGTGAAAAGCCTTCGCGCCGGACAGGCCAACATGAGCGATGCCTGGTGCGTATTCGAAGAAGGGGAACTTTTCCTGAAGCAGCTTCATATCAATGAGTATAAACAGGCCAGCACCTCGCAGCATGAAGCCAAGGCTTCCCGAAAATTATTACTGAATAAATCCGAGTTAAAAAAACTGGCCAGAAAAGTCGAAGAAAAGGGATTGACCATTATTCCTTACCGGATTTATTTTTCAGAACGCGGCCATGCTAAATGCGAGATCTGGCTGGCGCAAGGGAAGAAAGAATTTGACAAACGAAATACCATTAAAGACCGGGATACTAAACGCGAAATGGACAGGAGGCTCAGCTTATGAAATTAACCAAAGATTTGTTGGAACTGCTGCAGGCTGGTGTCATTGACCAGGATACTGCCGACCGCATCAATAATTATTATGCGGGTAAAACCGGTACCCCTCAAAATAAACTGGTCATTGTCTTCGGCATCCTGGGCGCATTGCTGGTCAGTCTGGGGATCGTCCTGATCCTCGCACACAATTGGGATGATCTGTCCAGAATCACTAAAACTGTAATCGCTTTTATCCCACTTCTGACCGGCCAGGGACTCTGTGCCTATACCTTGCTGAAGCGGCATGACAGCATCGTCTGGCGGGAAGCTTCCTCCGTGATCCTGGTTTTTGCCATTGGCACCTGCATGGGGCTGATCAGCCAGATCTATAATATACCAGGCGATTTGACTTCCTTTCTGATCACCTGGCTCTTGCTGGGCTTACCGGTAGTCTATATCATGAATTCCTCTTCCGCTTCCCTGTTGTATATCGCAGGCATCACCTATTATGCTTGTGAGATCGGCTATTGGAAAAGTTATCATGCAGAGTCCTATCTGTATTGGGGATTGTTGTTGTTGATCCTCCCCTATTATTATTATTTGTTTAAACGAAGAGCTGAAAGCAATTTCTTTACGTTCCACAATTGGTTTATCCCGCTTTCTGTGATCATTGTTTTGGGCACTTTGGCAAAGGATGCGGGCAAGTTCATGTTTGTATCCTATATGAGTTTATTTGGATTGCTATACCTCATCGGCGGAATAAAAGTTTTGCGCGACCAGAAAATCCGGAACAATGGTTATCTCGTTCTCGGTTCGCTAGGTACAGTCGTGATGTTATTAATTCTTGGATTCGATTGGTTCTGGTCCGATATGAGAGGAAGTGATTTCGCAGAAGGATTTGGCAAGTCTCCTGAATTTATATCCGCGATGGTGTTGTCCCTGGCGGCCATTGCTTTGCTGATCTATCAAAAGATCAATCAATCCCCGATCACGATGCGGCCAGCGGAATGGGTCTTTCTCGTTTTTATCGGGATCTTTTTCTGGGGAACCTCTTCACCTTTTGTGGTGATCTGGATTAATTTACTCACCCTGACGATTGCTGTTCTCACGATTCGGGAAGGTGCCATGAAAAATCATCTCGGCATTCTGAACTATGGCTTACTGATCATCACTGCGCTCATCATTTGCAGGTTTTTCGATGTGAATATTGATTTTATTCTCAAAGGCCTGCTATTTGTCATGGTGGGTTTGGGCTTCTTTTTTGCCAACCTTTGGATGATCCGGAAGAAAAAGAAAGTCACCAGCAATGTATAATCTATGAAGAAGCCAGTTATTATTTTCGGATTTGTATTGATGGCCATTGCCCAGTGGTATGTGCCGGCAAAAATGATTTTCTACCGGGAACGTATTATCACTACGGGAAAGGAATTCCGTTTCAAGACCGAACCTTTCGATCCCTATGATGCCTTTCGGGGTAAATATGTTTACCTCGTATTTCACCAGACTGCTGTGCAGCTCCGGGACACTACTACCAGGTGGAATACCGGAGACGAGGTATATGCTTTATTGGAAACCGATAGTAGTGGTTTTGCTAAAGTAACCACGGTCACCAAAGACGAACCGGGCGAGCATGTTGATTATCTCAAAGTCACCACGGGCTATGTCTACCAGGATTCCGTCACTTCGCTCAGTTTCAACTATCCGTTTGATCGTTTTTACATGGAGGAATCCAAAGCCGCTGCCGCCAATGATGCCTATAATGATGCATTACGCGACACCAGTAAAGTGACTTATGCCCTGGTCAGGGTCCTCCGGGGAGAAGGCGTAGTTCTGAATGTTATGATTGATGGTGTCCCGATAAAAGATGTGGCCGTTCGGCGGCAAAAGCAGGAAGATGAGGCGCAGTAGTTATTTTAGCAGATTACTTACCCATTTTATATTCGCCCGGCATGTTATTTCCTCCATCCACGGACCACTTCCATTTTCCGTCCGGCTGTTTTTTCCAGACGGTGTAATACAACCCATACATGGTGGTATCGGGCGTGGAATATTTCCAGTTGCCCATGCTATAGCCGAGGTCACCTGATGCGGATGCCTCCGATTTAAAAGGGCTCCAGCTGATATCCTTCGTTCCATCTTTTCCGGCATATTGTTCTTCCAGGGCTTTCTTCCCTGTGATTGGCATTTGTCCATCCTGTGGTTTGATCAGACTATCATCCGCATAGGCCAGCAGTGCTTTATTAAAACCTTCTTTGACCGCCAGGTCACTCATGGCGAGGTCAGTCTCCCGGATTTCTTTGGCAGATTGTTCGCTGAGATCTTTCACGGTAGCCGTGCATCCGATGAGCAGTATAAGCGGAAGGAAAAGGTATTTCATGATAAGGTGTTTTATGATGCATTGAATGTAGCCAATATTTCCTGAGGTTCATAGAAATATCAACATCTATCTTTACTTCAGTATTTTCAATAATCAAAAGTCATTTTTATTTTGAAAAAAATTCCATCATGAAAATTTCAACTTCCGAGGCCCTTCAAAAACTAGCGGAAAGCGGAAAGCTGTTTACCGAACTTTTTACTCACGGTTCGCTGATGGTGGAAATTTATAAACCGCAAAAAGAAGATTTGCAAAAACCGCATGACCGTGATGAAGTATATGCTGTCATCGCCGGAGAGGGAATTTTCTTTTCCGATGGAAACCACTATTCTTTCCAGGCTGGCGACTTTCTTTTCGTGCCTGCAGGGGTGGAGCACCGGTTTGAAAATTTTTCATCTGATTTCTCGACCTGGGTGTTTTTCTATGGTCCCCAGGGAGGTGAGTCGGCGTAGTCCAAACGTCCTCTTCCAGGGAATAGAGCTATATTACGCATATTGTAAACATTCAAAACCAACTTAGCATGAAAAAACTTTTTATTTCCATGATCGTAGTGGCGACCATCATGATTTGCATGACTTCTGCCATGCAGGCCCAGGCCCCCATTGGCAACATTGCTGAATTTACCTATCTCAAAATGAAACACGTGGATGGCGGATCTGCTGTGAAACGGGATTCCCTCCTCGCGATTTATAATACTAATGTCACTGATAAAAACGAGTATATCCTCTCCCATCATGAATACCGGCATTATTACACACCGAACAGCACCGACTACGTGATGATCGATGAGTACAAGGACCTGGCTTCTATGGAGAAAGCGAATGAGATGATCAGTCAGCTGGAAGAAAAAGCCTGGCCGGACAAAATGAAAAGAGAGGCCTTCATGGATGCCATGAATGCCTATTTTGAAAATTGGCATGGGGATGGTATCTTCACCACCAATCCGAAACTGTCAAAGAATTAATTTGAAACTTCTTTAGTGAAACAACTGGAAGGTCCGTGACTTTTCAGTTGTTTTTTTTTGATTATGACATGAAATTCAATTACCACCTTACCGAAGCCGATATCCTGACCCATCAACTCTACATTTTGTCAGAATCCGGGTCCTTTCAAAAACGCAGAGCCCGTGGGCGTATGTTCCTGGTTCTTATTTATCTGGTCACTGGAGTATTTATCTGGCAGCAGACCGGGGCAATCACGGCCATCCTTTTTTATTTGATCTGCCTCCCTTTGTATTTCCTATACCGGCGGATGGAAGCCAGGCAATATGAAAAACACATCACCAATTATGTGCACCAGCAATTCAAGGAAACGTTGCAACGGGAGTTTTCCATGGAATGGAGTGATCAGCAACTGATTTCCTACACCGGCGATAATTCATACATCAGCCAGTGGATGGAACTGGAATCCGTAGTGGAAATTCCTTCCTTATTTATTTTGAATTTCAGAAACGCCAAAGCCCTTATCGTCCCCAAATCCGATCCAGTGCTGACCGAGCTTATACGGAGTGATCTTCTTACCAAAACCGAATCTCTTGGCGTGGATTATGTGGAAAAACTAAACTGGAAATGGAGTTGATGAATAATCAAGGGTGCCTCTAATAACCTGAATTCAAAAATAAAGTCCGGTAGATTTTCAGCACATTATAAGAGTGGATCATAAAATATTTATGTTTATTAGAAGCGCCCTCAAGTTTACTTACGAACGGTTATATATTTTGAACACCGGCTGTCGCAACTGTTGGCCAACAGGAGATAAAATAAAACGGATGGTCTCTGCGACATCAGCCGGCTGAACCCATTTACTAAAATCTGCTTTCGGTATGTCTGCTCTGTTAGGTGGCGTGTCTAGAATACTGGGCACAATAACGGCTGCGGATATGCCCAATGCCTTACCTTCTGCATTAATTATCTCCGCCAGGGAAAACAACAGAGATTTGGATAACGCATAGGCCACATTGTTCCTTCCTGCTTCCGGGCTGATGGCTGGCCTTGCCCCGATGAAAATAAACTGACCTCTACCGATTTTCAGAAAATGATCCATTACAGGTTTTACGACATTCCATGCTGTTTTAAAATTGAGCATGAATTGCTGATCAAGAAGAGCCAAATCAGTTTCCCCTATTTTTCCAGACTCAAAACCGCCGGCCAATAGTATGGCTGCATCCAATTCCGGAAATTGCCGGATCATCCTGGCCATAGCAGTTTGTGTTTCGTTTTCCTCATTCAAATCAAGATGTTCGAGAAGGGTGACTTTTTGCTTAAAAGCATCATCGAGCTCTTGCTTATGATAAATGGCCAGGATCTTATTCCCTTCTTCATGCAGCAATTGCACAACTTCCTTTCCCAGGTTTCCGGTGGCGCCGGTGATGAGGATGGTTCTGTTCATATTTGGTATCCTAAATGGTTTGTTTCGACTCCACTCAACGACCGGAAATAGATTTCATCCGATATTGTTTCGACTTCCCTGAACCATAAGCATTATAGAGAATCCAACTTCTCATCATCTCATTCTCTCATTCTCTTACACTAGAATTCAGCATTCCCTGGAGTCCTGGGGAATGGTATAACATCCCGGATATTGGACATACCAGTAACAAACAGGACTAATCGCTCAAAGCCAAGGCCGAAGCCTGCATGAGGGCAAGTCCCGAAGCGGCGCGTATCCAGGTACCATTGCATCTCTTCAACAGGGACGTGCATATCCTCCATCCGCTTTGTTAATACATCAAGTCGTTCTTCCCTTTGTGAGCCTCCGACAATCTCTCCAATGGCAGGAAATAAAATATCCATGGCGGCCACCGATTTATTATCGTCATTTAAACGCATATAGAATGCTTTGATCTCTTTCGGATAATTGATCAGGATTACCGGTTTTTGAAAATGCTTTTCCACGAGATAACGCTCATGCTCGGATTGCAAATCGGTTCCCCAGCCTTCAATCGGGTATTGAAATTTTCCTTTTTTGTTTGGTGTTGAATTTTTCAATATTTCAATGGCTTCGCCATAGGTCAGCCTTTCAAATTGATTATCGACGACAAATCGAAGTTTGCTGATCAGGTCCATCGAACTTCTTTCCGCTTGCGGCCTGGATTGTTCTTCCTGTTCCTGACGCTCCTTCAAAAACTGAATGTCATCGGCGCAATGTTCGAGCGCATAGGAAATGACGTATTGCAACATGGATTCGGCGAGATCCATATTGTCGTTAAGATCACAAAATGCTACCTCAGGTTCAATCATCCAAAACTCGGCCAGGTGACGGGAAGTATTACTGTTTTCTGCACGAAAAGTTGGAGCAAACGTGTACACCTTGCTTAAGGCCAGTGCTGCCAATTCAGCTTCCAGTTGGCCGGAAACCGTCAGGTTGGTTTCTTTTCCAAAAAAATCTTTTTTGACATCGATCTCTCCGGACTCCGTCCTTGGTAATTTATCGAGAGGAAGCGTGGTCACGCGGAACATTTCACCCGCGCCCTCCGCATCTGATCCCGTAATAATCGGGCTATGGAAATAGAAAAACCCACGATCATTAAAAAAAGAATGGATGGCAAAGGCCAGGGCATGCCTCACCCGCATGACGGCACCGAAGGTATTGGTACGGATGCGCAGGTGAGCAATCTCGCGGAGAAATTCCATACTGTGTTTCTTGGGTTGCAAAGGGTAAGTTTCAGGATCAGCTTCACCGACCACTTCCACGGTCGTGGCTTTCATTTCAATCGCTTGTCCCTTACCCTGGGAAGCAACAAAAATGCCTCTGGCTGAAATTGCTGCCCCGGTAGTAATTCGTTTCAACAACTGGGGGTCCGTATTTTCATGATCAACCACTATCTGCAAGGTTTGCAAACAGGATCCATCACTAAGGGCGATGAATTGATTGTTTCTGAACGTCCGCACCCAACCCCGGACAGTGCCTTCCTGGCCAACGGGATTGCGATTTAGTATTTCTTTGATAGACAGGGACATAAGACAAAGGTTACATTGAAATTTCAGGGCGAAGATAGGCAGAGGGAATTAGAGGTAGTAAAAGGGAAGAATGGGACATGGGAAAGTGGGAAAAGAGAGACGCTTGCCATCTTCCCGGGCTGACCAGATAGGCCAGAAATGGCATGAGATGGGAGTCACGATATCTTGCATAAGATTTCGTCGAAATCCCCTACCAGGTGTAAGTGTCTTGAGAAGCCGAAATGTTACCCCATTTCCGTACTTTTTTTCATCAGCCCCTCATTTTAGTCATTTTAACCTGCCTTTTACAACCGCAGGGGAAAGAGTTGGTCACCACCCACTTATTCTTTGAAAATCAGGGATGTTAACATAGTACAGATCATTGTTTTCACTGACGCCCATCATGTCCTGCTCCTGGATTTGCGCCTACCTTTTAGTCAATAAAAATGTATGCTTATGAATCCAATCAAGGCTCCCGTCTAACCCCAGGTTGAGTAGCGGGAGATCAAGTCAAATCAAATTGATCAGTTTACTTTCTAAACCGCAACGCTATGAAAAATTTTTTCCTAATGATTTTACTGGTTTTCAGCCAAATGACGATTTTCGGACAATGGGCAAATGTCAGTTTTTCCGAACAGAAAGCAACAACAGGAGTCTTTACTACGGGTATCCATCATGAAAATCGGGACAGTGTGAATGAGATAAAAATTTATCCCAATCCTTCCCCGGGATTGATCTATATAGACGGTTTGGAGAACAAGGGAAATGAATTATGGTATTTGCAACTTGCCGGTATGGATGGCCGTCTCATCTACAGTACTAAACTTAACCCCTCCGAAAAGGCCATTACTCTGCCCGATGTCGCCCGGGGTGTCTATGTCATTAAAATTTTTCAAAAACAAACTGCATTCACTACCAGGATAACCTTGTTTTGATTTAAAATAATCTGATCATAGTAGCCGGCATGCAGAAGTCAAATTGACTTCCGAGGTGTCGGCTTTTTTATTTGTTGTTCGTTTGAATTCAACAGGGTTCAAGATGTTTAGCCTCTACATTCTTCATTCAACTTCACCATTGGTTATTGGCTATTGGTTATTCCCCGTTCATTTAGCTTCTTACTTCCTTATTTTTTGTTTCCATCTCTCCTGACCAGACGGGGCATAGCATGGTCACCTCGACGGTCTCTATAAGATTCGTGTGGTTCGCTTTGTCGAACCATCGTTGAAATCCTTTTCCACCTGTAAGTGTCCCGAACCAACGAAATGTTATCATGAAACCATGGCTTTTTATCTTAACCAGCACTTTTTTAGCCTACTTTTAATCCATGAAATATTTTATCCTCTTCCTCCTGAGCTGCCTTCATCTCCTGGCCAGCGGCCAACAAACCCTATATGACAGCATCAAAGTCGCGGGGCTGGAAAGGCAATACATCTTGTATGTTCCGGCCAGTTATTCTCCCACCACCCCTGCTCCACTGGTACTCAATTTTCATGGCTACACGTCCAACGATTTTGAACAGATGTACTATGGCGACTTCAGACCCATTGCGGATACAGCGGGATTCCTGGTTGTACATCCCATGGGCACAGTAGATATTCTGGGCAATACCCACTGGAATGTCGGTTGGGGTACCAGTTCTGTCGATGATGTAGGATTTACAAGTGCTTTGATCGATTCACTGTCCGCCCAGTACAATATCAACCAGGACAGAATTTATAGTACCGGGATGTCCAATGGCGGTTTTATGAGTTATACGCTGGCTTGCGAACTAAGTGAACGCATAGCCGCCATAGCTTCCGTGACCGGTGACTTTAATGTCACCACTTTTGCGACCTGCAATCCTCAACATCCTATGCCCGTAATGGAAATACATGGGACCGCTGATCCCACTGTCGCCTATACGGGGAATATCCTTTTTGCGCCGATTCCGGATGTCATCAATTACTGGGTGAATTTCAATGCCTGCGAAACGCCTCCTGTTATTACAGAGCTGCCGGATATCAATACTTCAGACGGCTGCACCGCAGAGCACCAGGTATATCCTAATGGAACGAATGGTGCGGAGGTCGAGCACTATAAAATAATTGGCGGTGTACATGCCTGGCCGGGGACTGCCTTTGGCGGAGCCGGTACTAACCAGGATTTTAATGCCTCGAAAGAGATCTGGCGGTTTTTTTCCAAATATGATATTCATGGATTGATTCATCCTACAGCTACAAATGAAACAGGGCAAAACCAGATAGTACAAGTGTTCCCTAATCCTGCTACTTCCACTATTTCCATTCTTCGAAATGAAGATGTACCTGTTGCTTATTCCCTCTATAGCAGTATGGGAGAAAAACTGAGGTCGGGCCTCCTGACCAACCGGCAAAACATAATGAATATAGATGCCTTACCTACCGGAATGTATGTGCTGACCATTGGGCAGTCCAGCCTGTTGATGTATAAACAATAAGCCTGATTTATTTTGTCCTTGAAGTTTTCAGACAGCGGTATACCCTATTGGATATGTTTCCTGATTTGTAGTTTTTCAACTTCACTGACTTTTGGGCAAGCCAGAAGCAGGGCTATGGAAAATAGCAAACCATTCATCCTTGGCACCATAGAAGAAATACCATCCCGTATCCTGTCGGAAACAAGGGTTCTTAATATATACATGCCAGAGGGATATAATCAAAATGACACTACTCGTTATGCAGTGATATATCTCCTCGATGGTTCCGCAGATGAGGATTTTATCCACGTTACCGGATTAGTGCAATTCAATACCTTTCCCTGGGTCGACCGAATGCCCAAATCCATCGTCGTTGGCATAGCCAATGTGGATCGTCAGAGGGATTTTACTTTCCCTACGTCTGTCGCATCGGACAGGAAAAAATATCCCAATGCAGGTCATTCCGATCGATTCATCCAATTCATCGAGCAAGAGTTGCAGCCGTTCATCGAATCGAATTACAAAACGAATTCGAACAAAACCATTATTGGCGAATCCCTGGGCGGATTATTAGTCACTGAAATTGCGCTGTATTATCCAACGCTTTTCAATCATTATATCATCATCAGCCCCAGCTTGTGGTGGGACAGTGGCTCCTTGTTGGATCAGTCAGGCTCCTTACTGGATGAAAAGTTTTCCCAACCGACCTCTATTTATATTGGGGTTGGCAAAGAAGGCCTTACGCCAGGAGATCCTCCGCGAGTCATGGAAGTTGATGCCAACTTATTGGCCGAAAAATTACAAAACAGTAAAAGCAAAAACGTTCACGTTTACTTTGATTATCTGCCCGATGAGAACCATGCTACCATTGCTCACCAGGCAATTTACAACGCTTTCAGGAGGCTAAACCAATAACGCATTTTAATACCTATTCGTGTAATTCGTGCTATAAATAAGGAGTAAGGGGTAAAATTAATTCGCGATAATTAGCGCTGAAAAATAAATAAGCGGTAAAATTAATTCGCTATAATTAGCGGCTAATAAATGAAAAAGCGGTAAACCAATTTGCAATAATTTGCGAAAATTAGCGGCTGAAAAATGACAGCTCCGGAAATATATGATGTCATAGTCATGGGGGTCGGGTCCATGGGATCTTCCACTTGTTATCATCTGGCAAAAAACGGTATCAAAGTATTAGGGCTGGAACAATTTGATATCCCAAATGAATTGGGTTCCCATACAGGACAGAGCCGCATCATTCGCAAAGCGTATTTCGAGCATCCTGATTATGTACCCCTGTTAGAAAGGGCCTATCACAATTGGGGCGAACTGCAAACTGCCTCCCAAAAACAGGTTTATTTTAAAACCGGTTTGCTCTATGCAGGCCGGCCAGATCATTCGATGATAAAAGGAGTAAAAAATGCTGCCGAATTATACAAGATAAGGTTGGATAACTATTCAATTGCTGACCTGGCCAGTCCTTATCCGATGTTAAGGATTCCTTCCGATGATGAAATAATATTTGAGCCCGATGCCGGATTCATACCGCCGGAGCAGGCGATCAAAACTTATGTCACAATGGCCGAGGCGCTTGGCGCTGAAATAATATCCAGGGTCAGGGTGGAATCCTGGCGGAAAGTAAATTCCACCTATGAGGTTCTGACCTCAGCCGGTAACTATTATGCGAATAAATTAATTTTCACTCCGGGGCCATGGGCCGGCAAGCTACTGCCGCAATGGTCTTCTACCTTATCTGTTACCCGACAGGTTTTAGCGTGGGTGAATACTAAAAGCAACGATCGGTTCGAATTAGGCCAGTTTCCTTGCTGGATGATCGCAGATGATGATTATCCTGGCGTGTTTTATGGTTTTCCTGTTCTGCCGGGGAATATATTTAATGGACCAATTGGTTTCAAATTGGCTTACCATTATCCCGGAGAAAAAACCAACCCTGATCGGATCAACCGAAGTCCAAATGTAGATGATGAAAGATTGCTGATCGAATTTATGCACCGGTATTTTCCAAATGAATATATCTCTACCCTGGCCGTGAAAACCTGCATGTACACGAATAGCCCTGATGAGCATTTCATATTGGATTTTCTTTCCGGTTATGACCAGGATGTCATAGTCGCAACCGGTTTTAGTGGCCATGGTTTCAAATTTGCATCAGTCATTGGCGAAATACTTAGTGATTTGGCGATCCGGGGAGAGACAGCGTTGCCGATTGATTTTTTAAGGATGAAAAGGTTTGAATAAATTTTTATTTGACTAAAGCGTAAAATTCAAACAGAACAATCCTGATGCCGGGACATAGATTGAATTGATCCAAAGCATACGTGCTCCAACCTTTCGATTTGATTCCTGAGAAGCCTGTTTTTTTAAGGTATATCCAGGACAAAACTTTATAACCTCGCCAACCTTTATTATATCCCTGTGGCGAGCGCCTCCATGAACAATGGCTGGTGAGCGGATTCAAACTATTGTTGAAAATTGATTGTCCTGTATGGGGCGGGGCATAACCATAGACCTTCGACGCCCTTCTTAAGATTTCGTCGAAAACTTGTACCACTTGTAAGTGTCTCGAGATCCCGAAATGTTACCCCCAAAACCAAACTATTTTTTAAATCCCTTTCCGCCTTTGATCGCCGAAGCTTTAGCGAAGACAATCCTTTTCTTCCTTTTCTGCCTCTTCCGCCTTTGATCGCCAAAGCTTTAGCGAAGACAATCCTTTTCTTCCTTTTCTGCCTCTTCCGCCTTTGATCGCCAAAGCTTTAGCGAAGACAATCCTTTTCTTCCTTTTCTGCCTCTTCCGCCTTTGATCGCCAAAGCTTTAGCGAAGACAATCCTTTTCTTCCTTTTCTGCCTCTTCCGCCTTTGATCGCCGAAGCTTTAGCGAAGGCTACCCCTTCCACCGTTTTGTTCTCCCTTTTTCCCGACCTTTACGGATCAGATGGATCACACCTCAGCATTGACCGATAACTTCGACCGGGCTCATACCTATTTGCGCATCTCGGTCATCGATACCTGCAATTTCGCCTGTACCTATTGTTTTACAGGTCGCAAACCACACAAACAGGCCCAAAGTCACCTGATGCAGGCCGATGAAATCGAGACCCTGGCGAAGATTTTTGTGTCATTAGGTATCAATAAGATCAGGCTGACCGGCGGTGAACCATTATTGCGCAAGGATATAGTCGATATCTTCCAGCGCCTGAGACCACTCGATACCCAACTCACCCTTTCCACCAATGGCTATCTCCTGGATACCTTCCTGGATGAACTTAAGGCCGCAGATATCAATTCACTCAATATCAGCCTGGATACCTTCAGAGAGGATCGCTTTTTCGAAATTGCCCGTTATCATGGCGGGGAAAAGGTGAGGAAGAATATCCAATTGATGATCAGGGAAGGTTTCGATGTCAAGCTGAACGTGGTCCTGATGCGTGGCGTGAATGATGATGAACTTTTTGACTTCATTGCCTTTACCAAAGATCATCCGGTGCACATTCGGTTTATTGAGTTCATGCCTTTTTCCGCCAATAGCTGGCAAAGCGAAAAAGTAATGCGCAGTGATGAATTACTTTCGTTGATACTTCACCAACATGACATCATCAAACTGGACGATGACCTTCATGATACAGCCAAAAAATATAAAGTGCCGGGATACCTGGGTGACTTCGGTATGATCAGTACTGTCTCTGAACCTTTTTGCTCAGGATGCAATCGACTACGGCTGACGGCGGAGGGAAAAATGCGCAATTGCCTTTTTGCTCAAACGGATACGGATTTACTGACGCCCCTCAGGCATGGAGAAGACGTGATCCCGCTCATCATGGCCAACGTCAAATCAAAATTCTACCAATACGGCGGCCAGCAGATGACTCCGGAAATAAAAAACAGCAATATGATTTTGATCGGCGGTTAATTTTACCTCTCACCTGAATCGGCCCGGCCTAACCTAATCTACAATCCAATGCCCATGCACCCAAAGTTAACTCAACTCATCAGCGTGGATGAAGCGTTGGAACTGGTCATTCACCATACCGAACCACTGAAATCATCACGACAAAAAATAGGCGATGCCTTTCGCTTGGTACTGGCAGAAGAGGTGAAATCACCCATTGACTCCCCACCTTTTTCACAATCTTCCATGGACGGATATGCGATTAGGTTTGAAGACCTGAAGCGAAAAAACCTTTTCCAGGTACAAGGGGTAAATATGGCCGGCCGGGACTCCGGGCTGCAGCTTCAAAAGGGAATGGCTATACGCATTTTCACTGGAGCCATGCTTCCACCAGGTGCTGACACTATTGTGATCCAGGAAAATGTCAGGGTCACCGATAACACCATCTCCATACTCGATCCAAACGTAGTCAAAAAGAATGCTTTTGTTCGCCATCAGGGACAACAGATAAAGAAAAACAAAGTCGCACTTTCCAGGGGACAGGTGTTGAATGCCGGTTCCATTGGGTATTTAACATCGCTCGGCGTGAGTCGGGTCAAAACATTCACCCTACCACGCATCAGCATACTCACTACCGGAAATGAATTGCAAGTGCCTGGAAAAAAATTAAGGCCGGCCCAGATATACGAATCCAATTCTTTCACCCTGCAGGCGCTGCTGCAGGAAATGAATCTTAAAAACATCAGCATCTCCAGGGTAAAAGATGAACCTGAGCAGATGTATACTTTATTTAAAAAGGCATTGCGACAACATGATGTTTTGATTATCACCGGGGGCGTATCCGTGGGCGATTATGATTTTGTGGTATATGCCCTGGAGCAATTGAAAGTAAAAAAAATATTTCACGCTGTTGCCCAAAAGCCGGGTAAGCCGATGTATTTCGGAACCTATAAAAACAAATTGATTTTCGCTCTTCCCGGTAATCCCGCTTCCGTGATGGTCTGCTTTTATGAATACCTCTATCCTGCTTTGCAAAAAATGAAAGGATACCCGGATGGCGGATTACCTGTGGCAGAAAAAATCGCCTCTAATGACTATATCAAGAAACCGGGCCTTACGCATTTTCTAAAAGGATTGGCTACGGATGATCAGGTGGAAATACTGGAGGGACAGGAATCCTTTTTATTGTCTTCTTTTGCAAAAGCCAATTGCCTGGTGGTCATACCTTCTTTTTCCACCGGGATTAAAGCCGGCCAAAAAGTTTTGGTTCATTTGATCAATCGACTCTAGCATGAGCCCGGAACACACGGACCTGTTCTTTTTAGGCTTATTGCTGCTCGTGGCCCTGCTCTACTCATCGGTAGGACACGGTGGAGCAAGCGGATATATTGCCCTGATGACCATTTGGGGTATTGAAGTGACGACGGTTCGTTCTACTGCCCTGGTATTAAATGGATTTGTTTCCATGATCGCTTTCATCCAGTATTACCGTCAGGGACATTTCAAATGGAAATTAACCTATCCCTTTTTAATCACCTCAGTTCCATTTGCTTTCCTGGGAGCGTTGATTGCCGTGGACAGCCTGATCTATAAAAAAATATTGGGTGTGCTGTTGATATTTTCGGTCATCCGGCTACTGGTCACTTTCAGGGAAAAGGAAGGTCCCCTTCGCGAAATGAACCTTTGGTTAGCTATGCTGGCAGGAGCATCCATTGGCTTTTTCTCCGGCATGATTGGCATCGGTGGCGGAATCATTCTTAGTCCGTTGATATTACTGGCCGGATGGGCGGGGATCAAAAACACATCCGCCACCTCTGCCATTTTTATTTTTATCAATTCCATGGCCGGATTAGCCGGCGTCTGGACAAAGCATCAGTTTGTTTTTTCATCTCAAATCACTCTGTGGTTAGCGGCCGCCATCCTCGGCGCACTGGCCGGAGCCTATTGGGGAAGCCGCATGGCCCCTGTTAAGCAAATGCGCTATATCTTGGCTCTGGTTTTATCTATGGCCTCGTATAAGTTAATGTTCACCTGATTCTATGCAACTCCTTTTTTTCGGCAGCATACAAGAAGCAATGCGAATGACGGGTACTGAAATCAGGCTGGAGGCCAACACGCTTGGGGAACTTAAATCTTACCTGGAAAAAGAATATTCTTTTCTCCGACAACAACCCTATACTTTTGCAGTCAACGAGACGCTGGTGAGGGACCTGAATCATGCCATTAGTCAAAATGATACCATAGCACTATTACCTCCCTTTTCAGGAGGCTGAAAAATCGTTACAAAAGAAGTCCCCTCGGTTGCTGAACAAAGTCGAAGTATAAGGGCAGAATGGAAAATAAAAACGAACGTACTAAAAAATCAATTTTCATTCAGGGACCCATACCCGTTGAAAAAATAATGCATTGGCTGGATCATCACCATGAAATGAAAGAGGCTGGTGCTCACGACCTTTTCATTGGACAGGTCCGTGCTGACGAAAAGAAAGGTAAGACGGTCAGCTACATTGATTATACGGCTTATAAAGAAATGGCTGACCAGGTGTATCAACAGATTTTACAGGACATCCTGGCAAAGCATAAAGTGAGTTGTGTGCACACCATTCATAGTTTAGGGAAAGTAGAAGCCGGACAGTGGTCGCTGGCAGTATTGGTCTCTGCTCCTCATCGCGAAGCCTGCTTTTCCGCCTGCAGGGAAATGGTGGAGCGAATTAAAAGCGAACTCCCCGTGTGGGGGAAAGAAGTTTTCGAAGATCATTCCACGGCATGGAAGGAGAATACTTCAATAAGTAAAAAACAACATGATTAACATCACCCATAAATCTTCCTCCCTTCGTAAAGCCATAGCCACAGCGACAGTGAAAGTGGGCTCCACGGATACAATTACGGCTTTGAAAAATGGCACCGTCCCCAAAGGCAATGTATTGGAATCCGCCAGAGTAGCTGCCTTATTCGCAGCTAAACGAACGGCAGAAGTGATTCCGGATTGTCACCCCTTACCGGTTGAGTTTACAGAGATCCGTTTTTCGGTCAATGAATCAGAAATCATCATCGAGGCGGAAGTCCATACCGTTTATAAGACCGGCGTCGAAGTGGAGGCCATGTATGCGGCTTCCGTTGCTGCACTGACGATATACGATATGCTGAAACCGATCGACAAACAAATTGAGATCACCGGAATTCGACTGTTGCATAAGTCCGGTGGAAAATCCGATTTCAAATTACATCCAGAAACAAACTATGCCGCAGCCGTGATCGTATGCAGCGACAGTATTGCTGCCGGAAAGAAAGAAGACAAGGCGGGAAAAGCGATTGAAGAAAAATTGAAAAAATACAATGTTGTGGTTTCCTCTTTTGAGATAGTAGCCGATGAAATGGAAGCCATCCGGAAGAAGTTATTGATGGCTGTTGAAAGCGGATTACCCTTAGTATTACTTACCGGCGGCACGGGCCTCTCTAAACGCGATGTGACCCCTGAAGCCGTTCAACCGCTCCTGGAAACTGAAATTCCGGGCATCGTGGAATGGGCACGGCAGTTTGGTCAGCAGCGAACACCTTACGCCATGCTATCCCGTGGCGTAGCCGGTTTTATTAAAGACACGCTCGTGCTCACTCTTCCAGGTTCTGTGAATGGGGCCATAGAAACTATAGAGGCTCTTTTCCCCCAGGTATTGCACGTACTCGCGGTAAGAAAAGAAGATGAAGGCTGGACGCTGCACAACAGAAAAGAATAACCAAGGACGAAGAACTAATAGCGAAATAAGTAGTAAAACCTCAAACTATTGGAAGTCGGAATTCCATTCTCCCGTCTAAAAATCTTTCATACGCCACCTGAAAATTATATGAAATATTTTATTCTCTTTTTTGTGTTAACCTTCACATGGAACCATTCATTATCTGCTCAATCAAAAACAGATACTCTCGAACTGGAACTGGTTCATAAAATGACAACCCTGGCTGATTTGTATTCACCTCCCGGCGAAAATTATCAATTGGATCATTTCGTGGTGTTTATTTCACAGCCCGGGATTGATCCCTTTGCCGCTTATAATTATAGCAGTGATTTTATACCGAATACCATTGAAAACCTAAATAGGCTGACCTCCGGCAGTACGTTATCCCTCCAGGTGTATGCGGTGAATAGTGACCATCCCGGTGAAAAGCCCGTTAAACTACCGCGGAAGGACTTTTATATTAAATAACGCGGATGCCGAAAAATATCCTCATCTGAGATATGAGACTCCGATTATTCCTCCGGAACAGGATACACCATCTACTCCCTCAATTCATTTTCATGAATAATGGACATAGGGGTAGCGCGACGAAACTCTTATAAGATTTCGTCGAAATCCCCTGCCATAGTAAGTGTCTCGAGACCATCCAAATGTTACCCTAATTCTCAAGTATTTTGCGATTTCTGGCAAATAATTTTGTTTTGTAGCAGAAGAGCCCCCGATCCACAAGCACAGAAAATACTCAGCCATGACATGAGGTCTGTCACACTCATTCTCTCATTCCGCTCATTTCTCTCATTTCTCTCATTTCTCTCATTCCGCTCATTCCGCTCATTCTCTCACTTCACCGGCGCCACATCAAGAATTCTAAAAGTACCCGGTAGAATGGAAGGACGCGGTCGGGGAACCTCAGCCGTTGGTGCAGGCGTGTCACCATACTCCGCCGTCGACAAATAAATATGATGCGTTCGGGAATTGAGACAAATCGTCCTCGCTCCTTTCTGGGTAGGAACGGTGGTCAACACAGCATACTTATCTTTTCCGTTATCCTGGACCACAGTGATGGAACCTTCTCCATTCGAACTGTACGCCCGCTTCAATTCAGGATCAAATGCGCATCCGTCAACCCTGTCTCCTATATCAAGGGTGGCCAACACTTTACCATTCATTGCATCCACGACCACCATCTTTTTATTACCACATACTGAAAACAACCGGTGATGGACATTGTCCAGAGCCAGCCCACTGGGCTCCTCTCCGGGAGAGATGGACCATGTGCTTTCCACCACAAGCGTAGTTGCATTAATGACCGTGATCAGGCTCTTATCTTCAATGTTCACATATATTTTCCCCTTCCCATCAGATACGGAAACTTCAGGTTTACCTTCGAGGGGAATAGTAGCCAGCACCATATTGGTTTTGGCATCCAACACCGTCGCATTGGACGAATGTCCATTGAACACAAAAACACGATGAGAATACGGATCGTATAATATAGCATCCGGATTGGCGCCGGTGACTTTTATTTTATCCAGCAAGGCGAGGGTGGCCAGGTCCACAATGGAGACAGTAGAATCTTTCCCGCAACTAATAAAAGCTTTACCCTCCGTTTGCGCCAGGGCAATGCCATGTACCCCTTTGGTGTTTTCAATCGTGCCAAGCAATGAACCTGTTTCACTATCCACCACCTGGGTAACGGTGCCGTGGGAAACAAATAATCTTCCCGTATTTTCATCTATGGTTAAAAAATCCCATCCACCGTCTCCTTCCACAGGAAAGGTGTTGAACATTTTATAGGAAGATGTTTCCGGCTGCGCCGAAACATGGGTATAGGTTGCCATCAGGAAGCAACAGTTCAATAAGAAAATGAATTTCATAGCGTTTGAATTAAACAGTGATCGATATTTTTTTGAGAAACGTGGGTAAAACCAGTAACAATAATGGCAGGGCACAAACAAATCCCCCAATCACTGCAATCGCCAGCGGCTGATGAAGCTGCGCCCCGGCTCCAATGCCAAGGGCAATAGGCATCAACGCAATGATCGCCCCGAAAGCAGTCATCAAATTTGGTCGCAGTCGCGCCGAAATACTATAGATGACCGCCTCCTCTTTGGCCTTACCTTCCCTGAGCGATTCCCGAAACTGCAGAATCGTAAATATGGCATTCTCTCCAATAATGCCTGTTATCATGATCAACCCGGTGTAACTGCCCACGTTTAAAGGCGTATGGGTGAAATAAAGCGCTACCAGGCTACCCGTAATACCCAGCACCGCAAGAAACAAAACTGTCAGCGCCAAATTTATCTTTCTAAATAAAAATAAGACCACCGTAAAAACCAGGAGGCATGATGTGATCAGGATGATAAGCAATTCGCGAAAGGACTGTTGCTGCTCTGCATAAGCTCCACCATAGGCGACATGATAACCCTGCGGCAAATTGATTTTCGAAATTTCACGCTGAATATTATTCATCACTTTACCCAGGTCACCGGTGGTCAACCGCCCGGTGACTATACCCATGGATTGGAGATTCTCACGTTCGATTTCTGCTTCCCCTGGTTGGATATCAACCCGGGCCAGACTACCTATAGGTTTCAATTTTCCATCGGAAAGAAAAATACCCTGGTTTCTCAATTCTTCGACGGTCAGTTTGTTATGACCGGGATAGCTCATCCGGATGTCCGTGTATTGGTTCAATTCATTCACACTTCCGATCACCACCCCTTCCAATGAGGTCTGAATTTGATTTTGAAAATTTGCAGGCGTGATGCCGAATTGCGCCAAACTGACTTTGTCGGGTTCAACGCTGATGGAAGGTCCGGCTTTGATTATCCCATCAAAAACATCTGCCGTCCCGTTTATTTGCTCAACTATACCGGCAGCCTGAGTAGCAAGCTCTTCTAGCTTCTGCCTGTCATTTCCAAAGATTTTAATTTCAATAGGCTGCACACTGGCCATGAGATCACCCAGCATATCGCCAATAACTTGTCCGAAATCAATCCGTAAAGCAGGTTGAGTGGCCTCTATATGGACCCGGAGATCCTGGATCACCTCTTCAGTGGTATGCCCGCGTTTTCTTTTGAGTTGTATCAGGTAGTCACCCCGGTTAGGTTCGGTAATAAAAAAACCCATTTGTGTTCCGGTACGGCGGGAGTAAGTTTCAACATCGGGGTTAGCGACAATTATTTTTTCAACCTCACGCAGTATCCGATCCGTTTCTTCCAGGGAACTTCCGGGCGGTGATGAGTAATCCAACACTATACTGCCCTCATCCATATCCGGAAGAAAACCCGTCTCCAGCTTAGGTATGATAAAATAAATTCCGGCCATAAAGACCAGCACAATAATAAAACTGATCCAGGGCCTGGTGATAAAAAATCTTAGCAAACGCTGTTGCCTTGGATTTTGTTTCACCCTAAACCGTTCTGTTCCCTTTTCTTTCCTGGTCAGCAATAAATAAATAACCGGAAGAATCAACCAGGTTACAAAAAATGAACAGACCAGGGTCAGCACCATGGAGTTGGTCATTACTTTAAAATAAGCTCCCGCCACTCCGGTCATTAACGCAAACGGCAGAAAAATGACAATCGTACTCAGTGACGACCCAACCATAGCGGGGAATAAATACGAAATAGCCTTCCCCACTAGTTCTTTAGAGTGTATCTCAGGGTGTTCCTCGTGGGTGCGGTGTATTTGTTCCACCACGACAATAGCATCATCAATGATCAATCCGATGGAGGCTGCAATCGCGCCCAGGGTCATGATGTTCAGGGTTTGCCCCGTAGCATACAGGACGATAGCCGTCAGGAATAGCGTGATGGGAATAGTGAGCAGAATGGTGGCACTGGCTTTCCATGAATGCAAAAATGCCACTACCACCATAATCGCCAACAACAATCCAATCCAGAGACTATCTGTAACACTGCGGATGGATTCGCTGACAAAACGCTCCTGGATGTAATACGGCTTAAGGGTAACATCTTTGGGTAAGGCCTTTTGTAATTCGTCGACCTTGGCCTGCATTTCCTGAGAAAGCGTAATGAGATTGGCATCAGGTTGTTTGATAACGGCTATCAGGATCCCGTCCCTTCCATCCGTATTGATTCGAATATATTCCTTGGCTTCGGTGATATCTATAGTAGCTATATCCTTCAACAGGATGATCCGCTTTCCATTATTGCTGATCACCAGGTTTTCCAAATCCGATTTATTATGAAAAGCAGTGTTGGTGACCGACAGGTACATCATCCGGTAATCACTGAGATACCCGTTACTTTTAATAAATCCTGCATCGTGGACAGCTGTGGTGATGACTTCAGGCGTCAGCCCTAACGAAGACATTTTCTGAAGGTTGAGCTCCACCTGGTATTCCTTTCTTTTCCCGCCTATGACCCGGATTTCACTCACGCCATCCACTTCGGATAAAAATGGTTTTACGGTATACTCCGCCAGTATTCGCATCTCAATAGGTGTCCGCACAGGACTCTCCAGCGCATACCCGCTCACGGGAAGTATGCTGGGATTCATCCGTTCTACCTGGATATCGATATCCGGAGGCAATTGATTCTTGATTTCATCTATCCTGGATTGAATGCGCTGCTGATCAACATCAATATTCCCTTTCCAATCCATAAAAGCAGACATTTCACAACTGCCCCGACTCGTAGTACTGCGTAATAATGTAAGTTCAGGCACTTTCTTAACGGCCAGCTCTATGGGCCTGGTCACCGACAGCATCATCTGATCTACAGGCATCTGACCCGCCTCCGCTATAATCTTTATTTTGGGAAAAGTGATTTCAGGAAACAGGGAAACCTGCATATGCTGGTAAACAAACATCCCACCCAGCAGGATGATCATGCTGACTACGGCAAGCGGGCTCTTGTACTTTTGGAAAAAATTCACTGTTGATGAACGATATACACTTTGGCTGAATCCGGTAATCCATAATTTCCACTGATCAATATCCGATCGGTATCTGAAAATACAGGAGAAAGGATTTCCACCCTGTCCCCGGTTTCCATTCCCTTTTGCACATCTACTTTTATGGCAGTGGAATCATCCACGAGCTTCATGATCCAAAAATGACTTTGCGTCTCGTCAGTCAGCAAGGCATCTTTGGGAACCGCCATCACCTTTGTCCTGGCTTTTTTGACAAGCAATACTTTCGCTATCAAATTTTCCGGGATCATTTTATGGCTGTTGACTGCAATGATGTAGCTCTGGGTCTGCGAAGCAGCATCCACCGAAGGAAACGGCCGCTGAATTACGCCGTTTAACCTTTCATGATCAGGCAAAATAAGTTCGACCTGCTTATTAATTTTTAACAACGGGGTAAGTTCATAAGGCAACTCCAGGATAAAAGCAAAACTTTTTGTATCGCTGATGACCGCCACTTGTTCACCATCCTGGACATAATCTCCACTCTGAACATTGAGTTCCGAAATATAGCCAGTGCCCGGTGATGGAATATTGATTATTCCTTTAAAATGAAATGAAGTATCCATGTCATTAATGATATTCCCTAAAGCCTGCGCCTCTTTGGTCTTCACGCGCATGATCATTTCACCCTTGGTGACCAAATCACCCTGGTGGATGATGACATCTTCCAGGTAACCATTGGCCACTGACCGGACCGGCGTCTTCAGCATAAACATGGACGTCGCATTTAGTTCAATAGTCTCGGCCATAGGTCCGATGATGATGTTGGCGGCAGAGACCGGGGTCCCGGTTTGGACCTTGATTTCTTCAGGTGCTTCTGTCCTTGGCCTGCAAGCAGTCCAAAGCAATAAAAACATGGGAAACCAGTAAGTGGCCCGGTAGTTCATAGTTAATAATTCAAATAATTGAATTGATTGATGAGTTGCATTCGGTTGGTATGCAATTGCTGCACCGTAGCCTGCGAGGAAACATAGTTGGTCAATGATAAGATATAATCAGCCATCTTGGCTTCACCGGTTTGCAGTAACTGACGGTTGGCGGTAAGCAAGGTTGAGGAAAGCTTCAGTTGATCGCCGGCTTCTTTAGTCAGGTTTTCTGTTGCCGAAATCTGTTGCAACAACTGCAATTGTTTCGTATTGAATTGCCTTTTAAAGTAATCCGCCTGGTGCAAACGGGTGTCTTCCATGTATTTCAATTTCTCCATTTGAAGATCTCGCTGGTGACCATCATAAATCGGAACTACGAGATTTAAACCGAAACTAGCGCCGAAATTCCGCTCGGCATGGTATAAAAATGACGAATTATAGCCCGCATCTCCATAGAGGCTCAATTTCGGAACATAATCATACCGGATACGATCCATTGAATTTTGTAAAGCCATGCTGTCCAAGACAAATAACCGGAAGGGATATGTTTGCTCGGCTGGCCTATTTGACAAAAGGAAAACCTCCGGATCTGGCAAGGTCACGAGGGAGGTGTCCGTGATACCACAGATATAGTTCAACAGGTACAAATCACTTTTCATCTCCATCTGCTGCCGGGCGTAGGCCAACTGCTGTTGCTTCAGACTGACCAGAAAGGAGAGATAATCCGTCTGGCGGTAGACGCCTTTTTCAGCCATGCTTTTCAATATGGCGTCTTCATTCCCCAACACTTGTATCACACTTTCAGTATTGGATAGCAATTGTTGTTCACCATACACCGTAATATATTGCGCACTGACGGTCTGTTTCAAATCTCTTTGACTTAGTTTGGTATTCAATTCCAGGAGCTGCTTTTGTATATTCAGTCCACTGTACTGATTTTGAAGCTGGTTATTACCAACGATTTTATATTGTACACCCAGCAAAGCATTGACGTTGGCGATATTGGTGATGATCTCATCGTATCCATATCCGTTGATGACAGGAGCGTAGTAATCATTGCTGGTGAAACTAACCTGCGGCTTGAGGCCGGCCCTGATCAGCATACTGTCCAGGGCCAGGGAATGAACCTGGTTTTGATTGTCAATGGAAACGGGGCTGTTTTGGATGGCGGCCTGCAGGTAACTGCCCAGGGTATTTTGGCTGAACAAGGTAATGGAGAAACATTCAAGTGCCAGAAGAAGAATAGTTTTCCTCAAATAATATTTATAGAAAAAACGGATCAGCCTGACTGGCATCATGATGATATTGAAGGTCAAATGTAAACAGCCCATCGAAGATAACTCCAACGGGCTGTCATTAAAGCTAATCCATCAGCCTGCCCGCAACTCCAGGCAGGCTGACGTTCTACTACTACTAATGCATATTTCCTGTTCCATTGCTTTGGAAGCAACCCATGTCCGCTCCTGGCAAAGTAACTACGGCTTTGAGATCTTCATTGGTGACCTGCGTGACACTAAGTGGACTGATCACCGTGGCATTGCTGGTTCCTTTTCCTATAGCCGGTGAACCGGTCTTGAGATGGAAATCAAAGCCACTGGCCGAGGATACATCTGACAAATGGGCTATTCCCGGAACAGGCAACGGAAAGTTGACAAATTGCGGGTTGTTTTTTCCAACAAAAGAAGAACCATCATAGGGCTCAACAATGTTCGGGCAATCGCCGCTACCATCCTGAACATAGAGCCAGGCTTCAGAATATTTAGCTGGCGGAAAAATATCTGCTGTTGGCGTAGGGATATCGGTAGGCTGAGGTACAGTCACCGAGGTAGTGGGATCAACCGGGTAAAAATTATTGCACACCCGCAGTGAATCCCCATAGTTATAATTGTATCCATAAGAGAGGTTGGCAATGTCAGCATGAGGCTTGTTGTGGATGCGAAGCCCTACCCGGCAGTTTACCATCAGGTTATTGAAAGCTTTGCCTTTTGCACCTTCTTCATAATTAAGTGAACCTCCACGACCTGTCGGATCTTTCTGGCGATAACCTCCGCAGATATACGTATTGTTGTACATGTTCACGTTGGTTTGAATGCCTGCACTGGCTTTGTTAGAGGCCTTCGTTCCATTCGTTGCCGTTCCAACAAAAAGATTGTAGGCCATATCACCAACACTGCTTCCTTTTACATTAACAGCATCCCCACCTGTAAATCCTGATTTTTCAAATGTATTCCGCATGATGCTAAAACGTCCTTGTGAAATGCGGATCTGATCATCTATGGTGCCATAAAACCAGCTATCCTCCAGAATAATATCTCCATCAGGATTCTGGAAAAGAATGCCCTTAGCTCCATTTCCGGCCGCTTCTCCCATGGGAAAGAAATCAGCACCGAAATTTCCACCGGTATATTCAACGTGCGTCCACTTGAGATCAAGTAGCGTACAAGTGGGATCGCATTGAATTCCCGTCCAATACCCACTAAAGGCTTTATCAATAGAAGGATCAGCGCCTACCTGGTCAGTTCTGGTCTGCGTTTCAGCAGCCGTAATCCAGTTCGGTTTCTCTTTCGTTCCCAACGAAATAAAAACACCTTTGACCAGGATGGTCAGTCCTTTTCCTACTTTCAGGGTTACGCCGGGTTGCATCAGGAGGGTGTCTCCTTCATTGATCGTTATGTTTCCGCCCAGTATATACGTTTTATCACTGAGCATCGTCCCTTTGACACTTCCGCTCAACGGGGCAGCATCACTTACTTCCTGCCCGATCACCAGCGGTGGCTTGGAAATATTGGTCTCATCCTTGCCGCAGGAGATGAAGGAAAACATACCGGCTGTGACCACCGCACAGAGCATAAGGAATTTAGATTTCATAGTATTTGAATTTATATTTGAATTAATAGGAATAACGGATACCCAGAAGATAGCTTGGTTGGTATTCTTCCTTCTGTACAACTATCGTGTGTGGATCATCTTGTTCCGGAAGCTGAAAAGTGCCGGAGTAATACGTGTTTTCTTTTTTGATCCTGGTGATGGCCTTTGCGTTTAAAATATTTTTAGCCTTTCCATAAATGGAGAGGTGTATTTTTTTACTGATAGTTTTTTCAAATGAAAAATCAACCGTGGTGATGGGATATTCCCAATAATCCAGTCCATAATAAGGCGAAACCTGGGAGATCAGGTGGCCCGTGTAGATGCCGGACAACTGTATATCCAGCCCGTTGTGCTGGTTTTTATAAAGCAGGGAAAGATTGGCAATATGATCCGCCTGTCCCTGCAATGGCCTCGTTTGCGTGACGACATCAGATACGATATTATACTCCGCGTCCAGATGATAATTTTGTTTATTGGTGGTGATCTCCGATTTGGTGTAAGTATAATTAGCCGAGACGCCAAACATTTTAATATACTTAATCACCACCATTTCAAATCCATAATTGGTGGCATCACCGAAATTCTGCGGTTGCAAATTGAGCTTCGAAGAGCCCGCGGCTACAAAACTGTATTCAATCGGGTCCGTTATGGATTTATAAAAGACTCCCAATAGCACCTCATCCGTCGATTGTGGAAACCATTCATAGCGTAAATCCAAATTCCTGGCCTGGGTCCGCCGTAAATAAGGATTCCCCATTTCATCAAAATAATCCCCATTGATCAGGTAAGGCGTCACCTCAAAAAATCCCGGGCGCGAGATACTGTTGAAATAACTCATCCGTAAATTTTGCTGCGGATTCAACGCATATTTGATATGTATGCCTGGTAATACATCCAGGTAGCTTTGACTTCCTTCGCGTCCCACAAAAGACTCCGGCATAGGTGTCGTATAGTCAAGATGGGTACTTTCTATCCGAAGCCCGGCGATCACACTCAGTTTCTCCCGATGTATTTCCCTGATCTCCCCGTAGTAGGCCAACACATTTTCCTCAACGTTGTAGTCATTTTGATTGACCTGACTGCCATAGCCTCCTTCCACAGGACGGAATTCCCATTGGGCAGATTCAATATCCGTGAATACCTGGGGCTGCCCATTGATCAGTGTTGGACCCAGGCTATAGGTATTGAAAAAGTTTTCCCTGGTTTTATGCCGGTATAAACCTCCTGCTTTGAATTCCACCTGATCATTATTCAGGTCGAGCGTATAGGATAAATTGAGATTACCGGTCAGATCTTTGTCGGTATTGTTTTGCCAGGTCCTGGGCAGGGATTGAAGGATAGGCTTGTCGATCTGCGTACTATTCACTTCAAGTTCAGCCTCATCAGGACTTTCCGCCCATGCCCTGGAATACGCCAGGGTCCAGTCCGCTTTAATGAAATCTGAAAGTTGGTGCGTACCCTGTAACGTGGTATTGAAAATGCGTTTCAGATCCGATTGCGATCTGTCCCTGATAATATAATTACCCACGCCGGAGCCATTGATGACCGGACCTTCGGAATGCCTGGATACATATTTGTCCAATTGAAAATAGGCGGCATATAATGAAATTTTATTCTTCCTGTCAAAAACATAATCCGTCTTCGCATGCAATCCCAACCGGTTTTGATGAGTGGAATAAGTGCGGTTTTGAATATTATCAAACGTCGGTTTGTTTCCGTCATTCGGGATTGTTCCTTCACTGGGTTGCGAATTGGGCGAAAAGAATATCGTATTCGCTCCGCTAAAAAGGCTTTGATAACTACCAGAAACAATCACCCCTAATTTATCTCCTTTCAAAAATCGATTTCCAATGCTTAAACTGCCCGTCATATTAGGGCCAGGTGTTTCAGGAATGAATTTCAGATTCGAAGTCGGGAAATCAGCCGGGGTGGCCAGGTAGCCGGGGCCGTTTACTTCTAACGGGGATTGGCGGTTCACACTTTTTGTATCGAACTTATAATAATCCCGGTCAAGTAAAATCTGATTGTATCCCAAAGCATAACTGGCTTTCAACAACATTTTCTCCGGAGCATCTTTCAACACAAGGTTCATAGCGCCACCTATGGCATCTCCTTCCATATCCGGTGTCAGCGATTTGTACACTTCAATACCGGACAATAATTCCGACGGAAAAATATCCATAGGCACATACCGGTTTTTATTGTCCGGGCTGGGAATTTTTATTCCATTGACCAACGTGTAATTGTATCGTTTGTCCATGCCCCGGATAATTGCATACTGGGCATCACCGCTGTTGCGGGTTTTTTGCATGGTTACGCCGGAGACTCTTTCCAGGACACCTGCTGCTGACAGATCGGGGAGTAAATCAATCGATTCGGAAGAAATAATATTCACCACCTGGTCCGCTCTTTTTTCCTTCGCACGTGCATGCAAATCGGACTCCTGGTTGCTTTGTCCAACGACCACTACCTGATCCAGTTGCTGATCTAAGGGCTGCAAATGAATATCCAATGTGGGTGAATCGATTTCGGAATCAATATTGATCTCACCGGTAAACTCTTCATATCCGAGATAGGTGGCGATGACCGTATAATGGCCTTGTGGAATATCCCGGATGATGAAAGATCCATCGAGACCCGAAATATCATGCAGTTGATCATGATCTTTAACGTAGATAACTACGCCGACCAGGAATTCATTTTGATGCGCATCTCTTACATGACCTTTGAGATCTGCTGCCCACACTGACGAAGTGAACAGGAGGGCTAATAACCAAACTGATATTGTATAAACAGATTTCAAATTTTCCATTCCCATGATTGGCGGGCCAAAACTATGACAATGGGTAGGCGGAAAATTTGATTTAAACAGATTTTACAAAAACTTATGCGCTGCGTTCACCATGTAATTTTTCGGGAAATTATCAGCACATGAATGCTGTGCATGCCTTGGACAACCATTTAAACGTAAAAAGGAAAAGAAATAGGGTATAATTTTTACACGACTTGATTTTTCGTTTACGATAAAAAATTACCCTTGTGTAAATACCCTCCAATTTGAATTAAAATTTTCTTAACCTCACTCATTGCCTGCATATGGAATAGTAAAATGAAAAATAAAAGAACTAATCCAGCGGGCCATTTCCCAATCTGCCCTGCGCCATTTACCGTTTACATTGCTCCATTCCTCCCTATTCCTTTGCAAAGACGCAATTGTATTTTCCTTTTCCGCCTTTTCCGCCTTTTCCGCCTTTTCTGCCTTTTCCGCCTTTTCTGCCTTTTCCGCCTTTTCTGCCTTTTCTGCCTTTTCCGCCTTTTCCGCCTTTTCTGCCTTTTCTGTTTTTTACCCTCCACATCTTTCCTTCACGATCTGCACAGCTTCCGGCAGTCCCAGCTCTCCCGCCTTCTTCCAGTCTGCACAGGCGGCCTCCGGATCACCCAGCGCATCATAGGCCCGGCCACGGAAAAAATAAGAGGGTCCGTGATCAGGTTGATAAGAAATCGATTTTTCCAGATCCGATTTAGCCTGGGGAAATAATCCCATCCGGCCGTAACAAAACCCGCGCTCGAAGTAAGCATTTGGAAATTCGGGAGTCTTGACGATAAGTTTCGATAAGGTTTCCACGGCTTCATTGAGTTTGTTGGCATCTTTATAGGCCATGGCGAGATTAAATAAACCATGGTCATTTTCAGGATCCAGTTCCAGGATGGTTTTGAAATCCTGCTCCGCCATCGCGGGTTGGCCGCTGGCACCATATGAACTTCCCCTGAATTGAAGGGCTGAAATATTTTTGGGTTCCAGCGCTAATGCTGCCGAAGCTATATCAACAGCATCTTTGTATCGCTTGAGTTGAAAATAAATTTCTGAAAGCCGCACTTTAGCATCAGCATACCTGGGGCTCAGTTTTACACCCTGCTCCACATAGGGCAGCGCTTCCTCCCATTTCCCTTCATCCCGCAACATCGATCCATAATTAAGATTGGCCAGTCCGGATCCAGGATTGGTTTTGATGGCATTACTATAATAGGTTTGCCAACCGGAATAGGTCCCGATTCGCCACACATCTACTGCTGACCATATCAACACAACCGAAACAAATACATAGACCACCCTCTTCTGCGAAACGATTTTACTCTGATCGATGATACCCAAAAAGATCAGCCAGATCCCCACATATGGAAACCAGGCTCTGTGATCCAGGTAATCATAGGCTACTCCCGCAAACGAAGGCTCATACGCCATCGAAGGCAGCAAACTGAACAACAGTATGGCGGCCCCCACCCAAATAATTTTCTTCGGGAGTTTGTATTTCCTGATCAGAAAGATCAATATCCCAATCATAACCAGGCCTCCCAATGTCCATAGGATATTATATCCGGGCATCACACTGAAACCAAGCGGCAGCACCATCTTAAATATCTCTTCCCCAAGTGATCTCAGGTTGCTGACAAAAGCTTTTGCTGATAAATTACCTGCCACGGCAATGGCTCCCTTTCGCATCACGTAATACCCGGCAAAGGCAATTACATTTATACCGAGCCACATCCATTCTTTACCCGAAGGCAACCTGCCTTTCTCTGTGTATATAATAGTGAGTCCTATGGGCAGGAGCGCTACCGCTGATTCTTTCGAAAGCAGGGCCATGAAAAAGGCGGCTATGCTTAACCAAAGGGAGATAGTGGAATTGTTTTTCAGATAGCGAAGCAGCAGGATTAAAAACATCATCCCGAATACCATCAGATACAAGTCCCCCCGTGCAGCTATCCATCCCATCGCATGAGGCGTAAGGAGATTGACACTGTACAATAATGTGCCGGCCCAGGCAAGAACAGGTTTGAAATAGAATTTTAAGAAAATAAAAAGCAGGTAGGTACCTAAAAGGAAAATCAGCAGGTTATGCAGGTGATAGATAAAAGGTTTTTCTTTTCCGATGGCATAATCGACCATGTACGTGATGCTTTGCCAGGGCCGATACAATTCGATGCGGGCATCCATAAACCAGGCATCCTTGGTGAAGGCTATGCCCGGTTTCACACCCTCTTTTACGACAGGATTCTCCAGGATCATCTTGTCATCATCATGCATGACAAAACCAAATTTCAGGGATCGTCCGAAAACTAAAACCGGCAGCGCTATCAGCACGAGGTAATGCCAAAGTTTAAGTTTAAGTACCGGCTTTTTGGTAGTGGTGGATTTCCGTTTCTTTTGTGCCATCAGCGTTGCAAAAGGAATAATGAAAAAAACTGGTTCGGGCAGGGCAATATGCAGTAACAATGATATGAAGAAAAAAGCATATATGAAAAAACAAGCAGAATGACTACTGACAACCGTGGCCTATGGAAATCACCGCAACAATAGGTTGAACAGAAAAGCTGACAGGGCAGGCTAGAGTCCGGAGATAATCTCCTTGCACGCTGCTATCATTTCTTCCCGCGAATAACCAGCAGGAGCTCCTCCGTATCTTACCGGAAGGCAGGCTTGATACATTTTTTGGACACGTTGAGCGATCCCCTCATCCACCTTTGCTTTCTGAAGATAGATCGGAAGCCGTTTCTCTTCCAATTCAGAAGGAGGAATGGTCAAACGCTCACATAAAAACCGATAATAGATTTCAGTGGCTCTTTCATAAAACACTTTTGATTCCAAACCGGAACTGCTACTCATTAATTCATCCAACCGGGCAACTGCATGACCTGCCGCAGCACTCCTGATTTTTTCAGTCCGGGATACCCTTCCTTCCTTCTCTGCTTTGATGCTGACCATCAGCCCCCAGCAAGACCCGCTCACCAACAAGCCGAATAATAAAAGGTGAAGCCACGATCTCCAGAACCGGTCCGGTAAAATAGCCGTGTGGACAGGCTGGATATCAAATATGACATCCTCCTCATCATCCGCTGCAACACCTGATCTTGCTCGCGACCCTTGCATCACCTTGACAACAAGCGTATCACTGGATATGGTAATAAACCGTTTCTCATCCGGATCGAAATAGGTAAAAGGCACATACACTTTATACTTCCCGGGTTTATGCGGGATCAATTGATATTCGATGGTTCGGCGGTGATCAATCATTCAACGGCAATTCCGTTTGCCGTCCTCCAGTATTTTTGGATCATATACTCTCAAACAAGGTGTCGGCAACCGGAGTAGGCGGATCCCAGCGCTTGGCATCGCCATTGCCATGCAATTCCAGCTGAAAAGTCAAGGCATCATCCGTAGTGAAGTTCAGCGAACCCGGGTAAGCTTATGGTATATTGACCTACAGCGCCGCGAAAATAATGGGCGCATCAGATGGCAGTGGCAATACTATTGATCAGTACTGAATCGGATGCCACCTTCATGATTCTGCATCCCGTCATCGAAAAAAATCCCTGGAAACCGGGAAAGGGCGAATCTACATTCCATCGACATCACCAGGGGTCTGATCACATAGTAGCCCGACTGATGGGGGAATAAGGCAATGGATTTAATCATGCGTGAAGTGTATTGCATACCATTGACTTTTCACTGACCGGAGGTTGACTTGCTGATATTCAGCAAAATTCTGGATAAAAAAATCGGCATAATCATCTTCTGAAAGTAGATATCCAGCGACTGAATGTTTTCGTTGAAAAGTAACCTGTAATTCAAGACAATTTGCTGACCGGGATAATAAATCCTAATTTTCAACTCCGCGACGAGGAGAACTTTTTCCTGCCTGTTGTAGTGATCCCTGATTCAGACCGGTCCTTGCCTTGTACTACTTCGATCGACAATGGGATTGGTGGTCAGTTTTTTCTGCCCGACCACTATAGTTGCAGGGCCGATGGTAAATTTCCCTTCTTCACGGTGGCGAGCAATGAATATGAATAGGATTCACTGCTGCTCATGGATCCATTTATAATGATCGTGGACTTGATCCCCTAGAAGGTCCACCCACCACCTTGAAATCACTCGAATGCAGGAGGTTGAAATTATTTCCTCTGGCGCATTGTTGAGTATAAACTGAATATCAAATACCGCCATTTTGCACTACGTGCTGATCAGACACCGTGCCGTGAAATAACAGGTCCTGCGACACGCCCTGCCTGTTGCCGATCAACAGTGACAGAGGAAAGCCAATATCAAAAAAAGAATTTTAGAACTTCCTTTTTTCACGGGTCGCTTTTGACAGATTCGGTACATCAGGACTGATTGGTTGACGTGGATTTTTGTCATATCGACTTGACGACCACTTCGACAGAATCAATTTTCAACGTTCGTGATTTCTCCATGTAAACAGCTTCCGGAATTTTGAGTTTTCCTTCTTCCATGGGCCGCAAAAGATAAGCATAGGATTGGCTTGAACTCATTTTTCCGTTTTGGATCATATAACTGGAAGATGTGTTCGGTCCGCTGATTACCGGAATCATCTGAAATCGGGAGCCTCAAAATGTCCCTCCCCGTTTTCAATCGTATAGGTCACTTCCACCACTTCTCCCGCATCTACCGTGTCGGCACTGACTTCCACTTTGACCGAAGGCTGAGCCGTAGACATCAGCCATCCGGAAAATCCAATCAGGATGAATACGATTCTCATTTCTAGTTATTTGTTCTCCTTGAGTTTGTTTAGCTTAAATCAAATATAAGTTGCTAATAAGTTCAACTTCTATCTCTTGTCCATTTCGAAAACATACTCAGTTACGAAACAGCCTATGCATTTCATTTTCACCCTTCACTCTAGCCATCACCAGTCTTTCACTGGAGGTGCTTTACTGCCTGAAACTTTTTTCAGTTTTTCCTGAACCCGCTGATCTTCTCTTTCTATTGCTTTTAAAATTTCCCTCGCTTCTTCCTGGCTGATCTCCTGTTGTGTCTTCCTGTTGGTCTTTGCTGGTTTTCGCTGTGATCCTGTTCTTGAGCAGAAGATTGTTGCTGGTTGTTATTTTGTCTTTTATCCTGGTTATGTTGCTGCTCTTGTTGTTGCTGTTGTTGCTGTTGTTGATCTTGTTGTCTTTGTTTTGTTGTGTTGATTTTGTTGCTGTTGTTGTTGCTGTTCTGTTGTTGTTGTTGCAATTGTCGCATAGCCAGCATCAGGTTTTTCTTGGCTTCTTCATCTTTCGGCTGCAAGTTTGAGAGATTCTTTATAGGATTTAATACTCTCGCCGTAATTCTTTTGCTGAGAACATGGTATTACCCAGATTGAACCAGGCATCCGATTTCAATTTTGGATCTTTTGTATTGGCAATGGCTTTTTGTATGTCTTAGCCGCTTCATCCATCCGGCTTTGCTCATAAATCGTATTGCCCAGATTATAAGCGAAGTGGGTTTATTTTTTTCTTCCAGTGCTTTTCGGTATGATGGTCTCTGCGTCCGGAATATTGGCCGTGGTTATACAAATGATCACCTCTGCGAAGAAAGGGATAGTCGGCCTGGCTGTAGGCTACGATGCCTGAACACTAAAATCATCCTGATCAGGTATATCGCATTCCGAACTTGCGTTTGTAAGACCGCACCTCCTCATTGGAAACGCGATATCCGTGTAGTTCTACAGATGGCAGGTTGGATGTACCCAGTTTTTCATATCACATCATATTTAAAATTTATCCTGATGCAACCCAATAACAGCAGAACAGTCCAGGCAAAAGAAACCATTGAAAATAGCTTTTATGGTCAGAAAATGATCGTTTCTGCATTTGGGTTCGTTCGAGTGTAGACAATTCCTTTTTCAAATCATCGATGATGGTATTGCTTTCATTGATGATTAAAATACCGGCCATGCCCCTTGTCCGCCAGTTCCTTCATCAGCGGCTCGTTCAACCGCGTAGTCACCGGTTGTCCGTTTTCATCCCGTTTCAAATCCTTGTTTCCATCTACCATGATCGGGATGTGCCCCGCCTTCCGCTGTACCCACGCCAATAATATAGGTTTCCCACCCTTCTTTACCGGCTTCTTCAATGGCGGTGGGCGCATCGCTGTCATGATCTTCTCCATCAGTGAGGATGATGATGGCTCCTTCACCGGAATCTTCCTTTTCTTTCTTTGATTTGATGGCCAGCCGGATAGCTTCGCCGATAGCGGTACCCTGTGTCCCGGCCTGATCGGGATTGGCCGCATTGAGATATAACTGTATGGCATGCCAGTCCGTAGTCAGGGGGCTCTGTATATAGGCGTTTCCGGCGAAAAGAATCAATCCCACTTTATCGGTTTTGAACGCAGTCGAAATATCCATGGCCAGCTTTTTGGCTTTTTCCAGTCGATTAGGAGCCACATCTTCAGCCAGCATGCTGTTGGAAATGTCCAGTACCAGGTAAATTTCGGCTGATTTATTTTGCACCGCTACCTTTTTATATCCCCACTGGGGATTAACCGCAGCCAGGGACAATAGCACGACACAATAAACCCATCCAGAGATGGCCTGGACGGGAAGGCATATGGGCCAATGCTTTCTGATTAGAAGCCTCACTTCCCCATGCTGACCAATTCTTCAGGGCCAGGTATTGCCTGCAAATAGAACAGAATACTCAGGCCGGGATGACCATGAGCCAGAATAATTCAGGATGTTCAAACCTAAACATGCAGATCAGTTGCTTTTCAGGATGAAAGTTTATGCATATCGGTCCCTTTCTCATGAATCTTTTGATTAAGGAATCGCTGCAAGGTTTCCCTTTTTATGGTAAAACCACATTTTAAAAACGAAAAGATATAAGTCAGCCGGATATGCGAAGCCTATATAGTCAATGATTTGTCAAAATTGCCCGGAATGGATTGACAGCAGGGCCTTCATTCGAAGCTGCCTTTTAAATACAGCTTCTGGGGCAGGGAAATGCCGTACTTCAATTACCCTGATAATGTAACCAAACGTAAAATAAATGACGAAAGAGGTTTACTGCACAGGGAAGCTTTTGCCATTGGGGGTTGGGTGAGATCATGGCTATAGCTCATGGTTTTCAAAGTCCAATATGTGGCATATTTATACCATATCAACAGGCAGGGAAAATTTTCATATATTTTGCCTTTAAGCGTATCGCCAAAATTTATCAGCTTCATCGGCATGTATTTAAAAAATAAAAATATTTTTGCAACCGATGATCTCTGCGAATTATGGAATCATCTCCTTTTTCTCCTTTTACAACGCTAGTGCAATAACTAAAACAATAAATCAACGATTTTATGAGCAATCCAAATGTCAAATCTCCAAAGACGGCTTCCAGCGGGGCTTTCAATAGATTATTTGCTTCCGTCCTGATCCCCGTTGCCATAGTCATCGGAATCCTGGTTTACAAATATATCCTGGGGAACACCGCTAATTTCGAGGACGGCAACCCTCAAGGCCACCCCATACCGGGAAATTACCTGGGGATGATGTATAAAGGTGGAGTGATGGTGCCCATATTAATGGCCGCCATGATGATTGTTATTGCTGTTATCATTGAGCGTTTCATTTCCATAGGTATGGCCAGCGGGAAAGGATCGATTCCTGTGTTTGTTCGTAAGATTAAAGGATATCTTGATCGCGATGATATCAACGGTGCTATCAAAGAGTGTGACAATCAGCGTGGATCAGTGGGTAATGTGATCCGTGAAGGATTGCATAAATATAATGATATGGTCTCTGCCTCCGGAATGGAAAAAGACCAGAAAATGCTGGCCATCCAAAAAGAAATCGAAGAGGCCACTTCGCTTGAACTTCCCATGTTGGAGAAAAACCTCGTGATCCTGGCCACCTTTGCTTCTGTAGCTACCCTGTTAGGACTTTTCGGAACGGTACTCGGGATGATCCGGGCCTTTTCTGCCATTGCTACTGCAGGAGCACCAGATGCCGTTGCACTTTCCACCGGTATTTCTGAAGCCCTGATCAATACAGCACTTGGTATCAGTACATCGGCTATGGCCATTATCTCCTACAATTATTTTACGACCAAGATTGACGGATCTGACCTATGGTATTGATGAGGCAGGATTTAGTATTGCGCAAAATTTTGCAGCAAAACATTAATTCTTAACTCACTGTTCTTATTTTACAATTATGCCAAAGGTTAAATTACCCAGAAAGAGTACCTCCGTGGACATGACGGCTATGTGTGACGTGGCCTTCCTGTTATTGACGTTCTTTATTCTGACCACTAAATTCAGGCCGGCGGAAGCAGTCCAGATTGACATCCCTTCTTCTACTTCACAAATCCCTATTCCGGATAATGATATCCTGATGTTTCAAATCGCACCGGATGGACGTCTTTTCTTCGGTTTAAATGATCAGCCCACCAGGCTAAAACTGCTGGACCGTTTGGCAGCCGCATATGGATTCCCTTTGTCAGATGAACAAAAGGATGCGTTCCGCTTACTGGAGATTTGGGGGATGGATATCCGGTCCCTGCCTGATTTCCTGAGCAAACGACCGGATGAGCGACAGGCTATCGAACAACCAGGATTGAATATCGATACCACCGGCGGCCAGCACCAGGTGGAAGATCTCATCCTCTTTTCCCGGCAGGAAAACAACAAGCTACGGATTGCGATTAAAGGGGACAAGAAAACCCAATACCGTTATTTTGATAAGCTGATTCAGGCATTGCAAAACCGAAAGGTCAATAAATTTAATCTGATTACTTCTGCCAAAAACCTGCAGGAATAATCATCATCGACCAATGAAAAAAGTGAATTATGGCTGAAATGAATGTCGCCGGTGGGGGCGGTCATAAAAAAGGCGCTAAGAAAGTCAGAGGTAAAAAAATGTCTACCCGGGTGGATTTAACAGCCATGGTGGATCTCGGTTTCCTGCTGATTACCTTTTTTATGCTGGCCACTACCATGAATAAGCCGAAAACGATGGAGGTGAACAAGCCGGCTAAGGAAGATGTTGATAAAAAAGATGAACCCCCGATCAAGATGTCCAAAACGGCCACGCTCATGCTCGGGTCGAATGATAAGGTCTATGCCTATGTCTCTCCGGATGAAATCGATGTCAACACCCAGCTGACGTTGGACAGCCTTGACTATAGTCCATCTGGTCTCCGCAAGTATATTGAAAAGCGCCAGAAAGAAGTTGGAGAGCAATGGGGGGATCCCGAACAGCTTTTTGTTATGATCAAACCCCTGCCCGGCTCCAATGTGAAAAATATTGTGGACGTACTCGATGAAATGACGATAACGGATGTGAAACGATACGCCATCCTGGCGCCCAATGATCCCATTGACTCCCTGGTGGCCGTCATGATCGGACAAAGCCGGAAATAAAATTTATGCATTGAGACCGGTTAACGCATCATACAGGTATATTAAAAAGAAAAAACATGGAAAATGAAAGCGTGCTGAAAAATTCGATGGATGACATCGTCTTTGAAGGCAGAAACAAAGCCTACGGGGCCTTCCAGTTGCGCCGCTTGTATGATAAAAATATGAGCCGAGCCATGATGACCGGGTTGCTTTTATTCTTGTTGGGAGTGAGTTCCCCGATGATTATTAGACTGATTAAAGGCTTTCTTCCCGAAAAGAAGAATGAACTGATCATGAGAGAAGTCACCCTGGCCGAACCCCCGCCCATCGATCCTAAAAAGCCACCTCCGCCACCCCCACCCAAAGTCGATCCACCACCGATCAAGGATCAAATCAAATTTGTACCTCCGGTTGTCAAGAAAGATGAAGAGGTGAAGGACGAAGAACCCCCTCCGCCAACCATCGAAGACATCAAGGACAAAGAGATTGCCACTGAAACCAAAAAAGGAGAAGAAGGAGGTATAGACGCTTCCCTGGCAGAACCCGAAGCCCCGGCTGCCCCGGTGCTGGAAGAGCCAAAAGAAGAAGCGCCCTTTTCCTATGTAGAGCAGATGCCTACCTTCCCGGACGGACAGGAAGCGATGTACAAATTTATTTACGACCGGATCAAATATCCCGCCATCGCGCGTGAAAACGGTATTTCCGGACAAGTCATCGTGCAGTTTGTCGTTTCGAAGGATGGTGAAATCAAAAATGCAAAGGTGGTGCGTGGCATCGGTGGAGGTTGCAATGAGGAAGCTCTTCGCGTGGTGAATGATATGCCCAAGTGGAAACCCGGCAAACATAATGGAAGGGCAGTGCCGGTGACCTTTACCTTGCCGATCAAATTCGTACTGCAGTAATCGATGGATGCGATGGTGATCAGGCGATTGTTCTACCTGATCCTGGGATTGACCTACATAGTAGCCGGTATATATATTTTCATGCAGAAAATATTGCCGGCCCCTTGGGGAACGGTGCTGCTGATTACGTTTCTGTTGTATGGAAGTTGGCGGATGTACCGGGCGTTCAAATTGAAATAGTAAATAACGACACGACATGCTCAAAGGTCTGATCTCCCCCGTAAGGAATCAGACCTTTGTTTTCTATGAAAGCCTTAATCCAACCTTAACCTCCTTTAACACGAGGTTAACTGCAATCCGGTATGCATTCGCGTCATATCTGTAACAAAAGGAAGATAAAATCAATATGAAAAATATCCAGGTATCCACGCTCTTGTTTTCCCTCCTGCTGCTGGTGGCCTGCGTCCATAAGGTGGAAAATATGACCGGTCCAACGATGGGTACGCTGGATATTGTGGCTGATGAAACCATGCGAAATATTGTTCAGCAGGAAGAAGAAATATTCGAGCGTTCTTATAAGTATGCTCATCTCAACTTCCGGTATATGAACGAACATGATTTGTTTGATTCATTCCTGAAAGACAGTACCAGAGCCATCATGACCAACCGGCCCTTGTCCCCGGAAGAGAAATCGTATTTAAACCAACAGACCTTCTATCCACAGGAAACGGTGTTTGCTACCGGTGCCATTGCCTTTATCAAAAACCTAAGAGCGACTGACACCGCCTATGTATATGAAGACCTGGTACGTCGATTTACCGATGCGTCTTCCGGCAACCTCTTTGTCCTGGAAAATGCTAAATCCGGCATCACCCAGGAGTTGCTTAAAATCATGCATGCAGATCAATTACCCAGTCATTTCTACGCTCTTGACACGAAGCAGGAAGTATTGGACTATGTGGAAGCCCATGATAATGCGATCGGGATAGTGGACTATAGCGACATCAGTGACAGCGATAGTGCCTACACGAAAGAAGTCCTGCGTAAAATCCATCTGCTGGGCATCACCAGACCGGCTGATTCCACACAGGTTGGATTTGTCAAGCCCTTCCAGTACAACCTCCAGGATCGTAAATATCCGTTTACACGGGATTTATATTTCATCAGCAAGACAGGAAAAGATGATGTCGGGACCGGGTTTGTTGCTTTTGTTTGTGGCCAAATCGGACAAAAGATCATCCTGAAAGCCGGCTTGCTGCCCAAATTTCAAACCGAACGAAATATTGAGCTGAACTACACCAATGATATAAAAGTTATAAAATGAACACTTTTCTTCCCAAACCGTTGCATTTTTGTGCTCCGGTCTCTAAATCACCTCGAAGATGAAAAAGCTCGTTTTTGTAAATGTAATCGCGCTTATAGCCACTGTTGCCATGGCACAGCCATCGCTGCAGGATGGGATCAAGATGCTCGATAATGAGAATTATAAGGGAGCCCTTGATCAATTCAACGCTATCGCCAAAAGTGATCCCAGGAACGGAACCATTTACTATTATATTGGCGAGGTCAGTTATCTGCAGGACGATAATGCCGAAGCAGAGAAAGCCTACAAAAAGGGATTGACCATCAATTCAAGCTGCGCAGAATGCAAAGTAGGCCTGGGTAAAATCCTATTGGACCAGGGCAAAACAGAAGATGCTGAGGATTATTTCGCCTCCGCCATGCGGCTCGATAAAAAGAATCCCGAAATATATGCTTTGGTGGGCGATGCCTACCTGATGAGTGATCATCCCGATGCGGAGAAAGCCGCGAAATATCTGGGAAATGCGCGGGATATGAATCCCAAGGTGGCCAAGTACTGGGCACACTTGGGCGATGCATACGAAATGCTGGGGGATAATGGCGAAGCCATGACTCACTATGAAACAGCAGTAGCTAAAGATCCAACCAATACGGCCGCTTATATCAGTATTGCCCATATCTGGACAGCAGCGAAGCAATATGATACGGCTATAGTCTATCTGAAGAAAGCCATTGCGTTGTCGCCCAATGATGCACCCGCTTATAAAGACCTGATTGAACTCTACATCCGCACCAATCAATATGATAAGGTCACCCCCTTGCTGACCAAATACACCCAGCTGACCGGTGAAGATATTGATGCAAAAGTCCGGCTCGTGAAATTTCTGACTTTCCAGGCCAAGGATTATGATCGTGCCGTCCAGCTCGGTGAATCCTTACTGAAGACGAACCCGGAGCAATACACCTTACATCGTTGGCTGGCCTGGGCCTATGGGGAAAAAGGCATGGCACAAGAATCTTATAATCATAGCAAATCGCTGTTTGATGAGATCAGTAAAAAACCGGAACGCAAAGCCTATCCTTCTGATTATGAATACATGGCTAAAGCAGCCATGAAAATGGGTAATACCGTGGAGGCCTCTCATATTTACAGGAAATTTATTGAGCTGGATTCCTCCAGGGCGTATGATATATACGGAATGCTGGCCAAGGCCTTCTTTGAAGAAAAGAATTATGATCAGGCCATCGCCTATTATAAACGAAGAAGTGAAGTCAAAGATTTAAACCTGACGGACAATTATTACCTGGGACTGGCGTATTACTACACTGACCAGAATTTAGCATCAGACAGTTGCTTCGCCCAGGTTTTGGTTATAACCCCGAATTACGCAGTTGGGTGGCTGATGCGTGCCCGCATTGCCAATCGATTGGATCCGGATGCCTCCCAGCACCTGGCCTATCCATTTTATCAATCCTACATCACCAATGCAACAGAAGATATAAAAAATAAAGGCAATACAGATGCTTATAGAAGCGGACTTAATGAGGCCTACTATTATATGGGCACTTTTCATGTCCATACGGATAGCCTGGCCCTGGCCAGGGAAGATTTTCAGAAGGCGGTTGAAATGGATTCTACCGATGTTACCTCGCAGCATAATTTGGAAATCCTGAATGAACAAATGAAAGGTGGTCATTAAAGCCGATAAAATAAAAAAGGGCAACACGATTTGTTGCCCTTTTTTATTTTGATTAATAGGGTAATGTCCTTAACCATGTGCTTCGCAACACGAGGAGCAGCGTCAGTAAAAAGAGTCCCAGCGTCAACGGGATATAATACAGTTCATCATAATGCTTGTAGGCTGTAATTTCCACTTCCGTTTTCTCCAATTTATCAATATCATCATAGGTCTGATGAAGCGAAGCTTCGGAAGTAGCCCTGTAATATTTACCGCCGGTCTCATCCGCGATAGATTTTAAAAGTTGTTCATCAATTTCCACACTGGTCAAACCAAAAAGATAATCCCCGTTAGGCCTTCTGCGCACCGGGGATAAGGCCTGCCCATAACTCCCTATCCCGATCGTATATACTTTGATGCCAAATTCCTTAGCTATGCCGGCAGCCGTGGCCGGACGGATATACCCTGCATTATTGACGCCGTCGGTCAGCAACACCACTACTTTACTTTTAGCTTTACTGTCCTTTAAACGGTTGACCGCGGCAGCCAGTCCCATGCCGATGGCGGTTCCATCTTCCAGTTGTCCGCATTCCAGTGACTGGAGATAATCCGTCAATACTTCATGATCATGCGTTAACGGACATTGGGTATAACTTTCCCCCGCAAACACCACCAGCCCGATACCATCATAGGTGCGATGAGAAATAAAATCCGTGGCTACCCGCTTACTCACGGTAAGCCGGTCAGGATCGAAATCACGCGCCAGCATGGAAGAGGAAAGGTCCATGACTAAAAAGATATCAATGCCTTCGCCCTTTACGACTTCCTCTGAATTTTCAGATTGCGGCCGGGCCAAAGCAATCATCAACAGACCCACGGCCACCCAAAAAAGAGGTTCAATAAACTGGTAGAGTCTCATCCGCCAGGAAAAGGAAACAGCCTCCACGGATATAGGCATCTCCATGGCCATTTCAGGTTGCTGAGTACGCAGTTGTTTTCTCCACCAAATCAACAATGGAATGAGCCCCAGTAATACTAAGAGCCACGGATCGTGGATCAATATATTATGCCACACTTTCATCTCCTTCCGTTGTTGTGGGTTCAGTATTGGATAAAAAAGCAATGGTGGTTTCTTTGACGAATGCCCTCACCCTTTCAATAGTCGCCGCATGGATGTCAATACCCGGATCAGCTTTGGCAAATTTGATCAGGTCGGCGATAGACAATAAAGATTCCGTATCCTTCAGCGTGGCCGGGCTCAAATGAATGGATTGTAATTGGGATATTATTTCATCGGACGTTTGTTCCAGCGCCCTGATCTTAAATCGTCGTTCCAGGTATCCTCTCAGGATGCCAGTCAGCAACGAATAATGTTCTTTTATATCACCACCTTGCCACAACCGCTTTGCAGCCAATTCATCAAGAGCCGCATAGGCCCATTCATGGGGAGCCGGGGGCGGTGGAACATACACCGGCTGCGGGGCCTTAGCTTTTCTCCTTCTCCACCAGTACACTAATGCCGTTATCAGGGCAAGGAGTCCAAGGGCATGCGGAATATATTTTTTATAATACCCGATACTGAAAGGATGTTTATAAATATCCTTAATGGCCAGCAATCCCGAAGAATCCGGCTCAACAGCAGCTACCTTGATTGGAATATCTTCGGTATAGAAAGTATCCACTCTTCCCTGGTGTTGCAGCGTTACAGGCAGTTTGGGGATACGGACATATCCTGTATCAAAAAAAGATAATGTCCATGTTGCCACCAGGCCGCCTGTATTTTTAGCTGTGGTGTCCGGTCCGTTGACAACTTCAATACCCTTCATCGAATCCGGCCAGATCTTGTTCTTGTTGATCCATTCTCCTCCCATATCCCCCCGCAATTCAATGGTCGCTTTCACCTGGTCACCGATTCTGATAGTAGTACGGTCAACCGTCAGGCTGGCCTGACCAAAAGCCGACATTCCCATCGTCATGCATGAAATCACTAAAAAGTATTTCATGAGGCTGCCCTGCTTTTGAAGAACCGGTGAAACTCCTGGATATAGGACTGATCCGTGGCTAATGTCATCGTATCACATTTGGACCTTTTAAATTGCTCTTTAAATTGGTATATCCGGGTAGCATAACTTTTTGCAAAAGATGACCGAATGGAAGGATCATTGGTATCCAGGGTCATGGTGATCCCTGATTCCGGATCCCTGGCTTTTACCAGTCCTGCAGGAGGCAGGGATTGTTCCGCCGGATCATGGATGTTGACCCCGATGATATCATGTCGTTTGGAAGCCAGCTTGAGCGTATCCTCATACGCCGGAGAAATGAAGTCACTCAGGACAAAGGCAATGCATCTTTTCTTGATCACACTCAGCAGATATTGAAGAGGAACGGAGATATTGGTTTTGGTTCCATCCGGGGTGAAGTACAACAATTCACGAATGATACGGAGAAGATGCTGTCTTCCTTTTTGAGGTGGGATGTACAATTCAATCTTATCGGTAAATAAAATCAATCCGACTTTATCATTATTCTGTAAGGCAGAAAATCCGAACACGGCAGCTACTTCGGCAATCCATTCATTTTTCCAGGGTTCACGGGTACCAAAGAAAACGGAACGACTGGCATCCACCAGCATCATGATGGTGAGTTCGCGTTCTTCTTCAAAAACTTTGACATGGGGCTCTCCGGTTCGGGCCGTCACGTTCCAGTCAATATCCCGTACCTCATCTCCATATTGATAGGAACGCACTTCACTGAACGACATCCCTCTTCCTTTGAAGGCGCTGTGATATTCCCCCGAAAAGATATGTTTGCTGAGACTACGGGTCTTGATCTCTACTTTCCGTACGCGTCGCAATAATTCTGAAGTATCCAAGGAGATTTGTTTTTTATACTATTGAATTACCAGCCAAAATTCTTCCAGTATTTGCGTTTAATCATATCACGTCCCTTCGCCACCGGGATCAAATGAAGATCGTCTCCATAGATCATATTGAATTCGGTGGCGGCAATAATGCCCTGTGAACAAGGCACCATGGATGGATAACCGGCTTTAGCACGCCATGTTTTATATCCTTCATCATCATCGACAGGTGGGGAGGCGAGCGCGAGATCGGAGATTTTCTTACCATCTCCAGGCAAATTGAGTAATTCTTCCATAGGCAGCAATACATCTTCCTTTTTTAACCAGACGAAGGTGGATCGGCGGGTGGCGCCCGGGTTGATATACGTGATCATGCCACTAATGTAGACATCATTGTCATCGAGTATTTCCACCCATCCGGATGAGCGATGGATCAATCGTCCTGCATTACCGGATTGATTAATGGTCTGGAGGTAATTGATGCCCTCGGCCCACAATTTATCTGTCCATCCACTGAGCCAGTTTTTGAAAGCGATACTCTTGAAATCCGGGTACACCAGGTCAAGGAATCCCATCGAATTGTCAAAATGGCGGACGACCATGGGAGTTGCTTCAACGATGGTGGCCATGTTTTCTATACCATCCATCGATGCTTTGTAAGAGGATGCATCTTTTTGGCGCATCTGCAACTGTATCGACGCACCTCCTGGAACCTGTAGTACGGTATTCCAGATGGAGCAGGAACCGTCAAGGCAATAACCATCAAAGCGGGTAAACTGTCCTCCCCTGTCTGCGATACCGGACACAATGCCATAGTCCATCTTCTGCACGGAAAGAATGATCTTAGGGGTGGAAGAGACTTCAATCCATTCCGCAATGGGTTTGAAATTTTTAATCCTGATGAGGGAAGAGGGAAAGGCTTTTACGTCAAACAAGCGACTTTGATCTGCCGACATCCACTGCATGTCCAGCTCATCTTTTGTAATGGTGCCGAGGAGGTAACCCGTCAACCGGTCATTGTCATCCCGCTCCTGTAATTGAAAATGATCACCCTTGTTCCAGTCTCCGATCAGGCGATGCTTTCGCTGATCCCCGTCATGTATAAAATATCCCACGACCTGCTCAAGATCGGAAGCCAACTGTATGGTTACCGGATGGAAATCCGCCAGTACTCCCTTATAGGTAACATTCCATGATATGTTTTTCAACTGAGATTTCATCCATGGATCCATCGTGTCTTGTGCAGACAACAACGTCATGAAACCGAAAAGAAGGATGAAACACAGATATCTCATAAGCTTTATGGGACTTCGATACTGTCCAGGATATTCTTGATGAGGTCCTCCTGGGTGATGTTTTCAGCTTCCGCTTCATAGCTGAGGCCGATGCGATGACGCAATACATCCGGACACACCTGCCTTACATCTTCCGGGATCACATATCCTCTCCGCTTGATAAAGGCCATGGCTTTGGCAGCCATCATCAGGTAAATGCTGGCCCTTGGTGAGGCCCCGTAGGAAATGAAAGGTTTGATCTTCGCTAATCCGGAGGTTTCAGGTTGACGAGTGGCAAAGACAATATCGAGAATGTAGTTTTCAATTTTCTCATCCATATACACTTTGCGTACCGTCTTGCGGGCCTTAAGGATATCATCGGGATGCACGACAGGTTGCAGGTGCAAATTAGTTTCGCCGGACAAACTGCGCTGCATGATGATGCGCTCTTCATTGCGTTCAGGGTAACCGATTTTTACTTTAAACATAAACCGGTCCACCTGGGCCTCGGGGAGATTGTAGGTGCCTTCCTGTTCGATGGGGTTTTGCGTGGCAAGCACTAAAAAGGGTTCTTTTAAAAGATGAGTTTCACCACCAATGGTCACCTGTCGCTCCTGCATCGCTTCTAATAAGGCGCTTTGCACTTTAGCCGGTGCGCGGTTGATCTCATCGGCGAGGATGAACTGGGCGAAGATCGGACCCTTCTTTACGGTAAACTGACTGCTGGCCGGATTATAAATCATCGTACCGATAATATCTGCCGGCAATAAATCCGGCGTAAACTGGATGCGGCTGAAACTGCCATCCACACAGGAGGCCAGGGTCTTAATAGAAAGTGTTTTTGCAAGACCGGGTAATCCTTCGAGGAGGACGTGGCCATCGGCTAACAGCCCCAGCAGGAGGCGGGAAACCATGTAATGTTGACCAACGATGACGCGTCCACTGGCTTCCAGGATGCGATCTACAAATGCACTTTCATTGTAAATCTCCTGACTTAAGGCTTCTATATCTGTACTGGCATACATAGGGTAGTTGTATTTTTAGCGGATTGCGAAAATAAAGTCAAGTATGGAAATAGAAGAGTTTCAGCGGATTATTAGGTTTAAGTTAACGACTTCGCGGTGGATCGCCGTATTCGCCATTTTGGGACTGGTCCTGAATGGAATACATATATGCAAAGCTCAAAACACGTTTGCTGATGTTGCGATTACTAACCTCCATGACGGCTATCTTATTGTGCGGTTTCCGACGTACACGGGTAAAATTGACACCCTAAACGCGATGATCGCCCGGACTACGGATGAAAACAATAAAAAGAGACTGCAAAAAATACTCGACGATACCAAAGAAACCAGGGATACCTTTTTTGAAAATTATGTGAAAGCCTTCCGGGATAATTACAATTTTTCAAAGACCGCTTATTTTTTTGATACGGACGCCCGCAATCTGAACACGGCCGCCTATTACAATATGTTGGGGGAACGTATCCCAATAGGAGAAGTGAGTGAATCTAAATTATTTTATCTCTTTTTCGAACGCACAGAAGATTCTAAAATCGATGCCATGGTTATCTATGACCGTGAACTGAATAAACTCCGCTCTCCTTTCCCCAATAATTTCGCACAAGCCGGCCTGAATATCATCATTGTAAAAATCTCAGATAAAAAATTCCCCAACTGGCGCGTAGGTAAAATGAATAAACGGCTTTGGAAATATTATAATGAAGTGAAGATGAATAGTCAGTAGTAGACAGTCAGCAGTACGCAGTCAGCAGTAGTCAGCAGTCAGCAGTACGCAGTCGGCAGTACGCAGTCAGCAGTCGCAGTACGCAGTCAGCAGTACGCAGTACGCAGTACGCAGTCAGCAGTACGCAGTCAGCAGTCAGCAGTACGAGCAGTACGGCAGTCAGCAGTCAGCAGTACGCAGTACGCAGTAGGCAGTCAGCAGTACGCAGTACGCAGTCAGCAGTACGCAGTACGCAGTCGGCAGTACGCAGTCAGCAGTACGCAGTCAGCAGTACGCAGTCGGCAGTACGCAGTCTAGCAGTACGCAGTCAGCAGTCAGCAGTCAGCAGTCAGCAGTACGCAGTCAGCAGTCGCAGTCGCAGTCAGCAGTACGCAGTCAGCAGTACGCAGTCAGCAGTACGCAGTCAGCAGTACGCAGTCAGCAGTCAGCAGTCAGCAGTAGGCAGTCAGCAGTACGCAGTCAGCAGTACGCAGTCAGCAGTCAGCAGTACGCAGTCAGCAGTAGCAGTACGCAGTCAGCAGTACGCAGTCAGCAGTACGCAGTCAGCAGTACGCAGTCAGCAGTCAGCAGTCAGCAGTAGGCAGTAGGCAGTAGGCAGTCAGCAGTAGCTGATAAGAATTCTTACTCCTTATCCCTTATCCCTCTTTAAACAACTTATCCACTTTCAGGCTATCCGGTTTCTCTTTAAAAGGGGGCTTCACCGGCTTCACTGGCTTTGGGGGCTTGGGTATCGTGTCCAGTTTTGAACGAAGGCTGTTGGCCAACAGAAAAGAATCCACATACGATTCCGCTTTTGCCATGGCCCTGTCCCGGCAGGAACTCCGATCCGAAAGGCGCCATTGGTAAAGTTTAAGATCAACTGCATCGCGGACTAACTGTTCCTGGGTCACTCGCTTTCCGCATGAAAGCAAACCCAGCAAAAGCAACATTAGCAAAAGTCCTGTTTTCTTCATTTCACTAACTGATTGATTTCATCCTGTCGTTCTTTCAGCATGGAGTCTACCGCATTGCGATACACACTGTCCATATATATTTTACACATGGAATCTAATTCGGGCTGAAGTTGCAAGATTTTCGCCTGGTATATGGAATCAATAGCGATCCGGCTCTCCCGCGTAGGGGATACTTCACGTGTGGTACAGGAAGCGAGTAAGCAGGAGATGATGGCAAACAACAAAAAAGACTTCATCAGACCAGTTTGCGTCTTAATATGAAACTTTGTCCGAGGTAGACTTTCCGGACCATTTCATCCGCCGCCAGTTCTTCCGCTGTGCCGGCCTTGAGTATGCGGCCTTCAAACATCAGGTAGGCACGATCAGTGATCGACAACGTCTCCTGCACATTGTGGTCCGTGATGAGGATACCGATATTTTTTGTTTTCAGTTTAGCCACAATTTGTTGTATGTCCTCCACGGCAATGGGGTCAATGCCGGCAAAAGGCTCATCCAGTAAAATAAATTTCGGATCGGTCGCCAATGCCCGTGCAATTTCTGTTCTGCGCCGCTCGCCTCCCGACAAACTGTCCCCCACATTATTCCTCACGGTGTGCAAACCGAATTCATCAATCAACGACTCCAGCCGTTCCTGTTGCTGGGCCGGGGTAAAATGGCTTAATTCCAAAACAGCCTTGATATTATTGGCTACCGTCAATTTCCTAAAGACAGAAGGTTCCTGTGGTAAATATCCAACACCAAGCCTCGCCCGTTTGTACATGGGCAGTGTGGTAATCTCCGTTTGATCGAGATAGACCTTTCCACCGGAAGGCTTGATAAACCCCACCACCATGTAAAACGTAGTCGTTTTCCCCGCTCCATTTGGGCCCAGGAGGCCAACGATTTCGCCCTGGGTCACATCCACAGAAACATTATCCACCACTTTACGGCGGCCGTAGTATTTATCCAGCGAATCGGTCCAAAGTCTCATAATAGTTCAGCAAAGAACGGCAAAAATAAAGGGATAAGCTTGATCGCTCTGCTTATCGCATTTTCACCAGGAAAATAATACCCTCATCCACTTCTCCCTTTCTCATTCGTTTTTTTCACCTTTCGTCATTCTCCACTTTTCATTCTTCACTCTTCCTTCTTCACTCTTCCTTCGTCCACTCCATCTTTAGCTCAACGTCCCATCCGGCGCGAAGATTATCAGGTGTAAAAATCATCTTCCGTTCTGGTTGTCTGCGGAGATCAAAATTGCCCGGGTCCCAGGCTCCATTCTCATTTCGATCCTCAATCAACTCAATCGAATATTTTCCGGGCAACATCCCTTTACTGGAAATCACCGTGGCGGATTGCTGGTAGATCTGATACGTGCGATAGACATTATTGCCTGACAGGATCAACACGATGTATCTGCTGCTGGAATCCAAACCGGAAATGGTCATATCGAGATTGGAAAACTGATCAAGCGCGTTGATGACAAAACTGGCATTAAAAGTATCGCTGGACCGGTGCCAGATATCTGTTACGGCCCCGGCAAGAAAATGAACAGTATATTTCGAACCCGGAGCCCAGGCTGACTGAAGGAGAAGCTTTCTGCCCGACAAACTATCCTTGTGCACGGTGAAAGGCATATTGTCCAACGTGTCTTTACTTAAATGTATCAGCGAGGTGTCTATGTGCTCCACAGGAACATTGCATTTTATCATGGCCTCATCCCCCGGATACATCCTGCCGGTCAAAGAAGAAAGGATAAAGGGTTTATTTTTTAGAAATTTTGTATCCGTTGGATGAAGCCGGGTAGTATCATTTCCAAGTATCGCCTTACCGGCATAATTAGCATCCGGCGAGTACCAGATCAATAAGGAATCCCCCACCCATTCATAAGTGGGTTGCTCCAGCGGAGGCTCAAAAGTTGGTATGGTTTTGGGCAAAGGACCGGGAATAATCATGGCCATGAATCCGGGAGCAAACTGGGTGACGTCCTGTATAATCGCTTTACTTTCACGCTGACTAACTTTTATTTCCGGAAGGACGGAAACTGCGCCGGAAAATTGTACCTGATCCAGCCATCCAAATAATTCATTATCCAGGTCGTAAACAAAATTAAGGTTTCCATCTTTTAGCGCTACCACCAGAAAACTATCCACCCGTATATTGGAAATCGACCAAAGGCCTTCTTTGTTGGTTTTGGCCAGGTACTCCGGTTTTTGTTTGTAGACCATGCTGTCATTGCCGGTGGGATATAGCATTACCCAGGTATCGGCCGCAGGTTGTAAGGTAGCGGCATCCGTTACTTTACCATCCAGCTGAATAGAATCCAGGAAAGTTCCGGTAGAAAAAATGAAACTAAAGTTTTCCAGTTTATTTCCTTCATTGATGTCTTTGATGCCACCGCCGAAATTCATCGTATACGTGGTATTCGGTTTCAGGCTATCCGGCAAAGTAATGATCATGGCCTTGCCTTTTAGTTTGATCTGGGGTTTTTTGGGCATCAAAGGGGAGATGACCAGTTGGGCATCAACATCATTCACATCCACCCATTCATCGAACGTGATGATGATTTGTTTTTCCGTAAACGAGGTCTGCCGGTTAGGTGTGGAAGCGCTTTCAATGATGACCGGCGGTGTGGTGTCCTTTGGTCCGCCGGACAGCGGCTTTGGCGAGGCGCATCCAATTGTCTGTGCGACAATAGCCAGCCATATGATATTCCTGAATCCAAAGTGTAAATGCACAGTCAAAGATATTCGTTACATTAAGATATCCGCATTTCTCAATTTCCAATAGCCAATAACCAATAGCCAATTTGGAAATTTTAAAGTCATTTTCTTATATAAATGTGATTAAATAAAAATATTTCTATCCAATTAGTTACTTTGGTTTCAATTAAATGGGGTTATATCCCCCACTCACCTTTGAAAACAAATGCACTATAATGGCTAGAAATAATCTTGAAGAAAGGTTAATCAATTTTGCTGTAACTATTCCTGAAATTGTCAATTCACTTTCCGGCACATTGGCGGGCAAACAAATGGCCTCTCAACTGGTCAGATCAGGCACTTCTCCTGCCCTTAATTATAGAGAAGCCCAAAGCGCCGAATCCAGAAAAGATTTCATTCACAAAATTGGGGTGGTTTTAAAAGAAATCATGGAAACACATGTTGCTTTTAAGATCATTTACAAGGCTGCTATGGTTCCGAATAACCCCCTTGTGCCAAATACAATCAAAGAAAGTGACCAATTGATAGCTATTTTTGTTTCGAGCATAGACACAGCCTGAAAAAATATTGATAAAAACCAAAGATAAAATAACTGGATTCTTATTCCCCTCCTTCTAACCTGGTTATCGGCTATTGGCTATGGGTCATTCTTACTTCCTCATTCTTTCTTCCCTATTCAATACTTTCCCATCGGGTGAAACCGCTGCATCGTTTCCCGCAGGTAATCCGCCTGCATATGGGTATACATCTCCGTGGTGGTGATGGAAGAATGGCCCAGCATTTCCTGGACCGCGCGAAGATCGGCACCGCCTTCGACGAGATGCGTGGCGAAGGAATGCCGCAGGCTGTGCGGGGAAATGGTTTTTGTAATGCCGGCACGCGCGGCGGCTTCCTTGATGATATTGAAGATCATGACGCGGGATAACTTTTTACCGCGACGGTTGAGAAAAAGAATGTCGTGGGAGGCAGGGTCGATATTCATCATGCGTTGGCGGTCGCCATCGAGGTAGAGCCGGATATGATGCAAGGCGGAATCACCGATGGGCACCAGCCGCTCTTTATTATTTTTCCCGATCACGCGGATCATCTGCAGGTCGGGATACACATGACTGATACGAAGACCGGTCAATTCAGAGACGCGAAGACCACAAGCGTACAAGGTTTCTATGATGGCCACGTTGCGCGTACCTTGCGGATGACTGCGGTCAATGGAATCTATCATCTGCCGGATTTCCTCATAGGACAAGACTTCGGGAAGATAACGATCTGCTTTTGGTCCATTCACCAATTCTGTCGGATCAGCCCTGATGATGTCTTCAAGGATAAGATATTGGAAATAAGATCGTATGCCGGAAAGATTTCTCGCCTGGGACCGGCGGCTGATTTCGAGATCATGAAGCAGCCGGAGCAGCTTTTCAATATGCACCGCTTCCACTTTGGCGGGAGACATTACTTTCCATTCATTGACCATAAATATGGCCATGCGCCGCACATCCCGCTCATAAGCTTCAATGCTATTGCCCGATAATCCTTTCTCCAGCGTGAGAAAAGATACAAATCCCTTTATCGTGGAATCCCAATCCATTTGGGATGTAAGGTAATTCAAAGAAACGCACTGATTCCGCGTCGTCACCCGTAATTAGTGATCCGACATTTTCTCACGCTCTCACGCTTCTACCATATCGTCACGCTGCGCTGCAGCTATCCTTTTAATTTTTTTACCTTTTAGTCTACCAACATTGAGACGTGCTGCGGCTATGGTATTTACCTCTAATGTCCTCAAGAGGCCGACGGTCCATGAGCGAAACCGGCCGCGTGTGGCCTTAGCTTTAGCGGTGGCACAAGGGCTCACACTCTCACACTCTGCCTGTCATCCCTGCACACCACTACCCGCTCTTCGCTTTTCATCTTCGGCTCCTCCTACCCTTCTTCTTGAAGGAGCGAGCTGATTGTCTCCAAAGCGGTGAGTATAGGATAAAGCTACCTGCCGGGTATCCCTGTACACATCAAAATTTTCCTGGTAGTCGGTGAACGTAACCAATGCAGAAGGCAGGCTGGTCCAGAACACGTCTGTGAAAGCAAGTTTCAGTGTTCCTTTTTTATTGAATATTTGTTTTTGAATACCGCCTCCAAGTCCCCACATGGGTTCGAGATCCATAAAAGCATAGATCTCGCGGGTATGGTAAAAGAAATTGATTTCAGCCGACCAGTTGTTTTTCAAAGTAAAAGTATTATTGGTATTCAGATCAATCACCCAATTGCCTGTGTTCAGCTGGGTATTGGCATAATTGCCCCGGTAGATGCCGCGATAGATGCTGAAATTATTATTACTGTTCAGCCATTTTCCCAGCGTAACGGGAATATTGGTAGTGAAGGAATAATAATCTACCTCATCAAGATTCTTATCCGTTTGTACGGTGACCCTTTCCTGTCCCTCCACCGGGGCTATGACCTGGGTAATATTATCTGTTGTCCTCGCATAAGAAAGCGTGGCTGTATACCGCTGCAGGAAAGTATGGTTCCATTCAAATGACCAGGTAAATTGTGGATTGAGATATGGATTTCCTTCCGCGTAGGTGCTCGGGTCAAGAAAACGTTTGAAAGGATTGAGTTGCTGATAGGAAGGTCGATCGAGCCGGCGACTCATGTTGAGGCCCATGGTATATTGTTCGGTGAAATTGTAGTTGAGAAATACGCTGGGGAAGAGATTGGTATAGTTTCGATTAAACGATTGTCCATTGATCAGCTGCAATCCATCCGCCACGGTATTTTCGGCACGGAGTCCGGATTGGAGACTTAATTTGGGCCAATGGTAACTGAAATTTAAATAGGCCGCATTGATATTTTCATCATAGAGGAAATGGTTGCTCACCGTACTGTCGAATACCGGAGTTCCGGGATCGCTCTCGTCATAAAACCGGATGTCATTATCGGCACTGACCAGGCTGGACTTCACGCCTGCCTCTACTTTGGCTTTATCCGATAAGGGCCAGGAGAAATCTGATTTCGCCGATTTAATCTCCAGGTTGCCCTGCAGATCTCCAACCAATAAATAATAAGGCAGGTATTCTTCGCCATTCAGATCATAATACCGGGTGGTAAAATTTTGATCGCTTTCATTCCAGTACCGCGCATAATCCAGGTCCACGGTCCATTCTTGTTTATGTTTGGGAAATGTGTGCTTGAAGTTCCCGTTAAATGAATAGGAAGGCCAAAGCTCATGGCTCATATTCGCCGTGGAGAAATAAGAAATGGTCTGACCTGATCCATCCTCCACACGGCTGATATTTTGCCCCTCAGGTTGGTATCGATTGATAAAGCCGTTTGCCAGGACGCCGATGACTGTATTCGGTGAAATAGTGTAATCCACTCCAAGCCTCCCCATTTGAAAATGGATGGGGAAAAGGAGGTAATTCTTTTGTTTATACGCACCGGTTCGTTGCCCGTCCTCAAAAAAGACCCGATACAATCGCAGGTCGTTGAATGCTTCGCGGTAGTTGTAATTATACCCACCGAAGAGATTGAATTTTCCATCCCGGTGATTTAAGGTTATCCCGGCTCCTGCCTTGGGATACTTACCCTGGTTATAATTAGCCGTGATGGAACCATTCGTACCATCGTGTGTATTTTTCTTCAGCCGGATATCAATGATTCCGGCATTTCCGGCAGCATCGTATTTGGCAGAAGGATTGGTGATGATTTCGATGTGATCGATACTGCTGGAAGGAAGCCCCCGTAGATAATTAGCCAGTTCGTCTCCCGACATCGGGGTGATTTTTCCGTCAATCATAAATAGGACGCCTGTTCTTCCACGGATGGAGATCGCATCATTCGAATTGACAATGATTCCCGGAGATCGCTCCAGTACTTCCAGCGCGCTTAGCCCGGCTGCCATAATGTTGTTTTCGACATTAACAATAAGACGATCCGCCCTTCGCTCCACAAAGGGTCGTTGCGCCACTACAGTGACTTCATCAAGGGACAGTCCACTGCCCAAGAGTCGTATGTCCGGAATGGTGAATGAGCTCTGGCCTTCAGCGATTGAAAAATTATCACTTCGGTAATCCTGGTAGCCAAGAGAATGAATGATGACATAATAGATCCCGGCCGGGATAGCTACAAATTCAAATTTTCCATCGGCACCGGTGAGCTCAGCTTTGACGAATACAGAATCAGTTGCACGGAACAAATTAACCGTGGCAACATCCATAGGATTATAAAGACTGTCCTGGATCAGGCCATCAATAATGGTAGCCGCCTTTGAACGCGATGCTGTACTCATCATCACTAATAACACAAGTGCCCATACAATAAAACGGACCGGATAAAAGGATGCAGAGGTATTCATCATCAGGAATTTATTTTCACCTTCCGAAATAAATTCTTGCCAGGCATACTTTCATAAGTATTCTACTGATGACTTGAAAATCATGCTTAGCCGCGTTTAAATAACGACTATACTATAGACTGATTAACTCCAAATGCCTTCGGCGTAGGATTTGATTCCATGGGCGTAACCCATTTCCCACCAATGGTTCATCTGTTCGGGATCGAAAATAAAACTGTTGTCCGTTAACTCCACCGGAGTATGAATAAGGCGTATTTTACTTCCGGTAAATCTTGATTCAGACAAGCCCATGGAGATGTCATCCATGGCCAGTTGATGTTGCATAAAGTTGATGGTCTTAAGCATTAAGCGGAATGAATTGGATGCTTCGGGCAGGGTTTTGGCTTGATGCCGGGGTTGCAGGACGATGACATCGATTTCCGAAGCCCCGAGATTGATCGCTTCCTGGATAGGAATCGGATTCCCGAAGCCGGCATCCGCATATTCACTTCCATTTATGGTGGCGAGGCTCATAAATGGGACCAGATTGCAGGAAATCCATATCCAGTCACAAAACTCTTCATAGTCACAATCGCGGGCATATTTGTATTCCACGACATTGTGAGTGAGGTTGGATACCGTTACGATGACCTGGCGACCTGACGTTTGCAATTGTTCCCATTTTTCTTTTGAAAACGTCCGCAGGATCAGTTTTTTAAGAGACTTGCTCTCGCCAAGGGTCTTGCGTCCCTGAATAAATTGAAGTATGATCCGCCAGTGATTGAAAGAAGTGCTGAAGCCATCAGCTGTTTTCTTTATAGTAAAAGGACAATTGGAAAATATATCATACTGCCCACTGGTCGTATAGGCTTTTTTCAATTCGTCCCATCCTCCTACCGCTATCAGGGGCACGAGCAGACTACCTGTAGAGGAACCCACGAGGATATCCCAATTCATTCCTTTCTCTTTTGCGAGATATTCGATGAGGCCACCGGCCCAGGCACCCTTTGCTCCTCCACCAGAGATCACAAGCGCCCTCATATGCTCTTTGTGAAAGATGATATCATTAGAATGGTATTAGCCATTATCAAAGGTAATGTGAGGGAGTGAGACAGTAAGACAGTAAAAGAATGAGAAGGTGGGAATGTGAGTGGGTTTCACCAATAATAATATTTCAAACCTTATTCCTTACTCCTTATCCCTTATCCCTTATCCTTTATCCTTTATCCCTTACCTCCTACCCCTTGCTATTTACTGACTACATTTGTAAAAACCGATCAACTTGTCTGACTTATTAAAAAATAAAATCGCCATTATCACCGGAGGAAGCCGGGGAATAGGACTGGCCATCGCAAAAAGACTTGCAGAGGAGGGAGTGAAGGTGGTCCTCGCAGCCAAAACAACGGCACCTCATCCTAAACTTCCCGGCACCATTTATGAAGCTGCTGAAGAAATCAGAAACACCGGCGGAGAAGCGCTACCCCTGGTACTCGATTTGAGAGATGAAGGGATGATTCAAAAAGTGGTGGACGATACGGTTAGTCACTTTGGCGGCATCGATATCCTCATCAATAATGCCAGTGCTATATTTCTCGCCAGCGTGGAATTTACGCCTGCAAAAAAATATGACCTGATGCATCAGATCAATGTCCGCGGCACTTACCTGATGTCCCAGGCCTGTATTCCTTTTTTAAAAAAATCATCTCATGCTCACATAGTTAATCTTTCTCCCCCACTCGACATGCAGCCCAGGTGGTTTGAAAATCATACGGCATATACCATGAGTAAATATGGAATGAGTATGGTTGCGATGGGCCTGGCGGCCGAATTAAAACCTTATCATATTGGCGTCAATGCCATCTGGCCCAAAACCACTATTGCCACCGCCGCTGTCCAAAATTTGCTCGGAGGTGATGCCCTGATGCGGCAATCCCGATGGCCCGCTATAGTGGCCGATGCCGTAAAAATCATTGTTTCAAAAAATCCCGGCGAGGTCACTGGCCGGTTTTTCATTGATGAAGAGGTATTAACACAGGAGGGAATAACAGATTTTGAAAAATATGCAGTCGATCCGTCGGCCGGTTTGGCTCCGGATTTGTTTATCGAGCTATGAAAAAAGAAAGGAAAGACAAAGATTTTGTCAAAGCGGCATACTTCGAAGGCGGTCGGGCTGGTATTGAAGCCTATGTCAAAAAAGAACTTCGCTATCCCAAAGATGCCCTGGAAGCCAAAGTGGAAGGCACCGTCAGTGTGCGCTACACCGTCGATTTTAAAGGAAAAGTCATTGAGGCCGCCATTATCTCAGGTATCGGGCATGGATGTGATGAAGAAGCCTTACGCATCATACGCAGTATGCAATTTAAAGTGCCGGATGACGGAAAAATCAAATCGAAATACTCCAATAAACTCCATATTCATTTCCGATTGCCGGGTTCACCAGCCAAATTGCCCACAACCAAAAAGATAGATGGTATTACCGGGCAAATGCAGGTCAGCTACCAGGTCACGCTGACACCGGCTGTCCCATCGAAACCAGTTCCGGCCAAATCGTCTTCCTACCAGATTCAGATTGACTGGCCTTCCGTCGAAAAAGAAAAATAGGGCAAAAGGAAAACTGAAGTTGTGCAATACTTTCCAAAATAATTCTTCGTTCCTATCCTTTTTAATAGCCGGAAGCAAAACCCCTACCTTTACTTCCAGTTAAAACAAAAACCATGGCAACCTACCAGGCATTGCGAGGCGGTGAATACATTATTCGCGACACCGCACCGGAGGAAGTTTTTATCCCGGAAGATTTCAATGAGGATCAAAAGATGGTGCGCCAGATGGTGAAGGACTTAGTGCATGAGATGGGTGAAAAGGCACATGCGCTCGAATCACAGGTGCCATTGATGGAACAATGTGGCGAACTTGGATTGCTCGGTGCCCATATCCCTGAAGCCTATGGAGGAAATCCGCTGGATACCAATTCAAATACACTGATAGGCGAAGAACTGGGAAAAGCCGGTGGCTCCTTTGATACTACTTATGCTGCGCATATTGGTATTGGCATGCTTCCCATTTTATATTTTGGTACGGAAGAGCAAAAAAAGAAATTTCTTCCGGGGTTATGTTCCGGTGCATTGAAAGCCTCATACTGCCTGACGGAACCCGGATCAGGATCGGATGCATTGGGGGCCAAGACCCGCGCTGATCTATCTCCTGATGGAAAGAACTACATCATCAATGGTCAGAAGATGTGGATCACGAATGCGGGGTTCGCCGACATTTTCATTGTCTTTGCCAAAATCAATGGGGAACAATTCACAGGATTTGTAGTGGATGCGAAAACGCCTGGCATCACCCTGGGGAATGAAGAGAAAAAACTGGGCATCAAAGGTTCCTCTACCCGGATGGTTTTTTTTGAGAATGTGATGGTGCCGGTGGAGAATGTATTGGGAGAAATCGGAAAGGGACACTATATCGCTTTCAACGCACTGAACATCGGACGATTCAAATTAGGCACCATGGCCATGGGAGGATCCAAGCGGTGTATAGATATCGCTGTTAAATATGCCAATGAACGCATCCAATTTGGCCAGCCCATTGCTTCCTTTGGAGCTATTAAGTATAAGTTGGGTGAAATGGCCACCCTGATCTTTGCGCTGGAATCCGCTTCTTACCGCATATCAGACATGATGAGCAGGCACAAAGATCAAATGTTGGCAGCCGGATCATCTTTTGAAAATGCGATGCTGGATTCGGCCAGGGAATATGCATCCGAATGTGCCATTATTAAAATAGCGGGATCTGAATACCTCGATTACGTCGTGGATGAAATGTTGCAGATCCATGGTGGCAATGGTTTCTCTGAAGAGTTCCCTCCAGCCAGGGCGTACCGGGACCAACGGATCAACCGGATCTATGAAGGCACCAATGAAATCAACCGGTTGCTGTTGGTTGACCGCATCATTAAAAAGGCACTCAAAGGTGAACTGGACCTCGTGGGACCCGCATGGGCAGTGCAAAAGGAACTCATGACCATGCCGGTCAAATCCAATGATGATTCTCCCTGGGCCGCGGAGCAACAGGCGGTCCAACATTTTAAAAAAATGATGTTGTTGGTTGCCGGTGCAGCTGTCAAATACCAAATGGATGGTAAAATTGATCTGAATCATGAACAGGAGGTGGTGATGCATATCGCTGACATCGGAATAGACTGTTTCCTCGCAGAATCCATTTTACTCCGTGCTCAAAAATTATCCAATTTGCCCATTTCATTTCCAAAAGAGGTCGTGAATGGGATGACAAAGCTCTTCATTCATGATGCGCAGGCCCGTATCCAGAAGCATGCAAGTGATGCCCTCACTGCCTTCGCGACCGGGGATGAACTCCTCATCATGCAAAAAGGAGTAAAAAGATTTTCAGCTTACCCGCCGGTGAATACGGTCCGCGCCAGGCGGGCGGCAGCGGATTTTATGATTCAGGGGAATGGTTATACCTTTGAGTTTTAAACAAACATCACTTCATGGGATCTATTACTTCTATCGTCGTTCGTCCGGAAAAAAAAGGTGCGCCGAAACATCTTCTTGCTGCTCACATTCATGCAGCCGGTATCGAAGGAGATCATTTTGTCCGACCCGAAACGAAACGTTCCGTCACGCTCGTGGCAGCGGATGACCTGGCCAGGGTGGCCGCCACTGTTGGGTTTCAGGGTGATGCCCATGGCGCGTGCCGTCGAAACATTTGTGTGGATTCCTTTCCGGAAGAAAACATGGAAGGCAAGCGAATCGCGTTAGGGCATGATGTGATTTTAGAAATCACCTGTTACTGCGCACCTTGTAGTCGCATGAATGAGAACTTAGGTGATGGTGCCATTGAAGCATTTGATCATGCTGCCGGATGGGGTGCGATTGTCATCCGGGAGGGCGATATCAAAGTCGGGGATGACTTCCGGGTGCTCTAAAAAAAAATTTCAGAAGGGGTACAACATATCATTCCTAAGTATATCTTTGATCAGGGAAAAGATATTTCTTACTATCAATATCCTTATTCGTATCAAGAAGATCAGCGTCAACCGGCGCTGATTTTTTTTGTCACGTCACCTTGCCCATTGAAATGAAAACAAGAAAGGGCTGAAAATTTTAAGTCCTTTCTTATTTTCATTTCGTAAATTCACCTTGCTCACACCCGATAATGTATCCTTACTCAATCGGATGACCATGAAGACCACCACACACCAATTCAACAAGACTTTCTGCAGTCTGTTCCTTTTCTTTCTTATCATACTTACTGCATCAGCCGCTACCAGGTATGTCTCTAATACCGGTGATAACAGCAATTCTGGAAACAGCTGGGCCCAGGCCTGGCAGACCTTACAATATGCATCTACCCATATCGCTGCCGGGGATTCTGTCTGGATCCAGGACGGGAACTATGTGGGTTTCGATCTGAGGATCACCGGAACTGCGGCTGATCCCATTGTCTTCATAGCCGCCGGTTCCAACGTCGTCATTGACACCAGAAACCCGGTGACCCCGGACGGTATCAATGTGGAGGAGGCCGATTATATCGAGATCAATGGAGTGCAAGCCATCAATCAACCCCGCAATGGCATCCGCCTGGCACTGGCCAATCATTGCATAGTGCGGAATACCTATTGCGATAACAATCAAAAGAGAGGGATCTTTACCGGCTTTACTGATGACCTTTTGCTGGAATACAATGAATGTTCCAACTCCATCGACGAACACGGCATTTATGTTTCAAACAGCAGCGACAACTCCATCATCCGATATAATATTTGTCATCATAATCATGGTGGTGGCATCCAGATCAATGCCGATGCGAGCCAGGGCGGAGACGGGATCAGCACCGACCCGGAGATCTATGGAAATATTATCTATGAAAATGGCCTCGGCGGCGGCGCTGGCATAAATCTCGATGGAGCACAAAGTGCTTTTATCTATAACAACCTGCTTTATCAAAATCATGCCAGTGGCATTTCCTTATTTCAACAGGATGCAGCCGCACCCTCTATTGATGCCGTGATCATATACAACACCATCATCAATGCCAGTGATGCCCGGTGGTGCATACTGGCAGTCAATGGTTCCTCAGGTGCCCAGGTCTACAACAATATCATCATCAACCAACATCCCTGGAAAGGGAGTATCGCTTTGGACCCGGATGCTGTACCGGGTTTCAATTCAGATTATAATATCGTGGTCAATAGCCTCAGCAATACGGGAGATGGAGACCATATTACCCTTGCGCAATGGCAGGCCCTGGGATATGATGCGCACAGCATGCTGGCCGATCCGCTGACTTCGATATTTGTGGATCCGAATGGAGGCGATTATCATTTGCTCAACAATGCACAGGCCGTCAATGCAGGCAATGCAGCTTTCTCTTTTGGGATCACTACGGATTTAGAAGGAACTCCTCGTCCTCAAGGGCCTCTGCCTGATCTCGGATCTTATGAAGCGACCGGACCGCTCTCGCTCGATGAAAACCAAATCGATCATCATCTTCCGTTCGATCCGTTACGAGGCATTCACTTCTCTTCCACTTCCATATGTTGGGGGAACGATCTGCAAGGCACCCTGGTCATATTATCCATAGATGGAAAAGTGTTAGCCAGGAATGATCTTCAATCAGCCGGGGAATATGATTTTAATCAACTCATCCCGGGTGTCTACATAGCCGCCATTGAGCGCCATCATTATTTGATGTGGGGGAAGGGGTTTTTCGTGAGAACATGAGAATGTGATCGGAGACTTCTCATTCTGCCCCTATGCTTCGACTTGCTTAACGCAACCTTGTCCTGCAGCTCAGCAACCATCCCCTGATGGTTCGACTTCGCTCACCAACCGAGGGGACTTCTTGTTTAACTTTGTTAAATGCATGTGGATATTCTACCGAAATATCAATCAGTTATTCTTTTAACAATTTCTTCAGGTGTTAATTCTTCCTGCTCTCCACTCTTCAGATTTTTGAACATCACCGTCCCATTCTTCATTTCTGTTTCTCCAACTATTCCTGCAAAATGGCATCCGGTATCAGAGGCATATTTGAGTTGCTTATTCAATTTCCCGGGCGTTGGATAAAGGTCTGCAGCTATACCGGCCTGCCGGATTTTAGTTACGCAGGAAAATGCATATTGATGGGAAGCTTCGTCAAAAGCCACCAACATGATTTTCGGTCCGGCATGTATGGTGTCTGGAAATAAATTTTTCGCTTCCAACACATCATAGATCCGTTCTGCTCCAAAAGAAATTCCTACTCCCGGCACATCCGGCCAACCGAATACACCGGTGAGGTTATCATAGCGTCCACCACCACCTAAACTTCCCATCTCCGCATCCTGTGCCTCAACTTCAAATATGCATCCTGTATAATAGCCTATGCCTCGAGCGAGCGTGATATCAAATTCCACTTTGTTTATTAAGGACAGACCCTTCGAGATAACTGAAAATCTTTTCTATTTCTTCAAGGCTGGTTGCCCCCTCGCTTCCTTCATTGAACTGGCTGCGCAGGGATTTTAAATCTTTATTCGCCAGCAGGAAGAAAATCATATCCTGGGCCTTCGGTGGAATATGGCGTTCAGTCATTTCTTTTCTCACGCCATCCTCCCCTATCTTATCGAGTTTGTCGATCGCCATAGTCATGTCTACCCAATGAGCCCCAATCGCGGCTTTGACCGCTATGGCATAAAGCAATTGGCGATGATTGATACGGATGACCACGGGAATCCCCAGCGCCGCAAATACTTCATCATAGATCTGGACCAACTCCGCTTCATACGAAAGCGCTTTACTCCCCACTACATCCACATCACATTGGTAAAATTCCTGGTAGCGCCCTTTCTGCGGACGATCCGCCCTCCACACCGGCTGGATCTGGTAGCGCTTGAAGGGAAGCGAAATATCGTTGCGATGCATGACCACATACCGCGCAAATGGAACGGTCAGGTCATATCGCATGCCCCGGCGGGCGATGGAAGGGGTAAACTTATTGCTGTCCTTATTTTGATAGGCCTCATCATCGGCCTTACTGAGGTAGTCCCCATTGTTGAGCACCTTGAACAATAATCTGTCCCCTTCTTCCCCATACTTGCCTGTCAACGTGCTGAGATTTTCCAACACCGGGGTTTCAATAGGCACATACCCATATTGTTTAAATACCTCCTCGATGATGCCAAACATCCACTTCCGCCGAGCCACCTCAATTGGTAAAAAATCTCTTGTGCCTTTGGGTATGCTTACCTCCATGTCTCGATTTTGGATTTTGGATTTTGGATTTTGGATTTTAGATTTTGGATTTTGGATTTTGGATTTTGGATTTTGGATTTTGGATTTTAGATTTTGGATTTTGGATTTTGGATTTTAGATTTTGGATTTTGGATTTTGGATTCCTAAAAGATATTGATTTGGCCAGGTTGGAGATATCGCCTGACCGATGTGTTTATAAAGTTTATTTTTGCCGCCGATGGCGCCATAGTTTATAGCGTTTATTTCGAAGCTCTCCATGCTATTTTTTCACTTTGCTGCACATCGCTCTCTGCCCTATGCACTCTGCTATACTACACTTGCAAATTGCCTCAAAAACCGAGCATCGTTTTCAAACAACAATCGGATATCATTGATCCGGTACTTGATCATGGCCTGGCGCTCGATCCCCATGCCACAGGCAAACCCCGAATATTTTTTGGAATCAATTCCACACGCTTCCAACACCGCAGGATCCACCATGCCGCAACCCATGACCTCTAACCATCCCGTTCCCTTGGTAATACGATGGGCATGCTCATCACCCAGTCCAAACCAGACATCCATCTCAGCACTGGGTTCCGTAAATGGAAAATAGGAAGGCCGCAATCTCGTCACTGCATCCTTACCATAGATCGATTGGGCAAATTGATGCAGGGTTTGTTTCATATCCGCAAAAGAAACGCCTTCGTCGACATACAATACTTCCACCTGGTGAAACTGGCAATGCGAGCGCGCAGACACGGTTTCGTTTCGGTAGACTCTGCCCGGAGCAATGATGCGTATGGGAGGTTGACGCGTGGTCATCACACGTGCCTGGACGGAAGAGGTGTGCGTGCGCAGTAACCATCCCGGAGGAGAAGCAACATAATAGGTATCCTGCATGTCCCGCGCCGGATGATCATCGGGCGTATTCATAGCCGTAAAGTTGTGCCAGTCATCTTCAATCTCCCTTTCCTCCGCCACTTCAAATCCCATGCGGGCAAACACTTCGATGATTTCATCCATCACAATACTCACCGGATGCCGGCTGCCCAATGAAAAAGGAATGCCGGGTAAACTCAGATCAGGCACTTCAACTTTCCCTGCACTTCCGCCAGACAATATGGATTGCGTCCGTTCAAATAAGGCTTCGGCCTTTTGTTTCGCTTCATTCAGCAATTGCCCGAATTCTTTTTTCTGATCATTGGGCACATCCCGGATAGAGGCAGATAGCGGCTTAAGTATATTCTTACTTCCTAAAAACCGGATCCGGAACAGTTCAAGCGTCGCGGCATCAGCGATCTCGGAGGATTCGATTTCGGTAATGAGTACATTAAGTTGTTCTAGTGGATTCATAATTTTAAAAGCTGTCGGCTGACAGCTTGAGGGCAAAAGTAAGGAACTCAGCCTACCAAAACTTATTACCTAACTTTCCAGCATGTCTGTACGCCAGCCCATTGCAGTATTTTTATGTATGGCTATGGCCGTTGCCCTGGTTTGGTCCAAGGCACTGTTTTCCATCAGCATGGTGACCCTGGCCATCGTGGCCGCACTGGAAATTCAGGCTGAACCCCTGAAAATCAGGTGGATGCTCTATCCTAAGGTAATCCGGGCTACGATCAGGTTCAAGCCCTTTATCTGGGTATTCTCACTTTTTGCCCTTCTATATATTATAAGCATCGTCTATGCCGGCAATCTTAAGGAATGGTGGACGCTCACCAATATGAGCCTGGCTTTCCTGCTGATCCCATTCAGTTTTGCCATGCTGAAGCCCTTCACCCGGACGCAGTATATGATCGTCACGCTGTGCATGATTGTCATGGCCTTCTGGAGTTCGGTCTGGGTCCTTATTTTCTATTACCAAAACCATTACATTTTTACTCAAAGCCTGGGCATGGGAGGATCTCTTCCGACCCCTACCAACCACATCCGGTACAGTATGATTGTGGCTTCATCGATGATCTTGTGCCTGTACTTCGCCATTGAAAACTGGAAACTGAAGTATATCTGGGAAAGATGGGTTTATACCTTCCTGGCAGTCTACTTTTTCATCTTTCTTCATATCCTGAGCGTACGCACAGGTCTGGTGGTAACCTATGCCGGCATATTCATCCTGGTGCTATTTTATCTCAAACGATTATCTCTCTGGAAAAAATTGGCCTTGACTGTGCTGGTGTTACTGGCACCGCTGGTAGCTTACCAGGTGCTCCCCGGATTTAACCACAAAATAAATTACACGATCTGGGATTTTGGGAGATATATGAAAGGTGAAGGAAATACTTATTCTGATTCGGAGCGATGGCAATCCTGGCAAGCGGGAATAGATATCGGGAAAAAACATTTACTCTTTGGCACGGGCACAGGCCGGTTCAGACCGGAATTGGCCAGGTATTACAAAGAGGTCCTGCAAAAAGATACCTGGATGCGGCCACACAATCAGTTTATCAATGTGTTTGTCATTTTTGGGGTAGTGGGTCTTGCTGTTTTTCTATTCATGTTGATTTACCCGATGACTTTCCGTCCATTCTGGAGCCTGCCTTTGATACCTGTGCTTTATGTGATGCAGTTATTGTCGATGATGGTGGAGCATCCGTTGGATACGGAAGTGGGGACAGGATTGTTTTTGTTGTTGACGATAATGGGATTGAGTATGTTAGATGATGAGCCCTTCGGGGCTCTTCCATAGTGCTCGCTTCGACTACGCTCAGCGACCACGGGCATCTTCATGTAAATTGTACTTTATTTCTCGACTACGCTCGAAATTAGATATACTAATTAGAATTTCAGTACTTAATCAAAGGCTGAGCGTAGCCGAAGCCTAAAGGAAAAACTATAGTAAAATACTCGTGGTCGTAGAGCGTAACCGAAACGACATCACGTAGAGCGAAATCGAAACTACTTTCTACTCACTACTTTCTACTCACTATTTTTACTCACTACTTTCTACTCACTACTTTTACTCTCTATGCTTTTCGACGAAAAATTAAAAAACCTTAATACCCAGCAACGCAAGGCGGTGGAAGCCATCGAGGGCCCCGTCATGGTGATCGCGGGACCAGGCACAGGAAAGACCGAGATCCTTTCCCTCCGCATTGGCTATATATTAAAAAATAGTCCAGGCACCTTTCCCAATAACATTCTTTGTCTAACCTACACCGATGCGGCCGCTACCGAAATGCGGCACCGCCTCATTGAATACATCGGCCCCGAAGCCTATCGCCTCCAGGTCAGCACCTTCCATAGTTTCTGCAATCTCGTCATCCAGGAAAATCCGGGTGTGTTTCAGCAGGCCCGCGAACTGGAACCCATCTCTGAGATCGACAAATTCAAATTGTTACAGGAACTCATCGATAGTTTCGCCGCCGACCATCCGTTGAAAAAATTTAAAGGGAATACCTATTCTGACTGGAAGCGACTGGATGAACTGTTCACCACCATGAAAAAGGAGAACTGGTCACCGGATCACATGAAGGAACGGATCAACGAATATATTTCCATAAAAGAAAATGGTGACGAATACCGATATAAACAAACCCGGCAAAATTATACAGCAGGCGACCTCAAACCTGAATTTAAAACGAAAGTACTGGACCGCATGGAAGTCCTCAAAGCAGCAGTCGGTGAATATGATCATTACAACTCCCTCTTAGCCGAGCGCGGCCAATATGATTTCGATGATATGTTGCTTTGGGTCGACAAAGCCTTCCAGCAAAATCCTGATTTACTGGCCAATTACCAGGAACGTTTTCTGTATTTCCTGGTGGATGAATTCCAGGACACCAATGGAATTCAAATCGCGATCCTTCAAAAATTAATTGATCACGAATGGATGGATCGGCCTAATGTATTTGTAGTCGGGGATGACGACCAGGCCATCTACCGCTTCCAGGGTGCCAACATCGAAAACCTGATTCAATTTTATCAACGGTATGAACCGCAGGTCATTTTCCTGGATGAAAACTACCGGAGTTCACAACGCATTCTTGACGCCTCGCGCGTAGTGATGACCTCCATGGAAGATCCGAGGATGCAAAACATATTCAACCAGGTGAAAACCTTAACCGCCTCCGGCCCTTACGCCAAGCAGACCGTCCAGGTTATCATTCAATCCTTCCCCACGATCTCTTATGAAAATGCGGACATCTTTCATCAATTGAAAAATTGGTACGAACAAAATATTCCCGGAGAGATCGCTGTACTGTATCCAAAACATGAACTCGGAAGAGAGCTGGCTCAGGCCCTGAAAGGTGCCGGCATCCCGTTTCACAGCCAGAAAAAACTGGATGCCTTAAAACAACCCCTGGTCACGCACTTACTCTCCATCCTGCAATGCATCCACCAATTGAGTGATGGTGCCGACAATGATGATGCCCTGCTATACCAGGTGCTCCATCTCCGCTATCTCGAACCCAAAACCAGGGACCTGCAACGATTGATGCTGGCTTATACACCACGGGAAAGAGAAAGCACATCAACCTTTTTCACTTTTCTCGGCGACAAAGAAAAACTGGATGTACTCCAGCTTACAGACAGGGCCTGGATCGACCAGGTGTATGCCTTACTGGACCAGGCTATTATTGAATATCATTCGCGCACCCTGGTGTCCTGGGTGGAATGGATCGTGCATGAATTTGGTATCCTGCAATGGATCCTGCACCAGCCCGAAAAATTCGGCCTGCTCTTTACTCTTAAAACCTTTTACAATTTTGTAGAAGCACAGGCTGCTGACCAGGTCAGCTTCCGGGTACCGGATCTGCTGGAATTGTGTGAACTGATGTCCACCTATAAAATTCAACTTCCGGTGCAGGAACTCACCAAGAGCGGCAAAGGAATACATCTTTCTTCCCTGCATGGTGCCAAGGGACTGGAATTTGAAAAAGTGATCATCAAGAACATGACCGAAAATGAATGGGAAAAGAAAAGACCCTGGAACCAGAATTTCTCCTATCCCGACAACCTGGTGCGAAGGGATAGTTACGCCGCCAATGAATCCGATGACAACATCAAGGACCAGGACCGGCGCCGGTTGCTCTATGTCGGCATGACCAGGGCCAAGGAAGAATTGATGCTGACTTATGCCAATGCCAAAGATGACAGCAAAGGATTGTTGCCCAGCGTATACCTCAGCGAACTGGAAAAAAACCATCCGGAAGTACTTCGCGGCAACGCAACGGTGGACGAAGAGTTGCTGGCCGAATACCAGGTCGCCTATATGTCCGGTGAGCAGCGCGCTGACCTGGATAAAGACGATGAAGTGATTCGTGAGCGGGTGAAGAATTATATCCTCAATGTTTCCGCACTGAATACTTACCTGGAATGTCCGCTTCGTTTTTATTATGAAAAAATACTGGTCGTTCCTTCAGGAGAAGCAGCCCCGCTGTTGTTCGGTACAGCACTGCACGATGCCCTGAACCGGTATTTCAGAAAACGTTTTGAAGAAAAGGATACCACGAAAGGAAAAGATTATTTGGTGGATGCTTTCGGCTGGTTCATGGAGCGGCACCGGCATCATTTTACGACAAAGGAATTAGTAGATTTCACGGTTTACGGAAAAAAGATTCTCGGGATTTTTTACGATGAATATGCTTCCACCTGGTCGGATGCCATCCGGTATGAACTGGAATACCGCATCCAGGATGTACATATTGAAGGGGTTCCGGTGAAAGGATTTATTGACCGGATAGATCGCGTGGATCAACAACTTTTAGTATTCGATTATAAATCCGGCAACCCGGAATCCATTTCCAAAAAATTAAAAGCTCCGGCCAAAGACGATCTGATCGGCGGGCATTATTGGAGACAAATGGTCTTTTACGATTTATTATTGATGGCTGACCCGCGCCTCAGGCGAGGCATGACCTCCGGATATGTTTTGGCGCTTGAACCTAAAAAGGATGGCACCCTGGTGCAGAAGAATGTTCATATCACGGATGAGCATCGGGACATCGTTAAAAATCAAATTCTCGATACCTATTCTAAAATCCAAAATCTCGAATTCGAAAATGGATGCGGGGAATGTGCGTGGTGCAGGATGCATGATTTGAATCCGCCTTTGATGGAACAGGATGAGGATCCTGGCGATTAGCCATCGTTGGTGTTCCAAGATTAGCCTTCGTTGGTGTTTTTCCCGTGGTGAGCGAAGTGGTCCGTGAGCGAAGTCGAATGGTCGAACCATCACCAACGATCAACGAAAGCCAATAATGAGAGCTAAACAACGAATTGCCCAAGATTAGCCATCGTTTGTGTTCCAGGATTAGCCATCGTTGGTGTTTTTCCCGTGGTGAGCGAAGTGGTCCGTGAGCGAAGTCGAATGGTCGAACCATCACCAACGATCAACGAAAGCCAATAATGAGAGCCAAACAACGAAATGCCCAGGATTAGCCATCGTTGGTGTTTAGTCACCAACGATCAACGAAAGCCAACAATGAGAGCCAAACAACGAAATGCCCAAGATTAGCCATCGTTGGTGTTCCAGGATTAGCCATCGTTGGTGTTCCAGGATTAGCCATCGTTGGTGTTCCAGGATTAGCCGTCGTTGATGTTCCAGGATTAGCCATCGTTGATGTTCCAGGATTAGCCATCGTTGGTGTTTAGTCACCAACGATCAACGAAAGCCAATAATGAGAGCCAAACAACGTAATGCCCAGGATTAGCCATCGTTGGTGTTTAGTCACCAACGACCAGTAGGGGCTAATTTCACTTTCCGTAATCAGGAAACCAACTCTAATTTATTTCCGTTTTATGGAAACTTTTTCTGTATCTTTATGTTGTGACTATTATTGAGGTTTCAACAGGGGAAAGCCACCTCATCGAGGTATTACCTGTTCATGATGAAGACTACAAATCAATGACAAAAGCCAGGTATTTCTTTGACTGGAAAAAAGAGAAAAAGGAGGAGGTATACAAATTAGTGCGGCGAGGACAGAACGATATACTAGGAATAATTTCCATAGAAAGAATCCCGGAGGAGTGGAGAGTTCACATACGACTTCTTACTGTCTCCAGGGAGAATTTTGGAAAAAGTAAAGTTTATGAAAATATAGCTGGCAACTTAATAGCACATGTTTCCAAAATTGCAGTTGTTGATTTCGGCCAAATGGCTTGTGTATCGCTTAGGCCCAAAAGCACGATTGCTAAGCATTATATGGATAAGTACAACATGAATCTTACCGGCCTGACGTTGAGCCTGGAAGTTCCTGAAATAATAAACCTGATCAATCATTATGACCATGACTAAAAAACAAAATAGGATCATTGTTGATCCGGAGTTCGGGGTTGATTCCATGTATAAATCAACGAAGGATAGAGAGGATGATGGTGTGGCTTTAATGGAAACCCGTTTGGAGAGAATGAAAAATCTGACAAGGGAAGAAATCCTTCGTGCGAAGCTCCTCCAATTAAAATTGAAAATGGAAAACTACCTGGCAAAACCAGTCTATAGTCAACAAAGTCATTTTTCCCTTTTCTTAGAAACTTATGTGGATGCCCTCTATTCGAAGCGAAGTGCATTTGCAAAGGACATCAATGTTACACCTGTTTTCCTGAGCCAGGTGATCAATGCGCACCGGGAACCCAAAGAAGAGTTTATTTTAAAACTCATGATCCATTCTGAAAAAGTTTTCAAATTCGTGGGGCAGTTTCAAAAGACATCCTGGTACCAGGTTTACTATCAGGACAAAATAGGCGATACCATGTCGAGCCAGGATAAATGGAGGCCTAAAATTGAAAAGCAAGTAAAGGTTTCTGAATTGATTGTAAAATAAACCCATGCGTGCTGGAAAATCCAAAATCTCGAATTCGAAAATGGATGCGGGGAATGTGCGTGGTGCAGGATGCATGATTTGAATCCTCCTTTGATGGAACAATAAGAAGATTCAGGACGATTAGCCGTCGTTGGTGTTTCGTCACCAACGACCAACGAAGGCCAACAACGAGAACTAAACAACCAGAGCCAACCAATGACCGTACATAAGAATTCTCCTAAGGATTCCCGTTGGATGTTGGTGACGAAACACCAACATCGGCTAAGTGTATAATATTGATCTATTGAATTTTAGAGTAAATTTTTTAGATTTGATTGCGCTAAATTTTTTGTTATAAGCAATTATGATGAATCGTATTCAGTTTTTCATATTGATTTATATTTCTCTTTTCCAATTAGGTTGTAATTCTAACAAGGAGTTAATTTCAAATGCGGGTATGTTTGATCATGTTTTGGTAGGATATATGAAAAAAAGGGCCTTCTATGTGCTCGACCAAGAGGCAAGCGGTCAAATTGAATTGGTGCAAGAACTAAAAGGGGTGATCAGGACAAGCGCTAGTTACGTTACGCCATGCTCTATAAATCGTCAAGGGGAGCAAGTTTCAATTTTAGAAAGTCCTTCCGAATTAAAAGATTTGGTATGCATAAGATATTATATTGGCCCATTAGGAAAGTATAAACCACAATCGTTTATGATAACCAGGGTCAATCCAAAAAATGACTGTGAATCAGAAGTGTTATTATTTTTTAATGAAGAAAGAGTAGATACTTTTTCCAGTATAGGCGATACAAGATTGAAATGTTATCATTTACCATTATTTTCAAATACAAGCCTGGGTAATGAAGAATTTCTGCGGATAAAACAAAGGTTATTAAAAAAGATAAACTGAGAAATGCTTGTAACACAGACTTTAACCAGCAGTGACTATTGCATAAACAAAGATGTTCTTATATTTGAAGAAAGCAACGCAGGCACATATACCGCTCACGAATCCTGCCGGCTTTACTTTCCGAAGCCTGTTTCGGCGAAGGAAAGCGGGTAGCCCGGACGATATATTCAATGCAGAGCAAGAGATTTTGCTGTTGCGAAAAGAAAAACTGTGCTCCATTTTCCGTAAAGGAATAGTTTAATACTTCACCAGTTTTTCTCTCCACGACTCCTTCCCGTTCTCTACCTGCATCAAATACATACCATTTGGCAAATCACTAAGGTTGATATCGGTGGTTCCTTCACTGGCATACATACTTTTAATCAAAGATCCCTGCAAATCAAAAAGGGAGAGCTGCATGTTTTCCTCCGTTCCCTGTATGGTGATCACACCGGAAGTTGGATTGGGATACATAGCCATAGATGGTGCCTCCCCGGGATGATCAGTGGAAGTAGCATGCTCTGAAAGATGCGCGACCCAGATATCCTGGTATCCATTATTGAAAGCCACATCGAAATCATGGGATTGTGTATTGGCCGCGAAAGTGACCTCGCCATCCAGGTCCACCGCCAGGCCGCGGATGAAATCATAATCCGTACCGCCATAATTATGTTTCCATAAAAACTGGCCGGCATTGGAAAATGCAGCCAGGTATACATCCGATTGTCCGTGTATATCAGGATCATTCGGATCGGAGTTGAATGCTCCGCCAAAGATGTTGTTCGAGGCATCCGCAGCCAGGTAAGGATACTGGCGATCCATCGGAAAACTTTTTTTCACATTGAGGTCCTGATCCAGGAAATAAATGGACGTGATCACCGCATTGCCCTGCGGATTGATATCATCCAACCGCACTACCATGTTGCCTTCATCAAAGGAAACAAAGCCCATGGAACTCACCGGTGCAGTAGCCACCTTGATTTGTTTGTGCTTCAAAAATTGTCCGTCCGGTGAAAACTTGAATACCTCACACCAGGAATCCACATAGCGATCATTGCAGTCGGTGCAGAACTGGAAATCCCAGCGGATGATTTGCACCAACAGGTACACATTCCCTGCACTATCCTGCCGGATATCCTGCGCGGAAAAATCATAATGCCCCTGGATCGGAGTGGTCCGGAAATTTTGCTTCATCCCGGTGGTCCATTTCACCGGGTCGAATAACATCGAATCCGGATCCGGAGTAAAATCAAGACTTTGTACGGTCAATGAATCGGGGCCATAGCAAGCCTGTTGAAATGAGCATTGCACTGTAGCCAAAGCCCGATCCATATTTGGACGGACGTCGATTACACTACCCGATAGTGTTTCAAAAGAATAATACACGCCCGTGCTGTCATACAACTTATACAGGATCGCCTGGTTGTTGAGGCCGATGACCATGTTCAGGATCTTGTGTCCGAATTCATAAGTGAAGAAATGCCGCCCCAGGCCAAAGTTCAATGGCGGATTAAATGTTTCAAAAGCGACATCATGATAGGTTTTCCATAACTCGTTTCCTTCCTTATCCAGCTTGGCGGTCAACATGTACTGTCGGGGAATGCCAATAAAGTCTTCGTGTGTTTCCGTACCGATGACAATGGAATTGCCCTCTTCATCGGCGAACAATTGCAAAGTCTCATCGCTGTAGATAGTGCCATAACTTTTCTGCCAGGCGATAGCGGGCTGGGCAGAAACTTTTATAGTAGGCTGTAAGGAGATGATCAGGAGGAGAAAAGCAGAAAAAGAAAAAAGCGGTCTTGTAAACATCTTGTGTATCATCGTGGAGTTAAGGAATGGTAAATAATTTCTTTCAGTCAGGCCGGCTGGAAGAGGGTGGGTCCGGAAGGCAGAAAGGTAACAGGTTAAATAAAGAATTTGCCAATGGGTTCGAAAAAAAAACGGCTAATTCGCGACAATTCGCACAGAAGTTTTATACCAACACGAGTCATTACCCACTTGCCCTCAAGTCCAATCGTATGTTTCGTTGCACTAAAAATACCGAAGATTAGCCATCGTTGGTGTTTTTCCCGTGGTGAGCGTAGCCGAACCATCACCAACGATCAATGAAAGCTAACAATGAGAGCTAAACAACCAAATGCCCAAGATTAGCCATCGTTGGTGTTTTTCCCGTGGTGAGCGTAGCCGAACCATCACCAACGATCAACGAAAGCTAACAATGAGCGCTAAACAATGAGAGTCAGGCAATTACTAAACATAAGAATTCTCCTAAAGATTCCCGTAGGATGTTGGTGATGGTTCGACCATTCGACTTCGCTCACGGACCACTTCGCTCACCACGGGCAAAACACCAATATCGGCTAATTGTATAATATTGATCCATTGATTTTTAGGGGAAATTGGTTAGATTTGATTGCGTTTATATATGTGTTAGTGGCAATGTTTAGAGAAATAGAACTACCAGAGAATAAATCCACAACTGACAAAAATAGAAATGAACAAAAAGCATATTACACTGATATTAATAATGATGGCGATAGCTTTTATTTATGGATGTGCTTTGCATTCAGGATATATGGCCAATTCTGCTGCGCTTAGTGGTGCAAACTTTAGCTATTCAAAAATGAATGCAAAAGGAACTTCCTCTGCAGAATATTTTTTAGGTATCGGAGGATTAGATAAAAACAATTTAGTAAACGCTGCTAAGCAAAATTTACTCGCAACCAATACTCTAGAAGCAAATCAAGCATTAGCTAATGTTACAGTAAATTTTAAAACAGAAATTTATTTTCTGATTTATATTAAGGTTAAGTGCAGTGTCACTGCAGACATTGTTACATTCAATAAATAAATAATTTACTTTCGATTCACTTTTGTGAAGAAAGAAATGCTCCCAGTCATTGTCCAGCCTGACATCAAAATTGACCATGTCCGCATTTGTGATAGTACATTATATCAGGGTTTTCCAGAATTGACCAATGGCTGCTGACTGAATACTGATTACTGTTTACTGTTTACTGCCGACTATTATTTAACCTCCGGCAACCCAGCCTCTCTCCATGCCGACATTCCTCCTTTGAGATCATACACCTCTTTGAAACCCTGCTTCCGCAACTCCTTTGCAGCGGCACTGCTTCTGCCTCCTCCATAACAGTAGACGAAGACGGGTGCATTTTTATCCAGGGGTTTTATCTGTTGGCCGAAGGCATCGTCATTCCAATCCATATTGACAGCATTAGCGAGGTGGCCGTCATGATATTCCTCAGGTGTGCGAACATCGAGAATGACAGCCGATTGTGTAGATTCTACTTTCGCTTTGAAATCTGTCGGGGGCAATAGATTGGCACTGGATTGGGTCTGGCCGGTCGAGCAGGCGTAGATAAAAAGGAGGGTGATGGAGGATAATCCTATGAAGAGTTTTTTCATGATGAGGTATTGAAATTTATGGTGAGCAAGTTAGGCCAAATCCCCTGAAGACGATTGAGATCTTAAAGAATAAGGGGGACAACAGGGATTTAAAAATATTTTGAAAAAAAGTGAGAAATGGCGGTAATATTTTGGCTTCTCGAGACACTTACATATGGTGGGGGTTTTCGACGAAATCTTAAAATTTCTTCGAGGCTCCAGAGCTATGCCCATTGATCACTAAAAAAAATCCAACATGTCGTAACATTCTATTGCCACATGACACATAAAGGGTGGAAAAGGATTTCGACGAAATCATAATTAAGATCTCGTGCGCTACTCCTATGGTCACTTCAAACCTCCAAAAGGATTTCGACGAAATCATAAAAATTCGTCGGAGCGCTAAAGCTATGTCTATGCTGGACTCAAATTATTTGGAGATAATCGGTAATATCCCGCCTACTCCATGCACTAGGTTATAAAAAAGTTTTCTTCGAAATCTAATTTAGACTTCGAAATTCTATTTCTATATACCTAAACAATCCTATACCTCATTCCTAATTCTCATACCACTACCTTAGCCTCAGCCTTCGCCTTAGCCTTCACTGCCTTCATCTTCATCTATTTACTTACCTTTCACAACAATGAACAAAGCCAAACCCGCAACCATACTCACCGATTACGACGTTACCCTCATGCAGGCCGGCAGCCATTGCCGCCTGTATGAAAAATTAGGTGCTCACGCGGCTGAGATCAATGGTGAAAAGGGAATCACCTTCGCCGTCTATGCTCCTGCCGCACGTCGCGTATCCGTCATCGGCCACTTCAATCAATGGCAGGCCGGTATACACGATCTCTATCCAAAATGGAACAGCTCCGGTGTTTGGGAAGGATTCATCCCAGGTATTCAACCAGGTACGCTGTACAAATATGCCGTCGAATCCCACGCCGGATTCCAGGGCATAAAGTCCGATCCCTATGCCCGCTTTGATGAAAAGCCGCCTATGACCGCTTCCATCATCTGGGAAGATCAACATCAATGGCGTGACAAGACATGGATGAAAGTTAGGAGTGACCATAACCGACTTGGTGCACCCATGTCGATCTATGAAATGCACTTCGCTTCCTGGAAGCGCAAGACAAACGGAGATTCTTATTCCTATCGCGAGATGGCCGATGTGCTGCCGGAATATTTGAAAGAGACAGGCTTTACCCATGTCGAATTCATGCCGATCATGGAGCATCCTTACGATCCGTCCTGGGGTTATCAGATCACCGGATATTTTGCTCCGACAAGCCGCTTTGGCACCCCGGATGATTTGAAATTCTTAATTGATCGTTTGCATCAGGCAGGGATAGGCGTGATTTTGGATTGGGTACCCTCCCATTTTCCTACCGACGGTCATGGTCTTGGGTTTTTTGATGGAAGCCATGTATATGAATCAGAAGATCCACGCAAAGGATTTCACCAGGACTGGCAAAGCCTGATCTTTAATTATGGACGAAATGAAGTTAAATCCTTTCTGATCAGTAATGCGCTCTTCTGGCTGGATGAATTTCACGCTGACGGTCTGCGGGTAGATGCCGTAGCCTCCATGATCTATCTCGATTATTCCCGCAAGGAAGGCGAATGGGAACCTAATATATTTGGCGGTCGCGAAAACCTGGAGGCTATCGATTTCCTGAAATCGATGAACGAAACGGTATATTATTACCATCCGGATATTATAACCATCGCTGAAGAGTCAACCGCTTTTGCCGGGGTATCACGTCCTACGTATGATGGTGGTCTCGGCTTCGGTATGAAGTGGATGATGGGCTGGATGCATGATACGCTCGATTATTTTAAAACCGATCCTTTATTCCGGAAAAGTTCGCATGATAAGATCACCTTTTCGATGATCTACAATTATTCTGAGAACTATGTATTGCCCTTATCCCACGATGAAGTGGTGCATGGCAAAGGTTCTCTGTTAAGCCGCATGCCTGGTGTTGGCCAGGACCAGTTTGCAAACCTGCGTCTGATGTTTGGCTATATGTTTACGCATCCGGGAGCCAAATTGCTCTTCATGGGTGGAGAATTCGGCCAACGCGGTGAATGGAACTTTGCAGCCGCGCTGGAATGGGATGTCTTGCAATATGAATCACACAAAGGCATGCAGGAATGGGTGAAAGCGATGAATCATTTGTATGTGAATGAAAAATCATTGCATGAATTATGCACAAAACCCGAAGGATTCCGCTGGGTCAGAGTGGATGACTGGCAACAGAGTGTATTGGCTTATGAAAGAATGGGGAATGATCCCAATAACAAGTTGCTGGTCCTGTTAAACATGACGCCTGTTGACCGGGATCCATACCGGATTGGAACCAAAGACTCCGGCAGCTGGTCGTTAATCAATCATTCCGATAAAACACAATATTGGGGACAGGGAAGAGAAGTGAAAGAAAAAGTCGTTATAGAGGAGATCGCATGGGAACATAAAGACCATTCCATGGAGTTTGTCATTCCCGGATTGACAGCTTTGATTTATAAATTCAATCCCGGTAAAAAAAAGACTGCGACAAAGGCTAAGGTTAGCCAAATCAAATCTCCCCTTTTATCTAAAATCGTTTCGCCAGCCATACTCCCTAAAGAGGGAAATATAAAAAAGAAGCCGGCTGTTAAGAAATCAGTAAAAAAGGTGACCCCCGCCCGGAAAAAGCAAGTAGCTAAAAAATCAACTGCTCCGCCTAAAAAGAAAATAGCAGCAAAAAAGACAAAAGGGAGGAAATGAGAGATTCCCTTGACTGAATCAGCATTGACAAAATTCTTGCCACCATCCTATAGCCCTGATTTCTCACTCTGTCGCCAGGCTTTCACAGTTGATGATTTTATGCTTTGCGAATTAGGCGGAGATCAAAAATAAATTATATCTTTTGCTTTCATCAAAACCTGGAAGATGATGATGTTTTCAAAATGCAACCAAAAATCTCCCTTTGCCATAAAATTCACGGCGACCGTGTGTGCATTATTCTTTGCCTTATACTCTCCCGCACAGACCCCGGATACCCCACTCCACTGGCTGGAGATTAACAAAAACGAAATAACCTCCGTCAATGGCAATCTTTCGGAAGGCCAGTTCATGCCCGATCTCTCCTGGGCCTGGAATAGCGCAGTAGCCTGTTTCCCTGAAACGCAGGCAAGTAAATTTACAGGACGTCATGTTCTCTATGCCCTGGACCTGCCAGCCTATACGGAACTGGAAATTGATCTTATTCCTGCTGACAAGAAAGCAAATTTCAGTTTGTACGCTTATGAAGTCGGCACTATTTCGGAATCGAATACTGTTCCTAATCTCAGTCAATGCATCCGATGTGAGGCTGACAACAAGTGGGACTACAAAGTCAAAGGCAAGACCCAGGACCATACCCGGCACGTGAAATATATTCTGGCCAAGGCAAATCCTTACCAGGTTATCATCGGCGTCACCGGAGCAGATAAATTGAGCGAAGGTGCTTTCACCCTGCAGGTCAAAGCAAAACCAGGATAACAGTTATTACTTTCATTCTCTCATTCCTCTCATTCTCTCATTTCTCTCATTTCTCTCATTCCTCTCATTCTCTCATCCTCTCATTCTCTCATCCTCTCATTCTCTCATTCTCTCTCCCCATGAAAATCCTGATCATCATCCTTGCCCTGTTAGCCATCAGTTGCCTGATCATGGCCATCTCCCTGTGGCGATCATCCCATTACCCGGGAGGTGAAATCGGGAATATGGATGGAGCCCTTGCCAGGATCGCTTTCGGAGGTTTCCTGGTGATCGGAGTGATTATATTGGGGATTCTTTATTTCAGGAAGTAGGGCAGATGAATTATTATTTATTTTCCATCGGTTTGTTTTTACAAAAACAGATCGCAGAAGCAGCTAAGACGGATAAAATATTTAGTTAGCTGGGACCACTTGCAGGAATACATCTTTTCCGGGAATCCTTCATTCAGAACATCAACTCACACCAGCAAAGAAGGCTACCTCCAGCATCGTCAGGGAAAAGAAATAGTCCGCACCAGGATTCAATGAAGTATCAATATGGACAAAACAACCCTTCTGATTCTGTAAATTCTGGTCCTCTCCCAAGCAACCTTTTCCGTATTTCCCCCATCTTAGTAGCATAACTGAGGTATGGGATTTAAAATCTACCGCGCCGGCGAACAGGAAATGATCGATGGATGCCTGAGAGGAGACCGATCTTCTCAGCAACGGTTGTATGATTTCTATTCGCCGGGAATGTATGCCCTTTGCTGTCGATACCTGAAGGACCCTATGCAGGCAGAGGACGCATTAGTCACCGCCTTCACTCTCGTCCTGAAGAAAATCAACCAATTCAAAGGGGAAGGAAGCCTGGAAGGATGGATCAAGACGATCGTCATCCGGGAAGCACTTTCCATCATTCGAAAAAACCATACACAGAGATTGGAAACTGACCTTGAACATATTGACAGCCAGAGCATAACGCAACCCACCAGCGACCCTTTAGAAACTGCTGATCTGCTGCGCATGATCAGTGATTTACCCACCGGTTACCGGACTGTATTTAATCTCTATGCCATCGATGGATATTCCCATAAAGAAATTGCGGAACAACTTGGCATCAGTGAGAATACGTCAAAATCACAATTAAGCAGGGCCAGATCCTGCCTGCAGGAATTTTTATCCAGGAATGAATTTATTCAAACCCATACACAAAATGACATCATCTCCAGATAAACTTTTCCGGGATCACTTCGATCATGCTAAAAAATCCCCTCCGCCGATGGCGTGGAGCAGGATCGAAGCCGGATTGCACCAAAATAAATCCACATCGCTATGGCTTAGCACCGCTGCCGCTGTACTCCTGCTGGCATGTGCTTTCTTATTCCTTTGGCATACTCCGGGGACTCCGGCTTCCACGCCCATGATAACTTTGGAAAACAATGACCAACCAGGGAACAAGACTCAACCAGTTCTCGCTGCTTCACCCGATAAGCATATTCAGATCACTTCAACTGAACACAAAAACCCGAATTATAAAACTGTCCCGAAAAACGCAAAACCTGGCGTCCGTGAAATTGCAGCTAATCATATGCAAAACCTCGTTGTTGCAGAACCTGAAATTGAAATCCCGCAAACTTCAACTATGCCTGAGGTCATCACACCTCGAAAATCAGATCCATCCCCTGAGGTAAAGCAATTAGCCTCTATTCAAAATAATGCTGCTGGAATACGAGGCAGTAAAATCATCTATTCCTCAGGCGAAGTCAATGCCCGGTTTCAGAAAAAAGATTCCACCATCTCGGTACCTGTTACCGAAAAAACTCCAGGCAGGATCCAGAAAATTCTGGACATCGCCTCGGGGCTAAAATATGATGAAACTGCATTAGGCGATTTACGTGAAATGAAAAATGAAATCTTATCACGACCCTTTAAAGAACCAATCAAAGAAAAATTATAAAACCCATACCGGATTATGAAATACCTCTTTACACTCATTATGTTATGTTGGATGACCCTTGTATTGTCCGCCCAGGGCAGCACCCCTGATACTGTCGTCGTGGATTTAGCCAAAACCAGTAAAATCGTTTTCACTATTGCTGATAGCAATGATTTATTTCAGTTGAAGCATTACGACTTCCAGGCTTTATTTGATGATATCCTGGCTAAATTGGAAAATAAGGATTCTGCCCACCTTACTCCACGGTCCGATGCCTACACCCCGGAGGCAGATGTTGAAGACCATGAAGACAGCGAAGATGCTGACGAGGATCAGGAGGAAATCGGCGAAAGACCCTCCTACAAAGATTTTGACGACGAACCAGAAGAAAAAGATTCCTGGCAAAATTCATATCCGAGTTCCAGGCAATTCTTCAACATGGATTTCGGCATCAATAATTATGCAGAGGACAAAAATTCTCCTGATATCGGACAACCCTACTACACGGTGCATCCCTGGGGCTCCTGGTACATAGCCTTGAACGCCATGAACCGCACCCGTTTGAGCCATTGGTTCAGTTTCGAATCCAGCCTGGGTGTGAGTTGGTATAATTTCAAATTCCAGGCAGACAACACCACCATCACACAGACCCCGACAGGTGTTTTGTTTATTGCAGATCCACGTAATTTATTTTTCACCAAGAGTAAGTTGACCGTCAGTTATGTCAATGTCTCTCTCATTCCCGTCTTCAACACAGGCCTTGGGGGCAATAATTACCACTGGCACCACTGGAATCAGAGTGCCTTCCGGATTGGATTCGGTCCTTATGCCGGATACCGGCTGGGCAGCCATTCCAAACAGCAATATGAAGTATCCGGGGACAAGCAGACGGAAAAGGTCCATGATGATTTCTACCTGGAAAATCTACGGTATGGCCTGCGCCTTCAGATCGGCGTACATGGTGCGGACTTTTTCATCAACTATGACCTGAATGAACTTTTTACCAGCGGGAAAGGACCCGAATTGCATCCATTTACCTTCGGCTTCATTTTTTAAATGAACCAAGGGCCTCTTTCTGAAATTTTTTGACTGCCGACTTGAGACTGCCGACTGCCGACTGCCGACTGCCGACTGCCGACTTGAGACTGCCGACTGCCGACTGCCGACTGCCGACTTGTTACTGACTGCCGACTTGAGACTGCCGACTGCCGACTGCCGACTGCTGACTGCCGACTTGTTACTGACTGCCGACTTGAGACTGCCGACTGCCGACTGCCGACTTGAGACTGCCGACTGCTGACTGCCGACTGCCGACTGCCGACTGCCGACTTGAGACTGCCGACTTGAGACTGCCGACTGCCGACTTGAGACTGCCGACTGCCGACTGCCGACTTGTTACTGCCGACTTGTTACTGACCGCTGACTATTGCCGCTTCTTTTCTTCCTTCTATTTTCCTGCCCATTTTCGAGGTACCTCACCCGTCCGAAAAAATGATACAGGAATTATTATATTTATTGCGATATCAAATTTTGACCATTTTCACCCGGAAAAAACTTTTGATCCTGATGGTGACGGAACCCCGGTGAAACGGGAGCCTCCTTGTTGAGTTATTGTATTCACTTATAGTATAATATTTTTCGGATCATGGAAGAGCAGCCGCGTATCATTAATTGTCATACCCACGTTTTTGTCCACAAAATCATCCCGCCCAAAATTGGAAAGTCCTTCATTGCCTGGCCTTTGTCCAGTCTCTTCACCACGGGATTTATCCTTTGGGTAGCTAAATTGTTTTACGCGGAAAAGCCCTGGAGTCCGACCAACAAAAAAACCCAGTACTGGTACAGGCGGATTCAAATCATTCAATATTCCTACCGGGCCTTTATCAAAAGAACGCCGGTCATCAGCACTCTGGTTTCACTTCTTAATTTTCTCCTTATCCTCAATGCAGTCTATTTTATTTTCAAAAACCCCATTCGAAAAATATTTTCATTCAACCAGGCCCTGTTGGAGTATGCCGTTTCAGCAAAGAACTGGCTCATCGGAATGCATCTGCTTTTCCCGAACCTGGCATTTGGATTAAAAGCAATCTTGCTTGTTTTCGTCTTCCTTTGCCTGAAGGGCGGCCGGAAAATTCTGATCGGACTTTTTAAAAACACGGTCCGGTTGGCCAGTCTATGGCCGGATGACAAGACCATCGAATTTTACAAGCGGTATATCAATATCGGCCGATTTACGAATTATAAGAAATCGTCTATTATCTATTCCAAATTACAGCGGCAATATCCATCAGACTCAGGCTTTGTATTACTTCCCATGGATATGCATTTCATGGGTGCCGGCAAGGTGGGCCCGGAAGGGGACTTCAGGTTGCAAATGGAAGAACTCGCTGACATCAAACGACTGCATCCCGATAAAGCCTATCCCTTTTTATTTATAGATCCGCGCCGCATCCGGGCACAATCAGATTTTTTTTCCTATACCCTCGACAACGAATCCGGGACCGTGATGCTGGCGGATAGTATGGTGAAGGAGTTTATGGAAACTAAAAAACTAAATGGGTTCAAAATTTACCCGGCACTGGGGTATTATCCATTTGATGAAGATCTGCTCCTCCTTTGGAAATATGCGGCTGACCAACAGTTTCCCATCATGACTCACGCCATCCGGGGGACCATTTTTTACCGGGGCACCAAGAAAAAAGAATGGAGCTACCATCCCATATTTACCCAAAGTACAGGCCGGGACAGCGATGCACCGGAACCCTTATTATTGCCGGAACTGAAAAATGTAAACTTCATCAACAACTTCACCCATCCGTTAAATTATTTGTGCCTCGTGGATGAACGAATGCTCCGGAAAGTAGTAGCCACATGCCGGAAGGAAATTCAGGGCCTTTTTGGATATACGGATGATCTTACCCCGCTGAAACACAATTTGAATCATTTGAAATTATGCTTTGGTCATTATGGGGGTGATGATGAGTGGAGGCGTTTCCTCGAAAAAGACAGGTATGATTATGCCCAGCAAATCATTCAACATCCCTCGAGAGGCATTGAATTTTTGAAGGACAGCCAGGGTAAGTATACGGAGGCTAAACTGGAAGATATCTGGAAATATGTGGACTGGTATTCCATTATTTCCAGCCTGATGGTCCAACATGACCATTTGTATGCGGACATCAGTTATATCCTGCATGAACCGCTCATCTTTCCCCTATTGGGAGAATCCATCAAAAGCCCCAATCTCAAAACCAAAATCCTCTTCGGCACTGATTTCTATGTCGTCCGCAACCACAAAAGTGAAAAGGAAATGGTGGCTGAGCTTGAGGCCGGGCTAACGGCGGCTGAATTTGATCAGATCGCCCGGATCAATCCGGTGAGCTATCTCCAGTCGCCGAATTTCCCTTAAAGTGGCTCCCCTACTCAACTTTTCCCCACTTACTCAAAAAACCCCCTATCTTTGAGGCCTCTCTATTTGAATCGGTGAATTTCAGCTTGTTAGCTATCCTTAGTTGATAATCAGTTTCTCGCCCTCAAGGATGGGGTATTTCTTTATCTATTTAATTCATATTTACATGAACCTTTATGTTTCTAATTTAAGTTTTGAAGTCGGCGATAGCGACTTGAAAACACTTTTCGATGCCTATGGCACCGTTACTTCTTGCAAAGTCATCAAAGACCGGGACACCGGTATGTCACGCGGCTTCGGTTTCGTGGAGATGTCCAACAAGGAAGAAGCCCAAAAAGCCATCAACGAACTCAACAATTCCGAATTCGACGGCAAATACATTAACGTCAATGAAGCCCGCCCAAGAGCAGACAAGCCCCAGGGTGGCGGTTACGGTAACAGCCGTGGCGGCGGTGGAGGTTACAATTCCGACAAACGCAACAAAAGCTGGTAGTCGGTAATCCAAAAAGATCAAACCCCACAGTACACCACTGTGGGGTTTGTTTTTTTAGCCCTGGCCTGAAATCAGCCACGTCATTTCAGGATTGATATATATCATGCCATCAGATGACTTCTATTCTTTCCTGGTCTTCTGGTTTCGTTTACTATTGATAGTAATTAAAGCATTAGCCTCTCTGCAAAATTGGAAATCGGTTTTGCACCAAAGAAACATTCAGGGTGTTGTCAATGGAGTGGGAGGCTTTTGTTTATTAACCTGAATTGAAATGCAGATATCAACCAGCGGTTAGAAATATGCGGCTCATTCAACATTTCCTTCCCAATCGACGCTACGTTGAACTAAACAGGATATTTGTTCAGGCTCCCCCGGCAGAGGCATGGAATGCCTCCCGACATTTTGATAGTACTTCCATTCCAGGGGTCAGGATGCTTTTCGAAGGGCGCGATGAGCCGAACAGGATGCGCATGGATTCGAAACTAAAAGATTAGCCTTTTTGTTATGAAAATCAATAAAGAGTGGCATCTTAAAAACCGGATGCCGAAAAACCCAACACTTGCCCAGCGAATAGCCTGGCACCAGGAGCACCAAAAAAATTGCTCCTGCAGAGAAATGCCGGAAAAACTCCGACTGGAAATAAAGAAGAAAAAGCAAAAGATCTGAGCAACGGATGATCTGGATCATAGGCTCACGTGTCCATAGTCATCCTTTTCCCGCCTGTTCGGAAATATATTTACTCGTAATGAAAAACAATTATATCATAGTAAAGGAGAGTGATGTACTGTTCCTTCATCAACCCCGGATTTCACCTCAGGCCATACCGGAAGTGATCGATGATCTCATTGAAAAAATGATTGAAAAAAACGGGGAAGTAATCCTCCCGGATAATAGTTTAGTGGATCACTATGATCGCCGGGTGCAGACCACGGAGCATGAATAACAAATCACATAAAAAACAGAGCACAATGAAAACAAATGAAAGCATAACGGATAGGATGATTCGTATCATCCTCGCTGCATTAATCGCGATTGGCTACCTGTCTGGTATGTTCAGCGGTATACTCGCTGTGGTCCTGCTGATAGTAGCCGGAATTTTACTCATCACCGGTTTTATAGGAACCTGCCCGATCTACCTGGCCTTAGGAATCCGTACATCACCTAAACCCGAAATAAAATGAAACACGAAATTGAATCCCAATGGATGGGAAAGATGCAATTCAATGCCCTGGTACAGGGCCATACCATTATTATGGATGCACCAGAGCGGGTAGGCGGTGAAAATCTCGGACCTATTCCGAAACCTTTTGTTCTGTCGGCTCTCTCCGGATGCACGGGCATGGACGTTATTGCCTTACTTCGCAAAGAAGGTAAGGCACTGGATGACTTCAATATCAAAGTCAGCGGGGAAATCAGCAAACACGCCCCGATTGAATATATAGCCGTTCACCTGATCTATGAAATGAAAGGCAAACCTGAGGATATGGATGCGGCCCTAAACGCGGTAAAAATCTCCCAGGAAAAAATCTGCGGCATCAGTCATATGCTCAAAAAAATAATTCCCGTAACCTGGGTGGTAACCTATAACGGGGAATCAGTGTTGACCAGTGAGGAAGAGGAAATGTTGCAAGACACAACCCATCAAAACTAGTTGGTTCGCACCCATTTTTAATCCTAAAATCTTATTTCCATGGTGGACGCTATAGCAGCTCACAAATCCTTTGTTGAATTGATCGCCGGCAATGACCCGGTACTCATAGATTTTTATTCTGATTGGAATGGCCCGAGCAAGGAGTTACAACCCATATTAGAAGAGATTAAGAGAAAAATGGGGGATCTGGTGATCCTGCTTAAAATTAATGTGGATAAAAATCCGAAAGCCCAGCGCTTATACAACATCCAAAGTGTCCCCACACTGATGATTTTCAAAAACAATGAAATTAAATGGAGGCAAAACGGTGCGGCATCCTCCCAGACTATTGAAAAAAAGATCAGGGAAAACCTGTGATGCAACCGTGAAAAACTGGATGGTTATTACCTGTTCAACTCATTTTTAGGTGAAATCCCTTCGAACCTCCAGGATCCTGCCCAGGCTATATACTATTTCAAAAAGGCGCTGAAGCAAACCTTATCCGATACCGAAAAAAAACTAATTAAAAAAAAGATCACCAGCCTCAATGACTGATTAATTAGTATCCTTTTTTCACCTTTCTGAACTGGCGCCTTTTCTGCCACTCGTGCTGAGCATCGTCGAAGCATCCTCCTTACTGCCATTATAAACCATTTCTGCCTTACCTTTGTTACTCCAACATAAAATGAATTCAGTTTTCTAAAATCACCTTATATGTATCCCGCAGAATTAGTTGCCCCAATGTCCAAAGACCTCGAAGCCGTAGGTTTTGAATCCCTTGAAACTCCACAGGAAGTAGTCGAAGTACTTGAAAATCAGCATGGGACTGCTCTTTTAGTCGTTAATTCAGTCTGTGGATGTGCTGCCGCTATGGCTCGTCCGGGCGTTAAGATTGCGCTCCAAAATGAAAAGCTGCCGGACCATCTGTACACCGTTTTTGCCGGAGTTGATGCTGAGGCCACCTCTAAGGCAAGAGAATACCTGCTCCCCTATCCTCCCTCGTCACCTTCCATTGCTTTATTCAAGAATGGCCAATTGGTCCATTTCATTGAGCGGCACCACATCGAAGGAAGAAATGCCATGATGATCGCGGAAAATCTCAAGGCTGCCTTCAACGAATATTGCTAATCATTTTCCGGGCTTAGATCAGCTGGACATGACCCGGATTACTGAACAGGATTCCCATTATCATCATCTGGAAAGGATGTCTACACATGACCTCCTTCTACATATTAACCAGGAAGATCACCAGGTCGCTCCTTTGGTCAGGCTATGTGTACCGTCGATTGAATCATTGGTGGATGATATAGTCATCCGTATGATGGATGGTGGCCGCCTGTTTTATATCGGTGCAGGCACCAGCGGCAGGTTAGGAATACTGGACGCCTCAGAATGCCCCCCTACTTTTGGAGTTGAACCTGACAAAGTCATTGGTTTGATTGCCGGTGGTGATGCAGCTATTCGACGCGCGCAGGAGTTTGCAGAAGATGATCTTTATCAGGCGTGGAAAGATATGCTTGCTTTTAATATCGATTCATCTGACGTGGTCATCGGCATCGCAGCTTCCGGCACTACACCATATGTCATCGGAGGATTAACGGAAGCCCGGAAAAATAAGGTGCTGACCGCGTGCATTACCTGCAATGGAAAAGCCCCGATTATCCCTCTTGCCGATCATCCCGTCGTTTGCGAAGTCGGCCCTGAATTTGTCACCGGAAGTACGAGGATGAAAGCGGGCACGGCTCAGAAACTTATTCTCAATATGATCTCCACCGCCACTATGATCCGTCTCGGTCACATTGAGGACAATAAAATGGTGGATATGCAACTAACCAACAACAAACTGATCGAACGCGGCACCAGGATGATCATGGAAAAATCAGGATGCAGTTTCGAACAAGCCGCCTCACTTCTTCAACATCATGGTTCCGTACGGAAAGCTATTCAGGCTCTTGCCTGATCAGTAAGTACTTTAGTGCCTGAGCCGAATGAGTTGATGATACAGGCATTCCCCCTCATTTCCTAAAACCGTTGATGGTCCGACATTTCGATTCGCGCAGTGCGGCACACTGCTCACTTATCCAGGGGCTTCCCTTCCGCCTTTCTGCCCTTCAGCTCTTCTCCTTTATTACATCTTATTGACCTTCCCGCTGCCGGAAATAATGGCATCCACGTTTGCATTTCCGGTATAGGTTATCTCTCCACTGCCGGAAACCTGTGCCTCCAGATCACCGTTGACATAGACGGACGCATTTCCTGAACCGCTGATAGAAACATCACAATCCGATGTCAGCAATTCCTTTGCTTTGACACCGCCAGACCCACTTATATTTATTTCCAGTTCCGAAGATTCCCCAGCAAGTTCCGCCTTGCCGGAGCCGCTCAGATTGAGCTCCGTGCTTTTTCCTTCATAGTCAAAATGAATATTGCCGGATCCCGAAATATTTATTTCCAGCTTATGCAGATCCATGAATCGATTAGTGGAGGTTATAGCGCCACTTCCGCATAAACCGATTTCATCCAGGTTGGGCACAGTGATGGTGACTTTGACCGGCTCGGCATCCTTTACATTATGATCAAATTCAATGTTCCAATTTCCATTCTGCACTTCACGCTTGATGTTATCAATGATATTTTGCTGCCCTTCGATGATCACCTGCTGTGTAGCTCCCTGGGTAAGCACCACATCCCCGTGAAAAGAAAGATTAATTCCATGAAACGGATCAAGAGTGATTTCCTGGGTGACTACTTTTCCCTCTCCCTTGATAGTGGTCTTGTGCTGTGCCTCCACATTGCATTGAATCAATAGTCCAATGAGGAGGAGAAATAAAATCTTTTGTGCCATGATTAGAATAGGAATGCGTTAAAAGAAAAAATCCAGGAGAAAGACAATAGCCTTGTAAAAAGGTTGCAGCAACCGTACCAAGAACCTGGGAGGAAAATCAGGGATGGGGAAGATTTCTTCTTTCTTCCAGGGTCATGTCAAATGTATCCCTTGGCAGGTAATATTCTTTTTCCTCCTCTTCTTCATCCTCACCAGGCGGTGGAGGCACTTCGTCTTCTTCAACATCTTTCCTGTACCACCAGGCGAGGAAAATTCCGGCGAAAGCTCCTAAAAGGTGACTTTCCCATGATATGCCTGGCTTTCCAGGGACGATGCCCGGAAAGAAACCGGCATAAACCACTAAAACAATCAGCGCCAACACAATGGATTTTACATTCCTTCTGAATATCCCGTTCCAGAAAACCAGCGACACCATGCCATACACAATCCCGCTTGCTCCAATATGATAAGTATAAGGTTGGCCAAAGATCCAGACTCCCAATCCGGACAGCAGGTAGATCCAGATAAAACTTCGCAAGGCAATCCTGGGATAAAATCCAAATAAAACCGCCCCTAAGAGCAGCAAGGAAATGGCATTATAAAACCAATGTTCCCATCCTCCATGAATGAGCGGTGCCGTGAGTATACCAGGCAATCCTTCAATACGACGAGGATAGACGCCCATTCTTCCAAAATCCAGGTTGAATACGGATTGCACCAACTGGATGAAGGTGATGACTATGACAAAACCAATCGGAAAATTGAGTTTGCGGATGAGCTGACGGTACATGGGATTAATGGCCGGTTTTAGGATACCGGCGTGCGACGATGCGAATAAATTGTTCTGCCATTTTCAGTCGCTCTGCTTCACCCCATTTGAAAACCTTTGCCGGGCCATTCACCAGGAGGGTTTGTGCTTCGCTGAAAGAATGCAGGCGATTGAGTTGCTCACAGGTAGCATCGAAAAGGGTTTTGTCTCCGCCGAATAATTCCTTGAGAGTAAAAATTCTATCATTTAATCCCATAGCGGCTTCAATGTTGTCAATGGGCACATGACTAAACCGTTCGGAGACATCATCCTGTCGTAGCATTTCAAAAATTTGTGCAAGTGCCTCATCGGAATTGCCATGATGCGTTTCCTGCACCATTAAGACTTTATGCAAAGGTTCTTTTACGGGTTCCATCACCGGTGAATGAACAGGTTTGTATTCGGTTTTTGGTGGAGAAGGGGCTATTTCCGGTTGAGGATATCTGATTTCCATCGGTACTTCCTCGGGTTTTTGTCTGATCTCAGGGATGGGCACTTTAGGCGCTTCAACTTCGGGTTCCATCATAGGCAAGTGCGGCTTTTCAGGCAGAAGAATTTCTGAAGGGGTCTTAACCATTATTTCGTTGACCTTCACCATAGGTTCATGAGGAGTGGATTCTTCTTCATTGACCGCCTCATAGAGTTGGAGCACGTAAGATTTTACCAAATCCTTTTCAAGACGGGACAATTCCTGTTGTGATTCCTGTTCCAAAAGGGTTTGAATTTTTAGCAGGAACCGGCGGGCTTTTTGTAAATTCATAAGTAGTCGATATGCTGTGCAAGTTACTAGTGTTCAACCTTTAATATGAAACAAATCCGGTTAATATTGTGTGAAGTGCCGAATATTCCTGTCTCGTAAGCTATGAATTCAGGGAAGGGTGCATCTTTGCAGCCGTCATGTTCCTGGAACCTTCATTTCATACGCAACGCAGAGGTTGGATCGAAGTGATCTGTGGTTCAATGTTTTCCGGTAAAACAGAAGAACTGATCCGAAGGTTGAAAAGGGTGAAAATCGCCGGACAATCCGTCGAAATCTACAAACCTCAGCAGGACACCCGATACAGCATAGACGAAGTAGTGAGTCATGATTCCCGTGCTATAGCTTCGAATCCTGTAAAACAGGCTACGGATATCCTCAAGGTGGCTGATACAATAGAAGTGGTCGGGATCGATGAAGCCCAATTTTTTGACATGGAGTTGAAAAGGGTATGTGAAGAACTGGCATTGCGCGGACACCGGGTTATTATAGCCGGGCTGGACATGGATTTTCGAGGACGTCCTTTCGGGCCCATGCCGGATCTGCTGGCGGTGGCTGAATATGTGACGAAACTTCACGCCATCTGCAGGCATTGCGGCAATCTTGCCACTCATACTTATCGGCTCACTGCCGATGCAGAAACCGTTGTATTGGGGGAAACGGATATCTATGAAGCTCGCTGCAGGTATTGTTATAGTCTTGGCAATATCCTTGATCTGCGGACAAGGAAATAAGCCTCTTTCCGAAAATATGGGAAAATCAAAAAAAAATTGAAAATCAGGGTAACATTCTTTGATTTCAAGACACTTGCATATGGTAGGGGTTTTCGACGAAATCTTATCGAGAGATTCGTCCTGCTCATTTTATGCCCAACCTGTCCTTCCCCCCAATTAAGCATAGCCTTTCTCCCAATTTGGTTTACTCCACTATGCCCTATGCTCTGTGCTCCTTACCTTTGACCCCCTCATTAAACATCCTCTATGGCCTACGCCAAGCCAATCCAAACTGCCCTTATATCCGTTTTTCATAAAGAAGGCCTCGATAAAATTGTTCATGCGCTGCACGATCATCAGGTGAAGATCTACAGCACCGGGGGAAGCCTGGATTACATACGGGCCCTTGGGGTCGAAGCCATTCCTGTCGAAAACCTTACAGGATATCCATCCATCCTCGATGGCAGGGTCAAAACCCTCCACCCGAAAATCTTTGGCGGCATACTGGCCCGGAGGGAACAGGATCATCTCGATCAATTGAAGCAATACGATATCCCACTAATAGATCTTGTTATCGTAGACCTCTATCCTTTTGAAGAAACGGTTCGATCAACGACGGATGAGAAATCCATCATTGAAAAAATTGATATCGGGGGCATCAGCCTGATCCGCGCGGCGGCAAAAAATTACCAGGAGGTCCTCATTGTTCCTTCCCGCGAAGAATACGAACCCCTGCATAGTTTATTGGAAGCCAAAGGAGCCAACAGCGAACTTGAAGACAGAAAGTGGTTTGCAACACGGGCATTCCGCGTTTCTTCGCACTATGATAAAGAAATCTATCATTATTTCAACCGCGATGGATCAGATCTGAGTTTAAAGATTTCCATTCATGCTGCAGTGCCATTGCGATATGGAGAGAATCCTCATCAACAAGCGATTTATTTCGGTGAATTGGAGCAGAATTTTCAAAAACTTAATGGAAAGGAACTCTCCTATAATAACCTGGTAGATGTAGATTCCGGGATGGCGCTGATGGCGGAATTCCAAAATGCGCCTCCGACCTTTGCCATTCTAAAACACACCAATGCCTGTGGCCTGGCTACACGCACGGATATTCTCACGGCCTGGAAGGATGCATTGGCAGGAGATCCGGTTTCTGCCTTTGGTGGTGTGCTGATCAGCAATAGCGAGATTGACAAGATAACTGCTGAGCATATTGATGAAATATTTTACGAAGTACTGGTGGCCCCTTCTTTTACTCCGGACGCACTGCGAATCCTTAAAGCAAAAAAGAACAGAATACTATTGAAACTGGTCAGGTACCCGGAAGCAAAGCGACAGATCAAAAGCCTGCTGGATGGGTTTATCGTACAGGATGCCGACCAGGTGAATGTTGATATGGCCTCCCTGAATTATGCAACCCACCGCAAACCTTCGGAAAAGGAGATGCAGGATCTGCTTTTTGCCAATATCTGCGTGAAACATCTGAAATCAAATGGCATCGCCCTGGTGAACAATGCCCAACTGATAGGCATGGGCTGTGGCCAGACTTCACGTGTAGATGCATTACAACAGGCTATCAACAAGGCGAGAGCTTTTGGATTTGATACACGAGGTGCAGGTATGGCTTCGGAAGCATTTTTTCCCTTTCCTGACTGTGTTGAGATCGCCCATGAGGCCGGTATCACCGCTGTCATTCATCCCGGAGGATCAGTAAAGGATAAGGACAGCATTGATTATTGCAATACACAGGACATGGCTATGGTGATTACGGGATACAGACATTTTAAACATTGAAAAGATGACGAAGGACGAAAGACCATGGACCAGGATCGGGTCACGAATGATGGGTCACGGGTCACGATAAAAATTTTCCGTGTTCTTTGTGGCCTCCGGGAAATATCATATCATTTACTCATAAATTCTCACTTCCATTTTCATTATTTATTTATGTTTCTAACCATCGATACAGGCAATGCGCGCACCAAAGTGGCTGTATTTGACACAGCGGGTAAACTCGTGCGCACTACTGTACTTGAAGGAAATGAGATTGATTTGCTGACTGATCTGATCACTACATATCAAATCCAACATGTTATTAGCTCCACCACGGGAGCACGTAAGTGGAATGCTTCTGACTTAACTATTAGTGGAAAAATTATTGAGCTCAGTCATCATACTCCATTGCCGGTTGCCCTGGTATATAGCACACCCGATACCCTGGGACGAGATCGGATTGCCGCAGCCTGTGGGGCACATGCTCTTTTCCCGGATAAGAATTGCCTCATCATCGATGCCGGCACTTGTATCACGATGGACATGGTATTGAAAACCGGTACCTACCTCGGAGGCAATATTGCGCCCGGCCTGGCGATGAGATTGAAGTCCATGCATGAATACACGGCCAACTTGCCACTTGCAGAAATTCATTGGCCTTCACTTACCTTTGGTGACTCAACGATTCATGCTTTACAGAATGGGGCATGCCTGGGTGCCTTAATGGAAATAGAAGGCATATTAAGCAGGGCCAAAGATGCGTTCGGAGAAGTATTTGTCGTTATGACAGGCGGAGATTCCATTTTTCTGGCCGAAAGACTGGAAAGTGAGATATTTTTGGAACCCGAATTGGTCGCCAAAGGCCTGTTCAAAATCCTGACTTTTAATGCCCAATAGTTTGACTAAATACTTGCTAATCATACTCATAGGACTTGGCTTTAGCCATTTTGTCTATGCCCAGCCCAAGGATAATTCGCCTTTTTCCCAGTTCGGGATCGGTGATTTCTTTGAGTCCAATTTGGTCAGCAGCCATGCCATGGGCGGAATGAATGCAGCCTATCACGATTTTTTTGAAGCTAATATTGAAAATCCGGCTTCGCTGGGATTCCTTCAATACACAGCTTTTCAACTGGGGACCTCTTTTAAGCGCTCCGGTTACAAACGAAATGACAACCATCAAACCGTCTGGACCGGGAATATGGATCACTTAAGCCTGAATATTCCCATTATCAATCCACTGAATGAGGCCCTCGAAAGAAGGGAAACCAAATTTGCCTGGGGCACCTCTTTTTCCCTCAAGCCATACACACAGGTTGGCTATCATATTCAAATCCAGGACAGCATTGATTCAATCGGATTGGTGACTCGGGATTTCAAGGGTACCGGCGGACTCTACCAGGTCACCTGGGGCAATGGTTTTAAATATGGAAATTTCTGTGCCGGAGTCAATCTTAGTTATCTCTACGGAAAAGAAGCATATAATGAAACCGTCACCTTTCAGGACCTGGAAAATGCTTACCAGGATATCTTCTCTTCCACTATCGCCTATAAAGGTTTCCAATATCGGTTGGGCGTACAATATGAACAACCCCTGGATCTGAAATCCGCCCGGGCGCAGGATGATAAACCTTCCCATCTGTTATCCGCCGGGATGTATTATAGTGGCAACACCACTTTCAATACAACTTCAGACATTTCTAAAATAGGCTATAACATCATCAGCAATGATATTGATTCGGCTTATATTTCGAATGGCAGATTAGCTCATGGTACGATGCCGGGAATTTTTGGTGCAGGAATCATGTATCGACAAGCGGGCAAGTACAGGGTGGGAATAGATTTTCAAACCGCTCCCTGGAGTAATTATGTGAATGATGTTGCGCCAGACACTCTACAAAATGCAACACGCATCGGATTCGGTGTCGCCTGGATCCCGGATGCCACTTCCATTATTTCTTATTTCAAAAGAGTGGAGTACCGCGCCGGTTTCTATACCAAATCAGATCCCCGCATTATCGAAGGCACACAGGTAAAAGAACATGCCCTAACCTTAGGAGCCAGCTTTCCGCTGATCGCACAGCGAAACATCGCCTGGTTCCAGTTCGGCCTGGATGTTGGAAGACGCACCGGGGGCGCGAACCTCTCCGAAAATTTCATTCGCGGCAAGGTAGGCCTTATCTTCAATGACAACTCCTGGTTTATCCGAAGCAAATACCACTAAAGATCTTAACAGACGAGTATTAGTATGAAAGTGAGGTGTCTTTTCGAAAGGAGAGGCACCTTTTTTGAATTAGGAAGTTAGAATAAGGAATAAGGAAGTTAGAAGTAAAAGGATAAGCTTCTTGTCCTGTTATTATTATCAATGTCCGGCCGGCTGGATCACTTCAAAACTGGTGCTGACCATGCCTCCGAATTCATCCTGCAGCACTAACGTATGTTTACCCGGCTTTGGATCCACCGCGATCTGATGAAACTCGCGCGTCTTCCCGATAAACTGCTGATCCAGGTGCCAATACACATCCGCATCAGCCGATCGATGGACGGCGGAGAAAACAGCCATTGACTTTTTCTTATCCCATTCATACGGTATATATATTTTGGATCCCGGCCGGGGATAAATAATGGCCATATCCTTTTCATGGCTATCCACGGATTGACAATCCGGACTCAATGGCGGCAATGTCTGATACTCCGGATGATATCGCTTGTAATAACTCTCTGCCAGCGCAGGAACTATAAAATAATTTTTAAGACTGCTTTCGGTCGGCATGCAGGATGGATCATATCGGTACTCTCCATGTGCATCCGTATAGACCTGGATATGATATTGGCAAATTTTAGGAGTCTGTTCTCCGGGTACGAAATAAACTGTATCGGTCTCTACACACAGGGGACCTGCCAGCCAGCCACTTTGCCTGCAGACTACTTGTGGTTTCATGGCATCATACGGCGGACTCCACCACGCATCACTCGAATCCAACATCCCCAACACATCAAATAAAACAGGCGCTGCTGCATGCAAACCAATCACTCCCGGCCTTCCTTCTCCATCCGCATTTCCGATCCAAACCCCGATGGTGTACTTTGGTGTGACTCCTACAGCCCAGGCATCTCTGAAACCGAAACTTGTCCCTGTCTTCCACGCAATTCGCTTACTGCTTTCAAAGGTTTCCCACTGCCCTTCCTGATCCGGTCTTCGCAAAGTACTCATCGCCTCGAACGTGGACCAGATCGCACCTACATTCCAAACAGGAGGCTCGGCAGTCAAAATAAGATTAGGCTTTTCTACGCTTTCCGCCCGTGTTTGCCGTAGGTTGTACCTACGCCGCCATTCCGAAGTTCCTTTCGCCCCTAAATCCCCTGAAGGGGACTTTCTCGTTGCAGGAATGAAGTTCCCTTCAGGGGATTTAGGGGCAAAGAGAACTGGTGGATGAATATCATCTTTCGAATATCGATGATCATACTTATACGCATGAGCTAAGATCCGTCCCATACTCGCATACGCACCGCAGATGTCCCACAACTTTACCTCCGCACCGCCTAACACTAAAGGCAAACCATAATAGTCAGGAGAATAATGCAATGTGGTGATCCCGGCATCTATCAATTTTTCCTTGAAGGGAAGGATACCATATTGTTGCAGCAAACGAACGGCTGGAACATTCAGACTCATGGCCAATGCCTGGTCAGCCGGTACCATGCCCATATATTGTTTTGAAAAATTAAGAGGCTGGTAACCCCGGATATAGGTTGGAATATCTTCTATCATGCCTTGAGGCGTAATGAGTCCTTCCTGAAGCGCAGCACAATAAAGAAATGGTTTCAGTATGCTGCCTGAACTTCGTTCGGATTGTATAATGTCAACATCATTCTGGTGCGCTTTGTCATCATGAGATACATTGCCAATATAAGCTCTGACATCCCCGGTTTCAGTTTCTATAACCAGGAGTGCCGCATTGTTGACTCCATTAAGCGAAAGGATATCTGAATGACGCTGCAATAAAGCAGTCAATCTCTCCTGCAAAGCCAGGTCAATGGTACTATGCAAGGTCTCCCCTGCCGACGTATAGTGTCCTAGCACATGAGGAGCCAGGTCAGGCAATGGAAGCGGCTCACCGGGCAACGGCTCTTGCAAAGCCAGGGAAGCTTCCGTTTCATCAATGATTCCACTTTCATTTAATACATTGATCAGTTTATTCCGCTTTTTTAAAAAAGCATCGCTGTTTCTTCCCGGACGAATCAAAGCCGGAGCATTTGGCAATACAGCCAGGGCTGCTGCTTCTCCCCACGAAAGCTGATCAGGCGTCTTATGATAATATCGCCAACTGGCAGCTCCAAGCCCCACTACATTGCCACCGAAAGGAGCGTGTGCCGCATACAACCGGAGTATTTCTTTTTTGGAATGTGTGACTTCAAAACGCATGGCCCAAAGCATTTCTATTCCTTTCTGCCAGATATTGCGGCTTCTATTGTTTCTGGCAAGTCGCATCAACTGCATAGTCACTGTGCTTCCTCCACTGACGATTTGATGTGCCCGGAGATTTTCTTTAAAAGCTCTGACCAGGGCCAACCCATCCACTCCGCCATGGGAATAAAATCGCTTGTCTTCAAATTGAATGATGGCCTTTTCAAAAGTTTCAGGCACTATCAAATCTTGCTCAGGAAACCGCCATTGCCCGTCATCAGCCAATCGCGCTCCCAATAATTGATCATGCTGATCTAACAAAACCGTACTGTAAGAATCATCAAATAAAGGATCTGGCAGACAAAACCACCAGGCCATGAGTCCAATCAAACCCACCCAAATCCATTTCAACGGTCCTCGCAAATACTTCACTACATATCTTCTTTACCAACTGAGGCAGGAACTACCTCAACCCATCTGCCGGGCACCCTCGCCTGCACCTGGTGCGAATACATGGCATCACACATAATGTCGGGCAGCCAATATTTTCCGGTATACGTAGCTGTCATGACGAAATTATACGTCCACACCCCGCGATCCATACTAAAGAAAGTATTGACCCGGTCATCCCGGATATCCTGGTAACGAAAGCCACTGTTCTTGAATCGATCTTCAAATTGATCCATCCGCTGATTAGCTAGTTCCCAACCGGAAGGAAACAAATAGGAAAGGGCCAATTGATCGAGATGTGAAGTAAACGTTCCCGGGTTGGTGACCTGAATCTGTACAACGAAATCTGTTCCTTGTTTCAGCTTATCCGGACTGAGCGTTTTGCCCTGCATGTCCAGATAATTTATTTTAAGGCTCATATTCTTATTCTCCGCCGCTTTCACTCCGTTCAATGGACGTCCCGTGCAAGTGACCCTGATGAAGATCGTACCACTGGAATTGTTTTCCACCGTCACATTTTCATTATCAACGTCAAGGTCACGCGTGATCATACCTTTTGTCGTAGAGACACTCTCCGGCAATTTCCCGCCCTGGGTGATCGTTGCTTTTAAAGTGCCGCCGGCAAATTGTTTGGCCATTTTTCCCATGGCGGTCAAAGCGAAAGCTGTGCTTTGTGTGCCATACCAATAATCCGAAGAAAGCGTAGTGGCCATGGCACGTGCCATAGTCATCGCATCATTCTCTTTTCCCATGACAAGAAAGGCTTCTAATATCACGGCTTTATCCCGCAGATCAGAACCATAAGTATAGGCCATTTCCTGGTAGGGTTTAACTTCTGTGCTTAATTTATTGATCAGGCCCATGGCAACATCATTACGTTTTCCTAAAGCATAAGCTGCTGCTAACATCCACGCCGCAGTCTGATCAAGATCCTTTTGCACGCGTAGCCGGTTCATCAACCCCCATTCCGGTTGCCCGTCCAGAGCGAGAGTATACAAACGATAAGCCTGGTTCAGATCATCACGATAATATTGACCGGCTCGATAAGCCTGGGCATCTTTCTTTTGTGCTTTGCGCCAACCTTCAAACATCGATTGATCAACCGCATATCCCGCTTTAGCTGCTTCAATAAGAAAATGTCCCGCATAACTATTTACCCAGCTGTCCCGGTACTGTTCTCCCGGCCAATAAGAAAACCCACCTGTAGGCAAACTGAACATTTTCATTCGTTGAATACCCGCCTGGATGTTGCCTCGCACAGCCTGCTGTTGTGCTGCACTCAGATCTGTTAAATCAGCGAGATACAATTGAGGAAATACCGATGAAGTTGTCTGTTCGAGGCACCCATAAGGATAGTGTATCAAATATTGCAAACGCTGCTCCAGGTTGATAGCCGGCATTTGGGAGACCTCAATGCTGGCTTCATTGGTACCTTTCATACCCGGAAACGGAATCTTCCCAGACCATTTCTGACCTGCTGCAAGCGTGGCAGCGACAACCTGCGTCAGCGGCGGATTAGGAATACGCACATCCAGTTCAAATTTTTGCGAAGTGGTGGCATTCCCCGATTTAGCGGAGACTTCAACTTTCAATAATCCAGGATGATCCGCAATCTTCAAATTGAAATAAGCCATCTTATCTCCCTGCGCTGTAAAAGACAATGTCTGAATATTCTGACCTGCAGCAGACGCCATATCATTAGGTTTCACTTCCACCTGGACTGATTTGATATTATCCCCCATCGCAAATACATGCACCGGCACAGCTATTGTTTCGCCCGGGGACACTAATCTTGGCAGTGTGGGCTGAATCATCAGATCTGATTTCACCTTACTGGTTTTATCTGCAGCTCCCCAGCGCTTACGATCACTGGCCACCACCATGGTGCGCACAGCTCCCACATAATTGGGCATGTGCACGGTCATAGTTTTCTTTTGCCCGGGATCCAGGTAAAAGGGACCAAGGTGCATGACCACTGGTATGAATCGCTCAGCCTGCGGGGCATCCACTAGTTTAGCAGCCTCATCACCTCCGATACTCAGCATGCGTTCGAGCGCACCGCCATAACCTCCCAGCACCTGGTCGAACATATCCCACGTTTTTACGGCCAGGGCTTCCTGTCGGTGAAAATATTTCCACGGATCGGGTGATTCAAATCGCGTCAATCCCAGCAATCCTTCATCCACCACCGCAATGGTATAGGCCATGGGTAATTTATTTTTCTCACTGATCGTAATCGTGAAATCCTTATCCGGTTGCAATTCATCCGACACCGCGAGTTCCGGATGCAGCATGGTCGAAGGATCTTCCACCATCAGTGGTAAGACACCATACATGCGCAACGGCATATCATTCGAAGGGTGATTGAAAGGTTGAAGGTGACTGACATAAGCATAGGCATTGGGCATCATGTCAGCTGTGGCATCGATCGTGATTTGAGTTTGGTCAGTACTGATCTCATACCATTTGGAGGAGAGCACCTTATTGTTTTTTTCAATAGTGAGCAGCAATTTGCTACCGGAAGCAGAGGGAATGTTCAATTTGATTTTATCTCCTACCTGGTACTTGTCTTTATCCGAAGAAAAATATAACCGGCTGGCTGCATCACTGTTATCCGTCGGATCACCCCAGGCACCAGCGTAATAAAACTGGCCACTGCAATGACCCGATTCCGTATCGCAAACACGGATCATAAACGATCCATACGTGACAGGAGTCACTTTGTAGGCTACCGTACCATCTGGTCCGGTTACCACGGTGTCTGTTTTAATGGCCCCGAGGTGCATCTGGCTATTATACTGCGTGATGTCATCACTGGTTTGATCCCACCACCATCGCCATTGCGCGTTGTAAATTCCAATGCTTAAGGTCCTGCCACTTGCCCCTTTTCCATCAGCGGCAACGGAAGCAAATTTGACCTGGTTGGGCTCATTCATTTTCATTTCCTGGTAACCCCATCGATTGGCAGGAATCAATACTCCTGCATAATGATCATAAGGATCAAAAGTGGTGGTCGCCCTGTCTGTACTGAAATCTCCGCCGGTTTCAAATACCCGTGTTTTTATAGACATGGTTAATTGTCCTTCAGGCAAATACTCGGAGATGTCCGGAATGGGAATGGTCGTTTTTCCCTGGGCATCCAGCATGCCATCAAAAATGGTCGTCACTGTACTCGGGGTGCGACGCGCAGGATCACTGAAGACAAAATCTTTAAACCCGTCTGGTGAAAACTCTTTCGCACTGAACTGCGCTTCCACTACTGCTTTCAGGTTGGAAGCAGGCGCACCAAACAACCACTGCGATTCGAGATCTATCTTCTGTCCCGTTTTGGAGGCAATGATCGGATCGGGCAGTGTGGCATCGATCTTTAACCGGTTGGGTTTGACCGTTTCAATTTTTAATGATTTTGAAAATACGGCATCACCAACCTGTACGGTGGCCATCCAGTTTCCGGTAGGATCAGTGGCATTAGTATGAAAAGCAAGATTATAAATGCCTCCCACCGAAATCGGGCTGGTCATATCCACTTCTTTTTGACCCAGTGGATTATTCACCGTCAATCGCACCGGGTGACGGGCATCAATTTTATTTTCAGGATCCCAAAGGATAAAATTGAGATATACACTATCGCCGGGCCTCCATACGCCACGGTCGGCATACATATATCCGCGAAGGCCTTGTTGATAACTCGTACCACCCGCATTGAATTCACTCACCGATTGCGCGAGTCCATCCTGCAATCGCAAATATCCTTTCTGATCTCCCTGAGATGCCACGACAAAAAATGCCTGGCGCGGAATATCCAGGGCAACTGCCCCATCAGTGTTGGTACTGGCCTTACCCATCGATTGTTTCTGATAGTCAAATACCTCAATGTCCACGCCAGATAGCGGGGCAACGGTTTCAATGGAACTGGCAAAGACCCATATTTTTCCGTCTTCATTTTGCTTGGCCGTTAACCCAATATCAGAAGCCAGAATGTTGCGGCTGATATATCGCTCAGGACCATAATACGCCGGGTAACAAGGATCATCTGTCTGATCCCATGTGAATCCGTCATAAGCATAATTGTATTCCCAAATGGAAGCCATCTCACCATAGGCTGGTGGCTCCTTATATTCCTCCACGTCTTTGACACAATCGAGATACGTATCCTTGCCTTTAAATCCAATGCGTACCTGGTAGATACTACCCGGAGCCAGTTTGACCAAAGGTCCCAGGTCGAGTGCATAGCGGGTCCAGACATATTTATTGTCATGATCAGACATGGACTCCAGGTCCACTTCCTTCTGTAAGATCACGCGACCTACCGGATCCAGATCCCATTGATCTTCCAGGTTATTATTCTGCAGGTACTGCAGGATATTGTTTTCGAATACACGCAGCACTTCTACCTCTACCGATCGTAAATTGACGGCTTCAAATGGAAAAACAACTGCATCCTTACCCGGAGTGATCACACCCGTGCCGACTAATTTCAATGCAGGTTTATTATCATCGAGAGAAATGTCAAAAGAAATGGTCTTGCCCAACTCATGATGCAGGGACGAAGAGATCTTTCCATGAAGTTCAATGGATAAATTGCCTTCCAGGTCTTCACCTGGATAAATGGACAGGATATGATCCTGCTTTTTGACCGTAAATCCATCTGTACTCCCATTGATCGTAACCAATCCATTAATATCCTGGCTGGGATCCAGCTTTTGGGAAAAATAAACGCTTACTTTTTTCTCTCCGTCGCCACCGGGTTCAAAAGACAACATCGTCATCTCATCCCCTTTCGGAATGGAAATGGATCTGCTACCGGTGGATTCCGCACCGATGCTCTTCCCATCCCAGCGGAAATCTATTTTACTATCCGGCAGTATTTCTGAGACGATCACTTCATGGGTCCTGCCATCATCACTATGGTTCCAGGTCGCGGCAGCCATTTTGCCGGAGGTTTTCATGGAAAATATTTTCTCCAGTTGAGCGCTGTCGACCGGAATGGAAGTCAATACTCTTCCTCTCAACATGTATTTCGGCTGGTCTCCATCAAACTCAGGGACTAAAGGTTCGAATGAAACGGTCATCCTGACCGGCTTGATCATAAATTCGAAGACTACTTTCTTCATGTTCGGGTCGACGTCCCTGATGGCCTTATCCAGGTTGACTTGCAACTGGTAGGAGGTGCCGGGTTTCCAGCCATCTTTGGGAGTGAAAGCAAGGGTCATGGCATCTTCCCATTTGAAACTTCCTTCGGTGGAGGGGCTAAAGGAGAAAATAGAGGTGGTCTGCGTCGTATCGACGGGGACTGAAAACCGCACCCTGGCCGGGTCAGAAACTTCAATGACGGCGGGCACCCTGGCGGCGATATAGCGGCCGATTTCTTCAGGAGTATTGGTGGTCGTTTGGAACCCTTTCTTGCATGAAGGGAGGAGGCTGGCGAGAAGAAGGACCAGCAATAACCGGGTTGGGAAACTCATCATCAGGTGGATTTGGTTGGTTTGTGGCTATAAATTTAACAAGGACTTTGGGTTCAGGGTCAGGCATTTAGTGGGCGGTGGATGGGGCCGAGGGATGGGTCCGGTGTGGCACATTGGATAAGGGCAAATTATAGTGAATGTGCCCGGAGAATCAATATTCCCCTTTTAACACACAATGAGGATAGCTAATGAGCCACACTTCAGGACGATGTCATGAATTATGATCAGCGCAGGAAGTGCATCAACGCACAATTCATATATAAATTATATTATTATACATATTTATTTGTATTTCTGTATTATACACATATAATATCGCAAATCGCGATATGCGATATTGCCTTTTATCCTTTTGCTTTGCTCCTATGAGAAAACACACTGGCATGAGGCCGCAAGACATTGCTATACTGCTAAAAGTATTCATATGTAGAGATGAGCCATGGCTCATAAAGGACTTATCCTATGAAATGAGCATTAGCCAACCAGAATTCTCAGAATCCTTGCATCGGAGCTGGTATGCAGGATTTGTGGATTGGCTTAGCCCCCAATTTTCTGGACACATTTTTCAAAACAGTTTAGGATAAACCCACACTAAGCTTGTTCACCAGTCAAGGCAAAAGCTCTCCAATTTCCATCTCCAGAAATTCCCCTACCCCCATCCCCGATTTCCCCACCAACAAGACTTTATCCGGTTTAAATTCCTTTTTAAAAGCTTCCATTCCTGAAGCCTTCCCGGAAAATCCAGATTTCACTTCAAGTCCAATCACCTTACCGTTTCCTTCAATGACAAAATCAATTTCATCATTTTGCTGCCGCCAATAGTGCAATTGAAAATTATGCACCCGACACTGATTGATTAGATGAGCTCCCACCGCTGATTCCACCCAGCGTCCCCATCGATCAGGACTTTTCACCACTTCATTAAAATGTTCAGCTACCATGGCGGACATCAAACCGGTATTATGCACCTGGAACTTTGGACTCGATGCCCGTTGTCGCAATACTTTCGGACTGTATTTCTGCAATCCACTCAACAATCCCGCCTGGTCCAGTAATTCAAGATAATGAGCAAGCGTAGTCGTGTTGCCTGCATCATGCAACTGTCCTATTATTTTATTCAAGGAAAGAATTTGACCAGAGTATGCACATCCGGTTTCGAAAAGCCGCTTGATCAACGCAGGCTTATCCACTCGTGTCAGCATCAGGATGTCACGCGAAATACTCGTTTCAATAATCGAAGTCTGCATATATGCTTTCCATCTCACTTCATCCTCCATCAAAATTGCAGCACCCGGATATCCACCAAACCAGATGTATTGCTCGAGTGTGACTCCATGCAAAGCTTTCATCTCGGCAAAACTCCAATGCGGCAAATACATTGTTTCAAATCTTCCGGTTAGCGATTCCGTAAGTCCTTGTTGCAATAACAACCTTGATGATCCAAGCAAAATCACTTTCACATTCATTCGATTTCCCGAATCCTGATCCCATTCCAGTTTCACCTGTTCACTCCAGTTGTGGATTTTTTGTACCTCATCAATGATCAGGATGACCTCCTGATTTTTAGATGCGCGGCACTTAATCCTTGCAGCCTCCCATTGCTGGGCAATCCAGGCTCCCTGCTCCATGGTAACCGTATCTGCGGTAGCAAAATGAGAAGGTATTTTAGTCTTGTCCAATAACTGGCGAACCATTGTGGTTTTCCCCACTTGCCGTGGACCATAAAGCACCTGGATGAACTTACGGGGCTCATTTTCAATCCTTTGCGAGAGTATTTTAAGCTGTTTCCGTTCCATTTTTATTAATTTACTCAATACACTGAGTAAATTTACTTAATATACTGAGTAAAATTACTCAATACACTGAGTAATTCAAAATTAATTTGAGTCCTGTTGACACCTTTCTACCACGGATTGTCTTTTAAAATCAATCAAAATCCCGATGCCGTCCAGTGCGTATCTTTGATCCATGGCAGACTTTAACCTGATCATGCCCAAAATGGGCGAAAGCATCATGGAAGCCACCATCCTGCGATGGCTCAAAAAGCCCGGCGATATGGTGGCCCTGGACGAAACAATCCTCGAAATCGCTACCGATAAGGTCGACAGCGACATTCCTTCCCCTGTCGCGGGCAAATTGGAGAAAATATTATTTGCAGAAAACGCCGTGGTGCCGGTCGGTCAAACGATCGCCGTCATATCGACTGAAGCAAAAGCTGGTGTTACCAAATCAAATGGCACACCAGAACCACCGGTCAAACAAACACCGCCTCCACCACCACCACCAAAGCCTCAGGCTCAGGAACCTGTTCAACAACCTCAACAACCTCAACAACCTCAACAACCTCAACAACTTCAACAACCTCAACAACCTCAACAACCTCAACAACCTCAACAACCTCAACAACCTCAACAACCTCAACAACCTCAACATCTTCAACATCTTCAACCTGCAGTTCCATACGTTCCCGTACATACCCCTGTTTCCACCCCAAACTTATCCTCTAATTCCTCCGGTCGCTTCTATTCTCCACTTGTCAGAAATATCGCAGTTTCTGAAGGCATTCAACAAGCGGAGCTGGATATGATCCCCGGATCAGGACAAGATGGTCGGGTTACAAAAAGCGACATCCTCTCCTACCTGGAAAATCGCGGGAATGTTCATGTGACAAAACCCGTTGCACAACAACAACAAACAAATTGAATCGACACCAACATCGAGAGCAGTAAGCCCAAGCTCTGATGGTTCATTCGAAATCATCGAAATGGATCGCATGCGCAAGCTAATTGCTGAACACATGGTGCGTTCGAAACACACTTCTCCTCACGTCACTTCATTTGTCGAAGCGGATGTGACCGAGATGGTGCAATGGCGTGAAAGCGTAAAAAATAATTTTCAAAAGAAATATGGCGAGAAAATCACCTTCACTCCTATTTTTATTGAAGCCGTTGTCAAAGCTATTCGTGATTATCCGATGATCAATGTGTCCGTCGATGGCGACAATATTCTTTTAAAGAAAAATATCAACATCGGTATGGCCGCTGCACTGCCATCCGGTAATCTCATCGTGCCGGTGATCCACAATGCTGATGGCTACAATCTCATGGGCCTGACTAAAAAAGTGAATGACCTCGCCGCCCGCGCCCGCAACAATAAGTTGAAACCGGACGAAATACAGGATGGCACCTTCACCATTACTAATGTCGGCACCTTCGGCAATGTGATGGGCACACCGATCATCTTCCAGCCCCAGGTAGCTATCCTCGCGACAGGAGCTATTCGCAAAAAACCCGGCGTAGTGGAAACTGCTTATGGTGACCTCATTGCGATCCGGCATTATATGTTCCTCTCCTTGTCCTACGATCATCGGGTAGTGGATGGCGCTTTAGGTGGATCTTTCCTGCGCAAAGTGGCCGACTACCTGGAAGCGTTTGATCCGCAACGCGAGATTTAGTCCGCATGCTCACGGCAGTTTTTTTGAACCCAAACCACCTGAGGACATTTGTCTCCTTCTTTGCCTGCCTTTTAGCAGGGTGTTTTCTCTCTGTTTCCTTCAGCCAGACTACGCTTTCCGCAGTGCAAAAGAAAGGAGATGAATCTTTTGAAAACTCGGATTTCCGTTCAGCCGTCAACTATTATAAACAGGCAGGTGTCCAGAATGGTACGGACAAGAGAGCCCGTCTCCATTTAGCCATCAGTCTTTACGAGGTGAATGATGTCGACGGCTCACTCAACATACTCAACGCTCTCAATAATGAGGGGAAGACAGATCCGGATGTATTCTACTATCTCGCCAAAGGGGATGAAGCGAAAAACCTTTTTACCGAAGCTATCGGCGCTTACAAACATTTTCTGCAACGAACCCGCAATAAAGATCCTCGAATCCCCTGGGTTAAAGACCAACTGATTCGCTGTGCCAATGGAGCCAGGTTAAAATATGGCGACGAAATAGCTTACGTAGAAAATGCCGGTACCACACTGAACACTGAATTCAATGAATTTGGAGTTAAAAACAGCCCAACCAACATCGGAAAAATATATTTCAGTTCCGATCGCGAAAATTCCGGCACGACCGGTTCTCCCAAAGTGAATATTTACTCGGCCATGTTAGATAATGGAAGATGGTTGGCCCCGGTCCCGCTTCCCCCTCATATTAATTCCGGCAACTACCAGGAAGTCTGTGGCTTCAGTACTAATGGCCAAATACTGTATTACCTGATGCAGCTGGACAATAAATTCAGGATCCGTACCGACACTTTCTCCGGAGAAACCACCATCCAGCATAAAGGGTTTTTCAAAGGACCTTTTGACGCCAACAAGGATGGCACGGACCTCACTTTTTTTAATGATAGCATCTGTCTCTATGCTTCTAACCAACCCGGTGGGTATGGTGGTTATGACCTCTACATTTCATTTAAAGTAAACAACACCTGGTCAGCCGGAACAAACCTGGGGCCTGTGATCAATTCTTTTTATGATGAGCGCTTTCCATTTCTAACCCGCAATGGCCTTACGCTGTTCTATTCTTCTGACAACCTGGAAAGCATGGGAGGCTTTGACATATTCAGCACTTCCTTTGATTCGTCTTCGTATAAATGGGCCATCCCGACAAACCTCGGGTTTCCTATCAACTCTTCCGGGAATGAAACCAACCTGGAAGTAACCCCGGACGGTACCAGTGCTTATTTGATTTCCGACCGAAAAGCAGGCTATGGAAAACAGGACATTTACACCGTATTTTTTAAGCAACCCCTGATTGCCCATCAGGAGATATCCGATGTACCCACTTTTCAGCAATTGTTACTTTCTCATCGTATTGACACTTCCGGAGGTGAACCAGATGCCAAACCAGTTGAGATCAAAGAGTACTATATATCACACCTCTTCCTTGAAGAAAATGCAGAAATCCTGATTCCCCAAAACACCAAGAAACTGGACCTGCTCGCTAACCTGATGTTGATATATCCTAAGATCACTGCCGAACTCAGTTGTTTTGAATTACCGACTTCCCAACAAACGTTCAGCCTTTATTTTTCAATTAAAAAAGTGGAAGAGGCTGCTGGATACCTTGTCAAAAAAGGGGTGGACCGCAACCGGATAATCCTGAAAGGATATGGCCCGTCATTTCCTGTAGCCATGCTTCCGGAAGGCACCACGAATACTTCATTGTACAAACGGTTAAATCATCGCATCGAAATCACCCTGCACAATTTTGAAACCGAGCCGGTAAACATTCACATGGAAAATATTCCGGTTCCTGAAAATATGCTTGATCCGCGCGGACAGAAATTTTCTGCCCTGCGGCATGGTTTGTATTACAGTGTGCAATTGGTTTCCATCACCCAGATTTTACAAAATCCCAACCTGGAATCACTCCACGAAATGTTTATTGATGTGGACAATGGCCAGGGCAATTACCATTATATGACGGGCATGATGACCTCCTACCAGGAAGCCGACTCGCTCAAACAAAAAATGAGGACGGATGGCTTTCCTGATGCGGAGGTGATCGCTTATCTCGATGGGATACGGATCAAAACGGCGGATATTCCTTTCTTAGCTCCGACGTATCCTGAACTGTTGTTGTATCAGGAGGGCGAAAATAAAAAATGACACACTCTGCCGGCTTTCCACGCATGGATTTTAATCCTTTATATCCTGTGAAGTTGAAAAAATACCCTGAAGCATACAACAACATGGGCAGGACAACTAACCTTTAGTCTTTTAATAAAACCCTTCTATTTTTAAAAACTCGGCTATCTCTTCCTGCTCTTTGACGAGATAAGTTCCAAATCCCAATTGACCCGCCGTATCCAGGTTCTCCTGAACATCATCCATAAATAAAGTCAGTGAAGGGGTCAGGTGAGTATCCGCAATAATATGTTGAAATATCGTAGGGTTGGGTTTCCTGTCTTTCACCAGGTGGGAATAATACACGGCATCAAAATACCGCTGCTCAAAATCATATATCCTGAATTTATTTTGCAGGTAGCGCCTTACCCACTCCAGGTGCAATTCATTCGTATTACTGAGGAGGTAGAGATTATATTTAGATCTTAGCAACGTCAGCATTTCCAATCGATAATCAGGAATCCCGATCAGCATGCTGTTCCAGGCCTCAATGACATCCAGGGCCTGCACTTTCGGCGGACACTGACTCAAGATAGTGTTGATGAAAATATCCGTACTGACCTTTCCGGTTTCATACTTAAGTATCACTTCAGTAAACATGTCCGCCCCTGTATCCTTATTGATCAATGCCTTCATCCGGTCGATCGCTGAAGGGATATCAAGATCGATCAGGACATTACCAAAATCAAAGAGGAGGTTGCGGTATTGCGTAGAAAGCATGGATTTTTCAATGGATTTATTTTTTCGCATTTACCTGGCATTTTGTCCCTCTGGGGTTTCAAAATATTCTTTTTCGTTTCACAGATTTGTTGGTCTTTCGGTCCTCGTTCTTACTCTCTGACCCCATTGCTGCTTTAATTTCTTATCTATTCCCCCCTTCCGCTATGGCTCCATCTATCCCAAAATGCCCAGATACACAATATAGCCTCCTGTAACCGCAATCAATGCTCCAGCTATGACCTGAATCCAATAGATATATTTCGCTTTCAACCATTGCGTTAGTTTCGGAGCCAGCCAGGCTTTTGAAAAATCACCCATGGACAAAGTCAGCATAAGCCCTGCATAATAGTATACAGGTTGTTCAGCCTGCATATGTGAAAAAACAGCTGCCCCCAGCCAGAAAAACAAAGTGAAAGGACTCAGCGAATTTACCATGAACCCGGACACAAAGGCCTGAGTGTATCGCAAAGAAGAAGGTTGATGATGTTCCGGAATAGGCTTTTTCTTGACCCGCGTCATCAATAATCCCATCAGCATCAGGGCGGATCCCCCGATGAGGTAAAGGGAAAATTTGACAGAAGGATCATTGGCCCAGGTCTTAACTGAAAAAGTCATCCAATAAGTCACAACAATGAAAATTATATCACTGGCCCAGGTGCCTGCCGCTGCCCAAATGCCTGCGCTCCGATTAATCTCCAATCCATTGCGAAGAATAATCATAGTCACCGGTCCAAGCATCAGTGTGAGCGTGAGTCCGGTCAACAATCCTTCACCAAATAAAGAGATGGAAAGCCATTGTCCCATTCAATTGAATATGCTGATGATCAGATCGCGTTTCCTGGCCCGATTGCGAAACTCGCATAGAAATATTCCCTGCCAGGTTCCCAAGGCAGGTTTTCCGCGGATAATCGGAATCTGCAGGCTGCTGCCGGCAAGGGTGCTTTTAATGTGCGCCGGCATATCATCAGGTCCTTCTACATCATGCTGAAGACCCGGAATATTTTCAGGTGCAAGCCGGTTAAAATAAAGTTCAAAATCCTGTCGAACCGTGCTATCCGCATTCTCATTGATACAAATTCCCGCAGAGGTATGTTGAATGAAGACCTGCAACATGCCCTCGTCAGGCCAACCCGCGATTGTGTTGAAAATTGAATCTGTAATCAGATGAAATCCTCTGGGAAACGGCCCCACGGTAAGTTTGTAATGCCTGATCATAGCGCCTAAAGATAGGCATCAGCCCGTCGGTAAGGATTGCCAAAAAATTAATAGTGTGATTTGCAGATCCTGGGACATTGCACGAAACCAATGTAATAAACCATTCCTACGCGAAACGTATAATAGAGATCATTATCCTTGCTATTGCCACGCTGACGACCTGGTGCACCAATAGGTGGATCGGCACCCAACTCACCCGAGCGATCAGAAAGCCGGACGGCAAGATCTCCTCGTCTTGCCGCTAATTCATTCATATTGGGATAGACCGTACTGACATCATCCAGATAATCCGTACCTAATTGCCGAACAGCCAACTCTGCGTTAAAACTCCAAACATCATTCACGTCGAGTTTAATGCCAAAACCATAAGCGGTGCCGGCGGCAATCTGGGCATATTCTTTCCCCACCTGCTGCCCTTCCGTACCCAGGTATCGCAAAGCATACCAATGATCATCAATATTCGCTTTTGGGTTGTAATAAGCGAGGGCAAGTCCACCAAAAATATAAGGCGTAAAGTACTGATCACGGCTGCCATGATGAAGCGTAAAAAAATTAAACTCAAAACCGAAAGAGGCATCCACATAATCGGTCCTGAAACTAAGATTACGAGCCTGCTGAAACGTATTTTCCGATAAGGCATCTTTTCCGGCCAAGCGACCGGCACCCAGATCCAATCTCAGCGAAGTACGGGTGTTAAAGTTGTACCGGGCTATAGCAGCAAGGGAAGGGCCCGGAGTTTTTAAGGAAAAATCAGGATTGATGTCTCCGACATAATTGCTCACGCCAATGAACCCGCCGAGTTCATATCCTTTCTGACTGAATACCTGTAAGCTGAAAGTAAGGAGGAATAAAAGTAAAACGTGTCCCTTCATAGTTCAATTTGGCCCGCAAAGATAGACTGTAACGCTCCTTCAGCCCATCATCGTATCTTCTAAGTCAATTTTAATTAGCAAAATTCAAGCCAAATTTATTTTAAAATACTGACTTTCTTGATATTAAAAATTATGATTTAAATTAATATAAAAAATACTCCTATTGTCCCTAAATCCCCTGGTACTTCGACTCCCCTCAGCACTAGCGGGGACTGCCTTTCCCCGTTTTCTATGAACCTGCAAACTGGCTATTGCCGGCTAAAGCCCTGCAGCTTTCGAAATCTCCAGCATTCTTTCAATACTTGCCCTCCCCTGCTCTATCACCCAATCCGGAAGTAGGATCTCCGGTTGTTCATATTCCATACACAAATACAATTTCTCCATAGTATTTCGCTTCATGTGTGGGCATTCGTTGCAGGCGCAGGTATTGTTAGGTGGCGCAGGAATAAATAGTTTTTCAGGGCTGGCCAATTCCATTTGATGAATGATGCCCGGCTCGGTCACTACAATGAATTCCTTTGCCGCATCTGTCCTGGTATATTTCAGTAAGCCACTCGTTGATCCGATGTAATCTGCCATATCCAGGATATTGGCCTCGCATTCGGGATGCGCAATAAGTTTGGCATTCGGATACTGCACTTGTAGCCTGGATATTTTTTCCATTGAAAATATCTCGTGGACCATGCAGGTCCCGTTCCAAAGGATGAGTTTTCTCCCCGTCTTTTTCTCCAGGTAAGCCCCCAGGTTTCGATCAGGAGCGAATATGATCTCTTTGTCCCTGGGTATACTGTTGATAACATGAATGGCATTTGTTGACGTGCAACAAATATCTGTCAGGGTTTTCAATTCAGCCGTACAGTTGATGTACGAAACCACTACTGCCCCGGGATGCAACTCCTTAAATTTTTTAAACAAGGGAGCGGGACAGGAATCTGCCAATGAACAGCCCGCTTTTAAATCCGGCAAGACTACTTTTTTATTGGGAGATAAAATTTTCGCCGTCTCAGCCATAAAATGTACGCCGGCAAACACGATGATATCCGCCTTGGCAGCTGCCGCCTGCTGTGACAATCCCAAACTATCGCCAATGTAATCGGCCATGTCCTGAATCTCCGACTCCTGGTAATAATGCGCCAGGATAATGGCATTCTTTTCCTTCTTCAACCGCCTGATCTCCGCCACCAAATCCAGGGCAGGATCAATCTTCACGTCAAGATAGCCTTTGGATTGTAATGCACTCGAGGGTTTCATTGCCGCAATGGTATTCTCCATGCTCCTTAAGATTTGCTTGCTTCAACAATATTAATTCTAAAATGGTTGACTTGATGCCCAAACCCTTCATATGGAAATGACCCCGGATCACATTCTCAGGTTCTCCTATTCTCACCCTCTCGCACTCTCATTCTCTTATTCTCTCACATTCTCGCATTCTCATAAGGGCACAGCCCGACGGTCCCTGAACGGGAGTCGAAGGGCTCATTCTCATTCTCTCACGTTATCAGTTCCATCGATGGAAGACTATTATCTCACAAGAAACACCGTAGGTATTTTATGAATTTCCGGCCACCCATTTTTCCTCCAATCTTTCATGTTCATAGTCTTCACAAAACCCCCTTCACTTCCCAAACCGGCCGCAATGCAAAACATTCGATTTGAACTTAGTTTATGCTCTGCAACGTCCAGCACCTGGTGATTTCGATAAGGGGTTTCGATGAAAATCTGAGTAGCATCATCCCGGTCCGCCCTCCCCTCAAGCTCATGCAACTGTTTGCCCAACTCATCTTTTTTGGCGCTGAGATAACCATGAAACATAAATCGCTGGCCTTCCAGTCCTGAGGCCATCAAGGCCATGAAAATGCTCGAAGGCCCGGACATGGGGATGACATCTATACCCATTTGATGAGCTATGGCCACATACCTGTTACCCGGATCGGCAATAGCGGGAAGGCCCGCCTCCGACATCAAACCAATATCATTTCCTTCAAGCGCGGGTGCCAGTGCTTGTCGAATTTCATGCTCAGATATATCACTTATGCGGATTTCCAGGATGTTCAGGTGCTCAATGGGTTTTACCGGACTGGTCAGACTGATATATCGCCTTGCCGTACGGGCCCTTTCGACAATAAAATAATCCAGCAAATGCAATACCCTGATCACATCTGCCGATATGCTGTGCAACTCCCCTTCTATAATTGGAGAAGGCAGCAGAAACAACCTTCCTCGCTGTGAGGCCATAATGATATATTTGACCCTTTAAATGTAACTGGTGGATTCGACATACACGATCAGAATTAACGCATTTGAAGGCCCCTTTGACCTTCTTCTTTTCTTTATCGAGCGCGACGAACTGGATATTTACGATATTCCTATTGCCAGGATTACGGATGATTTCCTCGCCTATGTCCATACGATGGAAAATCTGAACATCGATCTGGCTTCCGAATTTATCCTTGTCGCTGCCACCCTCATGCGCATCAAAGCTAAAATGCTCATTCCGCGTAAAGAGGTGGACGAACACGGGAATGAAATCGATCCGCGTGAAGAACTCATCCAACGCCTGCTGGAATACAAATCTTATAAAGAAGCCACAGAGGAATTCCGTCATCGCGAAGAAGCAAGGTCCATGGCTTTTCCACGTGGCAACATAGAAGTAGAATTGAACGCCCTGGCTGAAGAAGTCCTGGCCGATGCTGAACTGGAGAGCCTAACCCTCTACAAACTTCTGCAGGCCTTCAAACGAGTGATGGAACGCTTTGAAGAAGCCAAACGCCATCCGGTACATACCATCATCCAGTATAATTACACGGTGCTGGAAGAACAAAACCTGATCGTCAATAAAATGGTCATGAAGCCGAGACTGGATTTCATGGATATATTTTCAGATGTGGAAAGCCGGATTCATGCCATTGTCACTTTCCTCGCTCTCCTGGAAATGATCAACAACCAGGTTGTCAGGATTTTGGCTGGTGAGGGTGTCAATAACTTCTGGATCGAACCTATGATTCACTCGGAAGCGTCTCCCGGGGAAGAAGAATAGTTTTTCGGTTGGAGAGTCCGCAACCTGCAGTCAGTAGTCACCGGCTTTAAGTCTTTAGCCTGCAAACTGAAGACTGCAGACCGGCTACTAAAGCCCTTACTCCTTACTTCGTTTAAATCTAAAATCTCCTTCTTTTTCAGGATTATCCTTTCTATCTTTGCGGCACATTTTAACCCTTATTTTGACCATAACTTCAAGTATTTCAATCAATTATGAACGTCGGTACGATTAAGCAGATCATTGGCCCGGTAGTGGATGTCAGTTTCGCTGGGGAGGGCAGTACAATTCCGGATATTTTAAACGCATTAGAGATCACCCGACCGACAGGAGAGAAGGTCATCCTGGAAGTACAGCAGCATCTTGGTGAAGACAGCATTCGCGCCATAGCCATGGATAGTACTGATGGATTGATGCGGGGAATGAAGGTGGTCGACACCGGCAATAACATTACCATGCCGGTCGGCGAACAAATAAAAGGACGTCTTTTTAATGTGGTTGGAGAAGCTATTGATGGCATAGGTCCTGTCGTGAAGGATGCCAATTCCTATCCTATCCACCGCAATCCACCCACCTACGAAGAGCTTTCTACCAGTAAAGAAATCCTCTACACCGGTATCAAGGTTATTGATCTTATTGAGCCTTACTCCAAGGGCGGGAAAATCGGTTTGTTTGGTGGCGCAGGCGTTGGCAAAACAGTTTTGATCATGGAGCTGATCAATAATATCGCCAAAGGATATGCCGGTATATCTGTTTTCGCAGGTGTAGGTGAGCGTACCCGGGAAGGAAATGACCTGCTACGCGAAATGATTGAATCCGGCGTCATCAAATACGGACATGAATTCAATGAAAGCATGAAAGCCGGCGGATGGGATCTCAGCAAAGTGGATATGTCTGAACTGGGAAAATCACAGGCTACTTTGGTTTTTGGACAAATGAATGAACCTCCGGGTGCACGCGCACGCGTTGCCCTTTCCGGTCTTACCGTTGCTGAATATTATCGCGATGGGGATTTAAGCGATCCGGCCGGAGGACGTGATATTCTCTTCTTTATTGACAATATTTTCCGTTTTACCCAGGCCGGTTCCGAGGTATCAGCGCTTCTTGGCCGTATGCCTTCTGCTGTAGGGTACCAACCGACTTTGGCGACGGAAATGGGCGTCATGCAGGAGCGAATCACTTCCACCAAAAGAGGTTCTATCACTTCGGTTCAGGCTGTTTATGTGCCGGCTGACGACTTGACCGACCCTGCACCAGCTACCACTTTTGCTCACCTGGATGCCACTACAGTGTTAAGCAGAAAGATTGCTTCCCTGGGTATATATCCCGCTGTGGATCCATTGGATTCTACTTCTCGCATCCTCGATCCGCTGGTCATCGGTGACGATCATTATAACACCGCCCAGGCAGTAAAAGGAATTCTTCAACGCTATAATGAATTACAGGATATCATTGCCATTCTTGGTCTTGAAGAACTTTCCGAGGAGGATAGGCAAGTAGTTCACCGCGCCCGTCGCGTTCAGAGATTCCTGTCACAACCTTTCCATGTAGCTGAACAGTTTACCGGCAAGCCGGGAGCATTAGTAACCATCGAGGAAACCATTCGAGGGTTCAAGATGATCCTGAATGGAGAAGTAGATCAATATCCTGAAGCTGCCTTCAATCTGAAGGGAAGTATTGATGAGGTCATTGAAGAAGGAAATAAAATGCTGGCCGAATCCGGTAGTTAATTCCCTAATCAATAAACATCATGAACCTCGTCATCCTTACTCCCGACAAAGAACTTTTCCACGGCAAAGTCACTTCCGTCAATGTCCCGGCAATTGACGGCCGATTTGAAGTGCTCCATGGCCACGCTCCAATTGTGGCCGCATTGGGCAAAGGGGAGGTGAGATACCAGCTGTCAGAGGGAGAAAAGAAATCTATCCGGATAGAAAATGGATTTATAGAGGTGCTGCGCAATGAAGTGTCCCTGTTGGTTACCGGAGTGGTGGAGTAATCGTTAGTTTCCTTATTCGTATTTCGTTCTCCCCCTTAGTCCCCTATTGGGAAAATATAAATTTTCCGTTCACTTCTACCTCCCTTATGCTCTCCTTGCTCCTTACTCCTTACTCCTAACTCCTTTTTCCTTGCTTTTCGCCTTCAACTTTGACTCTCTCATCCACACATACTGCGCTTCACTTTTTGCTACGAACCATCCATAATATCCGTCAAGAAATCCCAGCCGGAGGAGATAAGAAGTAAGGAATCGGGCAGCCGGTTTAAGCCATCTCCTGAATAAACCAGGTTCAATCCCTTTTAAAAAAAGTGCTTCCGCAGCCCGGGTACTGTATTTTTGATTCTTTTGAAACCGGCTGTTGAAATCAATATCCGCCAGGTGCATAAGATCCCCTTTCAGGAACCCGATGCGCGCATCTTTATCCGGCGACATCACATCGTGCGGATCCTGACCGGTGATCCTGACTTTTCGTCGGTCAAATAACCGGATTTTTCGATCCGGATACCAACTCCCGTGATTGATCCAGCGATTACCGATTTTATTTTTCCGGTTGTTCAGATAACCGTCAAAGGCATTGTTGGCCTTAACCCTTAAAATCGATTTTCTTAATTCCTCACTCAGGAATTCATCCGCATCCATACATAGTACCCAATCAAAAGCGGCTTTCTTTACGAGCCTTTTTTTCTGTTCCACATAACTCCCGAAGGTATGCTGCTCTACCCTGGCGCCTGCGCCTTGAGCTATTTCCAATGTGCGGTCTGTAGAAAAACTATCAAGAATAAAAATTTCATCCCCGATGCCTTTGACAGATTCAAGGCACCTCGGGAGATTGGCCTCTTCGTTATAGGTCATGATCACCACAGACAATGCAGGTATGGGTTGTGATGGCATCAGGATGAATTGGGGAACGTGGTCAGGGTATGTTCAGTTTAAACCCGACACTATGCACATTCTCAATAGACAGATCAGGATCATCGCTCAGGTATTTGCGCAACCGGCTGATAAAAACATCCAGGCTTCGGCCATAGAAATAATCATCCTTTCCCCAAATATCTTCCAGGATATCCGATCGACGGATCACCTGATTGGGACGCTTCGCCAGGTAATACAGGATATCGGCTTCGCGTTGCGTCAATCCTTTGGATTGCCCATTGCTGGCGAGGTCGAGATTGGAATAATCAAAGGAAAACTTGCCGATTTGCAAGGCCTCTTTAGGCGCTTCTTCGATTATCTTTTTCCGGCGCAGAAAAACCTCAATGCGCATTTTTAACTCATCAAAACTATACGGCTTGGTGACATAATCATCTCCGCCCAGCAGGAAGCCTTCCATTTTGTCTTCCTGCATGGATTTGGCCGTCAGAAAAATGATCGGAATATGTTTGCTGACCCCCCTGATTTTGCGGGCTAATTCAAACCCATCCATTTGGGGCAACATCACGTCCAGCAGGCAGAGATCAAATTCACTTTTCTTAAAGGCAGCCCAGCCGTCCTTACCGTTGGTGCAGTGAGTCACGGCGTAGGACTCCATTTCCAGCTGGTCTTTCGTGACAAAACTTAATGACTCATCGTCTTCTACGTACAGTATTTTGGCTTTCATTCGTATTGAATTGGCAAATGAAATGAGAAACAACTCCCTTCTCCCAGGGCACTCTTCACCTCGATATCCCCTCCAAGCATACGCAGAATTTTCCGAACATAGTGCAATCCAAGGCCAAATCCTTTAATATCATGCACATTACCGGACGGGACACGATAGAATTTTTTAAATAAATGCTTTTGATGAATCGGGGCTATGCCGATACCTCTGTCCAGTATGCTCACCTTCAACATCCCGTTTTCATCGCTGGTTATGATATCAATTGGTTGATCTGCAGGAGAATATTTTACCGCATTATCAATCAGATTATTGATCACATTTCCCATATGAGTACGGTCGCCAGTGATATGCGATTGGGCCGCATTGTATTTTCGATTAAATACCCTGCCTTCAATGCCGGATTCAGCTGCTTTCGAATCCAGAACCTCATCCAACAACTGGTGAATATCAATGGATTCTGCTTTAAGTTTGAACTCGGAGGATTCCAGCCGGGCAATATTGAGCAGTTTCTCCACTTGTGCGTTTAATCGCTGGTATTGAGAACGGATCAATTCCGTATATCGACTTAATCGGTCATCGTGCTGAATGACGGGCTGCTTGGAAAGAAAATCACTGGATAACTGAATGGAGGTCAATGGCGTTTTAAATTCATGCGTCATATTATTGATGAAGTCCCGCTGCATTTCTGAGTACCGGCGCTGATTCAAAATAACAAGGATGGTGTAAACGAAAAAAGCCAGTGTGATCACGGCAATCATGGCCAGGGTCAGGGTCAGGCTGGAACTCGTCGTAATATTTTCATCCCGTGAAGGAAATTTTACGCCAAAGTAATAGGACAAAGCTTCATTGTATTTTGGCAGATTCCCATTTGATTTAGCAGGTTTATCCGGATCAATGAGGTTACAATGATTGCCATAAACCATCTCATTATTGGTACAATCATAAATACCATATTCAAATTCGGTATAATTGGCATTGGACCCGAATTCTTCCTGCAGGTAATACTCCAATACATTGGCGTCAATTTCATTATTGTAATTGACGATATAATAATTCGGCGTGATGCGTTTGATGATCTCTCCGGAAGGTAATGTCAATTTATTGAGGACGGCCATTTTCTGCGCGACTTTCAACAAAGCAATGGTTGTTGTCTCTTGAAAGGACTGGGACTCGTGCGTTTGCCGCTGAATCAACCAATAGGATTGCATGGCAATGATACTCAGGATCGCGATGGCCCCAAGGAGAATGACCCACCTGATATTTGTATTCCTCATCTATAGGCAAATTTAACCTGCTCCATGAGCAAATGGCTTATCATCAGGCATTAACAATATCCTAATAGGCCTGGATATCAGGCGATTGATTTCCATCCAGTTCAAAGGTTTTAAAAAATGTCCGTTATTTTAAATCTATTACATCCATGCTTTCATCGAATTTCCTCTAGACTGCTCAATTCTAAGCGTTAACTTAAGTACAGAGATCTCTTCTTTATTTAATTCAACCTTTAACTTCAAACTGTATGAGAAAGTTCTTACCTGTCTTCCTTTGTTGGGCCTGGACCCTGGTCACCCTGCACAGCCAGGGGATTTCTTTACCACCCAGCGGGGACAATAATAAATGCATAGTCACCCAATATATCGGCAGTGTGGTTCAAGTGACTGTCAGTTACAGCAGCCCAAACGTCCATGCCCCGGATGGCACGGATAGAACCGGAAAAATCTGGGGAACATCTGTAGCCCATTATGGCCTGGTGAAACAGGGTTTTGGTCTGGATAATCCTGCTCCGTGGCGGGCAGGAGCCAATGAAAGTACCACTATAGAATTTTCAAATGATGTGAACATTGATGGCCACCCCCTGGCTGCAGGCAAGTATGGTCTCTTCCTGAAGCTCAGCGAAGAAGGCCCCTGGACCTGGATATTTTCAAAGAACTCGACAGCCTGGGGCAGCTTCTTCTACGATGAAAAAGATGATGTCCTTCACGTTGAAACACAACCAGTGGATCATCCGTACACAGAATGGCTTTCTTACAATTTCACGGATCGGGAGACTGATCATGCCACGTTGGAATTGCAATGGGAACTGAAAAGCATTCCTATGCATATTACTGTACCCAATATCAAAGACGTCTATATATCCCAATTGGAAAAGGAGTTCCAGGGTTCGTTGAGTTTTGTGGCAGCCAATTTCACAAAAGCGGCACAATGGCTTTTGCAGGAAAACTACAATATGCCAAAAGCATTGGAATGGGTCAACCGGGGGATTGAAACTCCTTTTTTTGGCCGGACAAACTTTGATGCCCTCACTACCAAGGCTCAAATCCTGATGAAAATGAATAAAGGAGAGGAAGCCCTATCAGCTATTGACCAGGCTATGCATATGCCCGATGCCGATGCCGGTCAAATCCACCAATTGGGCCGAAGTCTGATCGGTATAGGTCAGAAAGAAGAGGCATTAAAAGTATTTACTGCCAATTATGAAATGAATAAAGCAGCCTGGCCAACTAATGTAGGCATGGCACGCGGACTTTCTGCCTTAGGGCGATATGATGAAGCCCTTACCTACGCTACCGCCGCGCTGGCCGAAGCACCCGATGAAATGAATAAAGCCAACCTCGCCAAGATGATTGAAAAATTAAAATCGAAACAGGATATCAATTGAAAAAGGGCGGCCCAGGCCGCTCTTTAATTCTTGTTGGCCAGGCTAAGTTTCAACTTCTTCCTGATATTCACGGGCTGCTTATACCCAAAATCTTGAAATTAATTCCTTCACTTTCAGGCCCATCCTCAATGGCGAAATTTGCCATTTCGCTATATCATTCAAATACTTGTTTCCATCGAATCCCGCTGGAAAAAAGTCTGCTGAACTTCAGGCACCTGCCCCACCTTTGTCGATAAACCAGCCCATTTCATCAACTACCTTGCTTAATTAGTGTACTTTGCATTGCATAGTACTAAAATAGGATTACATTTGCCGTGTGAAAATCGATAACATCAAGGCACAGATGCGAAAAGGGGTACTGGATATGTGCATTCTTTCCCTCTTGTCATCCGATGCCATGTACACTTCAGATATCATCGATAAGCTGAAAACCAGCCAGTTAGTTGTTGTGGAAGGCACCCTTTACCCACTCCTGACCCGCCTTAAAAATGCCGGTTACCTGGAATACTACTGGATGGAATCCAATTCCGGACCGCCAAGAAAATATTTTAAAATCACAGGTCCTGGCCTGACCTTTCTCCATGAATTAATGGAGTCATGGAAAGAAATCAATGATGCAGTCTCTCTTACCACCAATCATAAAAATCAATGAACAAAACGCTCAATATTAATCTCGGGGGCTATGCCTTCACTATTGATGAGGATGCTTTTGAAACCGCCCATCATTATCTGACCACACTGGCCCAACATTTCGGAAGTAGTGAAGGGGCCACAGAAATCATGCAGGACATTGAAAGCCGCATGGGTGAACTGATCAACCGGAACAAGGGTACCCGTTCGATCGTCAGTAAAATGGATGTGGTGGATGCCATCGCCATTCTTGGCACCCCGGAGGAATTAAAAGACATCGATTTTACAGATCCTGCACCAAGAAACTCATCAAAAACATCCTCTTCTTTTCAACTAAAAACCGGTAAGCGCTTATACCGGGATCCGAATGATAAGATCATTGGTGGAGTATGTTCAGGTTTATCTGCTTATTTCGGTATCCAGGATGCAGTCTGGATAAGGATTGCGTTTGTATTACTTTCCTTAGCTGGTGGCGCCAGTGCTTTGATATATGGTGTTCTATGGATGATCGTACCCAAAGCAAAAACCGTATCTGATCGCCTCGAAATGATGGGAGAACCCACCAATGTCAATAACATAGCTAAAATGGTCAAAGAGGAAATTGAAGAATTGGGAGATAAACTCCAGGATAAATTCGGTAAAAAAAGCAAACCGTTCCCATTCAGTAAAAAAACAAAACCAGATGATTCGGATCAAACCATGACTTCAGGATGGAGTTGGAACGATTTTAAACCTAAATCTTCTCCTCCCCGTCCATATAAATCAAAAGACTTCGTGTGAATAGATAACAAAGCCAGAATTATTTTTTCAAATCGGAGCACCCATCAATGCAAATTGATGGGTTTTTCTTTTTCAACTTTTCTGTTGCCGCTTCAAATTTCTCATTGCTCTATCCCATATTCTCTATGCCCTATGCCCTATGCTTCCTACCTTTGCCGACTTTTATAAAATAACTACATGACTGCACTTGAGGAGATTCAGAAACGAAAAACCTTTGGGATTGTATCCCATCCGGATGCCGGGAAGACTACCCTGACTGAAAAGCTTCTTCTTTTCGGAGGAGCCATCCAGGTGGCGGGGGCTGTTAAGTCTAATAAGATCAGGAAAGCCGCGACTTCTGACTTCATGGAGATCGAACGCCAGCGGGGAATTTCTGTTGCCACTTCCGTGATGGCCTTCCCATACCGGGACCACCAGGTCAATATTCTGGATACACCCGGACACAAAGACTTTGCCGAGGATACTTTCCGCACGCTTACTGCTGTAGACAGCGTCATCGTCGTCATCGATGTGGCGAAAGGGGTGGAAGAACAAACTGAAAAACTGGTGGAAGTCTGCCGAATGCGTCACACCCCCATTATTGTCTTTATCAACAAACTGGATCGCGAAGGACTCGATGCGTTTGATCTGCTCGACGAAATTGAGAAAAAATTAGGCCTTCATGTCACTCCATTAAGCTGGCCCATCGGCATGGGACAGCGCTTCCAGGGCGTCTATAACATCTATGAAAAAAAACTGGTCCTGTTCCGGCCGCATCAAAAACAGGAAGAAGAAGATGTCATCGAAATTAAGGACGTACAGGATCCCGTTTTAGATAAAAACATCGGAAATCGCCAGGCCAACGAATTGCGTACAGAACTGGAAACTGTATTACATGTCTATCCCGGTTTTGACCGTAACCAATATTTGCGGGGCGAAGTTTCCCCCGTATTTTTTGGAAGCGCCATCAATAATTTCGGGGTCAAGGAATTACTGGATTGTTTTATCGACATCGCCCCCGCACCGTTAGCACGAGAAACCGAAGAGCGGCTGGTTAAACCTGAGGAGGACAAATTCACAGGATTTGTTTTTAAAATTCATGCCAACATTGATCCAAGACATCGTGACCGCATCGCTTTCCTCCGTGTTTGTTCAGGGAAATTTGAGCGCAACACGTATTACTACCATGTCCGCCAGGAAAGGGAAATGAAATTTTCCAATCCTACCTCTTTTATGGCCGCAAAAAAAGAAGTCATTGACGATGCGTGGCCGGGAGATATTGTGGGCCTCTATGATTCCGGTAATTTCAATATCGGGGATACCATGACAGAGGGTGAAGTTTTACACTTCAAAGGTATTCCGCGCTTCTCTCCTGAAATGTTTCGTCGCGTTATTAACAAGGATCCCATGAAGACGAAGCAACTCAACAAAGGTCTGGATCAACTCATGGATGAGGGGGTGGCCCAAATGTTTATCAAAGAAATTAATAACGATAAAATTATCGGAACAGTAGGTGCACTTCAATTTGATGTCATTCAATACCGGCTTGAACATGAGTATGGTGCGAAGTGCGATTATGAACCATTAAACATACACAAAGCCTGCTGGATCGAAGCCAATAAAGAAGAAACCCTGAAAGCTTTCATCAGCCGCAAGAAAAAGGATATCGCTTATGATACCGATCACAAACCGGTTTTTCTCGCCGAATCCGCATGGGTTTTAAAAATGACCCAGGAAACTTTCCCTGATATCAAATTCCATTTCACCTCCGAATTTTAGCACCACGTTGGCTGCTTGCTGCAAGTTAATATAGTAGTTGTTGGAGTTCTCTCCAACTACCTGTAGCTTTCCTTTCTTGTTGTTGTTGGAGTTCTCTCCAACAACCTGTAGATTCACACTATGGCAATATTTAACCCATCCAATGATCCTTATGGACGGCAAGGCGGTCGCAGATCATTCACACCAAGCCGCCGGCATGTTGGCGGCGGATTAGTAATCGCCATCGTTTTGGCTGGCTTCGCTTTATGCAAATACTATTCACAGTCCCAGTTCAATGATATCACCGGAGCAACTCAGCATATCAGCATAACAGCCGATCAGGAAATTCAATTAGGCCTTCAGAGTGCTCCTTCTATGATTGAACAATATGGAGGGCTTCATCCCGATGAGAAAGCACAAAGATTGGTAAAACAGGTAGGCCAGCAGGTCGTGAAAAAAAGTGATGCCAGCCAGACTCCATATCAATATGACTTTCATCTGCTCAACGATCCGGAAGTAGTCAACGCCTTTGCTTTACCGGGAGGCCAGGTTTTTATCACGGCTGCCCTCTTTAATAAACTCCAATCCGAAGATCAGCTCGCAGGAGTACTGGGACATGAAATCGGACATGTGGTGGCCCGCCATGGGGCTGAGCGAATTGCCAAAGAGGAACTGACTCAAGGGCTTACCGGAGCTGCAGTAGTAGCTTCAGGTGATTATAGTACGGCACAGGCGGCACAGATGATTGCCGGATTAATAAATATGTCATATGGGCGTGATCAGGAACTTCAAGCCGATGATCTTGGTGTGAGATTTATGACCCAGGCTGGTTATCATCCGGATGCGCTGATCGGGGTGATGGAAATCCTGGACAGCATTAGCGGCGGACAACGTCAGCCTGAATTCCTGAGTACCCATCCCAGTCCTCAAAACAGGATCGAAAAAATAAAACTCGCTATTGAGAAATATAAAGATCTTGCTCCACCCTTCAATTGATAATTGAGAAGCTAAAAGCCGGAACTTTTTCCGTGTTATTTTATTTTTAACCATAACTAACACACACAATTATGTCAAGTAGATTTTCAACCGGAGGCAATCCCTTTCTTCAAAATGGATTTAATTCCGATGCTAATACCAATGCCTATTCCGGTTCAGCCGCATCAGCGACCGGGGAAGGCACCATGACCATTCAGGGAGCCATCAATAAGTCCCTGATCCTCTTTGGCTTGCTACTGCTTACCGCTGTCTGGAGTTACCAGGCGCCAAGTAAAGTCCTGATCATTGGTGGAGCCATAGTGGGTTTTATCCTGGTATTGATCAGTGTTTTCAAGAGGGAATATTCTAATGTTATAGCTCCAGCCTATGCTTTGGTAGAAGGTTTGGTGGTAGGTGGTGTTTCGGCTATGTACGCCACTTTAGGGGGAGGAATTGTCCTTCAGGCAGTTTCCCTGAGTATTTTGGTGTTGTTCATAATGTTGGTCATACAAAAGACCGGGCTTGTTCCGGTCACCCAAAAGTTCCGGATGGGCGTCATTATGGCTACCGGTGGTATCGCCTTACTTTATGTGATAACCATGATTTTGGGATTCTTCGGCATTCATATTCCTTATATCCACCAGGGGGGCCCGATTGGCATACTCTTTTCCCTTATGGTGATTGGCATTGCATCGCTGAATCTTTTGCTCGATTTCGACCTGATCATCAAAGGGGAACAATATAATGCCCCTAAGTACATGGAATGGTTCTCAGCCATGGGATTGATGATTACCCTGATCTGGCTGTACTTTGAAATGCTCCGTTTGCTTTCAAAAATGAGAAACTAGGGCGGAAATAAAACAGGGCGGTTTGATATCGCCCTGTTTTATTTCCCATGCCCTACCTTCCGGGATACTCCGCATAATTCCTGGGCGTCTCAAATAATTTGATCCCAAGATCCAGATGGGAAGGAATATGGGGACGTAGTAATTGGTATATCACCATACAAATGTTTTCCACGGTTGGGACCAGTTGTTTAAACTCAGGAACGTCCAGGTTAAGGTTACGATGGTCAAACCTGTCCTCCACCTCTTTTTCGATGATTTGTTTTAGGTCTTTAAGGTTAATCAGGATTCCGGTTTCCGGGTCAACCTGGCCGGTAACTCTCACCTCCACTTCATAATTGTGACCATGAAAGTTCGGATTGGCGCATTTCCCAAAGACTTCCAGGTTTTTCTCCATGCTCCAGGCGGGAATAGCCAGTTGATGGGCGGCATTGAAATGGCCTAGCCTAAAAAGTGAAACAGGTTGTTCCATGGTTAACGTCTTTAAATTTTCAAATCCAAAATTACGATCCGGCTTTAAAAGAAAATGCCTCCCATAGTGGAAGGCATTTTTAATGTCTTTTATATCAGTCGATTAGCGAATGCTTAACCGAACAGTTTTTAAGATTTTCCTGGTCGAATCCATCAGGCGTACAAGGTACATGCCTTCACTGAGGTCACCCACGAAATATTGACGGGCAGGAGCAGCTTCAAAGGAGCGCACTTTATTCCCCACTATATTGAACAGTTCAATATTTTTCAGTCCTGGCAGCCCGCTGATCTGAAAATAATCAGAAGTTGGATTAGGGTAAACAGTGAGGTTGGCATAGGTAGGTTCCTTGGTGCTGGTGGTGCAATCAGGAATACAAACATTTCCATCAATTACAGCCAACGCATTGCCTTCCAGGTCTGTGATAGTCACATTATAATCTGCGGTACCATTCACATTTCTCGGATTCAGGTGTAATTGGAACTCAATCGTATCACCTGCGGCCAGGATATTAGGTTTATTTACAGGACAAGCGCTGATTTCAGGGGTATAACAGAGGTTTGCGTCGCAAATCCAGGTCAGCCAATCTGTCGGATTGCCTGTTACTCTTCGGCTCCAAAGCAGGTTGGCGGTCTGGTTGGAGGTATTGATCACCTTGACGTGATAGTAAATATCAGTCTGGCTGTTTAGTCCCGTCATGGTAAAGGTGGGCGGATCAAGCGATAACGTGATTTGCCCGTCAACCAACAGGGGTACGAAGAATACAACGAAGCATATAGGTATAAGTCTCTTCATATAGCCTGCAATATATTACTTATTTACTTAAAGACCAATGGCTTAGTAAAATATTAACGTTTTCCATCCTAACAAAAGTCGGCTTTTCGACGGTGCCGCCAAATTATTTGTATATAATAAGTGACATTTCCTCTACAAAATGTCAAAATATCCGCCTGAAGCGGATATTTGCATGGGGGATTTACTTAATTTCGCCCATTCCTTTCAAAATCACTTTCTAATAAAAAAATCTCAATTCATGAAAAGAATTCTTACCCTTTTATTCTTCGTCACCATGTTCTTGGGTGCCAGGGCTCAGGTCCTGTTCTATCAAGACTTTGAAAGTGGCGATATCGCGCCTATGACGGCCGTTGATGTTGATGGCTATACGCCTGATCCAAACGTTGCAAGTTATACCGGGCCGACCTTCCAGATCATTCAACAGTCCTCCAGTAACAAGGCAGTTATTAGCACCTCATGGTTTAGCCCACCAAATCAGGCCGATGACTGGATTATTTCTCCTCCGATTACCATTACGGATGCCAACACGTTCCTCTCCTGGAGGGCGTATTCTCCTGATGCCAACTATAGAGATGGTTACCAGGTAAAAATCTCTACTACGGACAATGCTATTGCCAGTTTCACCACCCAGGTTTTGAATGTGGCAGCAGAATTAACCACCTGGACCCAGCGCAGTGTTAAACTGGGTGCCTATGTTGGTCAAACGATCTATTTCGCCTTCAGAAATAATTCTAACGATAAATACCTGCTTTTCATGGATGACTTCAAAGTAGAAGTCCTGAAAAACAATAATGCTATCGTGAAGAGCCTGACTTTTGAAAAATACAATCCGCTCACTACAGAAGTACCTATTACTATTTCTGTAGAAAATCATGGAGCAGTTTCCCTGACTTCTTTTCTTTTTGAATATTCAGTCAGTGGCAACTCTTTCCTGGACACTATCAACGGATTAAACATTGCCCCTTTAAAATCCGCTGATATTACGCATAGCATCAACTACACGATCAATGATGTAGGTGAATTCCCTGTTGATGTCAACGTATCCAGTCCTAATGGTGTTGACGATGAGGATCCAGCTGATAATTCAATTTCCAGGGTGATTTATGGTTTGGATACGCCGGTTGCCAAGAAAGTATTGGTAGAAGAGGCTACCGGTACCTGGTGCCAATGGTGCCCTCGTGGAGCTGTCAATATGGATCTGCTGGCTACTCAATATCCTGACCTGGTGATGCCTGTGGCAGTTCACAATTTTGACCCGATGACCCTTCCTGAATATGATACACCCATGAGTGCGTCTGTGGGAGGTTATCCATCAGGCCATGTCGATCGTAAGATAAAGGATATTGATCCGCTTGATTTCATCACTTCCGCGCTTTCCTTGCAGAATCGTTTGGTGCCTGTAGAAGTACATACTACTGTCACCTGGGATCCGATCACCCGCATGGCTACTATGCGCGGCACTGCCCACCTGACCATTCCTACTCAGCAGAATGCACTTCGTTTCAATTGCATTGTGACAGAAGATAATGTCACCGGAACAGATAGCGGTTATGACCAGGCCAATGCCTATGCAGGCGGTGCTGCCGGTGTAATGGGTGGATTTGAAGAACTTCCAAACCCTGTTCCGGCCAATCAGATGATTTACAATTACGTGGCCCGGGCGCTTTTAGGTGGTTTCGGTGGAATGGAGAATAGCATTCCGGATGCCGTTGATGCCAACCAGGATTTTGAATTTGAATTCAACTACATGGTGCCGGAGGAATTTGATGAAACGCAAATGAAGGCCATCATCCTTGTCATGGATGATGAAACAGGTGAAGTATTGAATGGTGATATCCAGAAGTTAGGAGAGACCACCTCCGTTCCCCTGGTACCGGCAGGCCAGTTTTCTGCTTATCCAAATCCAACGACTGATATCCTGAACCTCCAGGTAGATTATACCACTGATGCCAAAGTGAGCATGAGGATTTATACTCCTATGGGCCAATTGGTTCGCGACATGGGCAACCTGGATCTTTCCAATGGCAAACAAACAGCTCAAATTCATGTAAGTGATTTAGCTAATGGAAATTATATTCTTGAACTGAGAAATAACAATTCCGTTACCGCTCTTCCTTTCACGAAAATGTAACAAATCAAAGCGATAGGCTTTAGCCCATCAAATCGAAAAGCCCTGGTGTTGATGCATCAGGGCTTTTTCTATTTTACCAGCTTTATATTGAATCTTGGATATCCCTTCACTATTCTCAAGGTCTCACATTCTCACAAGTCTCTCCGCTTTAACAGCCAATAGGACAGCAGCAGAAATATCCCGGCCCAGCCTAATGACATGGCGATGTCTCTCCATTCAATTTGATCATGCACATAAAACAATGCATATTTTTGAAAAGGAACGCGTATGATCAGGTTGATGGCTTCCATGGGGAAATACCAGACTTCCCATTTGTAACGCCAGTGAAGGATAGCGGTAGTGATGGGCTCCATGCAGGCTGTATAGAGCAGGAATAAAATGATAGTCACTCCACTTCGCTGAATCCAGAAGGCTGCAAATAAAGCGAGGCACAAGAAGGCAAATACTTCTATACCATAGGCCGCTACAAATTCAATATTTTGGAAAATATAAGGCAGTCCTTTTACCGGGGAATACAACAAGCCAAGAAATAATCCGAGGAAAAATAATAGCACAGCCGATCCCAGGCTAAGAGTAGCCACCAGTCCGATTTTGGAAAATAAAAATTCCTTTTTAGACAGGCCATCAATGATATTTTGTTTGATGGTTTTCTGTGAGTATTCCAGTGTGACGGAGATGATCACCACAAATGCGGGAATCCATTTGAAGATGGTGGCCAGCCAACCCAGGTTCTGCCAGATATCCACGAAATCAAAAAGCGGAATCCCGGATTGGACAAAGTGTTTCAGGATATCGTCATTCTTTTGTTTTTCTAAAAACCAATCCAGCAGGCTTTTGATGGATAAACCCGAAAGCACAAAACAAAAAATAAATAAGCCGAGGATCACCAGGAAAGGCCTGTAGTGCCTGAATTTATAATATTCGAGTTCTATGATTTTACGGACGTTCATTTTGGTTTTCCTTGTGTCACCATCGAATCATTTTCCTTCAATATTTCCAAAAACTTTTCTTCCAGGCTTGATTTCTTCTGCTGGATATAATAAATGGCCACCTTGCGTTCGACCAGGTAAGTATTAAGTGCACTGGCCGTCCAATCCTCAGACACATTCACATGAACAAGGTCAGCATGTTCTTCTACGTGGAGTATGCCCCTGCAACCCGATAGTATATTCTTTACTTCCTCAATATTGTCGGAGCCAATGGCAATGGTATTCGTCGCCTGGAGAGCTTCTTTCACCCCTCCGCTATAAATTTTCTTTCCTTTCCTCAGAACTGCAAAATCAGAACATACTTTTTGCACTTCATCCAGCAAATGACTGGCTATCACAATCGTTTTGTCCATATCCCGGATGTCCAGGATCAATTGCCTGATTTCGGCAATACCTACGGGATCCAAACCATTGGTGGGCTCATCAAAGATCAACACTTCAGGATCCGCTAGCATCGCCGAAGCAATGGCTAATCGCTGTTTCATCCCAAGCGAATAGGTTTTAAATGGATCATCACTTCGATCCAGCAGGCCAACCAGCTGAAGCAACCCGTCCAGATCCGGTTTCCGTATATCCTTGATGCGGCTGTGCACCACCAGGTTTTGTCGCGCACTGAGAAAAGGATAAAAATTGGGCTGCTCGAGGATGGCTCCTATTCTTTTCCTCAACCAGTAATCGTCTCCCAGATTAAACCAACTGAAACTACCTTTGGTCCTGGATACCACACCGAGTATCATCCCTAGCGTGGTTGTCTTTCCGCTTCCATTAGGGCCTAATAAACCAAATACCTGCCCACGGGTCACCTCAAGATCCAATTCATCCACGGCAAGAATACGCTTTGAAAAACGCTTCGTCAGTTGTTCGATTTTTAATATGGTATCGCTCATCAGAATCCTCCTTTTAATAGATCTTTCAAGGAGGATTGATTCGCACTCAGGATGGAATTCAGATATTCCGGATGCAGTTCTCCATCGATCTCCATGATTACGTCTTCCTCTTTGGCATCCACCCATCCCAGGTAGTGTGATTTTTTACCGGTTTCTTTTACCCACAAGCTGATGCGCATAGCATCAGCAGTTCGGATGTCAATTAATTGTTCGTATCCATCGGCTCGAATACCGGACGGTAATCCTGTGATCTGGTACGTGGAATCACCCTCCGGGGGCAGGTATAAGATTATTTTTCTGACATCTTTTATCAATTTCTCAAAATCAGGATCCTGCCTGACATTGGCCAAACGGATCAGGCTTTGATAAACATATTTTTTACGAATTTCCGGATATTGTTTCTCCAACTTGAGAATGGAAGGTGGGGTTTCAGGCTGAGAACAACCAACAAATACCACAGTGGCAATAGAAAAGGAGGAGGATCCCCATGGTTTTGTTAAGCATACGCTAAATATCCTGATATCATAGCCAATATCGGTATGTATTTAGATAAAAAGTGATGCAGGAAGGACTAATAACCGGAGTTTTAACCTCAGGGCTTATCCACCCAGGGCAGCAGCTCCACCCACAATTTCGCTCAATTCCTTTGTAATGGTCTCCTGGCGGGCTTTATTGTAATTGATGCGTAATCCATTCAACAAATCATCCGCATTGGTAGTAGCTTTATCCATAGCCGTCATACGGGCCCCATGCTCTGAAGCATGTGTATCCAGCAGAAACTTTTGAAACTGGACTTCCAGGATACTCGGAACCAGTGAATTGAGCAGTTTGTCTTTTTCAGGTTCAAAAATATAATCTACTCTGCGGTTAGTCGCAGATTCGATTTTAGGGACCGGTAAAAATTGAACCGATTCGGGAAACTGGGTGGCTGCATTTTTAAACCGGCCATAGCAAACTGTAATGTGATCAGTCTCCCCTTTGCTGTACATATCCATCAACATCCGGGGTACCGTTACGGTGTGATCAAAACCAAGGTTATCAAAGAGTGTGACATACTCTTTGACGATAATGCAATCTTTAAAATTTCTCCTGAAAAAGTCATATCCCCGTTTTCCGACACAAACTATGGTCAGCGTTTTGGCAGCCCGCTGGAGAGCATATTTGGATTCAATTTCCCGAACAGCTGTTTTTATTATGTTGGTATTGAAAGCGCCGCACAGGCCGCGGTTGGAGGTAATGACCACCATGGTGGCATTTTTGATTTCCCTTTCCACTCCAAAAGAAATGCTCACGTCACTACCGACTGCTGACATCACATTGCGAAGCATATGACTGAGTTTATCGGCATACGGCCGCATCCGCATGATAGCCTCCTGGGCTTTCCTCAATTTGGCGGCAGAAACCATTTTCATGGCTTTCGTGATCTGCTGCGTGGAGCTTACGGATTTCATCCGTTCCCGTACTTCTTTGAGTTTGCCGCTCATACTTTTGTTTTCTCCCCTTACGCTGATTCGGCTAAGCTCACAACGAGCCTGACAGGGTCAAAGGGAATTTTGTGTTTACTAATGACTTCGCTATTCGTTATTGACTATGCTTTGAATTGACCTTTAAGTTCATCAGCGAGTGAACGCATGATATTGGTATCCTCATCCAATAATTTACCGGCACGCAGATTGTCGAGCACCTTTGGATATCGGGCCACGAGGCTGGTCAGGTAGATGTCTTCAAATTCCCTGATTTTATTCAGGGGCACTTCCCGCAACAGACCATTTGTGCCAAGATAGATGATCGCAATCTGTTTCTCCACTGAAAATGGACTGTATTGGGCTTGCTTCAGGATTTCAACATTACGTTTCCCTTTTTCAAGGACTGCCGTGGTCGCCGCATCGAGATCAGAGCCGAATTTAGCAAAGGCTTCCAGGTCACGATATTGAGCCTGGTCAAGCTTCAATGTACCAGCCACCTTCTTCATCGATTTGATCTGTGCATTACCGCCTACCCGTGATACCGAAATACCCACGTTGATAGCAGGACGTATACCGGCGTTAAACAAGTTTGATTCGAGGAATATCTGTCCATCCGTGATGGAGATGACATTTGTCGGGATATAGGCGGATACGTCCCCTGCCTGTGTCTCAATTATCGGAAGAGCAGTCAACGACCCCCCACCCTTGATCATGGGTTGTCCGTTTTTATCTTTTCCTTTTATCAGGCTTTCGGGCAGGTCATTCATCTGGCGAGCTAAATCATCGTTGTTGATAATTTTAGCCGCACGCTCCAACAGACGGGAGTGCAGGTAGAATACGTCACCCGGATAAGCTTCACGGCCGGGAGGACGACGAAGCAACAAGGATACTTCACGATAAGCAACGGCTTGTTTTGATAAATCATCATAGATGATCAATGCGGGGCGTCCGGTATCCCGGAAAAATTCACCAATGGAAGCTCCGGCAAATGGTGCATAAAACTGAACCGGAGCAGGATCGGATGCACTGGCTGAAACGATGATGGTATAGGCCATAGCGCCGGCTTCTTCCAAAGTCTTGGCTACGTTAGCTACGGTAGAAGCTTTTTGTCCTGAAGCCACATAAATACAATATACGGTCTCTCCTTTTTCGTAAAATTCTTTTTGATTGATGATGGTATCGATGGCGATAGCCGACTTGCCTGTCTGGCGGTCACCGATGATCAGTTCTCGTTGTCCACGACCGATAGGAATCATCGCGTCGATTGCTTTGATACCGGTTTGCAGTGGTTCACTGACCGGTTGACGATAGATAACCCCGGGAGCCTTACGCTCCAGCGGCATCTCGTATTTGTCTCCCGTGATAGGACCTTTTCCATCGATCGGTTGGCCCAATGTATTCACGACGCGTCCAATAAAACCTTCGCCTACGTTGATACTGGCTATTCGTTCTGTGCGACGGACTTTTGAACCTTCCTTGATGCCGTCCCCTGAACCCATCAACACGATACCCACATTATCCTCCTCGAGGTTCAGTACGATGGCTTCCACCCCATTTTCAAATTGTACCAATTCACCGGATTGGGCTCGGTTCAATCCATATACACGGGCGATACCGTCTCCCACCTGGAGAACGGTTCCTACTTCTTCAAGCTCTGCTGCACTTTGAAAACCGGATAACTGCTGTTTGAGTATCGCTGATATTTCGTCTGGGTTAACATCCACCATGATGATATCTATTTAACTATTGATTGCCGTTATTTTATTAAAAGGAGATTTGATATTCTTTTGAATCAAATTCCTTTCTTAACAAGTCCAGTTGATGAAGCACACTGGCATCATACCATTTATCTTCGAAGGAAATGACAAAGCCGCCTATCAGGGAAGGATCTATCTTGGTTTTAAATTCGATCTGGCCATGAGTCAGCTTGCTATCCACTAATTTTTGGCGAATGGCTTCCATCGTCTCCGCGGGAAGTGTTTCTGCCGAGGTAACTTCCACAATAGAAATGCCCTTGATTTCCCTGTACTGATATATAAATTCCTGGGCAATTTCAGCCAATAAGGACTCTCTTCCTTTTTTTAAGATGATATCCAGGAAAGAAAATGTCAAAGAATCCACTTTGCCTGTGAATAAAGCTGCAAATACTTTTAATTTCCTGTCGGTGGTCACTACCGGGCTCTTCAACATGAGTTGAATGTCGCGAACTTTACAGACGGCAACAAACAGATCCATGTCTTCCAATACGCGATCCAGTTTGCCCTGCTCGGAAGCGAGGTCAATCAGGGACTTAGCGTATCGGGAAGCAATTCTGTAGGACGACATTTTAGATTTTGGATTTTAGATTTTGGATTTTGGATTTTGGAATTTAGATTTTGGATTTAGATTTTGGATTTTAGATTTTGGATTTTGGATTTTGGATTTTGGATTTTGGATTTTGGATTTTGGATTTCGTCATTATCCCACCTTTAAAGGAGGGCAAGGATCCAGGATTACCGGATGCCGGGTCACGGGTCACGATTTAACTCAGTTTTATTTCATTGACCAATTTGTCCACCAGGGTTTTCTGTTCCTGGGTTTGTCCCATTTGCTGGCGGATCAGTTTCTCGGCGATATCGATAGACATTTGTCCGACTTTATTCTTGACTTCGATGATGGCTTTGTTCTTTTGATTTTCGATTTCATTGCGGGCATCTACTACAATTTTTTGAGCCTCTGCTTTTGCCTTGTTGCGGGCATCGGCAATCAGCATGTCACCGGTTTCTTTGGCTTCGCGCATCATTTTAGCCCTTTCTTCGCGGGCTTCATTGAGCAGGCGCTGATTGTCTGCATTCAGTTTGGACATCTCTTCGCGTGCCTTTTTGGCTTCATCCAGGGCGGATTGAATATCGGTTTCTCGCTCCTTCAGGGCATTCTTGATGGGCTTGAAAGCAAATTTTCCAACCAGGCCCCAAAACAAGATGAAGATCACGAAGGTCCAGAATAAGAGTCCGATTCCGGGTCGGGCTACCGTGAATTCTGAAAGAAAAAATAGATTCATATTATTTCGTATTTCTGGTGTTCAGACTGAGTCATACATGCAATGTCTAAAAAATCCGGAAGCCCGGCCAATCGCAGGGCATCCGGGATTTTCTGATGAGCAATTATTTAACGAGGAAGGCCATGATGATCGCGATCAACGCTACCCCTTCAACAAGGGCTGCGGTAATAAGCATGTTTGCGCGGATATCGCCGATGGCTTCCGGTTGACGGGCTATGGCTTCCATAGCTCTTCCCCCGATAGCACCCACTCCAATACCGGCACCGATAGCTGCCAACCCCATTCCTATTGCTACAATTGAACCTGTCATGATATATGAATTTAATGATTTGTTGTTATTCCTTTATATGTGATATATAGATTGCCTGAACTTGAGGTCAATTTGTTTATAAAGTTGAGAAGGTTTAGAAAATTTATTTTTCAAATCCCACTCCATTTCACTTTTCACTTTTCACTTTTAGTTTTTAGTTTTTAGTTTTTAGTTTTTAGTTTTTCAATGGTGTGCTTCCTCCGTGGCGGCCCCTATATAAGAAGCCGTCAACAGGGTAAATACATAGGCCTGAATAAAAGCGACCAACAATTCGATCGCCATGATAAACATGGTCAAAGGAATAGAGATCACGGCTCCTCCGACGGTACCAACCAGGTTAGTACCCAGCTTTCCGAAAATGAAAATCAGACCAACAAAAGACAACACGACAATATGCCCGGCCGTGATATTGGCAAAAAGACGCAACATCAAGGTGAAAGGTTTGATAAACATGCCCATGATTTCTACCGGTGTTAAGATCAGGATCTTAATGATGGCCGGCACGCCAGGCATCCAGACAATGTGGCTCCAGTAATTTTTATTTCCATTGATCGTCACGACCACAAAAGTGACCAGCGCCAGAACTGCAGTCACCGCAAAATTTCCCGTCACGTTACTTCCTCCGAAGATGGGAATCTGGCTAAAGAGATTCAGCCCAAGAATAAAAAAGAACAGGGAAAGCAGGAGCGGGAGAAATTTTTCCCATTTAGGGCCAAGAAAAGGCTTAGCTACCTCATCCTGGATAAATAAGAAGATAGGTTCCATGAAAGACTGCAATCCTGAAGGTGCCATATTTGTGCGCGTCCGGTAGGCTTTCGCAATTCGGGTGAAAGCCCAAAAAAGCAGCATAGCAATCAGGATCATGGAGACCACATTTTTGGTTATTGAGAAATCATAGAATGAGGTAATCCCACCGCCAAAGAGACCTGCATCAGCCGTACTTTGAGCTTCTACCAGGTAATGCTGTCCATTATAACAGGCATAGACATTGATTTTCTTGTTGTTATCCACTATGACTTCTTCGCGGTGAAATCCTTCCATCTCTATAGATCCCATAGGAAATGAATGATCCTGAATATGCTTGACAGCCCCTTCATCCAAAACATATCGATTGTAGGCTTTATGACCCTCTCCGTGGCCGAATCGTTCAAAAGCAAACCTGGAGGAAGAGAATACATCCCAACCCTGGCCTTTGGAATAGAGGATGCAGGGAAGCGGGAAATTGAAAGAACCTATGCTGTATACATTAGCATCGGAAATGTGATGAAAAGCTGTGCCGGTAGGGTCATATTCCTTTTCATCTGAATCGCTGTGGAAATGGCATTCCCCTTCAGGCTGACCTGATTCATCCATGGAAGACATCTCATGGTCAGGGGTATTGGATTCATTTTGGGAGATTGATTCCCGGACGTCAGTGGTTCCCAGATGTTGTTGGTCCTGGGCCCTGATCCCGGCAGGCAAAATGACCATGGCAGCGACAGCCAAGAGGGAGGAAAAAACAGGCTAGCAGGTTGCGTAATTGCTTCATTATTAGAGGCTATCCTTCAATTGTGGCGCAAAAGTACGAAGAAAGAGATTTGAAACCTAAGCGGTTTCAAATCTTTTTAATGAAGGGGGTTAGCCCATTGAGTGGGCTAACCCCTTTCATTAAAAAACAGGAGGTTCTGCCAGTGGCAGAACCTCTAATTTTTATCGGGCGTAGGCAATCGCTCGTTTTTCACGGATGACCGTCACCTTGACCTGACCGGGATATTGCATCTCATTCTGGATGCGTTGGGAAATCATAAATGACAGATCATCTACGGACTCATCGGAAACTTTTTCGCTTTCTACGATCACGCGGAGTTCGCGGCCGGCCTGGAGGGCATAAGCTTTTTGAACACCCTCAAAGGACATAGCGAGATCTTCAAGATCGCCGATACGTTTGAGATAACTTTCGAGGATCTCGCGACGTGCACCCGGACGTGCGCCGCTGATCGCATCACAGGCTTGTACGACAGGAGAAATGATATTGTCCATTTCAATTTCATCGTGGTGGGCACCTACGGCATTGACGATGAAAGGTTGTTCACCATGCTTCTCACAAATCTGCATGCCGAGGATAGCGTGAGAGAGCTCTGATTCTTCTTCGGAAACTTTGCCAATATCATGTAAGAGGCCTGCGCGTTTGGCCATTTTCACTTGCTTGGGATTAAGACCAAGTTCAGCCGCCATGACAGCACACAATTGGGCCGTTTCCATACTGTGCTTTAACAGATTCTGCCCGTATGAAGAACGGAAACGCATACGGCCGACCATCCGCACGAGATATGGATGTAGATCCGTGAATATCCAGATCGATGACGGTACGTTCGCCTATCTCTATGATCTGTTCATCCATTTGTTTTTTCACCTTCGCTACCACTTCTTCAATACGAGCCGGGTGTATCCGTCCATCGGCAACAAGACGCTTTAGAGCGATACGGCAGATTTCGCGACGGATTGGATCGAAGCTGGAGATCACAATCGCTTCAGGTGTATCATCAACGACAATCTCTGCGCCGGTAGCAGCTTCGAGGGCGCGGATATTTCTTCCTTCGCGGCCGATGATCTGGCCTTTGATGTCATCGGATTCAAGGTTGAATACAGAGACCGTGTTTTCAATCGTGTATTCAGCGCACATACGTTGGATGGTCTGAATCACGATCTTCTTAGCATCACGGGCGGCATTAGCGGTGGCATTGGCGAAAGCTTCTTTTTCAACCGCCATGGCCTCTGCGACGGCTTTAGAACGGACCGTCTCGATCAGCTGGTCTTTAGCCTGAGCCTCTGTAAGCCGGGCGATATTTTCCAACTCCTTGATGATTTTTTCGGTGGACTGATCCAGTTCTTCCTTTCGCCTGGCTACCACCTTGATTTGTTTTTCGAGATTTTCTTTGATGGCTTTGATCTCGACCTCTCTCACTTCCAGGCTTTCTGCTTTTGAAGTGATGGATTCCTGTTTTTGTTTGAGTTCATTTTCTTTATTGAGCACATCGACTTCGCGTTCCTTCAACTCGACTTTGTGCTGGGCCTTTTCGGTTTCGAACTGGGACCGGAGGCTGTTGTATTTTTCCTTGGCCTCCTGAATCTTTCGGTTTTTGATGCTCTCATGTTTGGCTTCAGCCTGCGAAAGGATCTTTTCTGCTTTTACTTCGGCTTCATCGGTAATGCGCTTGGCGGAGAGGCGGGCTTCCTGGAGGACCAGATCAGCCTGGCGGTTACTTTCTTCAAGTTCACGTTTCTTTTTGCCTTTGACGACAAAGGTGGCGATGATGAAACCGATGATCAACCCGGCGACGCCGAGTCCTGCTGCGATAAGGGTGGAATTCATACACGTAAATGATTTATATGGTCAACTATTATGATGGCTGGCCTCACGTGGAAGGGAAGAAAAGAAACAAGTGGCTTAGTTACTCGCTGGACTGGGTTTCCAGAATTTGAAGATGATCGCGAATGTCTATCAATTTATTCCAGGAGGCCTCATCGAGGATCCGGGATTGGACTTTATGATAATCAACTCCGTAGGTGAGTAATGCCATCAGAATACAGTCCTGAATGTCCTTGTTGGCGTATTCCGATTGATATTCTCTGATTTTCGCATTGATATCGTCAATGGCTTGTCTCACGTACACCTCTTCTTCTGCGGATACCTTAAGGGGTATTGTTCGACCGGCGATGATGGCTTCTACTCGATTCATACCTGATTATTTTTCCAGCATGGATTCGATCTGGGGAAGGCATTTTTCCATTTCCTTCATGATGCCCTTGATTTCTTTTCGGGTCTCATGTTTCCAAGCGTCGAGTCCTTTTTGGCTCCCTAAGGTTTCCTGGTTTATGGTGTCCAGTTTTTTTCTAAGCGTTTCCTGTTGTTTTACAGCCTCTTCCAGGCTATTGGCCAAGGTTTTATTTTCTGTTTCTAGTTTTTTGTTTAATTCTAAAAGCGTTCGATAATTCCGGATCATCTGATCCAGTTTGTCTTGTATATCCTGTATGACTTCGTTGGGATGATACATCACTCGTAAATATACCGTGAAAGTCGGAAATAATGGGGTTAAATATTTGTCTATATGTAAAATGGTGATTTTCAGGTCGTGATCCGTCACCCGGCATTCCTCCTCTTGCCCCTAAATCCCCTGAAGGGGACTTCCTTTTGTTTTCGTACAATGCATTTGCCGCAGCGTGGCTAAATGTTGGTAGAAAACGAAATAATAAAAATCCTACTGTAGCCACATCGCGGCGCGAATCCTGCTTTGCCCCTAAATCCCCTAAAGGGGACTTTTTATGACGAGTCCAAAGGAAGTCCCCTTCAGGGGATTTAGGGGCAAGGGGTATTTATCTCCGAATCTCCGCTCCCAATTTCTTCGTCAATGATTTCTGCATATTGCCAAACCACTGATCAAGCTCTTTATCCGCCAGCGTAGCCTCTTTATTTTCGATGGTAAAGCGCAGCGCCATACTCATCTTGCCTTCGCCGACATGCTCAGCGTTTTTATAAATATCAAAGACTTCCAGATCAGTGAGCCACGCTCCACCCGATTCTTTCACCACATCCCTGACCTGGTCAAAAGTAATTTTCTGATCAATCACGATCGCCAAATCACGCGTGACAGCAGGAAAGCGGTTTAATTCATCATACACCACCACAGAGCGGCTGGAAACATTAATTACATTCTCCAAATTAAAATCAGCGGTGAATACCGGCTGACGGATATCCCATGATTCCGACAATCTCGTGTCAACACAACCCATCCTCACCAGTTGAACTTCTCCCAAATAATAATCGAGGCCAAATTCATAGCCTTTGTTTTCACTAATATTTTCAATTTTATTAAAATGAATTCCTAATCGCCGAAATAAAGCGAGTACCATTTCTTTTATAGCAAAATAATCCAATGCCCTCGGTGATGTTGACAACCAACTGGCAGGATTTTGTTTTCCTGTGATCGCGATGATCAGATGTTCGTGCTCAAATGGATCTCCGTTATTCTGTCCGTAGGATTTCCCAAATTCAAATAATTTCAAATCTTCCTGCTTGCGGCGGACATTCCGCTTGATCGTTTCCAATGTCGGGATGATCATCTCGGGCCGCATGAGATTGAGTGATTCATTCGATGTGTTGTGAATGGTGACCCAGTTTTTGCTATTCGTCCACTGTATGTCTTTGTAATACGCCGGTGAAGTCAATGACATATTCATACATTCCAGATATCCATTGGCAGCTAAGAAATTTCCAATGATCGTCCTGTAACGATGCGGATTGTCTTTCGCCTCAATGGCCACAGACGTATGCATCTTTTGTGGAAGCGCTACATTGATGAAGCCATGGATGCGCAGGATCTCTTCAATCACATCCACATCACGCGTGACATCGGGTTTGTTGGTGGGAACGGAAATGATCCATGCATCTCCACTACCCTTTTCAAATTTCATCTGAAGTGCATCCAGGATTTTTTCGACACGTGCAGTTGTAAATGTCACCCCAGTCTTCTCATTCAATGTCGCTAAACTCAATGAAACTTTTGCCGGAGCAATTGGCGTCGGATAAATATCAAACACAGAAGAAGCCACTTGTCCACCTGCATATTGTGCTAACAAATCAGCAGCACGAGCTAAAGCTTTCAACGTGATATTCGGATCACTTCCTTTTTCAAATCTTTTGGCAGCTTCAGTCCGAAGATTATGTCTCATGCTTGATCTTCGTACTGAACCGGCATTGAAATGTGCAGCCTCAAGAAAAATAGAAGTAGTTGAATCCGAAACTCCTGAATTTAATCCTCCATAAACACCACCAATACACATCGGCAATCCATCGCCATCACAGATCATCAGGTCCTCCTGGTTCAATTTATACACCGTGTTGTCGAGCGCAAGAAATTCTGTACCACCTGGTTTGGTTTCAACAATAATTTCCTGTCCCTTTATTTTTTCAGCATCAAAAGCATGTAGCGGTTGTCCCATTTCATGCAACACAAAATTGGTGATATCGACTACGTTATTAATCGACTTCACACCTATCGCCTGAAGACGCTGTTGCATCCACATCGGAGCCGGACCAATTTTAATTCCTGAAATAACGACACCAGAATATCTCGGGCAGGCTTTTGTGTTATTGACGGTGACTTTGAAAGAGGAAGATGTTGAAGGTGTTGAAGGTGTTGAAGGTGTTGAAGGTGTTGAAGGCGTTGAAGGCGTTGAAGGCGTTGAAGGCGTTGAAGGTGTTGAAGGTGTTGAAGGGGTTGAAGGCGTTGAAGGCGTTGAAGGCGTTGAAGGTGTTGAAGGCGTTGAAGGCGTTGAAGGCGTTGAAGGTGTTGAAGGTGTTGAAGGTGTTGAAGTTAGTTCAGGGATAGATGGTGGTGTGACTTTAAAAAAAATATCCTGTTGCACACTGAGGTATGCAGCCAAGTCATAAGCGACACCCAGAATTGAAGTAGCATCAGAACGATTAGGTGTCAAACCGATTTCAAAAAGCGTATCGGAAGTGACCTGATAATAATCACTTGCTTTAGTTCCAACAGCAACTGTATCGGGAAGAACAATGATTCCATCATGATTGGTACCGAGTCCTAATTCATCTTCCGCGCAAATCATCCCTTCACTCATCTGTCCGCGGATCTTTGAAACCTTAATCGTAAAAGGTTTGCCGGTTTTATCAAACACTTCAGTTTCCGGAACAGCGACCCACACAGTTTGACCAGCTGCAATATTATTGGCACCACAAACTATATGTGAAGGTGTTTCATTTCCAACATTGACTGTGGTGATCGATAATCGATCTGCATCGGGATGCCTTTCGCAAGTGAGCACTTTTCCAGCAACTACACCACGCAATCCACCTTTTACCGATTCCCACGTTTCTACTTTCTCCACTTCAAGACCAATAGAGGTCAGTGCTTCGCTGATCTCCTCAGGGGAGAGATTGAGTTGGAGATAATCATTGAGCCACAACAGGGAAATCGTCATAGGGTTTTACATTTTGCCTCCTACCCCTAAAGGGGAATCCATGGGAGTGCATAGTTTTTTAATTTCTTTATTAATGACCAGGATGGATATCCATTTAAGTGGGCAAAGATAGAAGGAATTTATAGCGACAATCAAATTGGACTATTCGGTCAAATGGATTTGCGCAGCCTGCACCACAGGGAAACTATTGCCGTTCACTGCGGAGATGAAGGCAACGATCTCCATGTTTTCCGGCACCCACTGATCATTTAAAGTGGTGGTATAACTTTTTGAAAACTTTTCTCCGGTTGCAATGGAAGTAGCAAATGACTCGCCTGCTGCCGGGGTCAACATGTCGCGCAAGACATGGTTGTGTACATAATTCAGGACTATATGAGGAGTAGCTTCTTTATCGTCCTGCGCATCGACGATTCCACTTTCCGTCAACATGATCGAGAGTCGCAGGTCTGCGGTGATACTTTCCTTTCCAATGCCATCAATAGTGACATTGAGTTGCCTGGTTCCGGGGTCATAAGTTCTGGTGATGGCAATCTCTATCGCAGGAGGTATTTGAATATCGTTGTTGATCGCCGAGGCCCACTCCTGAAGACCTATTTGCATATGGCCACTTCTCGGTGTCCGGTTCACTACACCGGCAGGATAACCTTCGTTGGGTCCCAGGTACCCATAAAGAAACTCCCCTTCTTCAGTCCTGAAATCATACTGGCCAAAATTGAAAATCGAGGTATCCGCAAAAAATCCAGCATGGATCGAAACCGCTACCAGGTTGTCCGGGAATTGGGTCAAAAGACTGGCTATCTCGCGGCTTCCTTTTGGGCAATTAGTACACCCTACTCCGGTAAACTCTTCGAGGAGTATGACACGGTTGCCAGATGGGACGAAGGGGACGATCACGCGCTCTTGTTCTTCGCAGGAGAGGAGAGTAAGAATGGAGAGGAGGGTGAGGAAATATATTTTTTTCATAAGGCAATGTGTCTTGTATTTCTCTTTTTGTTTCCGCATGGTGGTTGGAGAGAACTCCAACCACAACAAAGTTTTTGTTGCTGCCTGAGTTTCCTGTGCTGAGCGTAGTCGATGCATCTCCTGCAGCTTGTACTATTCATCAGAAATTCGAACTGACATTAAATTTAAATCCACTGAAGGCAGGCTCCAACCGGCAGATACCACCTGAACAAACTATACCTTCTACTTGCTTAACGTACCGCAGTGCGTATCGCGTGCCTCCGTGTGAATACACAGCTCCAACGGTCGGAAAGTGTAAACCATCCTTCAAGGCGGATGTCGTGTGCTCCGGATTAGGCGTAATATTCCACATGTCGGAAAGCTCAAAACTCCAATGCGGAGAAATGGAATATTCTTCCAAACCATATAACCAGCTCCCGAAATCCTCCTTAGTGTTCATGTACTGAATTTCGGTCCGGAGGGAATTTTTCTGATCCAGCTTATAAAGGAAATCCACGTAGGGTGTCCAGGCCACCACATTCGGCACATCCGGCTTCCCTTCATAGAGTTCCTGGTCATACCTGACATATTGTACCCCTCCGATGAGGGTCCATACTCTTGGTTTTTTCAACGTAAATTGGGTAAAAACTTCTGTATAAGGTTTATCGTTGGTTGTTGCTTTTGGCCGGGTGATATTAGCGACATTGATCAGCACGCCTAAGGTTTTACTGATTTTATACGTTGCATCAAATTGTATGGCTTCCTCTTCAAACTCTTGCGTCGCCGGACTATACCGGGCCGTAAGGCGATAGGTATTTACTCTTGACATGGGTGGCAGAAAATTGATCATGCCATGGTTGAGGGTAGCAAAGGGGTCTGCTCGGAAATTGAAATTGTGGGTGCGCTTATATTGCCCTGTCAACCCCAATCCGCCACCGGCATAAGACAGGGTTGTATAGAATACGTAACCTGATTCAAGGATATATTTTCCGGAAGTCTCCACGCCTGTCCATAAGGTCCGCGATGCATAATTATTGTACATGGCATCTTCGGTCTTATAGGCCCCTTCCACATACCAGGAAAATCGGCCGGCATTGAGTGTATTGTAAACGGTCAGGGCAACTGTATTATAAGGTACGGAGTCAATAAAATCTTCAGGCGTGTATTGACTCAGGGTTCCGGCCAGGGCTTCCATCTGGTTATCCGAAATCGTCTTGTGTACCAGGCCGAACCCCGGAGCCATGGAGATGGACCCGGTACTATCCAGGGGAATAAAACCATCGAGGCTGGCCCCGGTCAGGACGGAAGGATAGAGTTCGAAAAGGTTTTTCTGACGACCCGTAAAACCCTTGATGGTCCAGTTGGGAGACAAGTCATATGATAATCTCAAGCCAACCAGCGCATTATCAATCAGTAAGGCTCTTTCTTCATAAGCCCGGAAAATAATTCCGCTCCCGATCTGATCATAAATGTGGCCACCCAGGATCGCCAGTTTACCGATTTTCTTCCCGGCATACCAACGGCCAATGCCCTGATCGGTATAGGAATCGGAGGGATTGAGCAAAGCTGAGTTTAAGAAATAATCGTAACGTATACCGAGCTCAAAACCATAGACTTGTGCCCTCAGATTCAGCCAGGAATCGTTTCCAATCTGCTGATGTTCATATTGAGGTGTATTGGCGGCACCAATATTCGGGTCTCGCATGTAGAAATTGGTATTGGACTCCAGGTTGCCGGAGACGCTGATATTTTGCTCCTGGGCGGCCAAAAAGCCATAAAAGGCTAAAAAAATCAGGGGTAAGACTAAACGATAAGCCAGCATGTTCGTTATTTTGATTAATGATTCGTTAAATCAAGGGGAATTCGCGAACCAGTTGGCTCCAAAAATAGATATTTGAGTGCTGGTGCCCTACAATCTCCCCCGATTCTTTCGTCACCATTTAATCCAAATCAAAAATAGTAGCCGCGTGAAGTTGACCGTAATCTTGCTTTTTTGTGTTGCCCTCGCTGTAGGTTTCACTCGGGACGATGCAAAAAAGCTTCCAAATGTTACCATTAGTGATCTGCAGGGTAAGCCGGTCAATATCATCGAAGCCACCGGTACGGGGAAAGTGACCATACTGAGTTTCTGGGCCACCTGGTGTTCACCCTGTAAAAGGGAACTGGATGCCATCACTGAATTATATCCTGACTGGATGGCTAAATATGATGCTCAGCTCATTGCCGTCAGTATAGACAATGCCAGGATGCTGACCCAGGTCAAACCGTTAGTAGAAGAGAAAGGCTGGGAATTCAGAGTTTTGATGGATTCCAAACAGGAATTACAGCATGCCCTTGAGTTTCAGGCCATCCCTCAAACTTTCGTCATTGACAAAGCAGGCAACATCATCTTTCAACACGAAGGCTATACCCCGGGGGACGAATTTGAACTTGAAAAAGTAATCAAAGAAGCTTCCGGCAAATAACATGATCCCTGGATTTATCTATGCAAAAATTTAGTTCACCCCCCTTATATCCATTCCTCATTCATCTCCACTCCCCGCATTCCTGCTCTGCGCCGTATGGATACCTTTACTTTAATCGTGTTCCACTTTAAATCCTCGTAGCGTATCGCCTGATTCATTTACCTATTGCATGCTGGAATTTTGTTTGCACATCCGGGAGAAATATCTTCCTGGAAGTACGGGCATTTTTAATTATATTTAGAAAAAATAAGATTCGAGATGAACCAACCGGTCGTCGATCTACAGGAAGCTTTGCGTGACTACTTTGGATTCAATCAATTCAAAGATGAGCAGGAAGCTATTATCCAGACTGTCATGGATGGTCAGGATTGCCTCGTCATCATGCCCACTGGTGGAGGGAAATCATTGTGCTATCAATTACCCGCCTTACTGATGGAAGGTACGGCCATCATCATTTCTCCCCTCATTGCTTTAATGAAGAACCAGGTGGATGCCATTCGTGGATACAGTGAAGGAGATGTGGTGGCTCATTTTTTGAATTCCTCCCTTGGACGCAAAGAAATCGCGCAGGTAAAAGAGGACATCGCCAAGGGAGTCACCAAGCTGCTTTATGTAGCGCCGGAGACGCTCACCAAAGATGAAAACCTGGAATTTTTCAGCAATACCAATGTCTCCTTTGTGGCCGTGGATGAGGCCCATTGTATTTCAGAATGGGGCCATGATTTTCGTCCGGAGTATCGTAACATCCGGGCCATGATAGATCGCATAGGACACAAATTGCCTGTGATCGCTTTGACCGCAACGGCGACGCCTAAGGTGCAGACCGATATTGTCAAGAGCCTGGACATGCGGAATGAACGGAAATTTATTTCCAGCTTCAACAGGCCCAATTTATATTACGAAGTGCGGCCTAAACTCAATAAGGATCAGACCATAAAAGAGATTCTCCAGATCCTGAAGGGGGCTGGCAGCCCATCCGCCATCATTTATGTCCAGGCGCGCAAGACGACAGAAGAAATATCTGAAATGTTGCGTCTCAATGGTATTTCCTCCGCGCCGTATCACGCCGGCATGGATGCCAAGTCAAGGGCTGGTGTTCAGGATGCCTTTTTGGGTGAGGATATCAAAGTGATCTGTGCCACCATTGCCTTCGGCATGGGCATTGACAAACCGGATGTGCGGTGTGTGATCCACTACGATATTCCAAAGAGTATTGAAAATTATTATCAGGAAACCGGTCGGGGTGGACGCGACGGTTTGGAAGGATCCTGTTATGCTTTTTATGCACCCAAGGATATCTATAAACTGGAAAAATTTCTTCGCGACAAACCTGTAGCCGAAAGGGAAATGGGAGGACAGTTGCTGGAAGAGGTAGTAGCTTATGCTGAGACCAGCGGATGCCGAAGAAAATTTCTACTGCATTATTTCGGTGAAGATTACGATGACAGCCATTGTGGGGGCAACTGTGATAACTGCCGCTATCCGAAGGAGAAGCATGAAGTCAAAAATGAAGTGAAAACTGCCCTGGAAGTCGTCATGAAGCTGAAAGAAGGCTATTCCACCAAGGTCATAGTGGATTTCCTGATGGGCAAGTCCAGCAAGGAAATGACTGAATACGAATTCAGTAAGCTGGAGGGATATGGATCCGGCATAGAAAAAGGAGAAGTATTCTGGTACTCGATATTGCGACAGGCTTTACTGGCTGGTTTGCTGGAAAAAGAAATTGAAAATTACGGCGTACTAAAAGTGACCGCCGCCGGGAAAGCTTATATCCAAAAACCGAAGAGTTTAAAGATTCCGATCAATCGTGATTTCTCCCAGGAGAAAATCGTCAACGATGATGCACCTTCCAAAATGGTGGCCCTGGATGAAGCGCTGGTCGCCCAACTGGAAGATTTACGGAAGAGGGAGGCCAAGAAGAAGGGAGTACCTACCTGGGCCGTTTTCCAGGATGTTTCCTTGCAGGAGATGGCGACGAACTATCCCGTCAGCATGGAAGAGTTATCCAACATCAGTGGTGTATCGATGGGAAAAGCGCAGAAATATGGCAAAACCTTCGTCGAGGCGATTAAAAAATATGTGGAGGAAAATGAGATCGAGCGACCGGCAGATTTCATCGTCCGCCAGGTGGCCAATAAATCGCGCACCAAAGTGCAGATCATTCAATCCATCGACCGGAAGATGCCGTTGGAAGATATTCAACGCACCAATAACCTGAAGTGGGATGATCTTATAGAAGAACTGGACATCATCGTCAGTTCCGGAACCAAGTTAGATATTCAGTATTGCCTCGAAGCTGTGGATGAAAGCATCCAGGAAGAGATCTATGAATATTTTATGAATGCGAAATCAGATTCTTTTGAAGACGCATTTCACGCACTGAAAGAGGATGATATTACACCGGAGGAGATTCAGTTAGTCAGAATTAAATTCCTGTCCGATATTGCCAATTAAGTGCGGTAGTCGGTATCCAGTAATCAGTAATCGGTAATCGGTAATCGGTAATCGGTAATCGGTAATCAGTAATCAGTAATCGGTAATCGGTAATCGGTAATCGGTAATCGGTAATCGGTAATCGGTAATCGGTAATCAGTAATCGGTAATCGGTAATCGGTAATCGGTAATCGGTAATCGGTAATCGGTAATCAGTAATCGGTAATCGGTAATCGGTAATCGGTAATCGGTAATCGGTAATCGGTAATCGGTAATCGAGTAATCAGTAATCGGTAATCGGTAATCGGTAATCGGTAATCGGTAATCAGTAATCGGTAATCGGTAATCGGTAATCAGTAATCAGTAATCGGTAATCGGTAATCGGTAATCGGTAATCGGTAATCAGTAATCAGTAATCGGTAATCGGTAATCGGTAATCAGTAATCGCTAATCAGTAACTCACTAATCAGTAATCGGTAATCAGTTTGACTCTCTCTCACTACTCACTACTCACTACTCACTACTCACTACTCTCTCTCGTGATCACTACCATCCATATCATCAACGGACCTAACCTCAATCTACTTGGGAGACGGGATATTGATATCTACGGCTCTAGGCCGTTTGAAGACTTTTTAGAAATATTGAAAAAAGATTTCCCTTCGCTTGCGCTGCAGTATTTTCAGTCCAATCATGAAGGATTTTTAATTGATAAAATCCAGGAAGTGGGTTTCCTGGAAAATACGGGAATCCTGTTGAATGCGGGCGGATTGAGTCATACTTCTGTCTCCCTGCGGGATGCAGTAGCTGCAGTTCCGGCACCGGTGGTGGAAGTGCATATCTCCAATATCTACACCCGGGAACCTTTTCGATGGCACAGCTATCTCACGGAAGTCTGCGCAGCTCATTTTATTGGAAAAGGACTAGAGGGATACAAGATGGGCATTCAATATTTACTCCATCCATGAATTGACTTTCACCGGCTTGCCCGTGGCTCCTTGTCCCTTGATACATGTTTTCTAGGCACAGGGTCATGTCCATGACCTCCCCACGGATGACAACGGGAGATGCGACGCAAACCAAGCCATATTCCTTTGAATGGTCCCCATTCATTGATAGCATCAATCATATACTGACTGCACGATGGATTGTACCGACAGTGAGCTCCCAGGAGAGGAGAAAGTGTCCATTGATACAGGCGGACGGGAAAAATGAATACTTTTTTCAGCATGTCTAGAAAGTATAACTCCAGGTGGACTTACCGGGTTCCAATATGGTGTAGACTTTATCCGTTTCGGTCATCCTGATATCCATGATACTGCGCTGATCATCGTACACTTCGAAGAGAATATCATTCGATACCGTGCATTTTTTTGGATCCCTGACACCGGGATATTCCACGTAACACCATATGGCTTTGTAGTCTTCCGTCATTTCCTTTCCTATAAATTGAGCAGGCAACCGGATGCCATCGAGGCTGATTTGAAAGTGCTTGTTAAGATAGGCGACAATATGATCGTTGGCTTGATCGGATTCTTTAGACGTGCCGATATAGAGTCCTGAAATATTGTCTTTCAGCAATGCTGATTCAAGATCATCAATAAATATTTTGATGGAAACTTCGAAAGATGCAGTCTCCGCGTTCCACTTTACTTCCGTGACACTGACATGGATATCATGATCAGAGTTAGCCTTGGCACCGCAGGGCAAGACAACACAAGAAAAAAGTATGAGCATCAGGCTAAATTTCACCAGTGGTTCAGCCCTTGTTTAAATTGCTAATGATTAATACCTGTAGTAATCAGGTTTATACGGACCCGCCGGCGTTACCCCAATGTAAGTAGCCTGATCATTGGTCAGTTCATCCAGCTGAACTCCTAACTTATCCAGATGGAGACGGGCTACCATTTCATCCAGGTGTTTGGGAAGAACGTAAACTTTATTTTCATACTGGCCCCCTTTCATCCACAACTCCATTTGGGCCAGGGTCTGATTGGTAAATGAATTAGACATAACGAAAGATGGATGCCCCATGGCACAGCCAAGATTAACGAGGCGGCCCTCGGCTAAGAGAAGGATATCCTTTCCGTTGATAGTATATTTATCTACCTGGGGTTTGATTTCCACTTTGGATTTACCATGTGTGGTATTCAACCAGGACACATCGATTTCATTATCAAAGTGGCCGATGTTGCAAATAATGGCCTTGTCCTTCATTAATTTAAAATGTTCTTCCTTCAATACATCTTTACAGCCAGTAGCCGTCACGACGATATCTGCTTCCTTGACCGCATCTATCATTCGCTTCACTTCGAAACCTTCCATGGCTGCCTGCAAAGCACAAATAGGATCGATTTCGGTGACTATCACCCGGCACCCTGCTGAACGGAGCGAAGCTGCCGAACCTTTGCCCACATCTCCATATCCGGCAACCACTGCCACTTTACCGGCCATCATTACATCAGTTGCGCGACGAATGGCATCTACACAACTTTCACGACAACCATACTTATTATCAAATTTGGATTTAGTCACGGAATCATTGACATTGATGGCCGGCATCGGCAACGTCCCTGCTTTTTCCCGCTCATACAACCGATGTACACCGGTAGTAGTCTCTTCTGTGATTCCCTTGACAGAGGATACAAGCTCCGGGTATTTATCCAATACAATATTGGTCAAATCTCCGCCATCATCTAAAATCAAATTCAAGGGCTGGCCATCTGAAAAGGCAAACAAAGTTTGCTCAATGCACCAGTCATATTCTTCGAGGGTCATGCCTTTCCAGGCATATACCGGAATACCTGCCGCAGCTATAGCGGCCGCTGCATGGTCCTGGGTAGAGAAAATATTACAGGAGGACCATGATACTTCCGCCCCCAATTCTACCAGGGTCTCAATGAGTACAGCGGTTTGAATGGTCATGTGCAGGCATCCTGCAATCCGCGCTCCTTTTAAGGGTTTCGTGGATTTGTATTGGGCGCGTAAGGCCATTAAGCCCGGCATTTCCGCCTCCGCCAATTCCATTTCAAGCCTGCCCCATTTAGCCAGGCTGATATCTTTAACCTTGTATTTCAGATTCTGATCTACCATTTGATCCTGCATGATATTCCTTACTTTTTCTGTTAGTTAGTTGAAAAACGGTGCGAAGATACCGAATGTTCTTTTCAAAGGGTACTTTAGTTGGAACAGTTCCTGTATTCATCTCATTTCTAATCAACTATCATGAAATTCATTTCTACCTCCAAATCCCCTGAACCTGCCGGTCACTATAGCCAGGCTATCACTCACCTTGGTTTAGTCTTCGTGTCCGGTCAATTGCCTCTGGATCCGGTTACACGTAATGTTGTGCCCGGTGGTATCGAATCACAAGTCAGGCAGACTATAGAGAATGTCAAGCAAATCTTATTGGCTGCGGGCTCTGACCTGAATGGTGTCCTCAAGTCAACCATTTTCCTTACAGATGAAAAATATTGGCCCGACGTCAACAGGATTTATGCGGAGTGTTTCGGAAATCACAAACCTGCGAGAGCTGTGATCCCTTGCGGTGAATTGCATTATGGAGCACTGCTGGAAATGGAAGTGATCGCCCACTCCTGATCATTACTGACCAGGGAGCTTCTGAACCTTAAAGCTAAAAGTAAGTTTGCCACATTGTTTTGGTGGTGCATTAGGATCCGGAGCCCATTGATAAGACATGGCGCATGCTTCTGCCCTGGCAATGAATGCAGGATCTTTAAACGTGGAAACTGTTGGATCATATTTGGTCCCCACTACCTTCCCCGATGGATCCACGCAGATATAGATTGCAATTTTTCCATCCCTATCCGCCAGCTTTGCGACGTCAGCTCGTTTAATCATCTTCCGGTTTAAGAACCCGTCGAGTCCAACCTGCCAATCAGGACCAGAACCATTATTGCCAACACCGGTTTTATTTCCTGCATTTCCTGCCCCAGTGCCGCCACCCGGACCTGATCCATTACCCGTTGTATTCCCGGTACCTTTTCCTGTTCCGCCTGCACCACCAGGTTTAGTTCCAAAGCCTTCGCTGGTCACCTTGGAGTCATCATCGCCATCGCCGCCACCGGGTTCATCAATGGTCCCGAAGCCGGAGCCTGAGTCAATAACTCGCATTTCCTGCACGCGGTCAGTTTCGGAATCACTTACATCTTCCACTGAAGCCCAGGCCTGGGACGTATAAATTTTAGGCATGGGGAGTGGTATATCACTTGCCGTGGTACGAATGGGGCTCGACGTATTTTTAAGTACCGTAGGGGTGACCGGCGTGGCTAAAGGTGCCGGAGCACTTTCTTGGGGCCTGGATTGCATGGGCTCAGCTTTCGTCTCATTGCCTCCTTCTTCACTGCCGGACATTTTGGATGCTTCAGACAAGTCTGCCGTTTCCGGCATTTTGATTTTCTCGTCCTCAAATTTTTTGGGGGCTACATACTGATTATAGGGATAATCAAACTGGATGACCAGGGCTTCCTTGGTTGGAGGATCGGGTGCCTGAAAAGACAAAAAAGGCAGAAAAGCCACCAGTAAAAGGATCAGGTGAACAGTAAAGGAGGCTACCCGTCCCTTGTTCCTGGACTTCCGATAAGTTTTAGATTGATGCTTATTCTCCATAGAATGATATAACAGGATTAACGACCTAATGGTGCCACTATTGTAAGCACTTTTTCGGACTAAACCACTTTTAACAAAAAAAATCCCCGGAACTATAAAAGTCCCGGGGTTCCGATAATAAAAAAATCTAATGCCGAGTTGTGAAGTTTGATGGGGTTTTTCTTCTCAAATTAAAAATCAAGCTCTCCTCTGGAATGCTTCCCTCGGTTATTGGATGATGAATTTCTGGACTCTTCCTTCGAGTTTAATGAAATAAATGCCCGGAGGAATACCATTGATGTTAGCATGATCCGTATTAAATCCGTTACTGATCAATGATCCTGATATATTGAAGATGCCATAAGACACTACTTCATGACCGAAATTCAGATCACCATTGGTTATTGGATTTGGATATACGGGTGAAAGGTTGGCTACTTCAATTTCATGGCTTGCTGTAATCAGATTCTCCAGGACCGGGTTATCAGCAAAATTGGCTCCTGAACAGGCGGGTGAAGAGCCAACGGGTCTGAAATTAGGTGCCTTGGAAGCTGCCATGGGATTAATGAGAACCGTGCCGGGCGTGAAGGATACCGGGTCAATATTATTTGCCAGCACGCCTCCTGCTTTAAACCAGTTAGTCAATGCATTTAATTTAGCCTCACAACCTGTGCCGCGAGTCACTTCAAGAAATCCATTTGCGGTTGTATCTGCTGTATTATTATAGGCATCTGCTGTATTGACGATCAGGTTGTTGGCGAAAGATATTTGCTGCGTGGTGACATCAACCGGTGTGCTTGGGGATACCAGTGCCAGGGCCGCGGGACAATTCGTGTTCCGGACGCAGCTGTCGCCATCAATCATCAAAAAATTTCGATATCCCATGAAAATACTATTCACAATGCGCAAGGCAGAGTTTCTGCGAATACGCGCACCGCGACGGAATGCAGCTTTAGTGGTGGAGTTCATATCCGACCATTTGGAACCTACCGGAACCGGGCCAACCATAGTATAGTTAGAAAATACGCCTGAAGTGTGTGGTTTAACATTGGCGGTACCCGTTGCTTCGTTGTCACTTTCAAAACCTTCAGAAGTAGAACCTCCTGAGGGTAATGGATAAGTTAAATCATAATAAGCCGAATCCCTGATCCCAATGCCGAACTGGCTCACTCCTGAATATCCATAATCCGTATCAAAATCATCATCCGTACCCTTAAAGGCGATGAGGTATTTAGATTTCATTGTTCCACCAAACCATTCAAACGAATCGTCGTTGGAAAAAGAAGCCTGGAGGTGATCAAATTGTGTTCCACCACCAACGGCACCGAACGTAAAGGCATTGATCTCTTTGTTGATTTCAAAAGCAACTCCCCCAAATTCTATTCGCAGGTAATGAACTTCACCTGAATTATCATTTACATCATCTCCACCAAAATAGGCCAGATCAGGGTCAAAAGTTACGTTGTTAAATCCCTCCATTTGATAATGATAGTCCGGTGGAATGGATCCGTTGTTCAGGGATCTTCCGGCGATCAAAAGACCTCCAAAATCACCCCGGTTGCGAAGACCGGCAGGTTGGGAAGAGGTCATCACTACCGGGTTATCTTCTGTGCCAAGTATTTCAATTTTACCTCCGCGTTCTACGATGATAGAACCGTAGTTTTTGGGATTGGAATTCAAATCAGCCTGGGCACGAATGATTGTTCCGGCCGGGATAACCAATTTACCTCCATCACGAACCACAATGAAACCGGTTAAAAAATAAACTTTGGCAGGATCCAGTGTCAAGGTGGCACCCGATGGAATATTCAATTCGCCCGGTACCGGCAAAGTAGGATCCATACCATTCAGCGTAGTCACATCGGTAGGATCAGGGTAATTCGTGTTTTGCGGATCAAAATTGGTCCAGCCAGTGGTCCAGTCCTGATCGGGATCAGCAGACAAAGCACCTACATAAGTCGTCGGGTCCAGGGTAAAATTGGCCAGGGTGGGATTTGAGGTAAAGTTGGCGCCACTTAAAGCCGGAGATGGAGATACCGGTCTGAAATCAGGGTTTTTCGAGGCTGATATAGGATTGACCAACACCGTGCTGGGCATAAATGGAACCGGGTCGATATTATTGGCCAAGGGGCCACCTTCTCTGAAAAAATCATTAAGGGCATTCAATTTAGCCTGGCAACCTGCCCCCCGGGCTACTTCCACGAATCCATTTGCAGTCGTGTCTCCAGCATTATTATAAGCTGAGTTGGTATTGACGATGAGGTTATTAGCAAAGGAAATTTGTTGGGATTCTACATCCACAGGAGTGCTTGGCGTAACTAAGGATAAGGCGACTGGGCTGTTGGTATTCCGCACACAACTGTCACCATCAATCATCAGGAAGTTCCTGTATCCCATAAAAATACTGTTCACGATACGAAGAGCTGAATTTCTGCGGATACGGGCACCACGACGGAAGGCAGCTTTTGTGGTTGCATTCATGTCGGACCATTGTGAACCAACGGGTACGGGACCTACCATCGTGAAATTGGAAAATACACCAGCGGTGTGGGGCTTAACATTTGCTGTGCCGGTGGCTTCGTTGTCACTTTCAAATCCTTCTGAGGTAGAACCACCAGATGGTAAACTATACGTGGGATCATAATTTGCTGAATCCCGGATCCCGATACCAAACTGACTTACGCCGGAATAACCGTAATCCGTATCGAAATCATCATCTGCTCCTTTGTAGGCGATGAGATACCGGGATCTCATGGTGCCACCAAACCATTCATAGGAATCATCATTGGAGAAAGACGATTGCAGGTGGTCAATCAGCGTACCGGCACCAACGGCACCAAATGTAAATGCATTGATTTCCTTGTTGATTTCAAATGCTACACCGCCAAATTCGATGCGCAGGTAATGGATCTCCCCTGAATTATCATTTACATCATCGCCACCAAAATGGGCCATGTCGGGATCAAAGGTTACATTATTGAATCCTTCCATCTGGTAGTTATAATCCGGTGCAATGGATCCGTTATTGAGTGATCTTCCGGCAAGCAACAAGCCGCCAAAATCACCAGGGTGACGCTGACCAACCGGTTGTGAAGAAGTAAACACAACGGGTTTATCTTTTGTCCCCATGACCGCAATCTGACCGCCTCGTTCTACAACTATGGAACCATAGTTTTTCGGATTCGAGTTTAAATCGGCCTGACCACGGATGATAGTTCCGGCTGGTATAACTAATTTACCCCCTGCTCTCACTACAATAAAACCTCTCAGCAAATACACTTTTGCAGGATCAAGGGTGAGCGTATTGGTGATATTTTTTTCACCCGGAACAGGTAATGCGGCATCCATGCCATTCAGGGTATTCATATCTGTCGGATCCGGGTAAGCCGTGTTTTCCGGATCAAAGTTGGTCCAGCCAGCTGTCCAGTCCATCGCAGGGTCACAGGAAAGGGCTCCTACATAATCAGTTTGTTCCAGCTTAAAATCGGCCTGGGCAACCAGGTGCTGTGCGCTGGCAGCACAGATTAAAGTAAGGACGAAAAGTAATGCTCGTTTCATTTGCAGGTTGTTTAGATATTTAGAAAAGGTGTTTAGAAAAACGTGCATTAGATTCTAAATTTCCTTCGGACCAGGTGCAATTTGATTTTATTTTAATTCCAGGTTTTAAAAGTTATAACTTAAACTCAGGGTAGTGGTTAACCCCGCATTAAAGATGAACATCAGGCGGTCATTCGTTCCTCCGGTGACTGCGCTTTCCGTATACTTCCCATCCTGGTTGACATCCTGATAGTAGACCAGGTTCTGATGCAGTATATCACCAAGGGTGAGCTTAATATTCAGGTCTCCAAAGGTTTTACCAATCTGTGCATCTAACACACTCCTGGGATCCTCATAGATATCCTGCTTGGTATCTCCATACTTGGGATCTACGCCGACATAAGCAATTCTGCGTCCCACGCGATTGTAGGAAACATTAATTGACCAGCCATTGTCCGGATTTTCATATTGCAGCCTCCCATTGATGATATATGGGGACTGGCCCTGCAAGGGCCTGTCATTTTTCGCCAGTGAACCCTCTTCGAAATGAAGGCTGGATTGAATCAGGGAAAGGTTGCCATATATGCCCATCCGTTGAAAAATACCTCCACCGATAAAGTCAAGCTTTTTCTTCAACTCCACTTCAAGGCCAAGGATATCAGCCGACTTTTCATTGGAATAGGTAAAGGTGGTAAAGGGCTGTAAAATATCGAGACTCAATTCAATCGGGTTCCTGATGTATTTATAAAATCCCCCGATGGAGATCAATTCCCCTCCGGTCGGATAAAATTCATACCGCACATCTATGTTGTTCAGGTTGGCAATCTGCAGATCCTTTTGTCCTCGTATTTCGGCATTTTTATCAAACACAAAAAAGGCGAAAGGAGCCAATTCTCTGAACTCCGGACGATTGACAGAAGAAAAATAACTGGCCCTTACATTCGTTTTTTCATTTAACGAATACGTCAGGTTGATCGAAGGCAAAAGGGAATTTTCATTTATTTTGGATATAGGCTGATGGGTTTTATAATTGTGAATATCCAGATCAAATTCTTCCAGTCGCAGTCCGTACACCGCTTTCAGTTTTCGGCCAATAGTCTGATTCGCCATGCCATAGAAAGCATTCAGGTCGGATTTACCGGTGTAGAAAGCCAGATCATCGGAGGTTTTTTCGACGAGATATAATTTATTGGCATCGATATTGTCCTGGCCAAGATCCATAGCAGGGTCCAAAGTCTGATCATCCGGTACACCTCCATAGACGAAGCTTCGGCCTTCAAAATCACGATCCCTGTGTTGTAGAAAATAACCGGCTTTCAGTTCAGTCATTAAATTTTGCCCTTTGATTTTCTTACTGACTTCCAGCGTTCCTCCATAGAGGCTTTCATTTACTTTCGAGGCAAAACGACCTGTACTGGAATTGAAAAAATCACCCAGCTGCAAACGGTATTCCGGGAAATCCGGGGATGCCGTATAACTCGCAATACGATAATCAGGAATTTCCCTTATCACGCTACCATAATTTACAGATGCCTGTAACGTCATCAAACTGTCCCGAATCAATTGTTTAAAAGAGAGGATACTGTTATACAGCCGGTTGGAATTTAAAATATTGGCTGTACCCCGGACAGTCAGTGCGTCCTGAAAATTCCCGGTGCCGGAACGGGAAAGGGTATTAAAATCGCTGGTGACATTGATCAGGTTGCGCAAACTTAACTGACTGTGCCGGTTGACATAATTCAAATTGAGAAGCCCCCCTGTATTCAGGTTGCGTAGATATGCCCTGTCCACGAAACCAGAAACCTGGCCGCTGCCTTCATAGGTATTGACCTCATTGTCGGATATCCGGCGGGTATTGGCATAATTTAAAGCGAGGATTACACCCAACTTACCGGTCTCCCCCATTTTCATTGGAAATCCGATGGAATAGGAGACTCGGGCATTTGGACTTGCATTGCCGGTGGAGCTTGACCAATCGTTATTAAAATCTTTCGAAATACCTGCAAGCCTTTCTTTTTCTGTTATGGTCGGATGGTTGGAAGACAACTTCAAAGCACCTTCTTCAAAGTCAGGTATATCCCGCTCACTGCTGATGAAATTCAAATTTTCACCCGGATAGGTTTTGAATTCTGTGAAAGGTTTATAGGTGGTAAGAGAATTGAATTGTGCGCCAAAAGAAATGTTCTGTACCAATTTATCAGGTACGGATTTCGTATTTATTTTTATTATTCCACCACCAAAATCACCGATCAGGTCTGGTGAACCGGATTTAATGATGACCAGGTTATCGATGAGGGCAGCCGGGATGACATCAAAGGAAAATGCTTTGCGATCAGCTTCCGTAGAAGACAACAGGGCATCATCCAGGTAGCCGGCATTGTAACGATCATTCATGCCCCGGATGATGACAAATTTTCCATCCTGGATAGAGGCGCCCGTAACCCGTTTGAGGATATCCCCGACCGTACGATCAGGTGTTTTCTTGATTTCTGATGCCGTAATACCGCTTGCTATGTAAGCCGCCTTTTTCAATTCCAGGTTGAGGATGACATCAGACGAACGATCTGCTGCGGCCGTAACGACGACTTCATTCAGCGAAGCTTCTTTCGCCACCTCCATGGCATAATCGAGAGTAACCACTTCGCCAGCCTTGACCTCGACATTCACTTTGCCCGGCTCCATGCCCACATAAAGGATATTAATGACATAACTACCCGGAGCGATGGTCAATTTGTATTTGCCCTCTATATCCGTGATCACCCCTGTATCGGTGCCATCCACCTGGACAGTGGCGCCGATCATGGTTTCACCGCTTTCTTTATCGAGAATGGTCCCGGCGATGACACTATTCTTTTGTGCACTTACCTGGGAAGCGAAGAAGGCGAATAAAAGAATTATAAAAAATTGAATTTTTGGGAGGTGCATTTGGATTTTATTTTTTTGCATTATCGGAATTAATCTGGGGCATTAGTATTTTAATAACTCCCGCATTAAAGGAGCTGGTCAAGAACATTTGTTGTTATTTGAGATTAAACCGTTTTTATGTTTGGTGAAAAATTGTTTTCTCTCAAAAGATCCTGGCGACTGAAAAAAGGCAACGAAACCAACTGTTGTTCGATCACCTCCATCTCCAAAGAGGAGGCCGTTGATTTCGCTGTTGGCATCAGCATACATGGATTAATCCAGCTTACAGTTCAATAGAATTCTGAATACAAGCCGTCAAACGTATTTGACTCCGCAAAGGTATCAGGGGGGCAATCCGTTCCCGGCATTTTACGGCTCAAGATTTCGTTAATTCGCGGACAGTGAATGGTAATGTTTTTTACCGGTGCTTTACACTTTTCTTCCTCTGGACAGGCATCTTTTCAGATATATTGATATTTCTTTTACACAGAATTAACAATGGCCGGGTCCTGAGCAAATATTCGGTTACTTCGATAAGTTTATGCCCGGGGTAAATGCGGTTACCTGCGGGATTCTTTTGATATTTGCGTATGATTGACACACAACCGGTATCACCACATTCTCCTACATCCTTACCCCCCATTATGATGGATCAAAAATTCAAAGTCCTTATTGTAGACGATGAGCCCGATATCCTCGAGTTTCTTCACTATAATCTGTCGCGAAGCGGATTCACTACCGTCCAGGCGACCAACGGAAAGGATGCCATAAAACTCGCTGATGCCGAAATTCCGGATCTGATTTTACTGGACATCATGATGCCCGGGATGGATGGTGTGGAGACTTGTTATGAATTGCGCAAGAATGCTAAATTGCAAAACACACTGATTGCTTTTCTGACAGCCCGCAGTGAAGAATACAGTGAAATCGCCGGACTGGAAGCCGGTGCCGACGATTATATTCAAAAACCGATACGCCCCCGCTTATTGCTCACCCGGATAAAGGCGCTGATGCGTCGCAAGGAATCAGCCATGGCTTCGTCCAATGCCTCCAAAGTGATGGACTTTGGTGATTTGAAAATTGACCCGCGCAGCTACCTGGTCACCATTGAAGGCGAAATCATTACCCTGGCTAAAAAAGAATTCGAAGTGCTCATGCTACTGGCTTCCCAACCCGGTAAAGTCTTCACGCGCGAAGAGATGTTCCAAAAAGTATGGGGATATACCGTGCCCATCGCCAGCCGTACCATCGATGTGCATATTTCCAAATTGAGGGAAAAAGTTGGTGAGCGCTTTATTAAAACGTTGAAAGGTGTAGGGTATAAATTGGAAGTGGAAGAGTGAAAAGTGAAAAGTGAAAAGTGAAAAGTGAAAAGTGAGGAGTGAGGAGTGAGGAGTGAGGAGTGAGTCAGCCATCTGGCATCAAACCTGCTTCAGCCGATTTCCGTCGTCCGTGGTCCCGGGTCCATGGTCCATCCTGTCTATCAGTACTTGCCTGTCGTACCATAGGGCTACGAAAAAAATCCTTTTATTCTATTTTCAAGGTTTGAACCGGGTTTAAATATTCCGTTTTCCCGCCTTCATCCGGGCCTTTATCCTGCGACTCTTTTTTTTACTATTTCTTTATCTAAAATCAAAATCCTATTTTGAACCCGCCGATCCATACCCGGATCGATTCATATTAAATTATCACCTTATATAAAATATAGATGATCATGGGGTTCGAAACGAAAAACCTGAGGAATGTAGTTTTGCTCGGCCACAGCGGCTCCGGTAAAACGCTGTTTATTGAAAGCATGCTGTTTGAATCCGGGGCCATAACACGAAGAGGAACCATTGAAGGCCAAAACACAGCCTCAGACTATACTAAAATCGAGCAGGAACGAGGCAATTCCCTGTATAGCGCCTTGATGCATGTGCAATGGCGCAATAATAAAATCAATATTATTGACACGCCGGGTTATGATGACTTCGTCGGCGAAGTCATTTCTTCCCTCAAAGTAGCCGATACCGCCATCATGATCGTCAATGCCACCAGTGGCGTTGAAGTCGGCACCGAATTGCTTTGGGAATATGTTGAGAAATTCGAAACCCCCTGTCTTTTTGTGATCAATCAGCTTGATCATGAAAAAGCCAATTATGATGCATACTCTCGAACAGATCCGCTCCAGGTTCGGCCCAAAGACGTTGCCGGTACAATATCCTGTCCAGACCGGCTCAGGATTTAATACGATCGTCGATGCACTCCGCATGGTGATGTATGTATTTCCCAAAGAAGGAGGAAAACCTGCGAAAACAAGCATATTCCGGAAAGCGAATTGAGTCGTGCGCATGATATGCACCAGGCACTAGTAGAAGCAGCAGCTGAAAATGATGAGAGCCTAATGGAAAAATTCTTTGATGAAGGAAGCCTCAATGAGGATGAACTCGCCAAAGGACTCAACATCGCGTTATCGAATCAACAGATATTCCCGGTCTTCTGTGCTTCCGGCAAATTAAATATGGGAAGCGGACGCATCATGGGATTTATCAATGATATCGCCCCCTCCCCTGCTGATCGCCCCCAGCCCAAGGATCAAAATGGAAAACGTAGTGCCAACTGATTCTTCAGGACCAACGAGAGTTTTTATTTACAAAACTATCTCTGAACCCCAGGTTGGTAATGTTTCCTATTTCAAAGTGTATTCCGGCATTCTACGGCCAGGCGATGATCTTGTCAACCTCTCCAACAGCAATCATGAACGCATCTCCCAGATATTCGTTTCGGAAGGGAAAAACCGTGAATCCGTCACAGAATTGAAAGCAGGTGATCTGGGCGTCACCGTAAAACTCAAAGAAAGTCATACCAATAATACATTGGCCACTAAAGGAGTTGAAAATGCAATCGAAGCAATTCATTTTCCTGAACCACGAATTCGAGTAGCGGTCACACCACCAAACAAAGCAGATGTAGAAAAATTAGCTAAAGCCCTCTACATCACCCATGAGGAAGATCCAACCGTGATCATTGAACATTCTCCAGAGCTTCATCAAATGTTGCTCCATGGCCAGGGCCAGTTGCATCTCGATTTAATCAAACACAGGATCGAGAAAGTGTATGGCATCTCCATGATTTTTGACAAACCGAAAATCCCTTATCGCGAGACTATCACGAAAGTAGCCAACGAAGTCTATCGCCATAAAAAACAAACCGGAGGTGCCGGGCAGTTTGCAGAAGTACACATGCGGATCGAACCTTATCATGACGGAATGAAAGACCCGGATGGATTGAATGTCCGTAATAAAGAAATCGAGGCTCTTCCCTGGGGCGGAACACTTGCATTTTATTGGGCCATTGTCGGTGGATCAATAGATTCTAAATTCAGTAATGCGATCAAGAAAGGGGTCATGAACAAGATGATCGAAGGACCACTGACTGGTTCGCATTGCCGGGATATACGGGTGAGTATATACGATGGCAAAATGCACCCGGTAGATTCTAATGATATGGCTTTCCAATTAGCCGGAACTATGGCATACAAAAATGCATTCCAGCATGCGGGCCCTCAATTGCTCGAACCGATCTATGATTTATCAATCTTATGTTCTGGTGATGTCATGGGAGATGTGATGGGTGATCTTCAAACTCGTCGTGCCATTATCATGGGAATGGAATCAGAAGGTCATTATCAAAAAATTCTTGCGAGAGTTCCTTTGGCTGAACTTCATGATTACTCTTCCACGCTTCGTTCGCTCACCCAGGGAAAAGCAAAATTCTCAATGAAATTGGCAGATTATCAGCAAGTACCTGCGGAAATTCAACAAAAATTGGTGGCCGAATACCAGGCGCATGCGCATGATGAGCATTAAGGGGTAGTGTGATGTGCCCCATCGATCCTTACGGATCTCACCCCTATGCTCCAACGTTCGATGGATATGCACTTACCATCTATTCCCGCTCTCGAAACGCCAGGGTATGATAAAGAAGTGATAGGATGCAGATGTGAATAGTTCAATGGATATGTAAGTTTACCATTATCCTGGTTTTACCCAAACTTCGGATCGAATACGTCCACTTTGATCCTTCTTTATCAGGACATAGGATCCGGGCAGGTAACCGCTGATATCCAAAATCCCTGTGCTCCCCCCATGACAGTTTTTATAGTGGTGGAGGAGCCTGCCCTGCATATCCGTGATCGAATAGTCGATACATTCGTCTTCCTGTTGATAGATGTATAATTCATTTGTGGCCGGATTCGGATAAAAACGAATCGGATCAGGTAAGGCTGGATCCTGAGTTTTGACGACATTCTGGCAACCCGGTACTGCACAGCCGTATTCATCCACATGCAATATCCAAGTATAACTGACGGGAAGATGCTCCGGATCCCAGGGTAATTTATCAGCAACTCCACAAAGTAAATAACCACCATCGGGATGTGGCACCATATCTCGAAATTCGGCCCTGGAAAATAAAAAATCAGCAGTATAATACGATCTCGACCATAAGCTGTCGCCTTGGTTTGATACTTTCGCAATTAGTGCTTCAAATCGTAGGTTTTCTCCTTCTTCGGTGAGCGTATCTGAGGTGCTATAATACAAAGAATCCGTAAAATTAGGTTGACTACCTGCTGCAATATAGCCATCTCCCAAGTTGGAGGGAAGTAGCGCAGAAAACCAAAAGACATCATCATAATAAGCTTTTCGTCCCATTGGGGTCTGCCATTGCAACTCTCCAGTGCCGTTCAATTTATAGATTGATGGTCTGAAGGTATACGTAAAATAGGAACTCCAACCATCGTAATATTGGCGGCCTATACAATTAGTCAGGATCAATGAACCGTCATCTTCCCGGAGGATATTGAATCCAAAGCCCTGATACTCGGCTTCCGGTGATATATATCGCCGCAATTCATGAAAAGCCTTATCCAGCCAAACTACTGTGGCCATAATATGAAAAGAAGCACCCGAGGGATTACCATTGAAGAGATAGCCGCTTAATATATATCCCGTGGAGGTTTGCACCAAATCCGTGATGTCCTGATTATATCCAGGATAGGTATTGAAAAAGTATTCGAAGGTGTCATATGGAATAGAATAACGGCACAATTGAGTGACTAACTGGTTTCCTTCTGCATAACCAATCACATTTAATAATATGGTATTTGTATCGATCAGATGAACAGAGCGGGCAAATGTGAATTTTTTTGTACCTCCCGCCATATTGGGGTACTCCTTTCTGTAGACAATCTGGCCGTTATGAATATTGATTTTATAAAGCGCATCGGGTGAGGTTCCAACATGAATTGTATAGGCAAAGGAATCGATGACGACCATATTGATGTCATTATATTGTGTAAGCTGATTTGAATCCAAAGTAAAGGTTGAAAATTTGACCTTTCCTTCAAAATCAAACGATGTGAATAATGTGCCATACGAATTGAATGGTCCTACATCGGTTCCATAGCCAATGGTAAAAAACCCCGAATCTACAACATGGATCATGTCGGCATAAGACTGAACATGGAGTAACGCATAGAGGGAGTCTATCATTGACTGCCCCTTGACTGAACAAGCTGAGAGCATGATACTGAATATAAAAATACGTGTCATGTCAAGATTATTTGAACGACTGTGGGGTCATTACTGTCATTACTATTATACTGACCCCACAGTACTCAGACAATTACCAGATCCACCTCTTTATGGCTACATTTTCTTGCGGTCCAGAAAGTATAATGATGTACAGACCGGAAGGAAGGTCATTTGTCCATATCTGAAAAGAAATGACTTGATCATTTTCAGGATAAAGACTTTTGACTATTCTGCCGTCTATACTATATATATTGCAATGATTCCAAGCACCAGTGTTCGGTAACAATTCCTGATCTGCGAATGAATCCGGTCTTGGTTTTAAAAATTGCCCATCGCCAATATCAGACAATGAAGGATTATCCCCACTTTGGAAGGGGATTTCCGCATCATAGCACTCATCATAAAAATAGCACAGTAAAGCCCTTGCATTGTCGCGGGCCAAGCCCACACCCTCATCCGCAATCGACTCTACAGTATCGAGTTCAGAAGCAGAAAGGGCATCTTCGATCCGGCCCTCCAAATAGACACGGTATAGCATGGAATCCAATAGTAGCATTCCTGATAAATCGTCCTCTTCATCTTGTGAAAGAGTGAGTTGAGCGGGAATAGATTCCAATTCCTCAAACATAGCCGCAGTATCCCCTTCTTCCAAATATGTATTTGCCCTGGCTACGGCAAACGGAAAGCCTTCCCGAAGATCTATTGCTGTCCGCAGGTCGTCATAATCTATAGTGTCTCTTGTAACAACGAAGGCAACAGCATTCGATGCATTAGCATCACGCTCCAGTTCCAGGTAATACAAATCAGCCGATAGATCCCGGATCGTTGAAGAATCGAGATTCGGTTGGACAAGATCATCTTGCTTATTTGAAATCTCCTCCAACAGATCATCATGCGTATCGAGATACTGGCCAAATTCTGTGCTATCAACCGGATCCTGGAAAAGAATAAAATGTTCACAATTTCCTTGGTTAGTCTGCACTAATTGAAGTGTATTTGAATAATACAAAGGTGTTTGATCAGGATCGGTGCGATCATAATAATAATTTATCTTATAATTACCTGGAAGATTAACAGCCCTGAAATCACTATCGTGGTCATCATTATCCGCATGTGAAAAAGTGTTTCCAGCTGGTTTAAGCGGTTTTCCATGCTCAGGGCCAATGCCAGACTCTGTCTTGAAATCATAGAGTCTATTGCCCTCATTCCTGTTGCACAGGAAGGTCATGCCACCAGCCTGATTGCCTGCATTGATAGCTTCCACTCCCACATCGAGGTCCGAAAAATCACTTTCCCCAATTACCACATTTTCACTTCCGCTTCCCAGTGCATAAATGCCGGTGGAGAAGATATCACTATTAGTGCTCGAAAACTGATTGTCGTGGTAGCTGATCTGTCTTGCCCCTTCAGAAAAGATTCCCCAACTTTCATCCGACATAACATCATTGGACAAATCGAAAGTATTGTTATACACCATCATCCGTTGAAAATCAGAATTATAGATGCTTCTCCAATTTCCGATGAAATCAGATTTTCGGATTAATGTCAGTTTGGAACCCATGTTTTGATAGGCCCTGACCGCCAGTGTCCAGTTGTTGAACCGAGACCGGATATTGCCCCAATTGGTGATAACCACTTGTCCATCGTATGAAGATATAGCTTGCCTCGATTCTGACGAGGGTAAGGCCGGTTCAAAAGTAAACTGACATCCTCCGAAAAGAATCGGCGCTGAATGCACCGTATTCACTTGCGGAAAATAAGATTGAAGTAAATAATCATTATCGATCAAAAAATCACAATTAGTGAAAATTGCCGGCCCACTCAAACTCCTGATATTATTATATGTGACACGGTTATCTATGAACTTACTGTTGGAAGCGGTCACATACTGGTTCCCCGACCCATTAAAGGAAATTGCCTGGTCCGCATGTTCGATCGTTGAATTGTCTCTGATATAGAGTGCTGGCGTATTCGTTGAACTCCTGTTGATCAATATCCCTTTCCATTGCTTACTGGTTGCTCCCGGACAAGTGTTCTCATAAGTACTAAGCGTAAGTGTTCCGCCATACAGAAAAAGAGTACCATTGAGGATGATGCCACAACCAGGAGCAAATCCAACTTCAGTAGAAATGGTCAAAGACCCATCTATCACCAAATCATGATTAAAATATTTTGGAGATGTCCATTCTTCAATCCCCGAAACTGTTTTAATATGGGAAAACGGGGATACGACTTGGCCAATTACATTATCATCAGCCAATAAATCCCGCATTCTTCTATTCTGACCATCGGTAAATTCCTGCCTACATGGATAATATGACATGATATTCTTGGGCAAAATATTGTCAGGATCAATAAATGGGTGACCAACAAAATCTAACCGTGGTAGCGTATTGGAAAAAGTACACCCACTCACTAGGTGCCAACATTGTGGATCAGCAGGTGTGTCACAGATCAAATCTCCAGCGCTGTCACAATTTGACCCATTGACCAAATCGTTATTCTGATCATAATAAGGTGAATATTCGCTATCAGAAGTAGGAGGACAAGACATTCCCTGAAATGTATGAAACAATCCAAGGCAATGACCTATTTCATGTGCCGTACTGGTTGCATCTACATAACTAAAGCAATTTTTAGAACCAACATCTTCAGCTTCGGGAGTCTGATTAAAACTTGGAGGGAATAAATAGCAATTGATTCCATCATCCAAACTGTTTGTTACCCACAGATCTTTTATGGCGTTCCTGCCATCTGTCCCGGACAGCCAGCAATCTGCACAATTGACTTCCTGAATGCAATAATCGAAATACAAATTTTGAGTCTGATATAGCTCATCAAGCCATTCAATTTGCTCCTGAAGATTAGTGGCATTCACTCCACCGGAACCATTTCCTTGTCGAACAAGATGGATATAAAGCCTTATGACAAGGGGATCGTCATAAGTGCCCAAGGCAGCTCCATCCATACTGTTGTTATAATATGTGGAAGTTGGAGTTGTAGCACAATCGGATTGACTGTATCCTGTTTGCAATAAAGCAATAAGGATCAACAATAAACTAATCCTTGAAATTGTAAGATTTACTACAGATTGAATCTGAGGTCGGATCAGTAAATTTAACTTCTTCGGTGGTCGGTGTTTGGTGTTGGTGTTGATTAGCCTATGGTCCTGGCCATAAAGCAGTTCAAAAATTTTGGTTTTCATATTAAAAGGTTTTATAGTAAAAAAAAATGATTTCACCTTTTAATGGGGTTATGACGCATCCTTTGAGCCTGCAATGTTTTCAAAAATAGTTATTTCGTATCAAAAAACCAAAATCCGAAACCTTTTCTTTAACATTCTTATCACATTATAAAGTTGCGGTAAGCCTTACTTTTACCCCTTATTCCATAGCCGAATGAAAACTAAATTCTTTCTTTTAGGACTATTATTCCTGAGTTTTGCCGTCACTGCGCAACAAAAAGATAGCAGCGTTTTAAAAAAGAAAGATGGCGAAAAAAATATCAGCTCAACTGGCACCGCATCTGATGAAGGCTCCCCTGGCGCCAATGAAGATTCAACTGATCTTGTAGTTTTCTTTAAACCGGGATGCAGCCGCTGCGAGTCCTTTCGGAGGTTGTTGGAAGAAAACTGCATCCAATATACCAGTGTGGATATGTCAACCGATGATCCGCGCATTCCCCAGATGTGGAAGGATATTCAGACCCAGGGATTCAATGGCGGGACCATTCATTATCCTATCCTCCGGCACCACGGGATAGTGATCTGGGACATGATTGATATGAAAGCTTTTATAGAAGGCCTTCAACCTTGATGGTATGGGTTCAAACGGCGCGTAATCTCATCTATTATGGCTGAGTATTTACCGGTATCTCACTACCTGCATCCCGTCTGAATAGATTCTTTCAAATAGGTTTCTTTAACATTCCTATTACATAAAGAGGGACCGGAAGGCTTAATTTTGTGTTTCACACTCAGCAAGCATGAAAACATTAATCCTCCTGGCCTGTGTTTTGGGCCTCAATTCTACCCTTCTGGCACAATCCAAGGATATCACTGTTTTTGAAAAAAAGGATGGGGATAAAAATATTGTCATTGCCCGCAATACCGGCAAAGTGCCTTACCTCGTCACCCTGGATATTCACGCCACGGGCATGGATGTCGATCCCGGGCTCAAAGTGGAAGGTGTTGTCCCAGCCGGTTCAATGCTGAATTTGGCTACGCTGACCCCTAAACCGGAAGAAACCTGGACCTATGGCTATAATGTGTCCTACATTGAATATACCGAAGATACGCCTGTCTCTTCTGCTTCCGGCTCCACCGAACCCTCTAAAACAGATGAGGTTCCGGTGCCAATGACAAATATTACAGCGAAAACCGATGTGAGCAATAATGACATTATCGTGTATTCAAAACCCGGTTGCAGCCGCTGCGCCTTTGTCAAGAAAAGTCTTTTGCAAAAAGGAATAAAATTTAAAGAAGTGGATGTGACCTCAGGTGACCCGGAAGTCAATAACATGTGGATGGATCTCCGTCATGGTGGCTTCAGCGGGGAATCCGTGACGATGCCGGTCGTAAAAGTGGAAGGACAGTTGCATTACAATATCAGAGACCTGCAGCAGTTCGTGGATGGGATTAAAATGTGAGAACGTGAGAACGTGAGAATAAGTAGCAATAAAAGAGAAGTGTGAGGGCTCAACATCCTGAGCCTTGTTTTTATCGCCTGCACTTTACACCTTGATCCGTGATTTTTATCAACTAGTTCCTCAGCCTCTTTGCTAAAAAGTCAGATCTACAATTCTGAGCCTGTGGCGTCCGCCTAGTTTGTAGATGATGGGAGACAACACCGCTTTGAGACCGGTACCCACACCCAGGTTGATCAACCCGAATTCCCAGCCGCCGGCAGAGTATTCCGGCATATGTTGAATAGTAAACCAGGCATCGCCAAGAATCATACTGATGCCACCAGCTTGCAGGGCCGTCCCCAGAATATTGACCCATGCGCGTTCGCGTTGCAGTTTGATCGAAGACAGATCAGAAAGCGGGAGCCAGGAATCACCTAACTCAATCAATTGAGCATCCGCATTAAGACCCAGGATCTGGCGGGTATACCAGATTTTTTCATCGTCGTGGAGTTGGAAAGTAATCTTATCATATACAGCTATTCGTTCCGTCCTGGGATTGCCTCTTTTTTCGATCAGAAGATATTGTTGAGCCGAAATGCGGTTGACTCCGGACAGGAAGAAGAGTACATTAACGAACAGGATGAACAAAGTTGCTTTCACGTATTCGGAGTGGGCTGGGTGATTCGTTTCAACCAGCGTTCTAACGCATTATTCAGGGCTTTTTGTATAGTGCCGTAATCAGGGACTTCATTTCCGGTGAAGACCAGGGCCATTGTAAATGTCCGGCCGGCACCGCATTTTTCCAGCCAATCCTGTTTTCCCAATCGATAACACTCCCGCATCAATCGTTTAATATAGTTGCGGTCAACAGCTTTCGAAAATTTCTTTTTGGGTGCGGCAAACATGATCCGTATCGGAGGCAATGCTTCATCTTTTATCCTTGATTCCAGCCATATCAGCCGGATAGGCGAACTGGTTAAACTCTTTCCTTCCCTGAAAAGCAGATCAATCTCCTTGAGGGAGTTTAAGCGTTCATGCTTGGAAAAAGTAAAGCGGGGCATCGGGTGCCAAAGGAAACAGAAAAAAATGAAAATGGGGAACGGTCCTGAAGTGGGTCGATATGAAGCGACTATTTCACCCGCATAGTATCAGAGACAGTCAGCTTATGGCGGCCGCGTGCACGTCGTGCAGAAATCACCTTGCGACCACTTTTACTACTCATACGCTCACGGAAGCCGTGTTTGTTTACTTTTTTTCTGCGGGAGGGCTGAAATGTCCTTTTCATCGCTGATTACCAGTTAGTTATGTTAAACCGCTCATTCAAAAGCGGACGCAAATTTAGTAAAATTGTTGAATTGTTGAAGGGTTGAAAAGTTTAAGTGTTGAAAGGTTGAAAAGTTTAGGAGGCTTAAAGCCTTCAACATTTCAATACTTCAATATTTCAACAAGGCAGCCAACTAGCTATTCATCGAGATCAAAAACTCCTCATTGGTCCTGGTGTTGATCATATGCTTGCGGAGGAACTCCATAGCTTCGTCAGGCTTCATATCGGCCAGGTAGTTACGGAGGATAAACATCCGCTGCAGTATAGCATCATCCAACAAGAGTTCTTCCCGTCGAGTACTGGACTTGGTGAGATCAATGGAAGGATACATGCGCTTGTTCGCCAGGCTTCTGTCAAGTTGAAGTTCCATATTGCCGGTTCCCTTGAATTCTTCGAAAATGACTCCGTCCATTTTGGATCCGGTATCGATGAGGGCCGTCGCCAGTACGGTCAGGGATCCGCCATTTTCTATGTTCCTCGCCGCACCAAAGAATTGTTTCGGCTTATGCAATGCATTGGCCTCCACACCACCTGAAAGTACTTTACCACTGGATGGAGCTACGGTATTGTAGGCTCTCGCCAGACGAGTGATGGAATCCAGCAGGATGACTACATCATGTCCGCATTCCACAAGGCGTTTTGCTTTTTCCAAAATGATATTGGCTACACGCACGTGGTTATCGGCGGGTTCATCAAACGTAGAAGAAACTACTTCTGCCTTTACACTCCTCCTCATATCGGTTACCTCTTCCGGTCGTTCATCAATCAGCAGGACGATGAGATAACATTCAGGATGATTGGCCGCTATAGCATTGGCAATGTCTTTTAATAAGAAGGTCTTTCCTGTCTTCGGCTGGGCCACGATCAATCCGCGTTGGCCTTTACCGATAGGCGTAAAAAGATCAATCATCCGGTTACCATAATCCTTGCCTCCCGGGTGAGTGAGTAAATTAAATTTCTCTGTCGGAAAGAGCGGCGTGAGGTAATCGAAAGGAACACGGTCCCGCACTTCATCAGGAGTCTTCCCATTGATGGTAGAGACCCGCAGCAGGGCAAAGTATTTTTCACCTTCTTTTGGTGGCCGGATAGCTCCCTTAACGGTATCTCCGGTATTGAGACCAAACAATTTGATCTGCGAAGGAGACACATAGATATCATCCGGTGAAGACAGGTAATTGTAATCCGAAGAACGTAAAAAGCCATAACCATCGGACATCATTTCCAATACTCCTTCTCCTTCAATAATTCCGTCTACTTCGACATTGAAGCGATCACGGGCTTCACGGGCTATGTCCCGGGGATCACGCTGAGGATCGCGGGTATCGCGTTGTTGTTGCGGACGATTTTCATTTACCGGGGGCAGGACCCGGGGTTCTTGCGGGGCGATAGTATTGGCGGGCCTGGAATCCTGGGGTATACGCGTATCCCTTGGTTCACGGGTTTCTCTTGGTTCGCTTTGACGGTTGGGATTGGGCCTGTTTTCTCTGTGTTCGGGACGCCGGTGTTCGGGGCGTCGAGGGTGCTGAGGGCGTTCGGGAACTACCGGTTCAACAGTACCGGTTCCATGTTCTTCTTTGGCCACTTTTGAGCTTTCGACTATTTCTTTTTCCTCTGTTTCGGGAGCATCCGGACTGTTTTGTTTGCGGACTCTTTTCTTAGCTATGGCTGGTTGACGTTTGTCAACGCGCATATTATCGGATGAAACCGGAACATCTTCAGGGAGGTTGCTGACAGCCCCGTTTGTATTGGCTTTCTTTCGCTCTCCGGCCAGGGCCTGATGATCCAGGATGGTATATACCAATTCCTGCTTGTTGAGCTTTTTAAAACCATCTATTCCCAGGGATTCAGCTAATTCACGCAGCTCAGGAACGAGCATGTCATTCAACTGCAAAATATCGTACATGATAAGATGTGATAATTACTTAGGATAAAAACAAAATTTACTATAGGGTATTAACACTCGGTTTGGCGTCCATCACACAACCTCAAAGCACAGTCAATGTTAATTTGGAGAATCTAAGGATGGTCAGACCGGGTACTGTAGGTCTGTAAAACGGCACCAAGGTAAGAACTCTTTTTTAAATGCGACCGATTACCTTTGGTGAAATTTTAAGAGGGAACTACGGTCATACTAACGCCCGAAAGCCCCCAATTGTTGCTTAATTATGTTGGAAATTCAAATCATAAGGGACCAGAAGGAACGGGTCATTACCGGGCTGAAAAAGCGAGGTTTTACCGAAGACAGGTTGCAGATCCTGGATCAGATCATCAGCCTTGATGATAAACGGAAAGAGGTCCAGACGCGGTTGGATGGCATGCTGGCTGAACGCAATTCTCTTTCGGATGAAATCGGAAATCTTTTTAAAAAAGGCCAGGCTAAAGAAGCTAATGAGCTGAAATTCAAGGTCCAGGATATAAAAGAAAATATTGATTTACTTGACCAGAGCCTGAAGTCCACGATTTCCGCATTGGACAATTTGATGGTCACGCTGCCCAATATCCCACACGAATCCGTCCCGGAAGGGAAAACGGCTGAAGACAATAAGGTTTATAAAGCCTGGAGTGGAGAATTGCCTCAACTTCCTGAAGGATCAGTACCCCACTGGGAATTGGCAGAAAAATATAACCTCATTGATTTTAAACTTGGAGCTTCCATTTCGGGAAGTGGATTTCCCCTTTTCAGAGGAAAAGGAGCCAGGCTTCAGCGGGCATTGGTCAATTACTTTTTAGATCAGGCCCGAAATGCGGGTTTTGAAGAAATCCAGCCACCCCTGATGGTCAATGCTGACAGCGCCTATGGTACCGGCCAGTTGCCGGACAAGGAAGCCCAAATGTATTATGTGGGACTTGACGATCTGTACCTGATCCCAACTGCAGAAGTACCGGTGACCAATATATATCGTGGACAAATCATACCAGAAGCCAGTTTGCCCATTAAAATGGCCGGATATACTCCATGTTTCAGACGTGAAGCCGGCTCTTACGGTTCAGATGTGAAAGGCCTCAATCGTGTTCATCAATTTGATAAAGTGGAAATCGTTTGGATCGAACATCCTTCCAAATCTTATGAGACACTGAATAAAATGGTGGACCATGTCTCTATGCTAATGGATAGCCTTGAACTCCCTTACAGGATTCTCCATTTGTGTGGCGGCGATATGGGGTTTACTTCGGCGACCACTTATGATTTTGAAGTGTATGCTGCGGCGCAACGGAAATGGCTGGAAGTAAGTTCGGTCTCCAATTTTGAGACGTTTCAAAGTCACCGGATGAAAATGCGGTACAGGGATGCTAATGGAAAAACACAATTGGTGCATACGTTGAATGGAAGTGCATTGGCCCTGGCACGAATCGTTGCTGCTTTGCTGGAAAATAATCAAAGTGAGAATGGCATTAAACTTCCTAAAGTTCTGATTCCGTATACGGGCTTTGAAATTATACCTTAGGTGATTCAGCCTGAAGACCTGATGGAACGAATTTGAAGCGCTTAACAGGGTAACGACCTGGCTGGGAAAATAGGCACGGCCCTGGAAACAGTGTATGATTAAAATAAAGGCTCCGCCGAATGGGTAATGCTGACCAAAGTCGCAGCGGCTGTCTGGTTCATGGCCATTTTGGTTTATTTTATCGTTTTGTATTTTGGCAGAAATTAATCCCTTGGGATTAGGCCATACATATTCTTTCATCCAACGATTACCTCATGAGTGAGACCATAGAAAGCATTGTTCAACAAGGCAAGGAACAGATGGATATCGCCATCGACCACGTAAAAAAAGAACTAACCAAGATCCGCACAGGCAAAGCCTCCACCGGCCTGCTGGATGGATTGTTGGTGGACTATTATGGAAACAATACGCCTTTGCAGCAGGTAGCCAATGTCGGCATTGCGGATGCACGAACCATTACCATTCAGCCCTGGGAAAAAAGCATGCTGGCCAAGATCGAGCACTCCATTTTTGCTGCCAACCTTGGTGTTACACCCATGAACGACGGGGAGATTATACGTATTTCCATTCCCCCGTTGACCGAAGAGCGTCGCAAGGACCTCGTCAAGCAAGCCAAAGTCATGGGCGAAGATGCCAAAGTTGCCATACGGCACGCACGGCATAAAGTCATTGATTTTATCAAAAAACAAGTGAAGGATGGTTTTCCGGAGGATATGGGAAAGAAATTAGAAGCGGAAGTGGATAAGATGGTACACCAGCACACGGAAAGTATCGATCACCTGATTGTAGCTAAAGAGAAGGATATCATGACTGTGTGAAAAAGAGGAGTATAGAGTACAGAGTATGGAGCATGGGGTCATTGGGCTGTGGGCAGTAAGGAAAATAGGAATGGACGGATTCAGGATGTTGAGCCCAATATTTTTTATAAATCGAGTCTAAAAATTTTATCGCAATACACTGATCAGCTTCCTGACCAGGGACTGACCGCCGGATCGGATACCAATGTCCAGCACTTTATCAATTTGCATGGCGACATCCAGGATCTGGGCCGTCATCTTATTCAATTCTGCTACTTCCTTCTCCAATCCGGAATCAGGATCAATCTCCTGCAGGCTACGCAGGGACTGAATGACCGGGTCAAGTTCACGGCGCTTGCGCTCGCGAGCGATTTGCAGGGCCATTTTCCAGGCATCCTTTTCGGAAGAGAAATATTCTTTTCGATCCCCGGTTATATGCACTTTATACACCACGCCCCACTCCACCAGGTTACGGAGGTTCATGCTGACATTACCCCGGGAAATAGATAGTTCCTCGATGATCTGATCGGCAGTCATAGGTTCAGGAGAGATCATGAGCAAGGCATGAATTTGACCCATGGTCCTGTTGATTCCCCATTGGGCACTGAGTTGCCCCCATTGCTGGACCATGTGTCGCCGCGCTTCTGGATACTTCATACGTTACGAGTTGATTGGATGTACAACAAATCTGGTCCGGGGAGGTTGACAGGAAGAATAAATGCAAGCTACTCTTTTATTAAGGGTTTATTTGCCTGATCAGTTTTTCGATTCGTCTGGCTTTGGGAGGAAAGTCCAGCACATCTGCCCTGTTTTTCAAAATGTTGAAAAGTTTTTTGGCATCACCGGCAGCAATGACTTCGGCCGTTTTTTCGGCATACATCGGGAGCTGGTTGACAGGTGCTTTTTCGAGTTGCTCCAGCAATAAAGCCATACAATCCTGTTGGTATCTATTCAGCTTAGCCACGTGACATAAAATATAGATCCCATGATCGCGCGTGATCACTGAGCCCTCCTCCATGGCTTTAACTATATCCACCAAAAAGGGAGCCAACAATTGGGGATGAACCTTGCTGATGGAGGACAGCGCTGTCATGGCACCCCATTTCATCCGGTTATCGTTATGGCTCAGTGCAGTAAGAAAAACCTGTATGTGCTTCGAAATCATATCAGGGTTTCGTTCTCCGATTTCATACAAAACCTTGATGGCATCATGGCGCAGCGCAGCTTTTTTATTCTCTACTAAGGAAATTAATTCAGTCACCTGATCCATATTGCCGTCTCTGGCGATTTTAATCGCCAAATCAATATTAGGTTTTTCATCTCGATGACCAAGGGCTGATGCCAATTGATCCTGAACCGATTTACTCATATGGTTGTAAAAACAGGATGAAGACATAAAACTAATTCCTTTTACATTTACTTCTCTTTGATGTATCCTCATGAGTTGGTCGGGCCCTGCATATACTCCAGTCAACATACCTCCGTTTAAGGATCGTATCCGGTATGGAGATAGTGTGCTGATGGTGGGTTCCTGTTTCACAGATCATATTGCCAAAAGGCTGGAACGGTATAAATACAGGATTCGCCAAAACCCATTTGGCATCCTCTACAATCCTGTTTCCATTGCGAATTCCCTCCATCGAATTGCGGAGAAGAAGTATTATGCTGCCCGGGAACTGGTCTTTCATGCTGGATTGTATCATAGCATGGATCATCATGGATCGTATTCCGGAACAAATGCGGAGGATGTAGTACAATCCATCAACCTCGCCATTGATGAAGCCCATGATCACCTGGCCGGAAGCAAATATATTTTCATCAGTCCCGGCACGTCACGTGTATATCGTCTCAAAGACACCGGTAATATTGCAGGCAATTGTCATAAAATGCCCCAGGCCAGGTTTGAAAATTCAATGCTTCCTTTTCAGGAAATACAGGCAGCTTTTGAACAAATCCATCAGCTCGTCAAAGGAATTTCTCCGGCAGCATATTTGACCTGGACCGTCAGCCCTGTTCGTCATATTCGCGATGGCCTGGTGGAGAATCAGCAAAGTAAATCCCTCCTCCTTCTCGCTTCCGCCACTATGACCAAAGAGCATGAGAACAACGCTTATTTCCCAGCTTATGAAATCATGATGGACCAACTGCGGGATTACCGTTACTATGCCAAAGATCTGGTACATCCTTCAGAAGAGGCTGTTGATATTATCTGGGATTTATTTGGTGAACATTATTTAGCTCATGACAATTTACATCTGCATGCCATGATAGATAAAATCAATTTTGGCATGCAACATCGATTTTTACACGCCCGGCCGGATGCCATCCATGATTTTGCCAGGGCCCAACTGGATCTGATCGACCGGACACAATCGCTTGTTCCGGAATTGGATTTTTCAAAGGAAACCCTATATTTTACATCCCTGATCGCCCAACAGATTTTTTAAGTTCAAAAAAAACAATCCATGAAGATTCATGATGCGTATGCCCCGGGCCATTATGCAGCTGCTGAGGACCGTTATGCGGACATGGTTTATCGGCGCTGTGGCCGCAGCGGATTATTATTACCGGCGCTTTCAATTGGATTATGGCACAACTTCGGCCACATCGATGATTTGGAAAATGGACGACGTATGTTGCGGAGGAGTTTTGATCTTGGTATTACGCATTTTGACCTGGCCAATAATTATGGCCCTCCGTTTGGAGCCGCCGAGGAAAATTTCGGCAGGCTTTTTCAGCAGGATTGGAAACCATATCGTGATGAATTGATCATATCCACTAAAGCCGGTTGGGATATGTGGCCAGGTCCGTATGGCAATTTTGGTTCCAGGAAATACTTATTGGCCAGTCTCGACCAAAGCCTTAAACGAATGGGCCTGGACTATGTGGACATCTTTTATTCGCATCGGCGGGACATCTATACTCCCATGGAAGAAACCATGGGTGCACTTCATTCTAGCAGTGCAACAAGGGAAGGCGCTTTATGCCGGTATTTCGCAATACAAATCAGAAGATACCCTGGGTGCAGCTAAAATCCTTAGTGAAATGGGTACCCCGCTTTTAATACATCAACCCAGGTACAATATGCTGGATCGCTGGGTGGAAGAAGATGGATTACTGGATACGTTGGAAAAAACCGGAACCGGAAGTATTGTTTTCTCACCCCTTGCACAAGGACTTTTAACCAACCGGTATCTCGATGGATTCCCCGACGACAGCCGGGCTGTCCGTGATGCCCGCTATTTCAAGACATCTCAGATTACGCCAGAGAGTCTGGATACAGTCAAAAAATTAAACGCCATCGCTCAGCAACGCGGTCAGACCCTGGCGCAAATGGCCGTGGCCTGGCTCTTGAAAGATTCGCGGGTCACTTCCGTGTTGATCGGCGCAAGTAAGCCGGAACAAATTGATGATAATGTCGGAGCATTGAAGAACCTCGCTTTCTCTCCGGAGGAATTAAAAGAGATAAGCAAGGTGATAGCGTAAGAAGGTATGAGAGAATGAGAGAATGAGCGTATAAGAGAACGAGAGAATGAGAGAACGAGAGAACAAGAGGATGAGAGTATGAGAATAATTGGAATATGGAATAACTATTTATCCATTTGCTCCCTTCCTCCGGTTGCTGAGCTTTCGGACAAGGATGAGCGAAAGCCGGTCGAAGCATCCTCCGTTGCTCCCTACTTGTCCTGTTTTGCAAATACTCTTTTCAACAGATCGGTAGAGCGGCTGGAAATATCGGTCCGGATTTCCAATTCTTTTTTCGCCACCATGGAAAACAATCCGTCCAGTGCTTTTTCGGTTACATACTGGTCAAGACTGGGATTAACTTTTTCCACAAGGGGAATCTTATTATAAGCATTGACAGCATCTGCCCAATATTCGATGGCGTTGAATTTATTGAGCGAGTTGACGATTACCGGGTGGAATTCAGTGTAAAGTGGATCGTAGGTTTTCTGACGGAGATATTGTGTTGCGGCGTCTTGATTGCCCATCAGGATATGCAAGGCATCATCAAAGCTCATATCCGTTATCGCGTTAACGAAAATAGGTTTAGCCGATGTAGCGGCATCTTCGGCGGCGCGGTTGAGTTTTTCCAACAGGATATTTTCAGCATCCTTAAACCCTGGAATAAATTTCAATTTATCGGTGACTGCACGGGCTTCGGCAGGTAGCAGGATTTTATATTCACTTTTAAAATAACCATCCCGCATAGCCAGTTTTTCCGCTCCTTCACTGATTCCAAATTCCAAAGCCTGCTTGAGGGCCTGGCTGATTTCGGCCGTGGTGGGTTCACTGGCCAATTGCTTCAGCGTATCACAGGATGGCAGGAGGACCATCATGATCATCGTGGAGATAAAAAAGAATGTTCTCATAGCAATGTTTTTTAATTATTCAATTCTCTTTTCTAATCAACAAGGGCTATAGTCGCGAAGAATACACTATAATGGTTTTTGTACGATATCCTCTTATAAACGAAGCCTGGAAAGCCGGGGTAACAAAAGAAGCCTTAAATGTTTGTTAAAAGAAATGGCAGTTCAGAACGGAAATCAAAGTGTTTCCTGGCAGCATGCAGCAATTCCGGATCGTAGTTCAATGCTCAAGCTTTCCGACGAATGGAATACATGACTTGCGCACTATGCACAGGTCCGCCCAGCTCCGGCGCAATTTTATGGACGACTACGTCTATTTTTTCCAAATCCGGATAAAACTGCTGGATTTCATGGGCAATGCGGTAGGCTACCGTCTCAATTAACTTGCAAGGGTGGCTCATGACTTCCGCGCAGAGGTGATAGATGGTTTCATAATTAACTGTGAAATGCAGTTCATCATGTATAGCCGAAGACTCAATATCGGTTTCGACGCTCACATCGACGAGATAATTATTTCCTCTGGTTTGTTCATGGGTATAGTATCCATGATGGGCGTAAAAGGAAATACCTTCGAGTTTAATAATCGCCATTCATTTTTGATTTAACTGTCTTTGGTCAGGGTGATCCAGCAGCCTGTAAATGTAGTGCATACGAGCTTTGAAATATTCATCTGCATCATAAACACCTATTGCTGAGCCCTCTACCTTCATTTTATTTCAAATCACTTCCTTATTCCTTATTCTCCCAAGAGGTTATCTTTGCCCTTCCAAAAAAATAAATCCCAAATGGCGGCGAAAACGAGTGTAAAAACGGACCAATACCAGGGTCATGACTATTATAACCTGGATGAATTGCTGAGTCATGATCATCTATTGGCCCGTGATGCCGTCAGGGCATGGGTAAAACAGGAAGTCAGCCCAATTATTGAAGATTACTCAAACCGGGCCGAATGTCCCCAACATTTATTCAAAGGATTGGCGGATATCGGAGCTTTTGGTCCAAGTCTTCCGGTAGAATATGGTGGTGGCGGCATGGATGAAATCGCTTATGGAATCATCATGCAGGAACTTGAGCGCGGCGATTCCGGAGTACGTTCGATGGCTTCTGTGCAGGGATCCCTGGTGATGTTCCCGATTTTTAAATACGCAGCTGAGCCGCTTCGAAAAAAATATTTACCCAAACTGGGCACCGGTGAATTGATCGGATGTTTTGGCCTGACCGAACCTGATTTTGGATCCAATCCGAGCGGGATGGTTTCTAAAATCGTGGATGATGGTGATGCGTACGTACTCAATGGAGCAAAAATGTGGATTACGAATAGTCCGGTCGCTGACCTTGCGGTCGTGTGGGCAAAGGATGAGTCGGATACTATCCGTGGAATGATTGTGGAAAAAGACTGGAAAGGATTCTCTGCCCCTGAAATTCATGGCAAATGGTCACTGCGGGCTTCGATCACCGGTGAGCTTGTATTTGAAGATGTGCGCGTACCTAAAACGCATGTATTCGCTGATGTAAAAGGATTGAAAGGTCCCCTGGCGTGCTTATCTAAAGCGCGATATGGAATCGCCTGGGGTGCGATCGGTGCTGCACTGGATTGCTATGACAGTGCATTACGATATTCCAAACAACGAGAGCAATTCGGCAAACCCGTGGCCGGATTTCAACTGACGCAGAAAAAATTAGCGGAAATGATCACGGAGATCACCAAGGCGCAATTACTGGCCTGGCGGCTCGGGACATTGGCTAATGCCGGGAAAGCAACGTCGGCACAAATCTCCATGGCGAAGAGAAATAACGTCCACATGGCACTGGAAATCGCCCGGGAAGCCCGGCAGATTCATGGTGGCATGGGCATCACCAATGAATATCCCATCATGCGACATATGATGAACCTGGAAACCGTAATCACTTATGAAGGAACGCACGATATCCACCTGCTCATCACCGGACAGGATATCACGGGATTCAATGCATTTTCTTAATAAAATGTAAATCGCCTGGTGAATATGTAGATAGACAGACGACCATGGTCTAATATTCCGTTTAATCCATTGCTTTACCGCAACTTTTTTCTTATTTTTTCGGTATAGATGTCATCATGCATTCACCAAAAGAAGGTCCACATGCGGAATAGGGTCGTAATCTTTTCTTTTTCATTTTTATTTGCCCATGTCCCGGGAGCTTTTGCGCAGGAGGTCATCAAACTCCAGAATCCCTCTTTTGAAGATATTCCCAGGGCAGGAAGTGCCCTGACACCGCAGATAAAAGGTTGGTATGATTGTGGTCTCGCCAAGTTTCCGGCTGAAACTCCACCTGATATTCATCCGGTTTCTTCAGGGGCCTGGGGCGTTTCTAAAGATGCCTATGATGGTGAAACCTATCTGGGCATGGTCACCCGGGACAACGACTCCTGGGAATCTGTTTCACAAGCGCTTTCTTCACCTCTTCTGGGCGGAACCTGCTACAGTTTTTCTGCTTTTATTTCAAAATCAGAGCAATACCGAAGCCAAACCAAAAAATCTCCGGATTCACTGCAGAACTTCGATCGTCCGGCCGTATTATTAATATGGGGAGGGGATTTTTTCTGCGAAAAAACTGAATTACTGGGTGAATCACCTCCGGTATCCAATTTAGAATGGAAACAATATAATTTTCTTTTTCACCCGCAAAAGAGTTATAAATATATCACGCTGGAGGCCTTTTATAAAACGCCGATCCTGGAATCCTATAATGGACATGTTTTGTTAGATGGATTATCGGATATCGTGCCTGTAGATTGTCCACTCATGCCTCATGACCTTGTAGCGGATGTTGTAGATCCGCCGGCAAAAGTGGAGGTGGCCTCGGCAACCCAATCCGGTGGCCCGTCTACTACAGTTAAAAAATCAAGCGGAGGATCTTCCGGAACTATAAGCAGTGGAACTGTTTCATCGGGCCCCAAAACATTTAAGCCTAACCTGTTAACCGAACTCATACCAGATAAAATTTTTGTCGGACAGAAGATATTGTTGACGCATTTATACTTCCAGGCCGATTCTGTCAACCTGGATCCGGACTCTTATAATGTCCTCAATGAATTGGCTGACTACCTCAAAGCTTATCCCAAAACAGTAATTGAAATCGGTGGGCATACCAACACCATTCCGCCGGATGATTACTGCAATCATCTGTCCACCCAACGCGCCAAGGCGGTGCAAAAATACCTGATCTCCCAGGGCATCCCGGCCAATCGTCTTGAATATAAAGGATATGGCAAAACAGATCCATTGATCCCGTACGATAAGTATAATAAGGAAGCGAGATTAAAAAACCAGCGGGTAGAGATTAAGATATTAGCGTTGTCGTGAGACGTGTTCCCGGAACCGGCATTCGTCTTCCTTCCTGCCCCTTTTGGATATTTCGCTATCGCTCTTATCCCATTCCCCTGAAGGGGAAATTCAGGTTTATCAAAATCTTGGTGCTGCCGGAGTTTCCTGCACTGAGTGCCTTCGGTGTGTCACCTGCCACCATTGAACATTACCCTTATTTCACTTTTATCCTTTCACTCTTCACGCCTATGGTATCCATATCGCGCCAAAATCCGGGATAGGATTTACTCACGACATCCGGATGCTTAATCGTGATGGGATTGAGACAGGCTAATGGTGTAAAGGCCATCGCCATGCGATGATCTTCATAGGTACTGAAAACAGCACGGTCTTTCCATTTTGCTTTTCCGGAAAGAACGCAGGTTATATTCCCTTCCTTCTCATGAACCGTCAGTATTGATTTCACCCGGGCCAGTTCGGTTTGCATGGCCGCTATTCGATCTGTCTCTTTAATACGAAGTGTTTTTAATCCGGATAGCTCTCCTCGAATTCCAAGTCCTGCTAATGTAACCATGACGGTTTGCGCCAGATCCGGGCAAAGCGTAAAATCATACTGGAACGGGCTGACTTTACTTTTTACTTTCTCCTTAATCAAGGTGATCCCTTTCTCATGAAATCGAGTCGTGACACCTAATCCCTCATAGATCAATCGCACCACCTGGTCTCCCTGCAGGCTCAATTCATTTAAACCTTCTATCTCAATAGTCGCTGATTCCGCCAGTGCAGCACAGGAATAATAATACGAAGCAGACGACCAGTCTCCTTCGATGGTGATATCACGAGGAACGTACTTTCCGGGTTCTATTTTGATTGTGTTTCCTGACCAGGCTATGCTGATGCCGAAATATTCCATCATCCGCAAGGTCATGTGGACATAGGATATGGAAACCGGGTCATCGGTGAGATGAAGCGTCAATCCATTCGGAAGATTTGGGGCGATCATCAATAAAGCGGAAATATATTGACTGCTTATCCCTGCATGAAGGGTGACTTCATTTGATTTCATCCCCAGGGAGGAGGAAGGCTTTATGGTCAATGGAGGAAATCCTTCTTTATTCAAATAGGAAATGTCGGCGCCTAACGTCTGCAATGCGCGGACCAAGGGTCCTATCGGTCTCCGGCAAAGTTGAGGCGATGCTTCCAAAACGACTTCGCGATCACCCAGGCATGCCCGTGCGACCATGAACCGGTAACTACTGCCTGCATGCCCTGCAAATAATTTAGTCTCCCTGGACGAAAGCATTTTTTGCATCACTACCGTGTCATCACTTTCACTTAGATGATGTATCTCGAATGGACTGCCGCATAAGGAACGAATGATCAGCACCCTGTTGGATAAACTTTTTGACGGTTCCAGGATGATGGTGCCACTCAACCGGGGTTGAAGCACTGCTATGCGATTGGCAATGGTCATGATGATTTATTCTTCCTCGTCCGCCCTGAGCTCATCGCCCCGACGCTTTGCAGAATCTTTTTCAAAGGCAATGATAATCTCCTTTACCAGCCTGTGACGGACAACATCATCTGCCGTCAGGCGTACAGTGGCAATGCCTTCCAGATTACCCAGGAGGTTGATAGCCTTCCTGAGTCCTGAGTGAACACTGTAGGGCAAATCTATTTGGGACAAGTCGCCGGTGATCAGGCACTTGGCCGAGGGTCCGAGCCGGGTAAGGAACATTTTAATCTGGCCCACGGTCGCATTTTGAGCTTCATCAAGTATGATGAAAGCATTATCCAGTGTGCGTCCCCGCATATACGCCAAAGGAGCTACTTCAATGACCCGGTTTTGCATAAAGTAGTTGAGCTTATCAATCTGGATCATATCGTCCAGCGCGTCATAGAGCGGCCTGAGGTAGGGATCGATTTTTTCCTTGAGATCCCCCGGAAGGAATCCCAGGTTCTCGCCCGCTTCCACTGCCGGACGAGTCAGGATGATCTTTTTGACCATCGAATTCTTTAAGGCTCTTACCGCCAGTGCCACTGCCGTGTAAGTCTTACCGGTACCGGCAGGCCCAACGGCGAACACCACATCATGTGTATCGGCTGCCTTCACCATTTTCTTTTGGTTCGGCGTCTTGGCGCGAATAGGCTTCCCGGTCCTGCTATACAGGATTACATTGTCGGAACCATTGGTGTTTTCTTCAGCATTAAAAGTGTGCGTACCGGTCAATAGATCTTCGATGGTTTCCATCGGAAGCACATGCTGCTCGCGCAGTATTTTCATCATCAGCTCAAACTTATCTTTGGCACTTTGGGCAAATTTCTTCTTGCCACTTAGTTTGAGTTGGTTGCCCCGGGAGGTCACAATGACGTCCGGAAAGGCTTTACGGAAGAGATTTAGCTTGCTGTTATTTTGGCCGAATAATTCAAGAGGATCCAGGTCCTCCACGCTTAATACAATCTCACTCAATAGCTTGTCTTTAGAGTTTGAAACAGCCTGTCCGATGGTTTGTTTGTTTTTGTTAAAGTCAAATCTAACATTTCCCCGCAACCTCAACCCTTCCGCCGTGAATAAATTTACATTTATTTATAATATGTTTGAACCCTTAACCCTCCATCAATGCCCATCAGGATGATCAAACGGATCGTAATCATGGAAGTGCAGCCTGGCCGGGAGACAGCCTTTTTTGATACTTTTGAAAAGGTCAAAAAAGAGATACGGGCCCAACCCGGCTGCCAGGGACTCGAGGTTTTACAAGGCCTGCACCACGATCATGTGACCCTGTGTACGATCAGCCTGTGGAGGAATGAAAGTGACCTCGAAAATTACCGTTCATCCCTTCTTTTCAAACATACCTGGTCAACGGTAAAGCCACTATTTGCCACCAAGGCCAAAGCCTGGACCCTGAACCCGATCGAATCCATCGTATGAAAAACTATCCTTCCGTCTTTGGGCCGGTCTATCTGGAGGAAGATTTGGATTCCCTGGCAACTAAACTGAAGGATTTCCCTTTTTCAAAAAGTTTCATCATTGCGGATTCGAACACGGCAAAATATTGTGTGCCTTTATTGCCGGAAATGATATCCCCATCCAACATGATCATCATTCCCGCCGGTGAAGTGAATAAGACAATTTCCCAATGCGAACGGATATGGTCTTTTTTGCTGGAACACAGAGCAGACCGGGAATCCATGGTATGGAATGTCGGAGGAGGCATGATCTGTGATCTTGGAGGATTCGCCGCATCCTGTTATCAGCGTGGCATCCGATTCATTCATTTGCCCACTTCCCTACTGGCCATGGCCGATGCGGCTATTGGCGGAAAAGTGGGTGTTGATTTCCATGGATATAAAAATTATATAGGTGCTTTTACTACACCTGAATTCATTTGGGTAAACCCTGTATTTCTCCAAACTTTACCTTCCGTTGAAAAAATAAACGGGCTGGCTGAAATAGTCAAACATGCCATCATCGGCAGCCGGTCACTTTGGGATAAGCTAAACTCCATTGCCGAGGGTGAGGATGTCCGCTGGGATGAATTGCTTGAGATGAGCATTCCGGTGAAAGTCGGTATTGTCGAACAGGATCCCAAGGAAGGAGGTATGCGCAGAACATTGAATTTCGGACACACTATTGGACATGCCTTAGAAAGTTATTTTCTCCCATCCGATACTCCACTGACTCATGGGCAATGCGTAACCCTGGGCATGCTGGCGGAAAGTAAAATGGCTCTTGATGCAGGTTATCTCAGTAAAACTGATTTTGAAAAAATAAACCATCTCATCATGCGATTACTGGATCCTCCTAAAGTATCCATTCCCGGCCTGGATGAACTGGGCCAGTGGCTGGAAGCTGACAAGAAAAACCTCCATAAGCAATTGTCTTTCAGTCTCCCCGCTGGTATTGGGGAAGTTCATTGGGGACTTACCGGCCTGGATCCGGCACCTGCGCTGAACTGGCTGAAAGGGCAAGTTTCCGGTAAATCTTTTCGTTTGATGAGTGACCCTTTCTGATCTTTGCATTATGATCGAATCCAATCCCTCCTTTGCCAAATACACCAGACGCCTATGGCTGGCTGCCTTTGCCTTGGTAGGCGCTGTCATTCTTTTTTTCGTTATCCTGTCTTTCCAGGGTTTGCCGGATTTCAAGCAGTTGGAGAACCCTGAATTTGAACTGGCTACCCAGGTCATTGATGTTAAGTCCAGGGAGATCGGACGTTACTATACCCAAAACCGGCTGCCGGTCGACTACGACGATCTCAATCCCCATGTGGTCGATGCGCTGCTGGCGACTGAAGATGCTCGTTATTTTTCCCATTCCGGAGTTGATATTAAAGCTATGACAAGGGTGTTCATGGGGGTGATCACCCTCAACAGCAGTAAAGGCGGAGGAAGCACGATCACCCAGCAATTGGCCAAACTCCTTTTTGATCGCCCTGATTTTTCCAGGATGGGAAAGATCAAAAAAGACTGGACCCTGATGATCACCAAATTCAAAGAATGGATCACCGCTGTCAAACTTGAAAAACAATATACCAAGCAGGAAATCCTGTCGATGTACCTCAATAAATTTAATTTCATCTATGGCGCGTATGGCATCAGCGCGGCATCAGAAATCTATTTTGGAAAAAATCAAAGGGATCTCAAAATTGAAGAAGCCGCGACGCTGGTGGGCATGTTGAAGAATCCCGCCCTATTTAACCCGGTCAGAAGGCCGGACACGGTAATGCATCGTCGCATGGTCGTGTTGAATCAAATGCGCAAAGAGGATTACATCACGCGTCATCAATATGATTCATTAAAAGTGATTCCGCTGGACATCACGCATTTCAGTAAACAAAGTCATGTGACCGGGCCCGCACCCTATTTCAGAGCCGAACTGGCCAATTGGCTGAAAAATCTTTTTGATCAAAAAGAATATCGAAAACCGAATGGCGAGAAATACAATATTTATAAAGACGGACTGAAAATCTATACTACCATCGACCTGGATATGCAGGTCATGGCCGAGGAAGAAATGGTGAAGCATATGGCAGTGGTCCAGGACCGCTATAATACGGTCTGGAAGAATATGGATCCCTGGACCTACCAGGCGGATGATAACCAGAAAAAAATCAGGAAAGAATCGCTGACTAATCTCGTGCGACACTCAGATCGTTACGAATCGATGCATGACGATCGATTAGGTGATCTGCTGGCCAGGATAAATGAACGGCTTGATATCGACCTGAGTGACTGGGATATTGACAATCTCATCCTGGAAACAGAAAAAGCGGGACGCATTGCCAGACTGGTGTCCGGAAAAACCATTTCTGTAGAGAAGGGCAAAAAGTATAAAGAAGATACTGGCCAGCGCTGACTGGAAAGAGCTCGCCGCTGCCTACAAACAATTTCAAAAGGATATTCAGAAGGAAATGAATACCCCGGTGGACATGATGGTATTTGATTATAATCCGCAGGGTGAAAAGAAAGTCACCATGACCCCTATGGACTCCATCAAATATCACCGGAAGTTTATGCAAACCGGCATCCTGGCGATCGATCCCAAAACAGGCGAAGTCAAAACCTGGGTGGGCGGGATCAACAATAAATATTTCCAGTATGATCACATCGGCAGCTACCGGCAGGTGGGCTCAACCTTTAAACCTTTTGTCTATGCCACTGCCATCACCCTACAGGGCATTTCTCCTTGTTTCCCAGTGATCGATCAACCTTATACCATTGCACCTGGTGATGGGAGTTTTGGATTGCTTGCTACCGTGGACTCCGAAAAATGCCGATGGAAAGTATACCGGGAAAGTGTTTACGCTTTTTGAAGGACTGCAGAGATTCGCAGAAACACGGTTTCTGTTTTTCTCATGCAACAATTAGGAAATGCCAATGTCGTACGCGGCCTTGTCAACAATATGGGCATTGACAGCTCCATGCGGCGATCCGATGGGGAATATCATTTGCCCAACCAACCTTCAATTTGCCTGGGATCTGCAGACCTGAGTGTTATGGAAATGACCGGGGCGTATTGCACCTTCGCCAATAACGGCATTTTTGTAAAACCTTATTTTGTTTCGTCCATCGAAGATGAAAATGGCAAAGTAATTTACAGGGCTTTAAGAGAAGAGCAGGTAGCTTTGCCGCCGAAAGCAAACGCCGTGATGGTTGATATGCTGAAATATTGCCGCAGTAGGTTTTGGAGACTATAAAAGTGAAGTCGGGGGAAAAACCGGAACAACCAACGATTATGTAGATGGCTGGTTTATCGGCATTACTCCTTCGTTAGTAGTGGGCACCTGGGTGGGCGGCGAAGATCCATGGATAAAATTCAATACTTTGGCAGATGGACAAGGTGCAGTAATGGCGCGTCCTTTTTTCAAGGCATTTCTCAAACGACTGGAAGAATCCAAGGACGTCGATTATGATCCTAACAAGCGATTTGACCGACCGGAAGGCCCGTTGGATATTGAAACTGATTGTTCAAAATACAATGCCATCCGGAAGCAACCCGTGATCGATCAGTTTGATCCGCATGAAAACTTCCAGGAGCAGTTTAATGAAAATTAAAAGCAATGGATTTGGCGTCCAGTGTCATCCGGGCCAGATCACAAAATGGAAAAACCATACATGAAAAAATGTATTGATGCGCTTGGACTTGCCTGCATAGGATGGTGCCTGGCCATGGTATCCTGTGTTCCGGTAGAAGAAAAAGTTCAAACTCCATTTGATATCAGCCTCTCCTCACCGGTTATCCGACATGCTTACGATTTACAGAATAAACAAGACCGGGACAGCCTGATTTTTTTATTAAAAAGTGAAGACCCTACTTCCCGATACGCCGCCGCACGTGCGTTTGCTTCCTTTTGCGATTCTTCCGCACTGCCTGCTTTGTTTCCACTACTCAATGATCCCCAACAGCAGATCCGGGCCATGGCCGCCTTTGCCATCGGACAGATCGGTTCAAATTCAGCTGAAGGTCCCCTTACCTCGGCCTTTGACAGCCGTGACAGCGCAAGACTATACCAGGAGGCCAACGGAGCCATCCTGGAAGCGATGGGTAAAATCGGGAGCCAGAAATATTTAAGAGCGTTAAGTACCATCTCTAACTATGAAGCGGCCGATACCCAGCTTTTACTTGGCCAGGCTCGTGGAATTTATCGATATGCCTTGCGCAAAATGTACGATCCTGATGGCACGGCCCTGATGGTCAACTACCTCTCCAATACCAATATTCCGGTTTCCGTAAGAGTGGTGGCCGCCAATTATTTGCACCGCGCACAAGGCATTGATTTGACTCCTTATGCAGATGCTCTCATCGCGGATTGGAATGGAGAAACCAATATTAACCTGCGGATGTGCCTGGCCACCGCATTAGGGAAATTAAACACTCCGGATGCCGCTAAAATCCTTATGGAGAGCCTCAAGACGGAATCGGATTACCGGGTGAAATGCAATATTCTTCGCGCATTACAGGGCTTTGATTATAAAGATGTAAATGCTGTCTATGCTCAGGCAGCAAAAGACAGCAATCCTGCCATTGCTGAAGTGGCCGCCCAATATTTTGTACAACACGGGATCGAACAGGATGGACATAAATACAAGGCCTTGATTCCGGAATGCCCGACCTGGCAAGCCAAAACACGCATGGCCCAGGCGGCCAATATTTTCCTGACCAATATGTTGAGTGGTTTAAAAATCTCCCTCCTAAAAGATATTCAGTCCGGCATGCAGCAATCTTCCAATCCATATGAAAAAGCAGCATGGGTAAAAGCCTGGGGAAGTGAATTACGCAATTTTGAATCGCTTCCCAAATATTTCCAGGCTGATCAACCTGCAGTAGTGCGTACTGAAGCAGTGACTTCATTGGTTGAAGCCTGTAAGGACAAACACTTTGAGGAGTATTTCGCTGGAGAAGGATACCTTATCAAAGCTCAGATTGCAGGTTATCTCGTCAATGCGGTTAAGAGCGGAGATGCCGGTATGATTGCTCTGGTTGCAGATGCGATCACCGATCCCGCCACCGGTTTAAAAGCAGCCATGAGTGACAAGAAAACAGAACTGAGCAAAGCTTTGGCCGGGTTGAAATTGCCGCAAGAGATGGAAACATATATGGCCGTCACCAAAGCATTGAAAGAGTATGGTATTACAGCGCCCGTGATCCCGGAAGATCAAAAGAGAGTGAAGGATATTGCGTGGCCGTTGATTGATCAACTGAAACCGGGGTCACGAGTTGAAATCATCACCTCTGCGGGTACCATTAATATCAAATTATTTCCGGATCGTGCTCCTGCTTCCGTTTCCAATTTTATGGATCTGGCCGCCAAGGGATTTTATACCAATAAATACTTTCATCGCGTGGTTCCCAACTTTGTTATTCAAACCGGTTGTCCGCGCGGGGATGGTTTTGGCAGTCTTGATTTTACCATTCGATCCGAGGTGGCTGGAGCCTATTATGATGATGAAGGCTATGTCGGCATGGCATCTGCAGGTCCGCACACGGAAGGAACCCAGTTTTTCATTACCCATTCTCCTGCACCTCATCTCGATGGACGATATACTATTTTTGGGAAAGTGATTTCCGGCATGGATATCGTACACACGATTACTATGGGAGATGCCATCAAACAAATCAATATCATTTACTAAAATCCAATATGAAATCAACGCCTTTGGAGTCCAGGCACATCGCTCTCGGTGCCAAAATGACAGAATTTGCCGGTTATAATATGCCGGTGGTCTATACCTCCATCCAGGATGAACATCACGCGGTACGAAAAAACGTCGGTGTGTTTGATGTTTCGCACATGGGGGAATTTATCGTCAAGGGAAAGCAGGCGCTTGATCTGGTACAACGCATTAGCTCAAATGACGCCTCCACCCTTGAGGTTGGCCAGGCGCAATACTCTTGCCTTCCCAATGAAAATGGCGGCATCGTGGATGATATGCTGGTCTATCGCCTGCCCGGAGAAATGGTGGCGGCGGATGAGCAGGTTTTTATGCTGGTAGTCAATGCTTCCAATATTGATAAGGACTGGGAGCATATCCAACGATATGCCTCCGCTTTTGATACCCGGCTTATCAATATATCTGATGAGACCGGCCTCATTGCCGTACAGGGTCCTAAGGCAAAGGAACTATTGCAGCCTTTAACGGATATCAATCTTGGCACAATTCCCTATTACAGTTTTGTAAAAGGCACCTTTGCCGGCATAGATAATGTATTAATCTCCGCCACCGGATATACCGGTTCAGGTGGATTCGAATTGTATGTGGATAGTGCGCATGTAGCAGCGCTTTGGGATACAATCATGAATCTGCGTCACCCGGTTCAGCCTGTGGCCGCCGGATTAGGTGCAAGGGATACACTACGTCTTGAAATGGGATATTGTCTGTATGGAAATGATATCGATGATACGACCTCTGTACTGGAAGCTGGCCTGGGCTGGATCACCAAATTGAAAAAAGCAAGTGAATTTCCTTCCAAAGATTATTTTATCAAACAAAAGAAAGAAGGTCTAACTAAAAAGCTGGTGGGTTTTGTAGTAGATGACCGACGTGTGCCCAGGCATGGCTATCCGGTCTGTAATGCATCAGGAGAAGAGATGGGCGTAGTGACCAGTGGCACCTTATCCCCCACGTTGCAAATTCCGATAGGGATGGCCTATGTTCCTTTTCAGTATGCACAGGAAGGAGCCGGATTCAATGTCAAAGCAGGCAGTAAGATGCTCCCGGCCAAAGTGGTTTCCCTGCCTTTCGTGAAAGCCAACACCTGAACGAGGTAACCTTATGAAGATCTATCCTTTTCAAGCGATCTATCCGAATCTGGAACTCATAGCCTCCCCGGATTCCTTTTTTGGTGCAGTGCGTGAAAATTACAGTGAGTTATATCAATATGGTTTTTTTCATCATTCGGCCGAGACCGCATTTTACATTATTGAGATACAACTTGAGGATAAAATGCATACCGGCCTGTTGACCTGCTTCAACATTGATGATTATTCCAAGGGGAAAATAGTACAGCACGAACAGACTATAGCCAGCAGCGAACAGACCATGCTCAAACTGATCCTGCAGCGTGGCGCCATGGTCAAGCCGGTCCTCCTTTGCCACCCCGTGATCAAAGATATCACCAGGGAGATCCAGAAGCAAAAGAAAAAGCATCGCCCGTTCCTGGAAATTGATATGTCTTCCGGCAACAATCATTACAAAATCTACCAGGTAAGTGAGAAGGAGGGCAGCCACCTGGCGGAATTGTATAAAACGTTAGTTCCCAAACTATACATCGCCGATGGTCATCACCGGTGCAGTGTTGCTGAAAAACTATACCATCTCCAGGGAGATAAAAAAGAGAAGGATTATTCCCTCGTGCTATCCGCCATCTTTCCTTTTGATCAATTGGACATCCTCGACTATAACCGGACCGTTCAATTGCCCTATCATCTCAAACTCACCAGGTTCATGGCTGAAGTCAGTAAACTATGCTATATCCAGGCCCTGAATTCCCCTTCCACGCCGGTACGCAAACATGATATGACCATGTGCCTGCAGGACGATTGGTACCAACTCACCTGGAAAGAGGAAGTATTGAAGAAATACAAAAAACTTCCGGCGATTCTCGATGCTCATCTCCTGGATAAGGAAATCCTGGAGGGCATATTCGGCATTACCGATGTGCGCGCTGATTCGCGGGTGGATTATGTCTCCGGTGATCATGGACCAACCAAAGTGGCTGACAAAGCGCAGGCTTCCGAACATCATGTTGGTTTTTGCATCTACCCGGTTCAATTTGCTGAACTCGTCAATGTCTCCGATCATCATGGTACGCTTCCGCCTAAAAGCACCTGGTTTGAGCCCCGCATGATCAATGGTATGATGGTGAAATCGTATTAATGGCACACAGGTATATCACAGCAGATTGGGTTTATCCGGTTTCTTCGTCGCGAATAAAACACGGTGTCGTCATACTGGATGGAAATCGCATTCTTTCGGTTGAGCAAAGAAATAATGTCTCCGCTGATCAACTGGAATATTTCAGCGGCATCCTCATCCCCGGATTAATCAATTCCCATTGTCATCTTGAGCTTTCCCACTTAAAAGGAAAAGTGGAAACAGGCACGGGTCTTCTTCCATTTATTGAGCAAGTGGTTCGATTGAGGGAAACTTCGCAGGATGAGATCGATCGTGCCATTGCCGAGGCGGATGACTATATGTGGAAACAAGGCATCCAGGCTGTCGGCGATATCAGCAATAAGGCGGATACCTTTGCCGTCAAGCAAAAAAGTAAAATAACCTACTACACTTTTGTCGAGATGTTTGATTTTATGCAGGGGGATAAAATGAAAGATCTCATTAGCGGCAACCTGCATACGTTTGAACAAGCGCCTTTACCTAAAGCGGTCGTACCACATGCCCCTTATTCTGTATCGGAAGATTTATTTGAAAAAATAAAAACCCTCAACACAGGCCTGGTAACGGTAAGCATTCACAACCAGGAAACACAGGCGGAAGAGGAACTTTTTAAATACGGCACCGGCGACTTCCTTTCCTTTTATAGCAATTTTGGATTTAATCTGGATGACTTTAAGCCTACGGGTCAATCTTCCATCCATTACGCTATGCAGCACATGGATCCAAATCAACGGACTTTATTTGTCCACAATACGCTGACCAACAAAGCGGATATCGGGGCAGCTCAATCGTGGAGTGAGAAAGTGTATTGGGCCACTTGTCCGAATGCCAATCTTTATATTGAAAATAAACTTCCCTATTACCAATATTTCATTGATGATGCTTCGCGCATGACTATTGGTACTGACAGTCTTACTTCCAATTGGCAGCTATCTGTCCTGGAAGAGATGAAAACGATTGCCCGATACCAATCTTATGTTCCATTTGAAACAATGCTCCGATGGGCTACGCTCAATGGAGCCGAAGCTCTTGGTATGGAAAAAGAATTGGGTTCGTTTGAAATTGGAAAAAAGCCAGGCGTACTTCTGCTCACAATGGATCCAGATCATTCATCCTTGATTGATGAAACTGTAGAGGTCAGACGAATTATCTGATTCTATTTTGCCACGAATTACACGAATTCGCACGAATTAATTTTCATGATCGGCTTAAGCTTTGCCGGGCCTGTACTGAGCGGAGCCGAAGTATCGGAGTGACAGCAAATTTCTGATTTGGGATTAAATGTGGCTTCAGCATTTTGCCCCTAAATCCCCTGAAGGGGACTTTCTATTCATTTTCGATGATAGCAAATCAATATTTCACGACCTTGAATGCCCTCATCATTTCTCCATCTCTCACCTGCACGATATACATGCCAGAGGCTTCATTTGAAAAATCAATTTTCATTTCTCCTTCAAAAACGTTTTGCTTCGATGAAATCAATTTCCCGACCGAATCAAAAACAAGAATGGACTTAGCTGTATTGGAAGAATGATCCACCCTTATGGTCAGTTCATCACCCACAGGATTCGGAGAGAACGAAATTCCATCTGCACTTCCTAATTCTTTCACGCCTGTTGATTCTTCTATGGTAATGTGCACTGTATCACTTTGTGCCATGGCTCCATCATCGTCCGTCACTACCACTACAATGGCATATTGACCAGCTGCAGGCAATGTCCAATCGATCGTGTAGGGTAATGTATCCAGCGTGGCCACCACTTCTCCATTGATATACACATCGGCCTGGGCTATTGTTCCATCCTGATCATGAGCGGTGAAGGTGATCGGCAGGTGACCGAGATCAACGGAAAAAATACTGCCATCCAATGGGTCGACTATATTGACCGCCGGGGGTTGGTTAGCTGGTTCGCCTAAGACTTTAAATTTAAAATACCCTTCCGGCGCCACGATCGGTCTGACCTGGTGCTTGCCGTTGTTAGCGTCGGCAGCAATATAATATTGAACTTCAGTTCCCGCGGGATAAGCAGGAATAAGCGATGCCCATACATTAGCTGCCGTATCCACTAACATCATCGGCACTTCTGAATAGGAGGAATCCGTAGAAGCCCTGTAAAAAAGACCAGCCTCTTTGATCCCGTCCCGGTGACGGATGTAGGCTGATACCGGATAAAAGGCGACTGTATCTTGTACATCTCTTAGCCTGGCATGCTCAATCAACAAGGGTTCATCTGATCCGATGAGCTTGGTGATACAATGCAAAGCGCCAAGCTGGCCAATAATCGAATTGCAATTAATACCCACTACATTATACCCGGGCAAATTTTCCCTGTAAATGCGTAATGCCGTGGTATCATATTTCTCCTGGTAGGTGGGCACCAGTAAAGTCTTATTGATGAATATCGCGTTCGTGTAGGTCCTGTAACTTCCTCCTGCATCGGGATATCGGCCATTCGCATCCGGTGGCATCGGCAGGCGGACGATATTGAATTTGTTTCCAAAAGTGGTACGGATGCTGTCTTCGAGATATTGAATATTCTTTTCGATTTGCGGGCCATCGGAGACGCCTTCCGGATACTGACCAAACAGGATCGTCTCTTCATCGATCACTCGCATGTGCATGTCCAGGTGGTGAATGCCATCATAAGGCAGCGTAGGAAATTTCACGTATTGATTGATGCCGAGAAACTTCTTTGCGATGGTATCAATCTCCGCTTCCGTCTTATTTGGATTTTCATTCAGGACCAGGTTGGAAGAAAACAAGATGCCGGTTCCATTCTGCAAATTATTGCCACCGGTATGCACCCAGTCATAGGGAGCGGAAGTGGCTTCATAAATCGGAAGGTGGGTAAAATCAGCAATAGCCGTTGGCACCTGATCATCCTGCGGTCTGGGGCGATTGTAGATCCAGTCAATGAGGTACAGGCTGTCAATATCATTTTTATAAACACAGGTTGGACCATAATCGCACACCCAAATCGTATTGAAAGGGGTCACCACGAAACGGACGGAGTCCAAAGAAATTCCGGCTGAAGTCAGTTGATCCGACACGGTAGCTGTGTCTGTAGTCACGATCAAAACTTTGCATTCTTTGACGGCATTGCGGACGATTTCTTTAAGGATGGTGGCCTGACCAGCCCAGGTGATCACCAGAGCCTGTACTTCTTCCCATTCGGCCATGGTACGAACATGCGCTGGCGGTGGTGTGGGAAGCGCCCGGTGCTCATAAAGCTCGCACAAATACGCTTTCATCTTAGCAGCCTCATCCGGGGTCATATTGCGTGGCAGATTATGGCCCTGCTGGGCTAAGAGGTCGGAGGAGAATAAAGCCAGTGTAATTAAGAAGCTTAACGCAATGAGGTCAGATCGGATCATAAAACAGTGTCTCAGGCAAGGAGTCGAAGATACATCGTGGTTGTGAGAGGAACAAACAAAAAATCACGGTTCACCCCGGGTCGAATATCATTAACAAATACTGATAAATAAGGATTACGTAGAACTGTACCAGGGATTTGTTTTGTGCCCATCACAGAATAGCAAAACCATGTTACAAAACGAAATCCTGAAGGATCAAATACCCACCCCATTTTCCACTGCCTATTCATCACAGGTGCCTGATCTACTCCGGTTCCTTGGATGTTCCATTGCTTTGACTACTTACCAGGCCGGTAAATTAGTTCTGATAAGTCCACAGATGGACAAAGAAGGTATGACCGTTTTACCGCGGACATTCAATAAACCGATGGGCATCGCTGTAGGGGTCAACAGACTGGCAATAGCTGCTAAAGATGAAATAATAGTCTTTGAAAATTCGAAGGAGTTGGCGAAGCATTATCCTAACAAAAAGGATACTTATGACAGTTTGTGGCTACCCCGCATGACCTATTATACAGGGCAAGTGGATATGCATGACATTGCTTTTGGTGAAGACGGTATTTATGCCATCAATTCTTCTTTCTCTTGTCTCTGCAAAGTAGATGGGCATTATAATTTCCAACCCATATGGCAACCTCATTTTGTTGATGCATTGGTATCGGAAGACCGTTGCCACTTAAACGGGCTGGTGTTAGAAAACGGAAAACCAAAATACACCACTGCCTTGGGGGCTACCAATACTCACCAGGGATGGCGTGATCATATTGTTACCGGAGGTGTATTGATGGATGTAACATCAAATGAAATAGTATTAGATGGTCTTGCTATGCCGCATTCTCCGAGGATATACAATCATGAATTGTATATGCTGCTTTCTGCAAGCGGAGAATTCATTAAAGTCAATACACAGGAAAAGTCATATAAGGTCATTAAAATATTTGATGGATTTTGCCGTGGGTTAACGATTTATAAAGATCATGTATTTATCGGCTTTTCAAAACTTCGAAAGAACTCGAGTACGTTCGCGAAATTATCCTTTTCAGATAAAGCAAATTTCTCGGGAATAAAGATTATTCACTTGCCAACCCAAACGCTGGTGGGTGAAATAAATTTTCAATCTCATGTGGATGAAATTTATGAAGTGGTCATTCTACCCCACTCTTTGCGACCAAATATTTTAAACACCATTACAGATGTGCATAAGCTTGCTCTTGCGATCCCGGGAATGACCTATTGGGCGAATCCTGACCAGGCTGATTTGTCTTAACTAATAATTTATTCATTTCTAAAATTAACGTCATGAAAAGCAAAGTACTCCTCTTCAACCATTGGTTTCGAGTCTATGAGAAATGCTTGAGGAAGTTAAACCATTTACGGCTTGCTAATAGAAACACTACACGGCAAGGCAGATTGGCCATGACCATCCGGCGGCTTCATAAAAAATTATCAAACCTGCAGTCTGGTTTTCAAAGGACAGCCATGACGAGTGCAGCTGTGTTTGCATTCGCATTTACAACTCAAACCTCATCAGCACAAAATTTTCTTTACCCGGTATGTAGTCCCTTTGGAATAGTTAACCTAGACCAATACAGTATCGCTGACTTCGCTGATCTGGATGGAGATGGAGACCTGGATATCATGTCAGGAATTTACTATGGTGACTTTTATTACTATCAAAATACGGGCAGCAAAACAGCTCCTGCATTTGGCGATGCGGAATTAAACCCTTTTGGACTTTTCTCCACCGGTGAATATAATTATCCTACGCTAGGGGACTTAGATGCCGATGGAGACCTGGATATCCTAAGTGTCAGTTTCGATGGAGAATTTATTTACTATCAAAATACAGGAACGGTTAATCAACCTGATTTCGCTGCTCCTGAGCATTCTCCTTTTGAACTAAACCCGGTGGGATCTCTTTTCTTTCCAACCCTGGTGGATTTGGATAATGATGGAGACTTAGACATTATGGCCGGAGTAATATTCGAAGGTGCCCTGGTTTATTTCGAAAATACCGGCACACCAACGTCCCCGGTTTTTGCAGCGGGACATGTGGGTAAATTTGGACTACCCACTTATGCCTATATTACTAACGCTGCTTTCGCTGATCTGGATAAAGATGGCGATTTAGATTTGTTGACAGGATCCTACGGTGAATTCCTGTATTTCGAGAATATTGGAAATGCTTCTAACCCGGCCTTTGATGTTCCTCAATCTGATCCTTTTAATTTGGTTTACCAAGGTGATTTAAACCTTCCTTTCTTTGGGGACCTGGATGGAGATGGTGATCCGGATATGATGTCAACAGGTCTCTATGGAAATACTTTTTATTATGAAAATGATACCAGGGTTGCGATTCCTCCGTTTTACACAGGAGAAGATTTCGGTGAAAGACTTTATCCCAATCCAACCATCGGGAAATTTAAAATAGATGTTACTCAAAATGCCAGTCTTGAAATCTTTGATGCCGTTGGTAAAATGGTGTATTCAAAACGCCTAAATGCAGGGACAGAAGAAGTCGATTTATCGCAATTTGGAGACGGATTGTTTATAGCAAAAATTACATATGATGACCACCAGGTTCTGCACCAGATCGTGGTTCAAAGGTGAAATACATTTTCCTGATCAGGTTCTGTTTACAATTTCACCACTTTCCTGGTGAGAAATTGATGCCCGATTTGAATCTGTAAAAAATAAATCCCGACCGGAAGTTTACTCAAGTCATTGAGCTGGTCTTGACCCTGAGACACGATCTTGTTCATTTGGTCATATAAAATCATTTGCACCGACTGATCCCGGAAAGAAGTAGTCAGTAAATCAGTAAATGGATTTGGATAAACAATTTCAGTTGTTGATCCAGGGTCCTCTGTACCGCTGGTCAGATAGCTCACTGTAAATACATTATTGGAAATATCAGCATCCAGGTGATGATTCGCATGTTCTACATAAAAGGTCCTGATAAACGGGTCTCCAAAAGGAAGTTCCCAGGAATAGGTCTGATAAACAATCATTTCTGTTTCACCAGGAAGGATATTCAGTCCCTCATAGTGCCGGGGATATACACCAGGATCACAAGTTCCTAAAGGCGGTTCCACAAAATGAATGGTTACACTTTCTATCGTATCGGCAGATTGATTGCTGACTTTGCATTTCACAAAAACAGCAGCTGGTAAATGCTGATCAGGCGGCCAATAATGAATCGAATCAACCCATGCACTATCCAGAGCTACATCAATATATTGAATCGGATTAGCATCCGGATAATGGTAACACACTCTGTAATTGGCCTTATAAGATGCAACATTATCATAACTTATGGCGTAAACACGTTCAGGAAAATAAGTGAATGCCATTTCATTGATTCCATTAGGTTGAGGAATATCCAGGTTCTTTTGTGTCAGAATATTAAAATGAGTATCCAATTGAAGGACTATAGGCTGCGAGCCCGAATTTCCACGCACCATCAGGACATTCTTATTGACGGATAAAGAAGAGATTTCTGTGAAATAAGCTGAAAGATCAAGATCACGGAAGGTCTCATCAAAAGCATTGATGATGTGAAGTGACGGATACCCGGGAGTAGTAACACTCACCAGGAATGAATCAATACTTACAGCGTATTCACCTGGCCATAAGGAATTACTCCAGCTAAAAACAGGTTGTAAATTTTGATCATACAAAGTGGTGAAGCCAGAGGAAGGAAATACTAAAAGATGATCAAGTATCGGAAAGATGTCCGGGCTAAAGAGATAGGGCTGAATGACTTCATGCTCGATCTGCCCGGTAAGGATGTCTTTTTCATAGAGTGTATCCTCTTTTTGATAGATAAGCTTATTGTTTTGAAATAAAAAAGCCCCATAATTAACATCGAGATCTTCCCAGAAATAATAACTGACGGTGTCTTCTACCAGTGTTGTGATTTCAGTGGGTGTCCATAATTTTACATTGAAACTATTATAGCCATCAAAATCCAGCGGCCCTATCCGGTACCAGGTCAGAATAGAATCAGTTCCTATCCATCGGGCATCCAGTGAATGCGCTGACTCATCTCCCAGGCTACCCAGGGCCATCGGATTTCCATTAGCATCAATCTGTAACCATTCTGCAAATGGACATCTTCCGGCAATCGAAAAAGAAACTGTGCTATTATCTGAAAGTTCGAAGAGTTTTTCAATGTAGATGGCTGCATCCGGATAAGTACGCTCATAAATAACCTGGGATTTTATGGTCATACCCAATAATAGAAATAAAACGATAAGCAATGAGCTGGTCTTTATATAAATTTCAATTTTTAATATACAACTTCGCACCCTAAAAGATAACCTTTCTATAAGATCTATCTAAAAAGAAAATGTTCAGTGTAAAGCAACCGACAATAAACACTCTTTTCGGATCTCGGTGGCTGCCGGAGAAAACTCCAGGCAGCAACAATTTTTGGTTTTTATCTCTTCGCAAATTCAATATTCCTTTGTATCCCCTTCCACCCCGTCCGCTTAATAGCCGATTTTGAAAATAAATCCTCAAACACCTCCTCCGTCATCTCCTTCCAATCTTCGTTCGTCATATTTCTCATTTCGTCTTTCATTTCAAAAGCAGGTTCTTCATGTGACTTTGAAAACCGGTTCCACGGGCACACCTCCTGGCAAATATCACATCCGAAAATCCAATCTTCCATCTTTCCTTTAAATTCATCGGGGATCGCCGACTTCAATTCAATCGTGAGATAAGAAATACATTTCGATCCATCCAGGACATATCCTTCCGGTGAAATGGCATCAGTTGGACACGCCTCAATACACCGCGTACACGTACCACAATGATCCCGTATCGGATGATCATATTCAAATTCGATGTCGAGAATAATTTCCGCCAGGAAAAAATAACTGCCTCGCTTCGGATCAATCAACAATGTATTCCTCCCGATCCATCCCAGTCCACTTCGCTTCGCCCAGTCCCGCTCCATCACCGGGCCGGAGTCCACAAAGACCCGGCCATGGAAATCACCGAATTCGGTTTTTATTTCAGTAAGCAGGGCTTTCAGTTTCCGGCGTACGACTTTGTGGTAGTCTTCGCCATAGGCGTAACGGGAGATTTTGAATGGTGAGTGGTGAGTGGTGAGTGGTGAGTGAGCATTCGCGGACCACCCCCCTTCCCCCTCCAAAGGGGGCGGAGAATTCTCGGGAGTTGTGAATCGAGAGTCTCCGTGAATCGTCAGACGTGAATCGTCAGGAGTGAGAATTGACAAGGAATCCGAGGACAACCCCCCAGCCCCCTTCAAAGGGGGAGCCTTTTCGTGACCCGAAAGTTGATCTGCATCTGAGATACCTGAATCGTCAGCTGCAAAGGAAGTCCCCGGCTGCTGAGTTGTAGCACCGGGATGAGTTAAGCTGGTCGAAGCATACGGATTTAGGGGCAGAGGGAAATAATTGTACATGAGACTGATCACCGACTTCGCTCCGGGCATCAGCCTGGTAGGATCCGTGCGCATCTCAAAATGATTGGCCATGTAACTCATTTCGCCATGAAACCCTTTACTCAGCCATGTTTCGAGACGCCGGGCTTCTTCACCCATGTGCTCTGCCCTCGAAATCCCGACGCCCATAAAGCCATGACGCAAGGCAGCAGCTTTAAGCCATTGGGTTCGAAGTCGAATATCCTGTGAAGTCATTCGCTGATCATTAATACTCTTCAAGATAGGGCGCTAACCTCATTTCTATTGCTTACTTCAGGCATGGAAAGAACCTGATTTAGGTCAGTAGGGCGGCTGATAAATTTCATTTGCATTTACTTTGTTTTTACACTATATTTACATTGTCAATTGATTTAAAATTAATAAAGTATTGATAATCAATTGTTTGTTGTTTTTTACTTCATTAGCTCAATGTAAATTAGTCCCTATTCAGGTGTTAAGATTGTACTTCATAGGTCTCTTGTTTCTTCCGGTCTCCGGAAGGACTGCCACTTACCCGATCAGCATGGTCAATGGGCTGTTGGTTTCGGAAGCGACCGTTGAAGGTAAACAGGTGGAGGTCATCTTTGATTCCGGGGCCCCGGGCCTGGTCCTGAATTCCAAATATTATACGCCCAGTTTTGGAGATGTTTCCAGTCCATGCGTCGGTCTCAACGGAAGTTTTGAATGCCGGACTTACCAGGTCAAAAACTGGTCCTGGATGGACGTGAATTACCGGCAGACCGAAGCCATTCTATCGGACCTTTCTTTTATTGAAAATTCATTGCACCGGGAAATTCACGCTTTAGTCGGCCTCTCTGTACTCTCTGACTATTATGTATCTGTGGATTTCGATCAGATGACTGTGACCTTATCCAAAAAGATGGAACTGGACAAAAAAGAGGCCATACACTTCCAGTATGTGGATCAACTTCCCGTGATCACCTGTGAAGTCAACGGTGAAAAAAAAATATTAGGCCTCGATACCGGTTCGGAAATCAATTACCTCTTCTCCCTTTCACCGGATGAAAAGAAAACCATGTTAGCCCATGCCTCTCCATTGATGGTTATCGGAACAGAAAACAAAAAAGATCTGAAGTACTCCCTTATGATGGAACTGAACATGGATGATCAAGATTATTTCTCAACTTTTATCATTGACCAGGAAGGTGATGAAAAATTTCATCACACCGCCTTTGATGGCTTCCTTGGCCTGGAGTTCCTGGATCACTTTAATATTATCATTCATCCCGGGAAACAAATTATTCTCCTTACGCCAAGAGTAAAGGACGATGTCGAAAATTTTGCCACTGCGTTAGTGGGAGAATAATAGAGGGCGCCTCTAAAAACCTCATTTCCGATAAATTGGAATTATGCCGTTTTACACCATTAGGGGGAACGCCCGAATGAACAAGGGAGTTATTCCACGATCTGCAACTTTGCAAACCGCAGCATGATCCTCCGCTCACTTTCATCACCTCCATCAAACAGGATCGTAGCGACCCGGTTTTCCCTGGCTCCGTCAATATTCGTCACCCGCCCTCTTCCAAATTGCAGATGCAATACTTCCATCCCTTCGGCAATCCTTTCTGACGGACTGGGCTTGAAATCTGCAGGGTTGACTTGCGGTTCATAATCTCTTTTTCGGCTGGGACGATCTGGTAATAATTTAGGTTCGGGTAAAGATACTTTTACCCGGCGCTCGATACTGGCATCAAAATGTTCTTCATCAATCTCATCAAGAAAACGGCTGGGATCATTGTACCGGAACTGACCAAACTGATACCGGCTGCCGGCATACGAAAGCGTAAGGAAGGCTTTCGCCCGTGTAATAGCTACATAAAACAATCTGCGTTCTTCATCCAGCTGCTGCGGAGAACCTAACGAGAGATAGGAAGGAAATAAATTTTCCTCCAACCCCACCACAAATACCGCTTTAAACTCCAGTCCTTTTGCAGTGTGGGTGGTCATCAGGCTGATGAAATTCGGCTCCTCATCGGTCTTTTCATCCATGTCTGTCAACAAGGCAATATTGGCCAGGTATCCGGCAAGGCTTCTGTCCAGCAATCTCTCATCCCCTTCATCTACAGTTTCCACCACATCATTTTCTACAAACTCTTTGATGCCATCCAATAAAGCATTGGCATTCTCTAACCGGCTGAGGCCTTCAATGCTGCTATCCTCTCTCAATTCTTCATAGATCCCGCTTTCCCGGGCCACCATAACTGCAACATCATAGGCATTGGCTTCCCGTGCTTTTTTCCTGAACCGTTCCATCATATGGATGAATGCCGCCAACTTCCCTTTTGCATTATACGCCCCTGAAGTAATTATAGCCCACATCGAAACTCCCTGCTCTACTGCCATCTCCGCGATATGATCCATCGTGGTTTTGCCAATTCCGCGTTTTGGATAATTGATGATGCGCTTCAAGGCTTCATTGTCCCGTTCATTGACAGTCAGGCGCAGGTAAGCCAGGATATCTTTAATTTCTTTCCGCTGATAAAAGGAAAGGCCGCCAAAAACTCTGTACACCAGGTTTTGCCGTCGCAAATGTTCTTCGAATACTCTTGACTGGGCATTGGTTCTGTAGAGTATCGCGATATCTTTATTTTCCAGGTGAAACCGGTTCTTGAATTCTACAATAGCACTGGAGACTAACCTTCCTTCTTCCACATCACTCATGGCCTTGATCATTCTCAGGCGCTGACCGGAACCCAGTTCGGTCCAGATGATTTTCGGGATCTGCTTTTGATTGTGCTGAATAACTTTATTTGCCGCTTCCACAATGTGTTCCGTCGACCTGTAGTTTTGTTCCAGTTTATAAATCGTTACTTCAGGAAAATCCTTTTCAAACTGAAGTATGTTTTCAATGGTCGCTCCGCGGAAAGAATAAATACTCTGCGCATCATCGCCGACGATGGTGATATTATGGCGGCTGCGCGGGTATAGCGTGAGCAATTTGATGATCGCATACTGCAGGTAGTTGGTGTCCTGGAACTCATCCACCAACACATACTGAAAAATACGCTGGTATTTTTCGCGCACCTGATCGGTGTTTTCCTGGAGCAATCGAAACATCTGTAACAAGAGATCATCAAAATCCATCGCCCCGGCCTGCATGCAGCGATCACAGTAGCGCTGGTAGATTTCAAAGATCAGCGGACGCTTGTTCATCCGGTCATACAGCAGCAGATCTTCGTCCTTCGCGTACATGGGTGGTGTGATGAGATTGGATTTGGCTGAGGATATGCGGGCAAGCACGGCACTGGCGTTGTATTGTTTTGGATCGAGCCGCATTTCGCGAAGGATATCACTCACCAGGCTTTTGGAATCATCACGATCGTAGATGGTGAAGGATGGCGGGTAATTGATCTTAGTGGCTTCGACGCGAAGTATACGGGCGAAAATGGAGTGAAAAGTACCGGCCCACACTCTGTCTCCTTTGGGTCCCACCACAGCAGCAATTCGCTCTTTCATCTCCCGGGCCGCTTTATTCGTAAAGGTAAGCGCCAGGATATGGTGCGGAATGACGCCTTGTTCGATCAAATGCGCAATCCGGTAAGTGAGCACGCGCGTCTTTCCTGAACCCGGACCGGCAATGACCATGACCGGGCCCTGCAGATGCTGAACGGCCAAACGCTGCGCTTCATTGAGGGAATGGAGATAACTCATAGATCAGGGCAAAAATAGGGTATAGGTTGGTCCTTCCAAGGGATAAAAGGGGCCGGAATGGAAATATGTATTTTGCGACTCCAATGACTTCACTGGATATCCTCATACCTGTTTTCAACCCCGCACCAGGGTGGGAAGATACAGCCATTCAGCGTTTTCATTCTATCCAATCTAAACACCGCGAAATCTCTTTTACCTTATTCCTCGTCAATGACGGAACAGCACATTTGGATACATCCCCTGAAGTAAAAAAATTACGAAGCGACATCAACAATATTAAGTGGATCAGCTATGGTAAAAACAAGGGCAAAGGATATGCACTTCGCCAGGGAGTTTCCCAGTCCTCCGGAGACTTATTGATTTACACTGATGTGGATTGGCCATATTCGGAAGAGAGTATGACTAAAGTGATTGAGGCTTTGCAAAGTGGGGTTGACATCGCTGTGGGCACCCGGGATGAAGCTTATTATAAGCGATTACCCGTCATGAGAAAATACGTATCTAACTGGTTGAAGAAAATCAATGGCTGGCTGCTACACCTGAAAGTCAATGATACCCAGGCGGGGTTAAAAGGATTCACCAAATTGGTAAAACCGGTTTTCCTTTCCACGACAATCAACCGCTATCTTTTCGATCTGGAATTCATCTACCTGGCTTCGCGGCAGAATCTGAGTATAGGCAGCGTTCCGATTGAACTGAGGGCGGGGATAGCGTTTTCAAAGATGAGTCGCCTTGTACTGATTCATGAGGCCTGGAATTTTTTGCGGATCTGGTTAAAAAGTAAATAATACCATTTTAGCCATACGAGAAAAATTATGTAAATAAAATTTGTGTGAATTCGTGTAATTAGTAGTCTAAGAAATCAGGAATATAAGCCACGAATTACACTGATTTTCACGAATTAAAATGTTATAGCATGACGCCTGAGACCTTTATTGATTCCTTACGATTGGAGTCTCCTCCGGAAGTGTCGAATGAATTGAAAGCTCTCTGGTATGATGAGAAGGGCGACTGGGAATTGGCTCATAATCTCATTGCTGGAAAAGAAACGAAATCATATTGCCTCATCCATGCCTATCTGCATCGCAAGGAAGGAGATATCTGGAATGCGGATTATTGGTACCGGAGAGCCGGAGCAAAAAGGAAAGATTGGACACTGGAGGAAGAATGGGAGGACCTGGTAAAACAATTTTGCCCATAAATGGCATTGAAAAACTAACTGGCCATACTTTCTACATTCCATTTCTATTATTCACTCTTCACTTTTAGTTATTCATTTTTTTCCAACTCCTCCCAATACTCTGCTGCCCTTCTCATATGCGGAACAAAAATGGAGCCCCCCACTATCAAGGCCACCGAACACGATTCATAGATTTGCTCCTTCGTCACCCCCAATTCATGACACCTGCCTAAATGATATTTAATGCAGTCATCACAGCGTAGCACCATGGAGGCGACCAGCCCAAGCAGTTCTTTGGTGACTTCGGACAGCGCCCCATCTTCATACGTCTGATTGTCGAGGCTAAAAAAACGCTTGATGACTTTGTTGTCATGGGACAGGATGAGGTTATTCATCCGCTCCCGATATTCATTGAAATCGCTTACACTGGACATGAGAATGATATTAAATGATTTTTATTGGTAAATTGAAGTTACTCGTAAGTAAAGGAATGCCAAACAAAACTAATGCAGGACTCTATATTTGTACTCTATGAATCTCCTTTTTGTACTCCGATCTATACCTCTTTTCTCATGCCTTGTCACGCTGACGACTGGTTGTCATAGTAAAGAAGCCCCGGCAACCAATGAACCCGCCCCGGTGACGGACACCCGAATTCTCGTGAAAGCAGCCTATGATGCGGTCGATCTGAATGTCTTCAGACTGAATATGAATACTAAACGCGCCAGCATGATTAAGGGCCAGTTAGAACAGGAACAGGATCCGACCAAGCGGGTGAACCTGGCTGAGTTATATGGCACTGAACTATTAAAGGCCGGCAAAACGGACGATGCCATCAAAATCTACGAGACCGTGGATACATATATGAAAGAGAATCACCTGAAGTTAGATCTGCCAAGCAAAAGGAATATGTATTCCTTGATGGGCATCGCGTATATGCGAAAAGGGGAAGTTGAAAATTGCGTCCAAAATCACAATCATCAATCCTGTTTTATTCCCATTGCCGGTGGAGGTGTGCATCAGTTACAGGATGGTTCCAGAAGAGCGATCTCTCTTTATGAAGAGGCTCTCCAGGATTTCCCAAATGACCTGGAGATGAAATACCTGCTCAACATTGCTTACATGACCGTAGGTGAATATCCGGGAAAAGTACCGGCAAAGTTCAGAATTGATCCAGCCTGGTTTAAAAATAAAATAGTCATTCAGCCTTTTAAAGATATTGCTCCTCAACTAGGCGTAAATCATAAGAGTCTGGCAGGTGGTGTCATTGTGGATGATTTCAATAATGATGGATGGCTTGACCTCGTGAGTTCTTCCTGGAGTCCTGATGAAGAGTTGGTCTTCTACATTAACAATGGCGATGGTACTTTTTCCGATCAAACCAAAGCCTACGGACTGGATGGACAAAAAGGAAGTCTCAACATCAAGCAAACAGATTTCAACAATGACGGCTGGCTGGATATCTATATGATTCGTGGCGGTTGGTATCTCAACCAGGGAGATATCCCCAACACCTTATTAATGAATACTGGTAAAGGATCTTTTGAAGATGTGACGATCAAAGCCGGTTTAACCCATTATGCGGCCTGCCTGAGCGCCACGTGGGCCGATTTTAATCTCGATGGATGGCTGGACCTGGTGGTGGCCAACGAATCTTTTCCTGGATATGAGCGTGGCATCGACCTGTATATCAACCAGAAGGACGGAACGTTTAAAAATGAGGCCGCAAACAATGGCCTGACATTAAATGAATTCCTGAAAGGCGTGGTGGCGACAGATGTCAACAATGATCGTTATCCTGATCTGTATATCTCCGGGCTGACCGATGGCAACCACCTTTTCATCAATAAAATGGCAGAAGGCCAGGGCTTTCAATTGATGAAAGATGTAGTGCGTAATCCGAAATCCAGTTTCCCTTGCTGGAATTTTGATTTCGATAATGATGGCAATGAAGATCTGTTTGTCTCTGCTTTTTCCAATGAAACGGATCTCGTGCAATATTGGATGAAAAGTAATATGGGTCATCCGGATACCAATTACCTGCCCAAACTCTATAAGAATACCGGCAACCTGAAATTCGAAGATGTCGGGCAATCCATGGGGCTGAATGAAGATGTTTTTACCATGGGATGTAATTTCGGAGATATCAATACGGATGGTTTCCTGGATTTTTATCTCGCTACCGGAAATCCATTATACCAAAGCCTGGTGCCCAACAAGATGTATCTCAATGTGGATGGCAAAAGATTTGAAGATGTTAGTTATAGCGGAGGTTTTGCCAATATACAGAAAGGGCACGGCGTGGGCTTTGGTGATATTGATCATGATGGGGATGAGGATATATATGTAAAGATGGGTGGCGGATATGATGGCGATGGATTTTATAATTGTCTGTTTGAAAATCCCAACGAACATCACTATAACTGGATCGTGCTTAAACTGACCGGAAAGACGGCCAACCGGCCTGCCATTGGTGCGCGAGTGGCTCTCTCGGTTCAGGAAAATGGAAAAGAAAGAAAAATCTATCGGACCGTTACCTCAGGAGCATCATTTGGTGCCAATAGTTTAGCCCTTGAAGTTGGCCTAAGGAGGGCTACTTCTATCAATAACGTGGTGGTACAATGGCCATGTAAAAATTGCCCTGATCAAACCTATAGCGGATTGGATGTTAACCATGCTTACCTGTTGACTCAGGATCAGCCCGATCCTGCAGTGATGGAATATGTAAAGGTGGCGATGATGGAGAATATGGACCATATGCAACATGAACATCAATGAACTTTACTGATGCCTTGTTTTCTTCTCCCTTCTTTCTTCTTAACTGATGGCGGTGGTTTTTTGACCTCTTGAACATGGATTAGATTTTTCTCACCCGGTTCAGCGGGATATTTTCTTACCTCAGCAAAATACTGGCCATTCCTCATTATTTAAACCACATTTTTTTCTTTCAAAACTATCTTTACTGCATGAATCACAAGGAAATAATAGCATTTTCTTGTCTCCTGTATACTTTTCTTGTTATCGTAGGATGCAAGTCGGAGACACCTCAACCAAAACCTGCTGTTCAACCGGATACCCGTGTCTGGGTCCAGGAGGCTTATCGTAAAGTGGATACCATGGCCATTAGCAGTACTTTCAATACAGAACGTGCTGCCATATTGAAAAAGCGCATCGACACTGAAACTGATGCTACGCAAAAACTCAATATGGCAACGAAATATGCCAAGGAATTACTTTGCTGCGGAAAGACCAAGGAATCACTTGATGTGATGGCCACAGTTTCCAAATATTTACGAGACAATAATGTACCTGTCGACTCTGTATCGAAGCATAATTTATATTCCTTCGTGGCCATTGCCTTCATGCGTTACGGGGAAGTGGAAAATTGTCTGCAAAATCACAACCATGAATCCTGTTATCTCCCCATACAGGGAAATGGAATTCACACCCTTCCTTTTGGTTCTTCCAAAGCTATAGATGAATATCAACTTGCCCTGAAAGATTTTCCGGATGATCTGGAATTTAAATACCTGCTTAATGTGGCTTACATGACTCTGGGGAAATACCCTGGGGAAGTGCCCCCGGAATACCTGGTCAATCCGCAATGGTTTAAATCAAAAATTAATTTCCCCCAGTATCACGACATCGCCGGCGAAGTAGGCGTCAACAGGAATAGCCTGGCCGGCGGAGTGGTGGTAGATGATTTTACCAATGATGGCTGGTTGGATATTGTGGTTACGTCCTGGGGCCCACATGAAGAATTGGTGTTTTATAAAAACAACGGAGACGGTACGTTCACCGACGAAACGAAGGCTTATGGACTGGATGGACAGGTAGGTGTCCTCAATGTGAACCAGACGGACTTCAACAATGATGGCTGGCTGGATCTGTTCCTGATGCGTGGCGCCTGGTATGAGCAATATGGAGATATCCCGAATACGCTTCTGATGAATACCGGAAAGGGGAAATTTGAAGATGTCACCCTGAAAGCAGGGATCACTAAATTCGCCCCGACACAGTCTTCGGCCTGGGCAGACTATAACCTGGATGGTTGGCTGGATGTGGCCATAGGCAATGAATCTCTTGGTAATTATAAACGAGGCATTGACCTCTATATTAATCAACAGGATGGCACATTTAAACTTGAATCGGCCGCTTATGGACTGAACCAGGATCATTATTTCAAAGGCTGTACTGCCACCTATGCAAATGATGATAAATTTCCGGATCTCTATTTTTCTGCCATCCTGGATTCCAACTCCCTTTTCATTAATCAAGGTCCATCGGGGAATAATCATTTTTCTCTTTCAGATCCATCGATCAATGTAGGTGCGCCTTTTAACAGCTTCCCCTGCTGGAGCTTTGATTTTGATAATAATGGACACGAGGACCTCTTCGTTTCTTCCTTTTTCAATGAGGAAACTCCGGTTACGTTTTGGATGCAAAGCCACATGGGTACTGTAGATCATTCCATGCTGCCCAAATTGTATAGTAACCAGGGTGACCTGCACTACAAAGAAGTCGGTGCAGCTATGGGGCTGACAGAAGTGGCCTTTACAATGGGGTGCAATTATGGAGACATCAACACGGATGGATTCCTTGATTTTTTTCTGGGTACAGGCAACCCGCTTTTTCAGAGCCTGGTTCCAAATAAGATGTACCTCAACATGGATGGAAAGCGATTTGAGGACATTAGTTACGCTGGTGGATTCTCCAATATTCAAAAGGGACATGGAGTGGGATTTGGCGATCTCGATCATGATGGGGATGAGGATATGTACGTGGTACTCGGCGGAGCTGTTGATGGGGACACTTATTTCAACGCTCTCTATGAAAATCCGAACCCGGACCATAATAATTGGGTGGTACTCAAATTGGTGGGCACTACGGCCAACCGGGCGGCTATTGGTGCCAGGGTAGCTCTTGATGTTGAAGAGAATGGTAAGTCGAGGATGATTTACAGGGTGGTTTCTTCCGGAGCTTCCTTTGGAGGTAACAGCCTGGCGCTTGAAGTCGGCTTGCGCAAAGCTACCAGGATCAATAATGTCAGGATCCAATGGCCCTGCAAGGATTGTCCGGACCAGGAAATGCAGGGACTGGTCATTAATAAAGCTTATGAATTAACCGAAGATCAGCCCTCCCCAAAGGAACTGGAGTACACCCCGGTCAAAATGCATGGGAATGGCAATATGGCGGAACATCACATGGGGAATATGAATATGGGGAATTAACGGGTTGGAATTATTTAATAACTTTTATTGCTTCAATCTGTTGTCCAGAAAAACGGATGCCTCATGGAATAAATCTTCATTAAAACCAGTCTCCTGAAATACCACTTCAAATTTATCATTGAGGATTAGAAAGGTCGGATAGGTCAGATTAATCTCGGTACTATAATTTGGATCCAACATCAATGCAGGATATGGCATGGGATTATTATTAAAGAATTTATCTAACCGGACTTTACTTTTCACTGCATCATCAATCATATTGACTCCGAATACAGCTACCTCTTTCCGATCATATTTATTGGCAATATCCCTGATAGCTGGAATACTTTTTATGCAGGGGTAACAGGAGGAGTACCAAAAATCCAGAATAATGTACTGGGCTTTTACATTTCTGATATCGACCCTCTCATCCCTATTGAATAGTTTTCCACTCAATGAAGACCAATCGAAGTCCGGAACAAAATCTTCAATATAATTTTCCTTTTTATACTGGGTTTCTTTTACATTACTGCCAAAAGTTTTAAAATCTAACCTGGGGATGCTGGTCTCGTGTCCGAAATTCACATTAGAATAATTCCATTCCTGGTATTGCTCATTATCCTGGAAATACACGGAATAGGTAATTTTTTTTATCGTAGATGTTTCCGGATCTATCGCTACGAAATAGCTGCGGTTCGTCAATTCTTCATCGTCGGGTGTACTGAAATTAATGCCCAAACATTTAACGCCATCCAGCTCTATGTTCATAAATAAGGGATTGTATTCCGGGTTGCTGATCACTTGTTTTAAACCCGTACTAATTTTTAAAAATCCATCATCCACTAAGTTGTTTTTCACATTGCTTTTGATAAATAATCCCGGATTGGTAAGTGCATTGTCATAAACAACTTCATTGGAAGTAAGATTCCTTGAAAATATTATTACTCCATCGTACCCGTACCAAATGGTGTCCATATCAATGAACACCAGACCGTGGAACAAAGTATCTTCCGGCTTCCTGACCAATTCAACATGGGCCAAATAATCCAGCGTATCTGATCGTGAAAAAGGTTTTGTCTTAAAATTTATATCGTAACCAATCGATTCAAAAGCAGCTCGTTTGGCAACCATTTTATCGACAATTCTTTCAGGGTCAATTTGATTGAATGCTATTAAAGGTAGTATTCCAAAGTGCAAGCTGTTGAGCTATTCTTATCCAATACGTTGAGCACCATGTCCGAATATTTTGTGATTTAGTAATATTACAAAAAGATAGAAGCAAAGAAATACTAAATTCCCTTGCTTCCATTGTATATTATACTATAGTCCAATAGTAATCTTCGATGTCATATCGCATCTTGAATCACCTCTTCGCTTCTAAAACACTTACAATGCGGACGCCCACCTTCGAATGAGATCCGGCAATCGGAGCAATTGGAGCCCGAACAAGTCAGCTCAACTCCAGATCCTGAAAATGCCAATAAGGTATTCCCGGATTGCCCAAGTTGAATGCCAACACTGGAAATACCTTTAGCAGAAACTTTGGCTGTCAGATAGTACTTAGCCTCATACTCTGAATATTCCAATTTCAAATCCGAAAGAGTGGCTCCCTCAGGCAAATTGGCAATCAGCACATGTGTGGCATTAGCTAAATCGGTAATAACGCCAGTACCATTTTTTACTGTTCCCACTAGCCAATGAGGTGGTTTGTGCCTGAACAAAAAAAGCAGCGAGGGACAGACAAACAAGCATCCCGAAGCGTGTAATTAATCTGTTTTTCATGATGAAGTTATTTAAAAAAAGGAAATTTTTCCTACTTCTTGTTCAAGCGGTTTCGGTAGCCCGCTGTATAATGTTCCAGTCCAACTGCCGCTGGAGCAGTCAGGCCTTTACGGTTCCACTCGTCTGTCGGGCGTCGTCATTCGTGACCCGTGATCCGGCATTTTGTTGTTGTTGGAGTTCTCTCCAACAGTAAGGTGAATTCTTTCCTACTCACTCTTCACGCTTTCCCCCCTACGACCTGATGGGGGAATAACCTCCTCTTCACTTTTCACCACTCACTCTTTACTCTATTTGATGCTCATAATAATATTGTTGCATCCTTCCAGTTTTAAATCTCCCTTCCGGAGAGACAGGAGACTGCCGGGAATCTTTAAATCATACGTCCACACCCCCGCTTTGGCCTGCAGGCAACATTCTTTACCACCGGGCAACACCACCACTTCCCTGCTTTCCCCGGATGATCTGTGCAGTAAGGAAACTGAGATGGTTCCATTCGTTTGATTTTCCACGCACAAATCAGCATAACTGTCCTTGCAATTTGTATCCCGTTCCTGGTCTTTTTTCGTGCCCAGGGCTTTGATAAGTTCAACAACAAGCTTTCCACCTTCAATTACCGTGTTCGTGGTAGATTCTGCTGATGTCTGGCCCCAGCTGTTTTGAACCAGAGCAAAAGAACAAGTCATTATAAGGACAATTGTTTTCAAGGGTGGTTTGAATTTCTCATTCCGGAACTCTGATCGAGGCCCTTCATGAAAACCTTAGGTGAATTTTCATTACCAAAAATGAAGGTTATGAATTATATTTCCTATCTGAAAACAAAATACTTCACCCGTTAAAACAATAATCTTATGCGAAATGCTGATACGATCGGACAACAGATCCGGTCCCTCCGCGAGGCTAAAGGCTATTCCCAGGAATACATGGCCGACATGCTGGACATCTCCCAATCCGCTTATGCCTGTCTGGAGTCCGGGAAGACTTCGCTGCGTGTCGAACGACTGTTTGAAATCCTCGAGCTATTGGAAACCGATATTGTCTCCCTGTTAAATAAAAAGCCAGCTGCCGCTTCTTCCTCGAATGGGAATGAAATCTCCGGGCCGGAATCCAGGGGGATCAGCGTTCCCGAATTGAAAATGGTATATGACCGGCTCTTTCAGGAGATGCGGGATGAAATTCTTTTTTTGAGAAGTCTTGTGCGCAAGGCTCCGGAGTCCAGAGCTTAGGAATATTACACTGTGCCTTTGTTGCGCATGCGCCACAGCGATCTGATCATGCGCAGTGGAAGCCAAAAGCCTGTGATCAGACTGCCCACACCAAAGAAGATCATCTCATGCTTGATGTAATTGATCCTTTGGGTTTGCTTCATAACATCCAGGTTTTCGACCAGGGTCTGCAGGCCGCGTTCGTCCATGAAATTCCTGAAATCCAGCATGGCGGTAGCCGTTACGAAAAGGAAAAGCGCTGCTGAAAGGATGATGGCTACTTTGATCCATTTGGCCCTGGCAATGAGCGTCAGACGGAGAAAAAAAATATACCGGGCAAACGTGATAAAGAATACAATGAGGAGGATGTTCTGGAAGGTGAACGGAAATCCGGGGGCATCTGTCCAGATGGGGAGCATCACTATGCTGACCACGATAAAGGTAAAAACCCACCAGAGCAATTCAACGGTTAATTTTTCTTTCAGCATGGAGGGATTCGTTTTGCCCGGCAGTCGGACAGGGAGCACAAAATAAATCATTCTTCTTGTCCGGCTAAAGAAAAGAGCGGGTCAATTCCGGGAAAAAACCTCTCTCCCTTCATAAGGCGACTCCTTTACACCATGTTTGCTGAATATAAGCATTGCAAAATGTAAAAAGCAAGGTACCTACTCCACTAAACCATTTCTGCCCGTAAAGCTTTTAATCCCGAACCCGGTGAATAAGCGTTTTTTTAATTTGCCATTTTGGAACCCGGCGATATCCGGATGAATACATCCTCCTGATTTCAATTTGTCCTCCATTAGATAGAAAGGATGGCACTCCCCGAAAAATTGAAATACCAAGGAAACGCTATGCCATGATATTATTTTGATTATTTTGGTTTGAAAAACAAAACCCTGCCAACTATGTTACGATTTCTTACCCCAGCCATTATTTTTGGCGCTTTATGGGTGGCGACCCCAGGCCTGAGCCAAAAAGCCAAGGACAAGAAAGTGGATATTAAATATGTATCCCTCCCTGCCGAAAAACTTCCCGAAAATTTTACCACCTACTCCGTTACCGTTTATGGTGGAAACATTGCAATTGCAGGTTTTACGACCGGTACCCTGGAAGACAGAATCAGGTTAGACGGATTTAAACGAGTTGGCACAACCAATGTCAATGAATTCGGTCACTTGCGGATTTCGGTTAATACGGGAACCGTCAATACTGGCCGCTTGGCCTGGAAGACCCGTTCTGAATCCTATAAAAATGATAAAGGAGTTGTGGTTAAAACGAATTACTATTGGTATGAGCTCCCCTGTTCAGGTATTACTTCCTTTAAAGTGGTCGATCCGGAAGGGGAAATCCTGTCTTCAGGATCACGGACCTATAACAGCAGTGAGAAATCAGCAGAAACAACTTCTTCGTCAACACTTTCCAAGCAGGCAGAATCATTAGCGGTCTCTTTGCGTAAGCAATATGCTTCCGATATGGCAGAGACTGCTGTTTCAGAGGCCCGAAATACGGTTCGCAGTAAATATGATTTTGCCTTTGCAACCGATGACCCCCAGTTTTATACCATTAAGAAGCATCCTGAAGAAGATGCATTTGATGCCAACCTGGAAAAAACCATATCTGTCTTTAAGGCACTGCCTGCCAATGCCCCTTCAGAAGAAGGGATGAAACAAATGGAAAGTTGTATCAAATTCTGGTCAAAATTTTCCGAAACAGCCCCTGGTAAGGACAAGGACTTGCAGGAAGTGTATTCGGCTTGTAATGCCAATTTAGCTTATACCTATTTTTATCTTGATCAATTTGATAAGGCAGAAATGCATGCCAAACGAATACTGGCGGTGGATCCCAAGGAAAAACGAGTTGAACGTTTTTTGGAGTCTATGGAAAAAACAAAACAAAGAATGGATAAGCTGGACATTCATACCATGCATTATTCCCGGGATTTGGCCAACGCTCTACCTCCTTCCAAGGTTAAAGAAATGGAAGAAGCCAAAGAACAAATGCAGGCCGATAACAATTCATTGCCCGGATTCCTGGTTACCGGCACCGATACCATTCAGGGTCTATTTATGCGATCCAAATCAGAAGAGGACTTCATCTTTGGACCCAATGGGAATACCAAGTTTATGGTGGAGAAATCGGGAGCCCTGGAAGAGCAAGATGTTACTAAAGCAGAAGTGAACGGTTTTGCCATCGGGGAGCGAAAATTTATGCGGATGATGTTTAGTCCTTGTGCCAAGGGGAAATCGGAACCGAGCCTGAATTTTTTGGAACAATTATATGATTCGGATAAGATTAAACTTTATAAGTATTACCCGATATCTGGTACTTTATCACATGTGCAGCCGGAATATGCTTTTCAAAAGACAGGGGAGTCTGCTCCGATCTCATTATTGGATACCCAGTTTTTGTTGTGGGATAAAGGATTAGCTAATTATTTCAGTGATTGTGCTGATTTGAAAGACTTGTGTAGCCAGGGTGGCTTTAAGATGAATGAGGATGATTTGTTGAAAGCGGCGAGGGTGTATGCGGAGGTTTGCGAGTGAGTACCCACCAGGCGAAGGACAAACGGCTTGAGATAAAATACGTTGCGCTTCGGACGCACATACTGCCAAGGGCGTGCGCCACGTGTTCAATAGGGACGTATATTCGGTATTATGCCCATCATTAAACACCTTCAAACCTATCTCTCCGTAGGCGATTTCACTGATCTCGTATATAAGCTACGACAGAAGGGATGGAGGGCGATTGCATCATTGCTTCATGTTTCGGGCAATGACCGGACATCATCGAAATGGAACAGGGATTTTGACTCAGCCGATTTTTGGAGTCTGCCCGAAGCGCGCATGCGATGGAACGAAGATTGCACCGGTCATCCTTTACAGGAATATGAGGACTATGTGATGAACAAGTATTTAAAAGTTGCGCATGATCTGACCCTGTTTTCGATAGGATGTGGTAGCGGAGCCAGGGAGCGCAAGTTTGGAATGTATGAGCAGTTTAAACGAATTGATGGAATAGATATCGCCGGCGGGCAAATTGAGGAAGCCCGTGAAGAGGCCATACACCTGGGATTGGATAAACTGCATTATGTAGCAGCTGATTTTACAAAATACATTCCTGATCATGCACCGTATGATGTTATACTCTTTAATTCCAGCCTGCATCATTTCCGGGATATCAATGGATTTTTGAAGGATCATGTCTTACCCATTCTCAAAAGGGATGGGTTATTGATCGTTTTTGAATATACAGGACCCAACCGATTGCAATGGACAGATGAACAACTGGCATTTGCGAATGATGTATTAAGGTCATTGCCGGTCAAATACAGGACACGATTTCAAAGTAATTCCATCAAACGAAAGATATATCGTCCTGGGATATGGCGGGTTAAGCTGATTGATCCTTCTGAAGCGGCAGACTCGGCTAATCTGCTGACCTCCTTGCACAGGCATTTTGAAATAGTGGAAGAAAAGAAAGTGCGATTTAATATTGCGCACCTGGTATTAAAGGATTTAGCCCATCATTTTATCGAAATGGATGACGAGGCACGCCAATGGTTAGCGTTTATTTTTAGCAAAGAGGATGAATATTGCTTGCGTACAGGCCATCGGGATATGGTATTTGGAATTTATCGAATGAAAGGGGGTAAGAAATAAAAAAAGGCCCGCAGTTTACACTACGGGCCTTGTTTAGGTAGGCGGCTACCTACTCTCCCACCCTTGTGAGGCAGTACCATCGGCGTGAAAGGGCTTAACTTCTCTGTTCGGAATGGTAAGAGGTGGATCCCCTTTGCTATAGCCACCATTGGATCTTGAATGGTTGTCCCTTTGCGGAACTTGTCCCGCTGAACAGCGGGAGCCACCATTGGTTCTTGATTCTGGATGCTTCGACTGCGCTCAGCACAGGTTTTGGATTTGCGAAATTGGATTCCTTTGAATCCGCATTTCAGCAATCCGCATTCCAAAATAGGTCTTGTGTGACCGTAAGAGTTTCCGCCTGAGGCGGAGGACTCGCGAGCCACACTAATCTTATTGATTTTAGATTTTGGAGATTAGATTTTGGAATAGATCAAATAAAATCAATCTAAAGTCCAAAATCCGTAATCCAAAATAAAAAAAGGATGGGGATTGTCGAATATAATTATGTCGAACGAGGTGCACATGCAATGTTTAATTACATGGTGAAGTCTCTTAAAAGAAAAAAAAGGAAGCTTTCGGGTAATTAGTACTACTCGGCTCCATACATCACTGTACTTCCACCTATAGCCTATCAACGTAGTCATCTTCTACGACCCTTCATCTCCGCGAGGGAGAATGGAATACTCATCTTGAAGACGGCTTCGTGCTTAGATGCTTTCAGCGCTTATCCGTTCCGTACATAGCTACCCAGCGGTGCAGCTGGCGCCACAACTGGTACACTAGCGGTACGTCCAACACGGTCCTCTCGTACTAGTGTCAGATCTTCTCAATATTCCCGCGCCCGCAACAGATAGAGACCGAACTGTCTTGCGACGTTCTGAACCCAGTTCACGTGCCACTTTAATGGGCGAACAGCCCAACCCTTGGGACCTTCTCCAGCCCCAGGATGTGACGAACCGACATCGAGGTGCCAAACCTCCCCGTCGATATGAGCTCTTGGGGGAGATCAGCCTGTTATCCCCGGCGTACCTTTTATCCTATGAGCGATAACCCACCCATGTGGAGTTACCGGATCACTTGAGCCTGCTTTCGCACCTGATCGAGCCGTCGCTCTCTCAGTCAAGCACCCTTATACTCATACGCTCTTCGTACCATTACCAACGGTACTGAGGGTACCTTTGCGAGCCTCCGTTACTCTTTTGGAGGCGACCACCCCAGTCAAACTACCCACCACACACTGTCTCCCTTATCGGGATTAGAACCTAAATAGTAAAAAGGCTGGTATTTCAACGTCGACTCCACGACGCCTAGCGTGCACCGCTTCAAAGTCTCCCAGCTATCCTACACATCTTAATCTCAAGACCAATGTGAAGCTATAGTAAAGGTGCACGGGGTCTTTTCGTCCCGTTGCGGGTAACCGGCATCTTCACCGATACTTCAATTTCACCGAAATCATGGCTGAGACAGAGCCCAGATCGTTACACCATTCGTGCAGGTCGGAACTTACCCGACAAGGAATTTCGCTACCTTAGGACCGTTATAGTTACGGCCGCCGTTTACTGGGGCTTCAGTCAAGAGCTTCGCCTTGCGGCTAACCCCCTTCCTTAACCTTCCAGCACCGGGCAGGTGTCAGACCCTATACGTCTTCTTACGAATTAGCAGAGTCCTGTGTTTTTGCTAAACAGTCGCCTGGGCCGTTTCACTGCGCCTCGCTTACGGAGGGACGCTTCTCCCGAAGTTACGCGTCTAATTTGCCTAGTTCCTTAGCCATGAATCATTCGAGCGCCTGAGGATACTCTCCTCGACTACCTGTGTCGGTTTACGGTACGAGCAGTTTACTTCGGCTTTTCTTGGAAGAACTTACCTGACACTATCCCTTCACCCTTGCGGGATCAAGGTACTATCCCACCCTTGCAGGTGGTTCAACGTACTATTCCGTCAGTACGCGATCAGCTCAGATCTCCGTCCCCTTTTATTGTAAACTGGTACGGGAATATTAACCTGTTTTCCATCGGATACCCCTCTCGGGTTTTCCTTAGGTCCCGACTCACCCTGGTCTGTCTAACATCGATCCAGGAAACCTTAGTCTTACGGCGAAACGGTTTCTGACCGTTTTAATCGTTACTCATTCCTACATTTTCTTTTCTACCTGCTCCAGCACACCTCACGGTATACCTTCGACGCTGGTAGAATGCTCCCCTACCAATCCCGTCTTTCGACGGGAGTACAATGCTTCGGTGGTACATTTGATGCCCGATCATTTTCCGCGCAAGAACGCTCGACTAGTGAGCTGT
>CAWINN010000005.1:0-80000 GCA_963837505.1 uncultured Saprospiraceae bacterium | reverse complement strand
AAGTTAACTGACCCCAAACTCCCTCTCTTTCCTTCAATGCTTACATATTCTTTATCCACAATTTTTGTACAAGAGGGGACGTAGATGCATCCTTCTAAAATAAGAGGATCTTCCTCTCCCGAGAAAGATCCTCAATATGACCATGTAAATTTTATGCGGTCAGGCTGTTTTTTAAGAAATCAATTATTCGCCATTTAGCACGACCACCACTTTAGTGTGCATTTCTGCCCCTGACCTGACCTCCAGCAAATAACTTCCATTCCGCAATTTGGATACATCTACAGGATGGACTTCATATCCGGGATGTGCAGAGATTTTCTCCCGAACCACTACCTGGTTCAGCAGGTTGAGAAAGGTGACTTCCAAATCCTGATCAATAGAAGATTCAAAACCTAGGTTTACCGTTTCCTTGGCCGGATTGGGCCAGAAAGTGAGTTGCTGTATATGATCTTGTTGATCCTGATTCCAAATCGTATGAAAGGTTGAATTGGGATGATCTGGATTTTCATTAGCATTAACATTCAATGGGGAGGAAGCGAAGGTGTTGAATGATTCTGAACAATTCACAGTGGTGGTGCATATTGAAACACAACCATAAATATCTGTCACGGTGAGGGTCACCGTAACTTCGGACCATCCTACATAAATCCGGATATCAGGCGTTCCCTGTCCAGCCTGTAGGAAACATTTTTCTCCAACAATTTTCCACACGTAAGTATAGGGTCCAAAACCGCCAGTAATCAGGCTTCCGATGAAAACACCATGCGAATTACATTCGACTGAATCCGGCAATAAAATATCGCATTGTATTAAGGATTCAGGAATCCAGAGGATATGCTGGATTACTGTGGCGATATTGTGACAGGAATCAGTAGCAGTCCATGTGCGTGTCACATTAAATCGACCCAGCGTATTCCCGGCTTCAATCAATTGTGTATATATCACCGAGGCTGATGGATTCAAATCCTGGCTAAACACATCAGGAACGGGTGGTAAAGGAGCACAAACGATCATCGTATCTCCCGGAAGTTCATTCGTGACCGGTGGTATATCATCCATGATGTCCACCGTAATGGTTAAGGAGTCTGAATTTCCGCAAATATCCACGGCAATCCAGGTATAGGTTCTCCGCTCTGCATATCCAACCGCTTCGCAATTCACTGCCTTAATGGTGTCGACGGTCAAAACAGCATCGATCAGCTCGTCACAATCATCAAACACCACCACACTATTACTATTGATGCCGTTGATCCTGGCCATGAGATCGGTTTGTGACAGGTATACCAGATTGTAATCCTGACCAATGAATTGATTGATCACTGAATAGGTTGGGATCAGGATTTGAGGAGGGGTCTGATCATGAAGGATGATGGTCTGAATTATTTTAGCAACATTTCCGCAAGCATCGCGGGCAGACCAGGTCCTTTGAATGACCACCCCATCATGACAATTGAGTTCCAGCGTATCCTCTACCATCGTAACCTCAACGAATTCCTGGGCACATTCATCATATGCCGTCACTACCGGTATCGTCAAATCATCACAAACGTTAGCTACGACCCCTGTTATCACTGGCCCATTACTATTTCCGACATGTACTGTTTGTGAGCGTGTTGAACTATTGCCGCATGCATCCGTGATCGTGATCAGGCGAATAACGTCATACTGAAATTCACATTTTCCCGGAATGATGCTATCGATGCTGGTCATGACCACATCGCCGCAGTTATCTGAAGTGCTTATCAGGGGCATGGCATCATGACATCCAATCGTCATGACCGGTTTGAAATTCATAAATACCGGGCTGGTGGTATCCACGACTTCTGCGAGCATTTGTTCTTGACCCTGATTCCCGCAGACATCTGTAGCCGTCCAAATTAAGGACAACAAAGCAACATATCCATCCTGCACACAATCCCCGGCTGATAACAGTCTTTCTTCAAAATCCATGGTCACCCCGCACGTATTGTCAACAATAGCATCTTTAACTCCATAATTCGTGTATTGACCTCCCTTCGCATCGCAGGGTACGATCAGCAATTCATCCCCCGGAACTAAACTCAGATTTGAATTAACAAGACTTATAATCGGAAGTGTAAAATCATTAGGGAGGAGGATCACCGTATCTCTCGTTATATTTCCACAATCATCGAAGGCTTCATACGTCCTGCGAACAGCCATGCCTGTTCCGCATGGATTCCTTACCTCCGTTTCCCAAAACCGAAGAGACGCATTTCCACAATCATCTACCGCTTCCACATCATTCAATTGAGGATCTCCAACGCATGCCATGGCGGGAAGTCCGATAATAGTAGGCGCTTGATCATCCTGGAGTTGTGCTACGATGGTGAGGTTAGTTTCGTTTCCACACGCATCAATTGCTTCCCAATGGAAAGTTCTTTGTTCAACATATCCAAAGTATTCACAATTTCTGGACTTAATGGTACGGCTGTCGAAAGTGATCGTACCCGAGCCGCCGCATCCTGTTGTCATCATGACCGACTCAGCGCTGAGGTTATTAAAAAACGTGGGAATACCGCCTGCGCTACATGTGTATTCGAGTATGGTTCCGTTTTGAGCGTTAGCAATTTCAGGCTGCAGGATTTGAAGCGCAGGACCTGAAGTATCGATCAGCGTAATATATTGTCGGCCTATAGTTTCGTTACCACAGCGATCCGTAGCCGTCCAGGTTCTGACAACGACCTGGCCATCCTGGCATCCGGAGGTTTGGGTACTATCGGATTCCTGAAAGAGTATGATACAGGCACAAAGGCATTCATCAGTAGCATACACTAATACAGGCGGTAAGGGTACTTGATCACAGTTTACAGTTATATCGACTGGTATTCCATAGATGACCGGGGCGATGGTATCAACCAAAGCAAGAAAAGCAAAAGCCATGCTACTATTGCCACAGGCATCAGTAGCAGTCCAGGTCAACCGATATAAATTGATATATCCATCTAAGCCGCAGTTACCTTCATTTTCCAGACTCTCATTAAAGGAAACAACTGTATTTCCACCACATGCATCAATGGCTACTACGCTATTGGCATTATATACCGGGAGATCCCACGCTGGATCCTGGCCATAGCACTGAACGCGAAGCGTATCTCCATTAGATATGCTTTGAGGTAGCGTGATTACTGGCGGCACATTATCCTGAATAACAATGGTTGCACTACACGATGATGAATTCCCACAATCATCTGTTGCGGTCCAGGTCCTGGTTACGCTATACTCCTGTGGGCATTGACCGGGAACGGTTACGTCTGAAAATGTAATATCTACTGTTCCATCACATGCATCCACTGCTGTGGGCGTTCCGAAAGTTGGTGTCGATCCGCATTCAACTGGGCTTACCACCACCGGACAAGTGATGACCGGGGCAGCATTATCCTGGACATCTATGGTAGCACTACACTGAGCAGAATTTCCACATTCATCGGTTGCTGTCCATGTCCTTGTCACACTATAAGCCTGCGGACATAGTCCGGGAAGGGTCACATCTGTAAAGGTCATGTTCACTATCCCACCACAGGCATCAATAGCAGTGGGTGTTCCAAAATTGGGCGCTGATCCACATTGAATCGGACTGACTACCACCGGACAGGTCAGTATCGGTGCGGTGTTGTCTTGTATATCTATGGTCGCGCTACACTGAGCAGAATTTCCACATTCATCGGTTGCTGTCCATGTCCTCGTCACACTATAAGCCTGCGGACATAATCCGGGAAGCGTCACATCTGTAAAAGTTATGTTCACCATCCCCCCACAGGCATCAATAGCAATGGGTGTTCCAAAATTGGGTGCCGCTCCACATTGAATCGGACTGACTACCACAGGACAGGTCAGTATCGGTGCGGTGTTGTCTTGTATATCTATGGTCGCACTACACTGAGTGGAATTTCCACAATCATCGGTTGCTGTCCATGTCCTTGTCACACTATAAGCCTGCGGACATAGTCCGGGAAGGGTCACATCTGTAAAGGTCATGTTCACTATCCCACCACAGGCATCAATAGCAGTGGGTGTTCCAAAATTGGGTGCTGCTCCACATTCGATCGGACTCAATACCACCGGACAGGTTATGACCGGGGCAGTATTATCCTGGACATCTATGGTCGCACTACACTGAACAGAATTTCCACATCCATCGGTTGCTGTCCATGTCCTTGTCACACTATAAGCCTGCGGACATAGTCCGGGAAGGGTCACATCTGTAAAGGTTATGTTCACCATCGCATCACAAGCATCAATGGCAGTGGGTGTTCCAAAATTGGGTGATGATCCACATTCGATCGGACTCAATACCACCGGACAGGTAATGACCGGGGCAGTATTGTCCTGTACATCTATGGTCACACTACACTGAGCAGAATTTCCACATTCATCAGTTGCTGTCCATGTCCTTGTCACACTATAAGCCTGCGGACATAGTCCGGGAAACGTCACCTCTGTAAAGGTTATGTTCACCATCCCACCACAGGCATCAATAGCAGTGGGTGTTCCAAAATTGGGTGCTGCCCCACATTCGATCGGACTCAATACCACCGGACAGGTAATGACCGGGGCAGTATTGTCCTGTACTGCTATAGTCTGCGAACAAGTGATTGTATTTCCATTAGCGTCTGTTGCTGTCCAAATACGTGTAATGGTAAACGCCTGACCGCAGCCATTTAAGAGGGTCATATCATTGAAATTAACGGCAAGAGAAGCACCGCAAATATCAGTTGCTATAGCGAAGCCTGTATTGGATGGCAATGTATTTTCATCACATTCGAGGGTAACATCTACAGGACATGTAATCATTGGTGGTTCACTGCCAAGGCTAATCATAACCGTTTGACTGCAACTGCTGCTGCATCCGTTGGCATCGGTAACGGTGACTGTATAAGTACCTGCGGCATTAACTGTGATACAATTAATCGTTTCTCCGGTACTCCATAAATAGCCCGCCAATCCCGCTGTTGTACACAGTACAGTGGATTCTCCTGCACAAATCGAAAGATTTCCAGTGATCGTACAAATTGGTGGAGGAATTACTGTAACTGTTTGACTGCAACTGCTGCTGCATCCATTGGCATCGGTAACGGTGACTGTATAAGTACCTGCGGCATTAACTGTGATGCAATTAATCGTTTCTCCGGTACTCCATAAATAGCCCGCCAATCCCGCTGTTGTACACAGTACAGTGGATTCTCCTGAACAAATAGTAAGATTTCCGGTAATCGTGCAGATTGGTGGGGGGCTAACTGTGATTGTTTGGCTGCAACTGCTGGTGCATCCATTGATATCAGTAACGGTGACTATATAAGTGCCCGCTGCATTTACCGTGATGCAATTAATCGTTTCTCCGGTACTCCATAAATAGCTCGCCAATCCCGCCGTCGTACACAGTACAGTGGATCCTCCTGAACAAATAGTAAGATTTCCGGTAATCGTGCAGATTGGTGGGGGGCTAACAGTGATTGTTTGGCTGCAACTGCTGGTGCATCCATTGATATCAGTAACGGTGACTATATAAGTGCCCGCTGCATTTACCGTGATGCAATTAATCGTTTCTCCGGTACTCCATAAATAGCTCGCCAATCCCGCTGTTGTACACAGCACAGTGGATTCTCCTGAACAAATGGTAAGATTTCCGGTCATCGTGCAGATTGGTGAAGGAATTACCGTAACTGTTTGACTGCAACTACTGGTGCATCCATTGACGTCGGTAATAGTGACTGTATACGTGCCCGCTGCATTTACTGTAATGCAATTAATTTTTTCTCCAGTGCTCCACAGATAACTTGCCAGTCCGGCAGTCGTACATAATACCGTGGATTCTCCTGAGCAGATGGTGAGATTTCCCGTGATTGTGCAGATTGGAAGTGGATTGACGGTGATCGATTGACTGCAACTGCTGGTGCATCCGTTGGAATCTGTAATGGTGACTGTATAAGTACCTGCTGCATTTACTGTGACACACTCGGTTGTTTCGCCTGTATCCCATAAATAAGCTGCCATTCCTGCAGATCCGCAAAGAAGTGTGGATTGTCCTTCGCAAACAGAAGGATCACCGGTGATTGAACAGATAGGTAACGCGTTTACTGTAACTAAAATGTGATTAGATGTGGAGCTCCCGCAATTGTTAGCATTAGTAACAAAATAATCACCGCCGCTACTCACGGTAATAGTAACAGAAATAGAACCGGTATTCCAGGTGCCTCCGCAATTGCCGGTCAGTGTGACACTGTCGCCATCACAAAAAGTGGTGGCTCCTGCTGCCACCAGGATAGAGGCTTCAGGCAACATATCATTATTTACAATATTATTGTGCATGTCTATCGCCCCTGCAGTGGTCAGGGCCCTTCCAAACAGAACAGCACCTTCCAGTGTATGGATGGCGCCAGCTGCAACTATATTACCTCTGAATACACAGGAAGGTCCAAGCGTTACAGCACCATTGACTTGCCAGTAAACATTACACAAAGAGGCAGAATTCACAAGAATTACATTGGACATCGAGGTGGTCGCTAATGCCCCGTCAATCTGAAAAACAAAGATCGCATCGGGGTCACATTGGCCATCCAGTATCAAATCGCCATCCAACGTGGACGCAGCTCCCAGGCAAAAAATATTAGGGGTCAGTATCTGTCCGCTGCCCAGCGAGGTGCCAAGAACAACTCCACATGTCATCGCGCTCAATTGTCCATAAGCAATCGCTACATCTGTTGCTGCCTGAGCTGAAATCACATCCGCTACATGAATCGATCCTATGACAATGCCCGGAGGAAAGCCTGTGAAAGCCCCTACATTGGTTCCGATATCACCGGTGACCTCGGTGGCACCATCATTACTGAAAGCTCCGGCTGCTGTAAACACGGCAAATCCGGAGGCAACTCCCAAATCAACAGGTTGTGCGTAAAGAATGGGTTGATATAAAATGAAAATAAGACATGCCAATGCATGAAGTGTAAAAGCTCTCATACGTTTAAAATTTAAAATTGGTTGTACTTGCCTTCTAGGCAAATCGTTTAATTAGTTCTGGAAAGATCAGGCTGAAGTCAGGTAAAGAATTATTAATCCCTAATTATTCTTCACCAGGCGTTTAAGCTGAACATCATTTGATTTTTCCATAATAATTCCAGGCTCAGGGTGTATTAGTCCCGGAAAGTACTTGTAGAAAAAACAATCTCCGTATTGGAATATTGAATACCGGGATCGTCTTCTGCCGTAATGTATATCCTGACCGGCTTTATTGGGGAAGCAGGTCTGAAAGTCGATTTTAATGTGTTTGAAAATATATTTGTTGAATATTTCAGGTTTCCAATATTTTTTGTTATTCCTCTATCAGATACCATCCATACTACATAGGATAGCTTCGCCGGTTGTAATTCTCTGGCTCGAATCAGGTTTTTTAAATAAATCTGAATGATATAATTGCTGTCCTGATCCATTTTTACTTTCACATGTCCCTGGGGGCGCTGAAGAATGGAAGCTGTTAAAAAATCAGTGGTGCCCACACACGCTGAAATCAAACATCCTGCCAGCAAAGACAAAAGAGCCTTGAAGAGATGCAGTTGAATGACTTTCATAGCAATTATTATGTTCAATCCGTGATTTATCGACAATGTATCCCCACCATCGCGTGTTGGGCAAACCATCAACGAAGTCCCGGCAATCAATTACAAAATGGTGTGTAGGGGGAATGATGATGAATTTCAGGAGGGTTAAACAATATCCTCCCTCCACTCTTGATATAAAGATTATATATTACGCCCTTACAATTGTTATACAATTAAAAATAAAACTTATACAATTCACACATTTAAATACCCGGGGATATGTATTGGGATTAATAAACAGCAGTTAAAAAAGCATATTTTAATTCACCGGGACCCTCTTCATTATTCACTAACGGGTGTGCTCAGCATCAACGATTTCCCATTCACAAAATCATATAATGTCAGCCCTCTCAATTCATACACCGCTGACCAGAAATCACGAATCGCCTGCAGGTACCCTCTTCGAGCGGCTTCCTGCTCGGTGAGCGCCAGGTTGAGATCAGTAATGGATATTTTCCCAATCAAATACCGCTGATAGGTGATTTCATACCGCTTTTTCGCAGACTCCGTATACCGCTGTGCGATTTCTGCATTGCGACGCACAAGATCAAATTGCTGGGCACGCAAAACGACTACCCGTCTGAAGTTTTCTTTTTCCTGGTCAACCTTTTTTTGCTCTAATTCCAGATTGGCCAAAGCCACACTCTTTTTGGCTTTTGATTTTCCCCAGTCCGCAATAGGCGCGCTGATGCCAAAAGTCACCACCTCCTGGTCAATCAATCCACGATAAACATCATTGATTTGTGGACCTGTCTGGGTAAGTCCGAAATTCCCAACCAGGTTGGCAGTTACCCCGGTTTCCCCTTTGGCTCGCTCGACTTCCTGTTGAGCTTCCAATAATCTTCTTTGATAAGCCACCACCTCACTCCTGTTTTGCATGGCGTAATTCAATGCTTCATCCTCGTTAATGGAGACCTCCGGCAGATCATATGGGGGTACCAAATCAAATTGAACATTGCCTTGCAAATCCAGGAAATCCCGCAATTGCTCCGTATTGGTTTGCATATTCAATTGGGCCTCTGCCAGCCTGGTTTCTGCCTGCATGGCGCTCAATTGCACCTGCATTAAATCAGTCTCTGCTATTTTACCAACTTCATACCTGCCTTGAGACAGCACCAGCAATGTATCTGCATTCGCTTTATCCTGTTCGGCGGCTTCGGCATCCAATTGGCTGAATAAAAGTTCAAAAAAGAGAACCGATGCCTGCTTCGCCACAGCTTCCATTTGTTCCGAATATTGTTTTTCGCTTTCCAGGTAATTGATGGGTTCAAGCTTCTTCCTCCACTTCATGGAATTAAATTGAAAAAGTGGCTGCTGGATACCCAATTGTATGGGGTTGGAAAGGTAGGACCTGGACGCGGAAAGCCCATTTGTTGCAAATAGGTCCAAACGGCCCAAACCCGTTCCCAAATATACTTTAGCTCCTGTCGGAGCAAAATCCTGCTGAAGAGAAACATTGATTTGATTATCCATATAAGCACGTTCCTGGTAGATTTCACTTCCGTCAGGTTGGGTGATAGATTCAATAGAACGATTATACAATGGCAGTGTGTTTGCGCTGGCTAAAATCTGGGGCTTGAAATCCGCGAGGAAGGATCTATAGGTCCAGTAATTTCTTTTCCAAAGTGTCGAAGCCAATAAAGCATCCGGCGCATCACTCTGCGCCAATGCCACGACTTCATCCAGGGTGAGCCTATAGGGAGATTGAGCATGAAGTTCTTTTTTAAAACCAATCAGGGCAATGATCAGCAATACTGCCACGGCGAAATAATTAGATTTCATCATTTTATTTTTCACTGAATTATATATTTAAAAATAAAATCTCACGCGGAGACGCAGAAAATCAAAAGAAACCTCAAGTGGAGACGTAAAGACGCAACGCAATGCTGGCTATATGTCCCACTTGCATTATGCACTTTGCTACTTTATGCCTGTGCTCAAAGCTCTGTGCTACTCTGTACGCAACGCCTCTATCGGATCCAATTTCGCCGCCTTCCTCGCCGGGAAAATTCCAAATATCAGCCCGATCGCAGCGGCCACGCCAAAGGATAACACAATCGACCACCAGGATATAATCGTAGGGATCTCTGCCGTGGTCGAAATAGCCTTGGCGGCTACAATGCCCAGGACAATACCGATCAATCCACCCACGATGCTGACCACTACGGCTTCAAATAACAACTGGGTTTCAATGTCTTTATTCGTCGCCCCAATGGCCCGGCGCAAACCGATTTCCTTAATCCTCTCATAAATGGAGGCCAGCATAATATTCATAATACCAATGCCGCCCACCAACAGGGAAATGCCGGCAATCACGGCCAGGACAAGATTGAAAATGTCCTGCGTCTTTTGTTCCTGTTTGATGAGGAGTTCCGGGATCTCCATGGCAAAATCGACCTGTCCGTCGTGCCGGCGTTTAAGCAAACGGGCGATTACATCCGCAGTGGATTCAAGATGTTTGGTATCACGGACACGAACGACCAGTTTGTCCAGTTGCTGCATTTCCACTTTTTCGTTGCGCAGATTCTGGCCGCGCCGGCCAAGAAACTCTTTCCTGATCGTGGAACGGTCACCAAACCGGACCAGGGAAACACCCAGTGGGATATAGATATCCGAATTCAGATCCCGGAGACCCAGGGAAACCAGCGTCTCTTTAGTAATGGTCCTTTTCTCAAGCACACCGATCACCGTAAAATAAAAATTGCCGCATTTGATCGTCTCGCCAATCGGGTCTTTCCCGTTAAACAGTTTCGTTTCCACATTTTTCCCAATGATGCATACCGGTTTATTATTGACAATTTGTTCTTCGGAAAATAAATTGCCCCGGGATAGGGACAATTGATTGAGTTCAAAAAATGAATTCTGCACGCCTATGCATCGGGCATCGAGAATTTTTCCGTTGTAAATGGTTTTGATTTGCCTGATGATTTCAGGACTCATTAATTCAACGGTAGGAATCTGTGCAATGGCATTCAGATCGCCCAGTGACATGCCGGGTGCCCAGGTTTCCAGTTTTGAATCATTGCTGGCCGACGTGGTGGTGGACTCTTTTTGTTCTTCGGCATCTTTTTTCTTCTCCAGGGAAAGATGGGTGAAAACGATATTGTTTGTACCGACCAGGCGCATCTGATCCAGCAGATACCGCTTGGCTCCTGAACCGATAGCCAGCATCGCGATGACGGCAGCCACTCCGAAGACAATACCTAAAGCCGTGAGCATGCCCCGCAGTTTATTGATGAGCACACTTTCAAAAGCCACCCGAAAGAGGAAGAAATATCTGTCCATGTTTTTGTCTTTTAGAAAATCAAAACATGATGAAGAAATCTCCACCACCATTATCCTGGGAAGCTGTTTCTGCTTTGATGGTCTTGGCAATCTCCTGTTGGGCCCTCAATCGTTCCGCTAAAGATTTTTCGACTTCAGCTTTGGCATTTTGTTTTTGCACCGAATCGAGGTAAACAAAGGGAATCTTATCCCCATCGGCAGGTGCATTGAGGCTTACCTCATCCCCTGCTGCTAATCCTGCAGCAACTGAAATATTGAGATCGTTAGAAGGCCCGATGACAACTTCCTGTCTGACGAAACCGGATTTGGATTTTTTGAATACAAAACTCACACTATCCGTCTGGATGGCTTCCAGGGGAACCTGCAGACAGTTGGGTACGGAATCCGTCTTGATGTCCAGTCCGGTGGTCATGGCCGGCCGAAGCAGGGAATCAATGGAATTGAGCAAAACAATCACTTCAAAAACTTTCGTGTCGAAATTGCGGACCTGCTCACCAATATTTGCTTTGGAGATTACTTTTCCATAAAATTCTTTGCCGGGAAAAGCATCCAGGGTGATGCGCGCTTTTTGTCCCAACATCACCTTGGTGATATCCACCTCATTGATATAGGCTTTGGTAACCATCTCGCTGAGATCCGGGAGTTCAGCAATGGTCGGATCCCAGGTGGAAATTTGAGATCCCGGGCCTCGCTTACCATTCCAGTCATTGATATAAATCACCATACCGGATTTAGGGGCCGTGACATTCATTTTACCTTGTAAATCGAGAAACCGGTTGATTTTTAAATCCTGCTGCCGGTAGGACGCATTGATCTCTTCAATTTTAGCAATGGATTTGTCTTTGGTGAGTTTGAGTTTGGACTCCAGTTGATCCATTTCGCGTTGCGCTCTTTCCAGATCCAGCTGGGCCTCTTGTTTAATAGCCTGGGGTTCATATTTGGAAAGTTCGAGAGTCAGCTGCTTTTCCTCCATGGAAAATTTGATGTTGATCAGCTGGTCGCGGAGTTCGCGCATTTCAATGGCTGTATCAATTTTAGCCTGATCCAGTTGAGTGACGATTTTATCAATTTCTGTTTGGGCATCCTTGATTTTGCTGTCGAGTTCAGTGCGATCCAGGGAGGCGACGAATTGGCCTTCCTGCACCACGGTTCCTTCCGGCACCAGGTTTTGAATACTGAGTTGATAGATACCTACCGTTCTTAAGCCATCGGGACCTTTAATTTTCTCAGATTTCCTGGCCTGGAGTTCTCCAGGGGCGTGAATGTTAATGATCAGCGGGGCTTCGGTGACCTTGACGATGACATTTTCCTGGTTGGTGGAAGAAGGAGATTTCCTGAAGAAGAAGTATGCTGCTATAGCCAAAACCGGAATCAGGACGAATAAAAGGCGGAGAGTTGGTTTTTTCATTGGTATTATTGGAGTAAAGAATGAGGGTCTGTAAAATAAAGATTAATGTAGCAACGCAGACAGGGCTTTCTACATTGCATGGTTACCGCGGGACAAAAACAATGAAAACAAAGGCAGGAATTAAAAATGTTGCATCCGGGCCCCAAGTCCAGACCCCTTTCATGCAGTAGTTCATTTCCTTTGACCTTGGGCTGGCTGGTCAAATCAGTAATGACGTAATCTTTACAGGATCTCACTGCGTTCACAAAAAAATTCTAAATACTCCCCTATTAATTCACTTCCCGAATTGTAGATTTGTCCATACAATCAGTCTTTCATCATGTCGAAGATTATTAACTTCTCAGCCGGTCCTTCCATTCTTCCTAAAACGGTTTTCGAACAGGCTTCGCAGGCTGTTCTGGATCTCAATGGATCCGGGCTTTCTATCCTCGAAATTTCACACCGGTCCTCTCTTTTTGAAGCGATTCTTCACGAAGCTATGGCCCTGGTGAAAGAATTGTTAGGTCTGCCGGAGGACTATGATGTGCTCTTCCTTTCCGGAGGAGCCAGCACGCAGTTCTTTATGACTGTAATGAATCTTTTGCCGGAGGGCAGGAAGGCTGCTTATGTGGATACCGGAGTTTGGTCCACCAAAGCCATTAAGGAGGTGCAACTACTGGGGACCTATGAGGTGATTGCGAGTTCGAAAGACAGGAATTACAGCTATATCCCCAGGGGATACGCCATCCCGACCGATGCAGCATACCTGCACCTCACAAGCAATAACACGATTTATGGCACCCAATACCAAAGTTTTCCCGATAGCCCGATTCCCATTGTTTGCGATATGTCTTCGGATATTTTTTCAAAACCCATTGAGCCGTATCGATTTGGATTGATCTATGCCGGGGCGCAGAAAAATTTAGGTCCTGCCGGGGTGACGCTGGTGATCGTCCGCAAGGATATGTTGGGAAAAGTAAATCGCACGCTGCCTACCATGCTGAGGTACGAGACGCATATTAACAATGATTCCTTGTACAATACTCCCCCGGTGTTCCCGATTTATGTGAGCATGTTGACCCTTCGGTGGTTAAAAGCACTTGGAGGATTAAAGGCTATGCAGGCCATCAACGAACGAAAAGCCAAACACCTATATGACGTGATTGACAGCATTCCTTTCTATCAGGGCCATAGTGTTCCGGAGGACCGTTCAAGAATGAATGTCACCTGGAACCTGGAGGATGCTGATTTGAACAAGGAATTCCTGACCTTTTGCCAGGAAGTGGGATGCGACGGGCTGAAAGGACACAAGTCGGTCGGTGGATTCAGGGCTTCGATCTATAATGCCATGCCCGAAGAGGGAGTCAACGTATTAGCTAACGCCATGAAAGAATTTGCCCTGAAGCATGCCTAGCCGACAGACCCACACCTCAGTTCGCTGGCAAGGTATTCATCTCCCCTTATTAATCATTGAAGAACATCGCGAGGATACGCGGGTGTCTATAGGTCGTACCTCCGCCTATCTCCGCATTCCCTATACGGCACCAAAGGAATTCAAACATGAAAAACTGATCTGGGCCAAAAAATGGATACTGGAAACGCTCCAGGAAAAACCCGACCTGGCTCAGCGATGGAAAAACAAGGAATACAGGAGCGGCCAGATCATCCGGACAGCCTTTAAAAATTATGTGCTGCAATTGTCCACGAGCCGGGCGAAAACTACCGGAACAGCTCAATTTGAAGGGAACCATCTCATCCTTAATCTTCCGAAACTGGAAGAAGGCGATTACTACACCCGCGATTTCGTAACGAGCCTGATTTCAAGAGGTATTTCTTCTGATGTGCATCAAGAGTTTTCCGAAAGAGTCTATACGTACAATCGCCTTTATTATCGTGAACGCATAAAAAGTATCCGGTTAAAATATACGCATAGCCGCTGGGGTAGTTGTGCTGTAGGCGGCAACCTTAATTTCTCTACGAAAATCATTCTCGCCCCGGTGCACATCATGGATCACATCATCGTCCATGAACTCGCCCATCTCAAGGAGATGAATCATGGGCCGCGATTTTGGAAATGGGTGGAGAAAGCGGATCCGAATTACGAAAAACACGAAGCCTGGCTGCGCAAGAATGGCGACCGGCTTGACTTTTGAGTAAAGGGCATAGTGCTGCAAAGAGATTCTTACATGGAGGTGTTTTGATTTTTATGACCCATCAGATAGACCTGCTTTCCTCGCCGGCCAATAGCAGGCTTTTCAAGACCTGGAAAATTTGTTCCCGATTATTATACTGAAAGCCAATATATAAGCTGACTTTTCGAGGTGGTATAAATCTTTACCCAAATGCAGGTAATTTATATCGCGATGGTATTATCTCTATGATCTCTCAATGCCCTACGCTCTCCGCTCTCAGCTTCAGCGCCTCATTCATGGCCTGAAATCCTTTTTTGGTATTCCCGAGCATCTTGCTCATCAATCCAACCAAAATGCCAGTGAAGTTTTCTCCATGCGTAAACTGAACCGTATTGTTTCCGAGATCCTGAATGAGGAAATAATGTTCCCCATTAAAAAAACCACCTCCCCATAATTTGCCGAGCCATCGAAATTCCTGGTTGACAGCAAATACTTTGACTTTAGGCGTGAAGGTCATCCCTTTTTCTCCCGGTGGCTGAAGTAAAACTGTCAATCGGCTCCCAACCTCCTTTTTGCCCGTAATGGATTTGATAAATGGATTCCAGTCCGGATAATGATCAAAGTCCATCAGTATTTTCCAGATGATTTCCGGAGAGGCATTGATTTGCATTTCAGTATGAATAATTTTCATGGAAAAGGATTTTCAGATGTGTTAGTGTAATGGCAAGCGGATTCAGAAATGTACTTTTACTTTGTATACTTCAACGGCTAAATATAAACAACGTATGACCGACTCTCCATTAACCAGGGAATTTTTACATGCTTTCCTTTCCAGGCACCCATACGCAGTGATTTCATCTGTTACTGCTGAGCATCAGCCCGAAGCCGCGGTAGTCGGCATAAGCGTTACTCCGGATCTGCGAATCTTTTTTGACACACTCAACAGTTCAAGAAAATATCAAAACCTCCTGTCCAACCCATCGATTGCACTGGTGATTGGGTGGGACAATGAACAGACAACGCAACTGGAAGGCCAGGCCCGGGTGCCTGTCGGGGCTGAACTGGCAGAACTGCTGGGATACTATTACCAGGTCTTTCCGGATGGGAAGGACAGAAATCTGAACTGGCCCGACATCGCGTATATAGTGGTGGATCCCAAATGGATCCGGTATTCTGATTTTGGCGTACCTGAAATCAAGGAAGCGACGTTTTAAATACACATCATTTGACATTGAATATTGGCCGTTTAACGAGAGCTGATTTTTCAAACTTATCGTCTTAAGACTTGTTAGTAAAACATTAATCCTAAATAAATCGATGCTGCGCATGGCTTTTCATATTTCGACTTCACTTGTGACTGCTATCCTTTTCATTTCGTGCCTTCACTCCACTGAGCAAGCCAAAGGACAAGGCGTATCGCCTTCGAATGTTCCCAATCAAAATCCCTATTATTCCCGGACAGACACCACTGTCCTGCACGTTACGGATGCGCAATGGAAAAAAGTACTGCCGGCAGATGTGTATGCAGTAGCCCGACAGAAAGACACGGAACGTGCCTTTACCGGCAAGTATTGGGATTTTGAAGGTATCGGTACTTATTATTGTGCTGCTTGCGGCAATGCGCTTTTTAAATCCGATGGAAAATTTGCCAGTGAGTGCGGGTGGCCCAGCTTTTTCAAAACCATCCGCCCCACTTCAGTGACCTACCAGGATGATCATTCGTACAACATGGAACGTGTCGAGGTAAATTGCGGACGTTGTGGTGCCCATCTCGGCCACCTCTTCAATGACGGACCTCCTCCTACCTACAAGAGATATTGCATGAATTCTATCGTACTTGATTTCGAGCCGGATCCAAAATAAAGCCCTTTTGCCCCTAAATCCCCTGAAGGTTTGACCTGCTTAACTCATCCTCGTTCTACAGCTCACCTACCGAGGGAACTTCCTCTTCTCCTCCTTCCCCACCTTTAAAGGTGGGGTAATACGATTCACTCTTTCCTTTCCGCCTTTTCCGCCTTTTCATTTATCCTCTACCTTTGCCGTCCTATGGAAGAGATAACCATAACCCTCCTTACAGATCGTATTGCTTCGAAACTGCAGGAATACAAAGCTGCCGGTAAATCCATGTTTGTCAGCTCTTCCTTTCAATCGCACAGTCTCCCTTTGTTACATATTATCAGCCGGTTTCAGCCGGATATCCCCGTGTATTTTCTGAATACCGGATTTCACTTTCCGGAGACGATGGAATTTCGTCATGTGATCGGCGAAAGTTTTGGATTGCATATTATTGATGCCTTATCCCCTGTCTCCAAGGCTGGACAAAGGGATGAACAGGGGAAATTTTTCTTCGTTAATAATCCCGACCATTGTTGTTATCTCAACAAGGTGCTGCCGATGGAACCTGTGATCCAGACACATGATATCTGGATCAATGGCGTGCGGAAAGATCAAACCAAATTCAGATCCACCTTAAAGGAAGAGGAAAACATGGGGGACGGCAAACTTCGTTATCATCCCATGTTGGATTGGACCTCAAAAATGATCTGGGCATACCGAAAGGAATTTAAACTCCCTGAGCATCCGCTGGAGTCACAAGGCTATCTCAGCATCGGTTGCATGCCCTGCACACGATCCTTCGTTGAAACACAAGATGACCGTTCGGGCCGCTGGGCCGGACAATCCAAAGAGGAATGCGGGATACAGACGGATTTTATAAAGGCTAAGGAATAAGGAAGTAAGAAGTAAGAAGTAAGAAGTAAGAAGTAAGCATTAGTATATGAAAATCCTTATCACCGGAGGTGCCGGTTATATCGGGTACAGCCTCGTCAAATACCTGTTGCAAGATGTAAATCCATTGCACTCGATCACCATTTATGATAACCTGTCGAGAAGGAATTATAGTTTTTTCACAGAGGCTAAGTTTGACCACAAACCGGTGAAATTTATACAGGGCGATATCCTGGATGGAAGGTCCTTGAGCCTGGCACTGGAAGGAATCGATTGCGTAATCCACCTGGCCGCTAAAGTCACTACACCTTTTGCGGATGCCGATGCGCACTCTTTCGACCAGATCAATCACTGGGGGACAGCGCAACTGGCCTACGCCATTGAGCAATCATCGGTATCCAAAGTCATCTATCTGAGCAGTATCTCGATTTACGGAGATAGCATGGAACCATTAAATGAAATGTCTGTTCCGAATCCGCATTCATTTTACGGTCGTTCAAAATGGGAGGGAGAGAAACAATTGAATGTCCTCCATCGTGATCGCCAGGTGCATATCCTCCGTTCCGGAAATGTATACGGTTACAATCCATCCTATCGCATCGATGCAGTGGTCAACCGGTTTTTATTTCAGGCCCATTTCCTGAGTAAGATCACGGTGAACGGAAGCGGCGATCAACATCGTTCTTTCATCCATGTGGATAAAGTAGCGAATGCCATCGCCCAGATCGTGGATGGTTTTTCTGTCCCGGGCACCTATAACCTGGTGGAGCACAACTTTTCCATTAATGACATCACCGGCCGGATTAAGGCTATTTATCCTGAACTCGATATCATTCACGCCAATTATAATCTTCGCATGAAAGATGTCATCACCGCATTACCCTGCAAAATCTGGGATACCGTGTTATTACAGGACCGAAGTTTTGAAGAAGAATTGACAGACTTCAGGGGGCATTTTTCATTTTAAGATCGCTTTTCAGGGATGGGCGTCGACCGGGCCGATATACTCAAATCGCTGAATTACACTAATTAATGGCTATCTTTGCATCCCTTTTAACTAAAAAAGGGCTTACCGGTCCCGGTAAGTTTTTGATGACTTTAGGATATTCACGATAATGAGTGTTAAGAAAAGAGTGCTCTTCCTGACCCAGGAAATGTCCCCCTATACCGATCTGAGTGACATCTCAGAATTGTTGAAAAAACTGCCGCTGTATACACAGGATAATGGCATGGAAATCAGGGTGTTAATGCCAAGGTTCGGGAGCATCAACGAGCGCCGTCACCGTCTTCACGAGGTTGTCCGCCTGTCCGGCATGAACATCATCATTGATGACGATGACTACCCGTTGATCATCAAGGTAGCCTCCCTCCCAGGTGCCCGGCTCCAGGTTTATTTCCTTGACAATGAGGAGTTTTTCAAACGCAAATTTGTGTTTGAGGACCAAAATGGAAAGCTGTTTGAGGACAACCAGGACCGCATGGTTTTTTTCTGTAAAGGAGCCGTTGAGACTGTCCGGAAATTCGGCTGGTCGCCTGACCTGGTACATTGTCACGGATGGATGACTTCATTGGTGCCCTTTTACCTGCGCACGGCGTATAAGGACGATCCCCTTTTTAAGAAAAGCAAGATTGTTTATTCTGTCTATAACGAAAGCCTCGAGTCCAATTTCAATAAAGAATTTTTCACTAAGGCTTCCATCAATAATCTTCAGCCCAAGGATCTGCTGGCATACCAAAACGGGACGGGGCACGTTAAGCTACACAAAGGTGCCATGGAGTACGCCGATGCCCTGATTCAGGGCGCCAGGAAACTTGATGCTGCACTGGCCAAAGAAGTGAAAGCTGCGAATAAACCAATGCTTGGTTTTCAGGAGGCTGAAACCATTCTTCCGGCCTATTTAGAATTCTACAAAGAATTGATGAACTGATTCATCTTTCGCGAAACCCGGGATCTTTTATGAGGATAGTGTCGAGACTCCTTTTCTTCTTCAGCTTGCTTTTAGGTTTGACCTGGTCATGCACGCAGGCAGTAACCATTGGGTCAGATTTCCTCGATGATCAGAAAAGCGATCTGCTTTTCGCGGATGATTTTACGCTAACCTTTACCACCGAAAAGACAGACAGTGTCATCACCTACAGCCCTGACATCAGCAACCAGCTGATTACCTACCTGATCGGCGAACTTCACGATCCTGTTTTCGGATACTCCGAAGCCAGAATTTATACACAACCACAATTGCCGGTTCAGGGAGATGAACTGATCGGAAGCACGCTGGATTCGGTGGTCCTGCAGTTGCGTTATGATACCCTGGGCAGTTATGGTGACCTGACTTCCCAGGTGACGTTAGAAGTATTTCAGTTGACTGAAACGCCCGATTATTTACGAGATTATTATTCTGTCGATACGTTCCAATACGATCCCGTCCCTTTGGGCGCTGTCACCTTTACACCTCATCCAAAAGACAGCATATTGGTCATCAATGATGGGGATTCGACCAGGAATGCGCCCCATATTCGCATTCCGCTGGATGTATCTAAATTCGGAGATCTGTTAACCCAGGATTCTATTGTATTTGAAAATCAGGATAGCTTTCAAAATTATTTCCATGGCCTGTACATCCGTATGGCCGGTTCCAATAATACCATGCTGGGTATCAGCCTGCTCAACTCTCTAAGTGGTTTGGTATTCTATTATCATACCGCTATAGCACAAAACCGTACATTCAAACTTGTCTTCACCACAGCAAGGGTGAATACGGTGTACATGAAACATGATTATACAGGGTCTCCTGTTGAAGCGGCTTTATCTCCTGAGCCGGAAACCGATCATTGGTATGTTCAGGGCATGACGGGAGTAACTACTTCATTAAAAATTGACGGGCTTGACCAGCTCCCTGATGCTGTTATTAATTCTGCGGTTTTAGAGGTGTATGCCAGTTTCCCGGCGGGAGATGATGAGGCACTGTATCCGCCTTGTCCTTTTATCGTCACCCAGGAAAAAACGGACAGCACATTTGATTACGATACCGATGTTCGGATTGCCCTTGCCGTTGCGCAAGGCAGTCACGCCAGCTCCGTGTATGATCTTCTCTTTGGCGGAAAGCTCAGTGATCCCATTCCGGGGCCACCAACAGTTTATAAATATGAGATGAAGCTGACGAATAAAATCAAGGAAATTCTCAAGGGGAGCAAAGAAAATATCCTATATTTCAATCCATTTTCGAAGTCAGATTTCCCGAATCGGGCAGTTCTATTTGGCCCCAATAATCCCATCTATGCGCCAAGATTGCGGGTATATTATACAGCTATTTGAAAAACCAATTTGAAGCGAGGACTGTTTAGGCACTGGAACCTAGGCCAGAAATGTGGGTATCCAGGTTTTAGTCGACCAATCTTTGAAAGACTTCAGTCTATCATTCAGCTTAATACAATGATGTTATGTGCGGAATTGTCGGTTATATAGGGCCACGCCCTGCCTATCATATCTGATGCAGGGACTGAAGCAATTGGAATATCGTGGATATGACAGTGCCGGCGTTGCTTTATTGACGGTACAAATGACCGTGTATAAGAAGAAAGGGAAGGTTTCCGAACTCGAAAGTTTTATTGGAGAACAAAGCCAAACGGCTACTTCCGGTATGGGCCATACCCGTTGGGCCACCCATGGGGAGCCCAATGACATCAATGCCCATCCCCATGTTTCCAACAATGGCCACTTGGTGATGATCCACAACGGGATCATTGAAAACTATGCTGTATTGAAAGAAGCTTTAGCCCGGAATGGTTACACATTTACCAGTGAAACCGATACCGAAGTATTTTTGAATCTCATTGAAGCCTATCAAAACAATGAGCAAGTCGATCTGGCCGATGCCATAAGTCTGGCGATTTCACAAGTCGTCGGAGCTTATGCTATCGTGGTGGCAGATGATCGCAATCCCGATATCCTGGTGGCCGCCAGGAAACAAAGTCCGCTTGTAGTCGGTATAGGAGAAGGGGAATATTTTATCGGCTCGGATGCTACTCCTATTGTGCAGCTACACCAATAAAGTTATTTATCTGAAAGATGATGAACTGGCTATCCTGGATCAGCCATGAGGGAGTCACTATCAAAGACAGTAAAAATGTCGTGCAAAAACCCCGAATAGAAGAGATTTCACTTCAGCATCGAAGAACTAGAAAAAGGCGGATACGAGCATTTCATGCTTAAGGAAATCCATCAACAACCGCAAACGGTATCGGATTGTATGAGAGGAAGACTGAATGATCATGAAGGCAGGGTAAAACTTGGCGGCATGGATGAGTATGCAGAGAAATTTGAAAATGCCGATCGCATCATCATTGCCGGCTGCGGTACCTCCTGGCACGCCGGTCTGATCGGAGAATATCTCTTCGAAGATCTTGCACGGATACCGGTAGAAGTGGAATATGCATCTGAATTGCGGTACAGGAATCCGGTCATCAGCGAAGGGGACATTGTCATGGCTATTTCACAATCAGGAGAAACAGCAGATACGCTAGCTGCACTTGAACATGTTAAAAGTAAAGGAGCATTGATTTATGGTGTGGTGAATGCTGTAGGCTCCTCGATTGCCACGCCTTACAGATGCCGGATCTTATATCCACTCAGGACCTGAAATTGGAGTTGCATCCACAAAAGCCTTTACCGGCCAGGTTACCTTGCTGAGTATGGCAGCTTTATGGCTGGGACATCGACAAGGAACACTGCCTACATTCCAGATACGGAAATTGATCTATGAACTGGCCAAGATTCCGGAGCAGATCGCCGAAACGCTGAAAATGGAGGACCAGATAAAATATATCGCCTCGGAAATGACAGATTATACACAATTCACTTTACCTGGGACGAGGATACAATTTCCCTGTTGCGCTGGAAGGTGCATTAAAACTGAAAGAGATCTCCTACATCCATGCCGAAGGATATCCGGCTGCTGAAATGAAGCATGGACCCATTGCCCTGATCGATGAGCATATGCCTGTGGTGGTAGTCGCTACCAATCAAAGCGCCTATGATAAGATCACTCAGCAATATCCAGGAAGTAAAGGCACGGAAAGGAACGGTCATCGCCATAGTTTCCAATGGGGCCAGGGAAATCAGGAAGTTCGCTGATCATGTCATTGAAATACCTTCTACAGCAGAACCATTTTCGCCCCTGTTGTCTGTAATTCCGACTCAATTGTTGTCTTATCATATTGCCCGCCTGCGCGGCTGCAATGTAGACCAGCCAAGAAACCTTGCTAAGTCGGTTACTGTTGAATGATGAAGGGAACCAAAAACCGAGTAATACATCTTGAAATACGATTTAATAGCCATAATTGAAACTACCCATTGATCCCCGTAAGGGGCAGGGGACAATTTAGAATCAAACTAATATGAATTTAGAAGACACAGAAACCGGTGAAAGATTATTGGAGTATAATTCTGTTCGGGAAAGGCTACTGCTACCGGAATATGGAAGGAATATTCAGAAGCTGGTTCAACATGCCAAGGATATAGCCGATCCGGCCCAACGTCAGGAATATGTAGAAACCCTGATCGAATTGATGAATCAGATGCTGCCCGGCAGTAAGAGCTCAAAAGAAATTGAAGACAAACTCTGGAACCATCTCTTTTTCATAGCCGGCTACGAACTGGACGTTGCAGTTCCTGAAACTGTGCATATCCATCATAAGGGTGAAGTATTCATGATCCCATCTGATGATGTTGACTATCCGCAAAAGAAAATCCCCTATCGCCATTATGGCTGGAACGTTCACACCATGGTGCAGAAGGTCCTGAATATGGAAGAAGGTCCGAAGCGGGATGAGTTCGCAAAGGTGATTGCCTCTTATATGAAACTGGCCTACCGTATGTGGGGCAAAGAACAATTTGTCAACGACGAGTTGATTAAGGAAGACTTGCGAAAAATGTCGCAAGGGAAAATCGATGTCTCTGATGATGCCAATATTGACAGTTATAAAAATGTAGTGACCATCGGCGGAAATTCCCAACGCCGCAAGCCTTTCAAGTCCGGAGGCCAGCAGCAAGGCCAGCATGGTCGTCGATTTCAATCCAATCGTCCGCCCGGTAACAATAAAAAGAAAAAGCGTTACTAGGCTTTCATAGTTTAGGTTTGGATTGAATTTGTCACCTATCGGATGATATACGTCCTGCAAGCGCATACCGGCTGCTAAGTTCATTATCCTGGCCCATAACGCTGAGTGAGCCTGATTAAAATCGACGTGGAAGGCGGGGGATTCAACGTCATGCGGGGAGCGGAACATTTATTAAAGTCAAAACATCCCTATCTGAAATTTGAGCATAGCACCTGCTATATTATTGCCGTTAATATTTCAGTTTTCCTGCAACATCAGTCACTGGATTTTGGGTTCACCATTTCGAGGTCCATCTGACGGGTGCCCATATCTATCTTCCTGATGCGCACATTGATTTTCTGACCGATACTGTATTCTTCACCGGTTCTGGAACCCGCTTTATACGGTGCGGTCTGATAAAATCCACCATGCATGGCCCGGAATGATATCATCCCTTCGGCTCTGGATTCTTCCAGTTCAACAAAAATCCCGCTTTCGATGACACCAGAAATTACTCCGGTGAATTCCTGCCCCACTTTATTTTGGAGGTATTCCATTTGTTTGTATTTCACCGATTCCCGCTCTGCATTCATGGCAGCACGCTCCATATCCGAGATATGTTTACAGCGCGCTTCCAGGTTTTCTTTATTCTCACGATGTACTCCTTTTAAATTGGCATCCAGGATCCGGTGGACCAATACATCTGCATAGCGACGTATCGGGGAAGTGAAATGGGTATAGTAATCAAAGGCCAGGCCATAATGCCCTATATTATTAGTCGTATAGATAGCTTTTGACATGGTCCGGATGGCCAGTGGTTCCAGGAGCCGGAGTGTTTCATCTTCTTTTGCTTTTTCTGCCAGGCGATTAAAGGATTTCGCAATTTGTTTAGGGGTATCAATCTGAATTTGAAATCCTAACTCCCTGGCAAACCGCTGGAAATCGGCCAGCCGATCAGGATCCGGAACATCATGCACCCGGTAAGGAAACGGAATTTCTTTCACCTTTCCCTTTTGAGCCATTAGGGTGGCGACTTCCCGATTGGCCAGCAACATATATTCTTCTACCAGGAGATGGGCATCTTTTCGTTCTTTGACAAAGATCTCCAGCGTCTGGCCCAATTCATCGACCTTGAATTGTAATTCATCGGTTTCAAACATAATGGCGCCATTCCTGATCCTTTGTTTCCGTAGGGCTTTGGCGATTTTATTGAGCTTCTTCAATTCCTCCGCAAAGGGACCCTCCCCGGTATCCATAACCACTTGTGCATCTTCATAGGAGAATCTGTGGTCAGAATAAATAACTGTCCGGCCAAACCATCGGTTCACCACTTTGGTATCAGCATCCATTTCAAAAACCGCTGAGTAACACAAACTTTCTTCCAGCGGTCGCAGGGAACACAATTCATTAGAAAGCTTTTCCGGTAACATCGGACAAACCCGATCAACCAGGTAGACCGAGGTGGACCGGAGATAGGCTTCTTTATCTAAAGCCGTCCCCGGCAATACATAGTGGGAGACGTCTGCAATATGAATACCTATTTCTGTGTTCCCATTTTCCAGTATGCGGAAAGAGAGGGCATCGTCAAAATCTTTTGCTGTAATCGGGTCGATGGTGAAAGTCGTCACCTTTCGAAAATCCTTTCTTTGCGCAATCTCCTCTTCGGTGATTCCCTCCGGCAGTTTTTTGCATTCATCAATAACCTTTTCGGGCCAGGCAAGATTAAATCCATTGTTGATCAATATGGATTGCATTTCCAATTCGTGACTCCCGGAGGCCCCTAATACATGCACCACTTCACCGGAAGGAGAAGCTCCGTCCCAACTTGTTATTTTAACTACCACCTTATCCCCATCGACAGCTTCGTTCATTTGATCAATCGGAACCACTACATCAAACTGAATGGTCACCCTGTCCGGCACCACTACTGCAAATTTTTTATACAACCGGAGGGTACCAATGACCTGCTCAATAGCTCTTTTCTCAATGTGCACTATCCGCCCTTCCGGTTTTTTACCTTTTCGTGGAGGGAACAATTCAACATCCACGATATCACGATGCATAGCACCACCGGTATTTTTTTGAGAAACAAAAATGTCATCTTCACGGTCATCCACTATAACATAAGCTGCTCCCGACCGGGTCAAATCCACTTTACCCCGTATTGCATTTTCCGGTACTAAAGAAGAGGAGCGTACCGGCTCGCTCGAGGATTTCTTCCTGGCAACAGCTCTATATGTACCATCATTTTCGGTGATTACTTTTTTCTGTTTGACCAGGGCTTCCAACACCCTCATCATATCCGCTTTATCATTGGCTATTTTTAACTTCTTGATCATTTGCCGGGGATTCCAGGTTCCGGAACCCCGTTCCATAGTATCCAGGACCAGTGCCCTTAACTGTGCATAGGCCAGTTTCTTTCCCTTGGTATTGGGAGAAGTAAAACCTGCACTTGAATTATTCTTTTTCTTCTTCTTCATTCATTTCATAAATAATCTCACCGGTAGGCTTAATCGCCATAAAATAGGATTGTGTATCCTGCGGTGACACCGATTTTGTTCCTTCTTCCGTCAAACCTTCGACAATGGTAATACGTAGCTCTTCATTCACCACGGCGACCGAATGAATGGTCCCTTCCTCTTCATAGCGTATCCCCCCGATGATAGCATGACTGGTCGGCTGTCCATCCAGTCCATACGTAGCCACGATAAATTCATATTTCAATACACCGGCTTTCCAATAGATCAACGCGTGATAATCCTTTGTGCCTTCGATCTTTCCGTAAGGAATATACTCGGTATATTCATCGACTTCGTCTCCTTCGAAAGGAAGAATAAAAGCGGCCAGGAGTACTTCAGGAAGCGGAACCGGGTCAGCCGGGATCTGTTCCAGGTCAGGTAAAAGACTGAAGGGGGGTTTCAATAAAGGGAAAAATTCAATAAATTCGGCAAAATGGGCAGTCGGTACTTTATTCACCTTGCAAATTTAGGAGATTTAACCCAACCCGAACCCTGAACAACCCCGTCTATACCTTTTGTTAAACACTACTATGCCTGTATCTCTACATGAAAAATAAACCCTTCTATCTGGTTCTGCTTAGCCTGTTGATTGGACTGTCCTGCATTCGATGCACCCTGGATGAAGGTAATCCCGGAAGCTCCGATCCCGCCCTTACCTTACAGGTTCATACTGATTTATCACTCATCAACCTGGAATGGTCCCCCGTCAAAGTGACTGGATTTAAAGAATATATTATACTACAATCGACCGGAGATATCCCCAATGCACCGACCCCTACGGTCGATCAGGATATCACAGTGCTGACCAGGACGAATGATATCAACAACACAACTTTCTCCACGACCAATGTTTTATTTTCTCCTACCTCGTGCTTCAAATTGTATTGCAGTGTGGACGATCGCTTTATGTATTCCGGTACGGTGTGCATCAATCAATCGCCCGTTCTCTTACCCGGATTTTATGACCGCGTAGGGCATGATGTTGATCTGCCTCAGATCGCCATGTTTGACAGGGTCAATTTAAGATTGACTGCTTTTACGGATACGGATGCCTCCATCTACAATTCTATAGAAGAGAATAATTTGACCTTCCCCCAGCTTGACCTTTCCACTTACCAGGGAACCAACCGGCTTTTCACTTTTGATCTGTCTACTTCCCAGATAAGAAAATATTCCTTTCCCGAACTTACTCTTCAAAATCAAATAAATATTAGTCAAACTATTGTTGGAGGCGTGGCGCATGATAATCTGGTCTTTCTGTCTCTCCAGAGCAACTTTTCCGGATTTCAGGTCCTGAATGCACAAACTCTATCGCCCCTCGACTCTAAAACAGGGCTCAGCGGAAGCCGCAACCTTGCTGTATTTCCTGGCGATCCGCAGGTGGTCCTGGAGATTAGTGATGCTGCCATCAATCGTTATGAAATCAATTCATTAGGTAAGGTGATAACGACCGATCAATTCATCACCGGGGTTAATCAGCCCAGCTCACAAAATACATGCGATGTCAATTCAAATTATTATATCGGGGGACGATTTGCTACCATGGTCAATAAGGAGGCAGAGGTGGTAACCTCCCTGGAAAACGGGATTAATGCTTTCGTTCAATTGAGCCGTTTCTCTCCTGACGGAACTCAGGCAGCGGTTATATCCAACAACAATAATGCAGTAAATCTGGAACTGTTTGACATCACTAATCTTCCTGCCGCCATGCTGATTAAGTCGTATACCCTGCCGAATGCCAGTTTTTCGGATTTGTTCTTCCGGGATGAGGTGATCAACGTGATAGGAGTGAGTTTCAATTCCAGTTCACCACAAACATTTTTCCTAAAATTTCCGATGTAATCATATGAAAATATATATACTCTTATTGATCGGGACATTGGGAATCAGTTTCAGGGGACTGGGGCAGGTTGCAGACTCACCTGCTTATCCATGGTCGTTTGGCATCAGCTCCGGAGATATTCTCCACAATATCTTCAGTACGACTAACGAAAATCCGCCTTATGCCGCATTCGTATTGGAATATGCAGGACCAAAGTATGCTTTGCAATTAGGGTTCCGGCCGGATTATAATATGCAGGATGTCCAGCATGAAGGTTTCCTGGATACCGAAGTCACCAAGACAAAAGCTATTTCAGGTTCGCTTTCGTTTACCCGCGCGATCTTTAAGGACGAGCAGTGGAATATACAGGGTGGATTGAAATATACGGGTGGATGGTCACGTGAGGATATCATCAAGGACAGTGGATTTGACCGGGTCACCACCAGGCGACTGCAATGGAATTCCGGCGGCGGGATTGTGGTTGATTTCCGTTTCGCCGTCAACCCGAGGATTAGTTTTGGTACCGAAGCCAGCCTGATCTACTCCTTCGGAAAATCTGAACTCCAGCAATTGTATACCAATTTCCCGGATTTCAATACGACTAAAGACGTTGTCAAAGAGAATTCGTTAAAGGTAATTGAGCCGGCAACGATCTACCTGCGATATCATTTTTAGCCGGGGCTTGAATTATTTTTATTACATTTCAAAAAATTACCACATCATGAAGATTCGTCTTACACTTATTTCCCTCTGTTTCCTGGCGATTTGGATGTCCTGTGAGAAGGATGCGTTTAAGACTGAAATTAAATACCCCACCCTCCCCGAAGCCGCTTACAACTATGCTCCAAAATGGGGCGGCCTGCACAGTCAGATGGAAGGACAGAACCTGGGCATTACCGATGCCGGGGCCACCTTAGGACGGGTGTTGTTTTATGATAAAATATTATCTGTTGACAATACGGTATCCTGTGGATCATGCCATCACCAGTCCACCGGATTCTCCGACAATCAAAAATTCAGCGCAGGCATTGACCAACAGCTGACTACACGGAATGCTCCGTCCATCAGCAATCTATATGATGACAACCTGCTTTTCTGGGATGGTCGCTCGACTTCCATTAATGATCTCGTGTTGCAGCCTGTCCGAAATCACAAAGAGATGGGCATGGAGGATATGTCTTTCCTGGTGACCAAAATAAAGACGGCACCTTATTATGCCGCTTTGTTTAAAAATGCTTACGGTGATAAAGAAATTACTTCCACCCGCATAGCCGATGCCATGACGCAATTCATTAAAAGCATGATCGGTTGTAACAGTTTAATGGATCAATGTTCATCCTCCGGCACATCGCTTCCGCCAATGGCTGAAGAAGGTCGCAATATCTTTTTTGGGAAAGGGCTTTGTTACAATTGTCACGGTGGTCCTGATTTCAATAACCGCGGAAGTTTTTTTGTAGATCCCACTTTTCCACCGAATGGCGGTCCTTTCGGTTGGTCCAGGAATATTGCAGATATAGGCCTGGACAAGGAATATAAAGATGTCGGGATGGGGATATTTGATGAGCAATTGGTGGGTGTATTTCGCATACCCTCTTTGAGAAATGTGGCGATGACCGCACCTTATATGCATGACGGGCGATTTTCCACACTGGAAGAAGTGGTGGATCATTATAATAGCGGAATCCAAAGATCTCCCAATCTGGATTTTGTTTTCAGAGCCTGGGACACTGGCGATGCCATCAAATTAGGATTATCGAACGAAGAAAAGTCTGCCCTGGTGGCCTTTTTAAATACGCTCACGGATAAGGATTATATGTCGGATGCCCGTTTTTCCGACCCCTTTGTTGAGTAAACCGGCATTTCAAGCATAGACCCCATTATACTGCCAATGAGTTAACAACTCATTTGGTCAGGCATTTTGTTGCTTTTTATATAACATTTTACTATATTTAGCCCCTGATTACCACCTGGCTTTCGATTTGATCTGGCCGGCATAACATCCAAAAGTCTCACCTTTTCTCGAAAAGATAGACTGTTCTCGGTCTGCAAATTTGGTGTCAGGTGGTATTGTTTTATTGGGATAAAATAAAAAAAAGGGCGCTATACCTGGCCCCCTTTTTTATTTTATCACGATTGAGTTTGTTTTCTATACAAACCCAATGCTATAACGCAGCGCGTAAATCCCTCAAGGGGACTTCACTTTAAGTGACTTGATGTTTTAGGATAGAAACTCAATGCTATCATTAATGAAAGAAGACATCTCTTCTCCCTTGAGCATGCCCTGATTCAGTTTAGCCAGGCGCAGGAGATAATTGGCAAACTTCTCTTTCTTTTCCTGGCTTCGCATATTATTGAGTTTGTCAGCTATCAGCGGATGATTCGCATTGATGATCACCTGGTAATGTTCATCCATCATGGACGGATCACCACTCATGTTCTGCATCATCTGCATCTCCTGCATCCTTCGCATAAATTCAGGACGGGTGATCAGGACCGGGTGTCCTTCCGGAGCCATGGCCCGTATGATCAGCTGATGTTCTTTCACTCCAGGCAGCCTGGCAAAGAGCTCTTTTACTTTCTCCTGTTCTTTTTCGCTCAGTACAGATTCGTTTTTCTCCTCCTTTTGGATCAGATGATCAGGTGTATCGGAATCCACCCTTACGAAAGTCATTTTCTCGCCTTTGGATTCCAATTGTTGGATAAAATGGTTATCAATGACGTGATTGAGATGAAGAACGTCATATCCCATGTCCCTGGCTTGCTTCACATAAATAAGATGGGACTCTGGCGAAGGGGTATATAAGGCTACTATCCGGTCATATTTGTCTGTCTGCAAATCCTTGATCTTGTCTTTATACTCCTCAAGGGTGAAATACCGGCCTTCTGTGTTCTTTAATAAAGCAAATTCAGCAGCCTTCTCAGCGAATTTTTCATCAGTGATCATTCCGTATTTAACAAATACCCCGATATCATCCCATTTCTTTTCAAACCCTTCACGGTCATCATGAAATAATTTCGAAAGACGCTCCGCTACTTTTTTGGTCATATAGCCGGTGATCTTTTTCACGTTGGTATCACTCTGCAGATAACTGCGAGATACATTGAGCGGGATATCCGGGCTGTCGATCACCCCATGGAGGAGGGTGAGAAATTCCGGAACAATTTCCTTGACTTCATCCGTCACATACACCTGGTTACTATAGAGGTGTATTTTGTTTTTCTGAAGCTCGAATTGGTTTCCGATTTTGGGGAAATACAGGATACCCGTCAGGTTAAACGGGTAGTCAATATTCAGATGGATCCAAAACATGGGATCCGCTGACATGGGATAAAGTTGCTTGTAAAAATTCAGGTAATCTTCATCCTTGAGTTTTCCTGGTTTGCGCTTCCACAAAGGATGAGTGTCGTTGATAATGTTAGGTACCTCCACCTCGATTTTTTTGCGACCCTCTCCTTCTCCTTCCCAGTGGACCTCTTTTTTCATACCCATCTGGATGGGGAATGGCAGGAAGCTGCAGTATTTTTTAAGGAGCCCTTCTATTCGATCCTGCTGGAGGAATTCTTTGCTTTCATCGCTGATATGAAGAATGATATCTGTCCCTCGATCTTTACGATCGGTTTCTTCAATTTCATATTCAGGACTTCCTTCACACACCCAATGCACGCCTTTGGGCGTCTTTTTATACGACCTGGTATTGACTTCCACTTTATCGGAAACCATAAAGGCCGAATAAAATCCAAGGCCGAAATGACCTATGATATTGGTTTTGCCCTGGTACTTCTTGATGAAGTCCTCAGCACTGCTGAGGGCCAGTTGATTCAGGTATTTTTTAACCTCGGCTTCGGTCATTCCGATCCCACGATCGCTGATAGTCAATGTACCTGCGGCTTTATCCAACCGGACATGAATGGTCAGGTCCCCAAGTTCACCCTCGATCTCTCCCGAACGGGCAATAGCCTCCAGTTTTGAAGTGGCATCTATAGCATTGGAGATTAGCTCTCGGAGGAAAATTTCGTGGTCAGAATAGAGGAATTTTTTGATGATGGGAAAAATATTTTCCGTCTGGACGGTAATGGATCCTTTCGTCATAACTATTTGATTTTTAATCGGTAATGTTTCACTGCATGCCAGTCAAATGGTGTGCCATCCGGGTTTTTCTGTCATTTTGACGCACCCAGGTTCCAGGTTCAGGTAAGATTGGCAAGGTATGTGCTATATGATGTGTCACTAGAGATGATCAAATGTCGATTTTCTCATTAAGACCGGTCCAAACAGGGGGGTTAGGATCGGTCTTTTTATTTTCCTTCCTCATTGAGTATTGGATATTCCCTATGCCGCATCTCTCCTATAGCCCATATCCAATAAAGCATTATAGATTAATCAGTCAAAGCAGGATCGATCTTTCTTTTTTACTTCTTCATTGGATATTGGATATTGGATATTCCCTTTCCTTCCACTTTAATTGCCAATATCCAATATCCAATTCAGAATTAAGAAGTATTCCAATTCTACTTTAATATCCCGTGGAGTTCCTTTTTTATCCCTATTGCCTAATAAAAGGCAACCGGATCGCTTAAACAATTCTGGGTCACAGTCCTTAAAAAATTACAATGCAGCAATATTGAAAGCGTTTACATTAGAAATACAAGAGCCCTATCCTGAGTCTTATATCCAGTGTCTAACATCACTGAACTAAAAGCTAACGGAAACACGATACTTTCAAATTATCCATCCATAACGTCTGCGGAGAACCTCCATTCCAGACCAACATTGTACACCAGGTAAAAGGCTCATCAGGAATATTAACATCAAAGAATAAATGCAACCAAAATTTTATTCCAATGCAGCTTCAGAAAAAGAAAACGCTCTTTCACTGAAGTAATTCCCTAAAGTAAAGGAATAAGCGTCCATGTGATCTCTGTTGGTCGCATAAGCATGAGCAGTCATGAAAAAAGGAGAATACAGCACCGCCTGACCAATGGCATATTTATTGACCCGATTACCGGAGGGTTGATGGATGAAGGATTGATCGTAGGCCGGAGAAGGCAGGTATCGTTTATTGATTTCATCCACCCAATCCTGCTTCTTCAGGTCATGATAAATGAAAAGCCCAGGGAGGTAATGATAGTATCCACTGACATCCCAGCTGATAGTGGCTTCAGACCAGGCCTTACAACATTTCGGGTAATAGAACGTGCCGGGCAGGGCCCAGATTATGGCAACCAAAAAGACAGCGCGACTGGATTTCATAGGAGGTAAAAGTAACAGGTAAAAGTTTTCTTTGACTGAGGCATTCGCTTCACACCGGGTTTTCAGGTTTGGTACCTGGTTTTTACTTAATTTTATTGGCCAAATTCCAATGGTCTTCTTAAATATATCTTCAAAGGTCTCTTAAATCTTTATACCATGAAAATAATTACACTTCTTGTCTTCCTGGCGTGCACGAATATCATCATCGCCCAATCCATTATGAACATTGGACTGGAAGTGGCCGAACTCACGCCGACCCAGAAAGTATATAATGTGTACGTGAAAAACTATACACAAATCCTGGCATCCCAGTATTCCATGGTATATGATGCCCAGAAGATGACTTTCAAGAGTGTTCGAAATTCTATCCCGGATGGATTGGGGAATGATTGTTTTGGCACGCCCTATGCGGGCAGTTTAACCCATGTCTGGCTGCAATCAGATCTGAACCCCGGAAGCTATTCGGATTCCACCGTTATATACCAACTGGTTTTTAATGTATTGCAACCTGGAGGTTCTACATTATGCTTTACCGATACTCCTTTAGCATATGAATTTGTTATGCCAGATGAGGATATCGTCAGCCCGTTTTATATTCATGATGATTGCTTTTCAGGAAACATCCTGGTAGACCCGGTCGCAGGAACGCATCAGCCCAAAATTGATGCTACCGGCCAGGTAAAACAAGTTGCCTTATTCCAAAATGGAAAAATGACCTTTACCCTGGATGAGCCACGGAACCTCGGATTTATGTTGATGGATGCTTCCGGAAAGGAAATAACCGCCAGCCGGATTCAATTCTTTCCTGCAGGGCGATCCACTGTTTCGTTCGGTCATACCTTAACAAATGAAATCTACCTGATCAAAGCCCAGGGCCCGACCAGCGGCGAACAAACCATTAAGGTATTTGCTAAATAAGGTCTGTTCTGGATAGAGAAGGAACTGCCATTTCCATTTGTTTTTTGGCTCTGGCCGGTTTGGTGAGCTCGTGCATGGACTGGCTCACGGCTTCGACCTTATCACTTTGATCTTATGGATCATCATTTATTATTTGGCACTCATCCACTTCGGCTGCCAACGATCAATAGTCGGGCAGGTCTGGTAATCCTGATCAATCATGATAAACGTATTGGGGATGTGCTTGTCGATCCATTCACTGAAAGCAAAATTCTTCTTGTTATCCTTCGCTACTTGCTGGATACGGCTATAATCTTGTTTAAGGCTGGCCTGGTGCGGTTTAGAGCGGCTCTGCAACTGAACAATTTTATAAAAATAATCACCAATGGGTGACCGGTATTCCAACGGCTGTGTAACGTCTCCGACCTCCAGGGTATCAAGGCTGAAGAATATTTCACTGTCTACATCTGCCGTTTCGAAAAAAGTATTATTGGTTTTCGGGTTGATCATGCGACCGTTGTTGCTATAGCTTTGCACTTTTTTGTCCCCAAACTTATAAACGGCCTGCGCAAAAGTGAGGGAATCGACCTCTATCAAATGCTTAATGGAATCCAGGGTATTTATGGTCTTCGCCTTGTCTTCATCGGTGATCCTCGGGCGAACCAGGATGTGCCGGGTATGAATGGAGTTTCCCCGACGATCCAGCAATTGAATGATATGAAATCCATATTCCGTTTCCACCACATCAGAGATCTGGCCTTTCTCCAATTGAAAAGCGGCTGCTTCAAATTCAGGAACAAAACTTCCCCGTACGGTCCAATCCAGGTCACCACCGGATTTGGCACTTCCGTCATCTGAATATTTCCTGGCCAGGTCTGCAAAGTCTTCTCCTGCCCTCACCCGTTTGAGGATATCTTTGATTTTTTCAAGCGCCTTTATTCTTTCATCCGGGTTAACTTTTGGGATCATGACCAGTTCGGCGAGTTCAACCTCTGCATTAAAATAGGGAAGGCTGTCCTTTGGAATATGGTTATAGAAATCCACCACCTCGGAAGGGGTTACATCCACATTTTCCATGATTTGGGCCTGCATGCGATCGCCCTGCAGTTTACGTTGCATATCTTCTCTGACCTGGTCCCGCATCTCACTGACCGTCTGGCCATAAACGTCCTGAAACTGTTTCCGGTCATTATTCATGTAAGCCAGGATCTGGTTCATTCTTGAATCAATCTCACTATTGACCTCTTCATCCGTCACCTTGACGCTATCTATTTTGGCATAATGCACCAGCATGGACTGGGCCAATAAACTTTCCAGAACGGTGCATTCCTCCACCCTGCCGGTTGGCATTTTACGTTCCCGAAGGGAAGCCAGTTGGTTTTCCAGATCTGAATAAAAAATCACTTCACCACCTACTTTACCGATGATCTTATCGATGACCAGGGTATCCTGGGCTGATAAACATCCAATCATGAGGACGGCAAGGCTAAATACCCCGGAACGTAACCTGTTTTTTTTCATTGTGTATAGATTTGAACGCGTTCATTTTGAATGTCGCGATCGTAAATTTCCTTTTTGATCCTGTCCAGCAATTCCAGTTCCCGCTGATGAATAATATACCGGACGGCCTGCTCCCTGATTTGTGACAGTGGCGCAATGTCCTGCTTATAATGGACTTCAATGGGATAAAATAAATAGTAATAATCCCGGTCCGATCGCAGAATGCTTCGATTAGAACGAATGGAAACCTCCGATAGTGTTCCTTCCGGAAAAAGCTGGATCAGCACGTTCATTTCATGAAAAATGGTGGTATCGGACCAATTGACTTTGGCGTGTTTATTGGCATAGTCGATCACCTCGGTATAATATTGTTGAGGAAAGGATCTCCACCAGGTGAGGATTTTATCATTTCGCGTCTGCGGTTTTTTGATCTTGAAATAATACCCTCGCAGGATCCCTGATTCCAGCCTGTGCTGCTCCTTGTTGGCCTCATAGTATTGCTCCAGATCCTGTTGGGTGATCACCGTATCTAATCGCTCTTCAATGACATGTTGTTCGAAAAAATGACGCAGCAGGGATTGCCGGTAATCTTCCAGCAATTTATTCATGTTAGCTTCTTTGGGAAAATTCTTTTCCGCTTCGACCAACAGTAGGCGATCTCTTACCCAGTGATCCGTAAGACTTCGTATCTGTTGTATACTGTCAGCGGGATCGGTATATCCCTGGAGCAAGTCCTTGATGTCATCATAGTACAGTTTGTAATCGAATACCCGGGCCAGCAATTTAGGTTCAGGTTGTTGTTCGGCCTCCTGGTGACGGGCACAAGAAAATAGAGCCGTTACGATGAACGGCCCTACAACAATAAATGCTATTATTTGCCTTATGCTTTCGATCGGAGCAACTGTTTATTTTTTAACCAGGCTCATCAGTACATCTTCATTCACGGTCACCGGATATTTCTTTTGCAGGGTGGCAATCCAATCCTTTTCGAGTTCATCCTGGTAATCAGCAATAACATAGCCTCTGGCTTCATCCAGGGTCTTGGGGGTTGGGGGGATCAGCTTTTCTACGCTCATAAATCCTTTTCCGTCCGGTAAATCCACTTTGAGGCCTTGCGTCCACGTTATACCTTCTGGAAGTTTTTCTTCCTTTTGATAGACCCGGGTGGTCACCTGAAGGGGTATGCCTTTTTTAGCGGCCTTTTCTGCGACAGCGGTCATGGGCTTCTTAGCCGCCCAGCTTTTAATCATTGGCAATTTATCCAGGTTGGCAGAATCTAAAGAAGCTGTGGCAATCTCTAATCGTTCATCCCACATATAATTCATTTTATGGGCGTCATGAAAAGCAGCAAGCCCAACAGAATCTTTGCTCGCTTTGTCCCATACATTGATTTTAGTTGCCTCGAAAAGCAGGATGCCTTCTTCATATTCCCGCATCAGGGATTTGAATTCCGGGTATTTATTGACAAGATTTTTTTCTTCATAATACAGGGCTTTTTCATTGACAAAATCATCAAAGACCTTGTCAACAATTTCCTTATTGGCTGTTCCTTTTGGCAGACTCATCCGGGTGCGGGCATTGTTGCGGATATAATTGCCAAAATCTATATTGGTATAGGAATCAGGACCTAGTTTTAATATCGTGGCTGGTGTCAGTTTAGGAACCTGCCAGCGATACGTTTGCAAATCCGGCCCGACCTGATCGACAAACTCATCATAGACTTTCTGATCTACCGCATATCCGGCTTCTTTTTTAATACGGGTAACCATAGTCTTCCGCGCGTCCGAGATGCGTTCATCCTTGCTGATCTGAGTTTCCAGTTTCTTCTTGGCGGCATCAAACGCCAGCATAGGGCGCAAACGTATACGGCGTATAATGTGCCAGCCAAGACGTGTACGCACTGGTGCACTAATATCACCATCGGCTTTCAGCGCATAGGCTGCTTCTTCAAAAGGTTTTTCAAATTGATTGATGACCATGGTTCCAATGAAGCCGCCACGATCAGCCGTCTGTTTATCTTCGGATGATTTGCGGGCCACCTCTTCAAATTTGGCTCCATCCAAAATAGATTTATACAGATCATCTATCCGCGCTTTGACTGAGGCATCATCGCTGCCATCAGGTTTCACCCGAAGCAGAATGTGAGATACTTCCATTTCACCCCGAGCCGGACGGTCTTCCAATACTTTCACGATATGGTATCCTATATTGGTCCGGATGGGAGCAGAATAGCTTCCAATGGGAGTAGTATAGGCTGCGGTTTCAAAATTGTAAAAACCACTGGGCAGAATGGCAGTAATAAAACCAATATCTCCTCCTGTATCCTTTGAACCGGTGTCTTCAGAAGTTGATTTGACCACATCATTCCAGGCTTCTCCGGATTGCAGGCGTTTATAGGCTGCCTGTATTTTGTTATATGCATCGAGTGTATCTACTGTGCCTAAAGGCCCTGCTTTGATCATCAGGTGGGCTACGTGAATATCTTTTTGCTCGCGGTCATAAGCTTCTTTTACGAGCCGGTCTGTAATTTCCTTATCCGTGAGATAGCTTTCAGCCAGTTGTTTGCGGTAGCCATCGAGTTCGGTTTTGAGGGAAGTGATGGTATCGAGGCGCATAGCATAAGCTTCCCGGACTTTTAGTTTAAACTTGGTATACAGATCCAGGTATTCACGGAGGCTTTTCTCAGAAAAATCAGCGTCATCGCGGTTGTTCTTGCTATAGATATAACTGAATTCGGAGGCCGGTACCGACTGGCCGTCGACGGTGAAAAGGGTGCGGTCATCCGATTGAGCGCTGAGGAAATTTAGACTGAGCAGGAAGCACAAAGCCAAAATCAGGGAAAATCGCATAAAATATGGCGTTATAGGTTGAAAATAAGGGCGCAAAAATAAGCAATTATGGGGCGAAAATGCCCATTACCACTGCGAGTTTAGGCAAAAAAACAGGCTTAGACGGGTTGGTAACAAATGGTTAACAGATGTCTTCGCTTAAGCTTCGGCATCCGAAGGAAGAGGCGAAGGCTGGGTCTGAGGAAGTCGTGACCCGGCATTCCTTCTCCTGCCCCTAAATCCCCTAATGGTTCGACTCCGCTCACCAACCGAGGGGACTTCCAATCGAATAATGAATAGCGAACAACGAAGTGGAAGTAGAATTGCGAAGTAGAAATTGAATGAGAAGGTGAATTGCAAAGATTACGTGTCCCAACAATGTTTCCTTATTAAAAAATCAAATGATCGGCGTAGGCTGTGCCTGCGCTGGAGTGTCAGCAAATTTTTATACTGAGCCTGTCGAAGTACTGATTTGCTTGAGAGGTCGATGCTCGGCATTCAGCCCCATACAATTCGCACATATAGGCGAATTGGCCACCTGCTTCCAACTATAACCATGCCTTAGCCGGTGTTGGTGCTTTTCCTGTGGTGAGCGGCGTCGAACCATCACCACAGGAAAAACACCAACGACGGCTAAAATAATGCTACACTGGATGAGCTACAGTAGGCTTCGCGTTGGTCGTTGGTACCCAAACGCCAACGACGGCTAAAAAACAGAATTGGATCATTAGAAATTTTGATGGGGCCCTACGAATAAGGAATAGCGAATATCGAAGTGAGAAGTAGAAGAGAGAAGTGAGAAGTAGAAGTTGGATGTACAAATAAGAAGGCTAAGTAAGAGTCGTTTTTTGGATCTCGTTGGGTGGCGGAAAAATTCGGCTACGCTCACTACGACGGAACTCCAGCCAACGGCCAATTGATTTAAAAAGAAGAAGGCTCAAAATGTTGAGCCCCTACTTCGTTTTAAATCGAATTCATCCGAAAATTCTTCCTCAGCCTCAACCTTAGCCTCAGCCTTATCCTCAGCCTAATGCTCATATATCTTCCTGATCCTCGGATTCAAATGCGTCATGATCTCATACGGAATCGTATGACACGCTTTTGCTAATATTTCAATCGAATGATCTTTATCGAAAATAATCACTTCATCTCCGATTTCTGCTTCAGGTATTTCAGAGACATCGATCATGGTCATATCCATACACACACGACCTGTGATGGGCGCTAATTTTCCATGCAACATAAACTGACATCCAACATTTCCTGCAATACGCGGAAGACCATCCGCATATCCAATATTAACAGTTGCAATTCGCCGGGGACGATCAGTCATAAAACTGCGGGAGTAACTCACCGATTCACCAGGCTCGATCTGAAGAATATGCAATATCCTCGCTTTTAAACTATGCACCGGCATCAATTGCGGATGATTGGGAATTCCTACTCCATATAATCCAATACCAAGTCGCACTCCTTCATATTGATATTGTGAAAAACGAAGAATACCCGATGAACTTAAAATATGTCTGGGTGGTGAATAGCCAAGTCCGGTAGATAGTTGTGCATACATATCATCAAACCGTTTGGCTTGCTCATGCGTGAATTCATCAAATTTTTCTTCATCACTGCCGGAGAGATGGGTAAAAACGGAACCCACCTTAATCCAGGGCTGGTGGGCAAGGAGAGCAATTAATCCCGGAATTTGCTCCTGAACAAATCCGAGCCGGTGTGTACCGGAATCCAACTTGATATGAATGACCGCCGTTTCCTGGCTGAATTGACATTGCGCCAATAATTTCCGAAGTATATGAGCATTATAAATTTCAGGTTCCAAATGATGCTGCAGGATGAGGTCCATGCCCTCCGGATCCGGATTGAGCACCATGACCGGCAAGGTAATCCCTGCTTCCCTCAATTCAATGCCTTCATCAATCACCGCGACAGCCAACATATCGATATGCTGATAGGATAAAAATCGGCACACCTCAAGGCTTCCGGCACCATATGCATTGGCTTTCACTACGGCGATCTTTTTTACTCCCGGCCTGATCTGTTTATAGAAGTACCGCAGATTATTGTCCAGCGCCCCAAAGTCCACATGCAGGACAGCACTATGTGAACGCAATCTCAATTGTCGTGCTAATCGTTCAAATCCAAAACGGCGCGCTCCTTTCAGCAATATCACTTCATCATGGAAATCAGCCATCGCACCCAGGCGAATCAATTCATCGACATCTGTATACGCTTTGCATTCAATTTCAGCCGGCATGAGATCGGCCAATTCGCTCACCTCCTGTCCGATGCAGATTAATTTATCCACACCTGCCCCGACAATCATGCCTGCAATGTCCCGATAAATTCGCGGACGACCATGAGCATGGTCGGAAAGAATTAAGGTTTTTCGCTGTGCAGGCCCGGCAATATCCAAACTGTCCAGGGCAAATTGCAATGAATCGAGATCCAGGCTATAACTATCATTAATTAAAACACATCCCTGGATACCTACTTCCGCTTTTAAGCGCATATCGATGGGCTGCAATTCTTCAAAAGCAGGCAATCGTTCTTCCATGGCAATATTCAATGCCTTCAGCGTGGCCAGGCAAGCGAGACTGTTATTGACCGGCACCGATCCGGAAAATGGAATTTTATATTCAAATGAACTATCCCCCTGATGAATTTTAATTACTGAAAATCCATCTACTATGGAAGACGATGCATTGATATCTCCTTTTCCACTCAGGCTCCAGGAAATTAATTTCCGGCCAGGAAATAATTTTTGAAATTTATCTTTAACTATTATTTCATCTGCCGGAAAAACAAAAGTGGATGCGCTTTTTCCAAGAATTAATTTCTCTTTTAGTTTCGCTTTTTGATCCTCATTAAATCCTTCATCATGGGCATCTCCTAAATGCGTAAAGACGAGTACTTCCGGTTGAATGATTTTCTCCAGCTTTTCCATTTCCCCCGGAGCCGAAATCCCCGCTTCAATAATGGCATATTTCGTATCCAGTGGAATATTCCAAACCGAAAGCGGAACACCGACCTGGCTATTGTAGCTCCCCGGACTCCGGTACACCGAAAGATCCCTGAACATCAGCATGTACAACCATTCTTTCACCCATGTCTTTCCATTGCTACCAGTGATGCCGATGACGGTTCCTTTGTACTGTTCGCGATGATGCCTGGCTAAAGCATGGAAGGCTTCCAGCACATTGGGCACCCTGATAAAATTGGCTTCCGGAAAAGAATCAAGATCAGCATCTTCCCGAACTAAAAAAGAACGTACACCATGTTGATAGGCATCTGATATATATCGATGACCATCGATGCGGGCACCCCGCAATGCCAGGAACAGGGCATTGGGCTGCCAGGCTGCTTTCCTGCTGTCTATACATATGTGCTGGACAGGAGAATTCGGAAAGGGTAAAAGATGATTTCCTGATGGAAAGAGCGAGGCTAACGATTCGGCCGTGTACACAGGATGAAGATAGCGATTATCCGTTTGCTTTCGGGCGCTTATAGACCGGGACGGTCGAACACGGCTCACCGAACATCAATGATTTGACCAATGGTACTAATCGGGAGGTGAGCGCGACATAGATTTCAGGTCCAATGGCAAACTCATCACTACATCCTTTGATAATGATCATTTGATCTTTGTACTGATCCATATCCATTTTATCAATCGCCGATAAGAGTTGAGCAGTTCTCCATTGAATGGAAGTGCCATAAAATATTTCTGTGGCAAAAGGAGCAGCGTTAGTCGCGATCAACATATAGGCCCAGCTGGGAATAATAGCATCGGCCGAACAGAAAAGACAAATTGTCTTCCCTTTGTATTGGGACCAGTCATGAGACTTCATACTTTCCCTGAAATCCTTTTCTTTCAGGATTAGCCCCATAAAGAGGTTATCCTTCAGATCAAATTCAGCCGGTTGTGTTTTAGGAATCCAGTCTTCCGGCTTGAGGGTGATCAAACCACTTTCCGCTACTCTGTTGACGATAGTATCTGCCATGATTATTCGGATTCATCAACAGGAGAATCCTCATGTGGTTCACCATTTTGGCGATACGGCTGTTCGATGGTGACGATTTCTTCCAAAGCCGGGGGTTCACCGATCTCTTCTGAGGCAGCAATGAATTCCTTCAGCTGAGGCAGATCTTCCATGGACCGCAGGCCGAAATAGTCCATGAACTTTCCGCTCGTGGTATAGAGTAGCGGCTTACCTGGACCGGTCGATCGACCGGCGATTTCGATGAGCTCTTTTTCCAGTAGTTTATCAATGGCGTAATCCGCGTTGACGCCCCGGATCTGCTCAATCTCTGCGCGTGAAACCGGCTGCCTGTAGGCTATGATGGATAAGGTTTCGAGGGCGACCTTGGAAAGTCGCCGCTTGGTCAGCTGTTTAAGATAATGACCGGCAATCGGATGATAAGCGCTTTTGGTCACGAACTGAAACCCTTCCGCCACCTCAACGATCTCAATGGCAAAGTGGTCATCCCAGTATTTCTCCAATAACCGCTGCAAAGACTCCTCCATCTCATCCGGGTCAATCTTGAGCTGAAGGGCATTCTCCAGGTTATACCGGATGTCCTCCCGCTTCACAGGTTGCTGAGCCACGAATATGAGGCTTTCTATATACGTATCTAATTTTTCCACCATGGGGGCGTCAAAATTAGCTATTCTTATCGCAATACGAAATACACGATCGTGCTGAGGATGAGCAGGAAGACAAGGATGATGAAAAAGGTTTGCCGGTATTCAGCCCGTAACATTTTCCTTCGCCCCCGGTTTCGGGGCGTATCGGTGATCTCATCGACTTTGAACCCGTAGGAAAACTTACCATCATTTTCTTCAATGGCAATGTCACAAAGCTCATCATTGATGAAAAAAGAATAATTCTTGCTGGTGGTAACTCCAAAATCAATCACCACGATACGGGTATTGCAATAGATCATCAAATGGCCGGTGTTGTCCCCATGAAAAAGCCCCACCCTGTGCAAGGCTCCATTATCCCCGATATAGGTCCAGGTAAACTGGCTCATGTATAGTTGCGTCCGATCTGAATAATATTAACTCCAGGCCATTTCAATCCTACCTCCAATAAACGAACAAATCCATTTTCCCAATATACTCCTGCCCTGTCAAATGACAAATAACACCTGGGAAATGATGGCTGCCACAAAAAGGATAAAATGGATCGACTCGGCTATAGCCGGGTACCTGATCAGTCTCAATAAAATAGCCAGGAAAAGAGAAAAAGGAAGAATCAACACCATCAGGAACTGGACCGAAATCATCTCCGGGAACAAGGCCATAAAGAGGCTGAAAAATACAAGGGCGTATATGGTATCAATCTTCTTTTGGGCATGAATATTTTTCCTGGCAATTAACTGTGAGTAACCTAACAAGCTGACAGCAAGCAACAAACCCATGATAGAAACGGTGATAATGTCTGACACATCTTTAAATGAGGCGATCTGAGGAATTCCAAAGGTGTTAAAATCATGCAGGAAAGATGGGACCGGATCTGAAAGGGAAATCACCTGAACCAATGCGCTGATCAGAAAAGGGCTCACATATCCGGTGAGGTATTGAAAAATATCTTTGATTTTAAGGGTCTTGAGAATACTCATGGAAATGAGACCGAAAATGAGGAGCACCAGGTAAGGCGTATAAATCAACCCGGAAACCGCGAACCACCATCCTACCATGAAGCGGGTTTCTTCCTGCTTTTCCTTTTTCAGAATATCAAACAGGTATCCCAATCCAATCAGTAAAGTGGTATTCGCCACCAAAAAGGAGCTGAACCCAATGAAGGAGGGATGCAATGCGGTCAAAAGGATATAGCAAAGACCTGGAAAGAGATTGATATCCCCGACCATACTTTGCCTTATAAATAATCGATTGACAATGGCGGCCTGAATAAAAACGAGGAAAGTGGAAAGCAAAAATGCTCCTGCTCCCCATTGTTGGACGGCATCGATGATTTCCTTACCCCAATGCCCATAAATTTCTCCCGGGATCCTGGCAGGAGGGAAAACCAGGACCACTATGCGGAGAATCAAGGCATACGGCAGGAGCAGCAGGCTATTGAACAGATGATTCTTTTTGAAGAATTCGAGCACAGGGTCCGGGTTAGTTGAAGAGGGTAAAATTAGATTTTTCTGCTTTCCGGCAGGTATCGATGACTTCTTCTGGTTGAACTCTGTAAAAAAGCTTGGTCTATCTTTGGCGGATGTCCGCTGCCCGGGATCGGCTCTATTCCTTCGTGACCCAAAAGTCGGGGGTGATGACCGCTAACATGGTCATCTTCCTGTTTGGTCTGATCGGCTTCCTGTTGACCCGGGATTGGGTGTTTCTCTTATTGCCATTTGTATTCACCGCCGTGGTCTGGGGGGTCCGGGATTTCCGGATTCTTTACCTCCTTATCTGGATGACGATTCCTTTTGCCATTGAGATTGATTTGCCTGGCGGATTTTCCACAGACTTTCCTTCAGAAACCCTGATGTGGGCCAGCTGTCTTTTTTTCCCGGCATTTCTTTTTCTGAATCGTGGGCAATTGAATTTCAGGTTTATATTTCTTCCTCTTTTTATTCTCCTCTTGATTCACTTTTCCTGGATCATAGTGACCACTATTACTTCTCAGGAAACCATCATTTCCATAAAATATACACTGGCTAAATCCTGGTATCTGCTCTGTTTCATTGTCATGCCGCTTCTTCTTTTGAGGCGGGTAGAAGATTATAAGCAATGGGGCTACTTTCTTTTCCTTCCTTTGATTGCCTCGATCATCGTCGTTCTGATTCGGCATGCTCAATACGGATTTACTTTCGCCACGGTCAATAATGCCATCATTCCGATTTATCGCAACCACGTGGATTATGCCTGTTGTGTCGGTTTATTGTTGCCCTTCGCCTGGTGGATGAGGCGATCGGCTACGGATTTGCGAGTTAAGCGCTTTTTCACATTTGCCCTGTTGCTCATGGTCGTAGGAATTTATTTTTCCTTTACTCGCGCAGCCTGGCTATGCATACCACTTTCTATTGGTTGTTACTACGCCATTCGATGGAGATTATTGAGAGTATTGGTACCGGTTGCACTCGCCGGAATGATATTATTGGTTGCCTGGCTCTCATATGACAACCGGTATATTGATTATTCACCGGATTATCAAAAGACGATCACCCAGAAAAAATTTAATGACCTGGTAACGGCAACCTACAAGCTGGAAGATATTTCCACTGTAGAAAGGTTTTATCGTTGGGTAGCCGGTTATTATATGGTCAAGGAAAAGCCCATGGTGGGTTTTGGGCCATCCAGTTTTTACAGTGTGTACCAAAGTTATGTTGATCGACATTTTACCACCTATGTCAGCAACAATCCTGAACATTCCGGCATACATAATTATTATTTGATGACGGCAGTTGAACAGGGATTACCGGGGCTTGTCATTTTGCTTATACTCATGATTACTGTGCTGTTGGCAGGAGAAAGCTTATATCATCGGATGGAAAAGGGACCCTATCAGGACCTTCTTGCGGCTGCCCTGATCTCCTTTGCCTGCAATTTGTTTATTCTTTCCCTCAATGACACTGTGGAAACCGATAAACTGGGGACTTTTTTCTTTTTGTGCATTGCCATCGTAATGCAAATGCAGCTGCGGGAGAGAATGAGAGAATGAGAGAATGAGAGAATGAGAGAGTGAGAGAATGAGAGTATGAGAAGACGAGAGGATGGAGATTTATAAATTTGAATTCGTGTTAATTCGTGTAATTAGTGGCTAACAAAGAATTACGGGACATAAAAGCACCGATAGCGCCGGAGCTCGAAGCCTTTGAAAAACATTTCAGGGATGCGGTGCGAAGTCGTGTGGCGCTACTGGATAAAATCATGCATTATATCGTGCATCGCAAAGGGAAACAGATGCGGCCGATTTTTGTGCTTTTATCCGCGAAAATGTGCGGAGACATTACAGCCAAGACGTATACTGCAGCGTCACTGGTAGAATTGTTGCATACGGCAACGCTGGTCCATGACGATGTCGTGGATGATGCTTATCAGCGAAGGGGATTCTTTTCGATCAATGCACTTTGGAAAAACAAAATTGCTGTCCTGGTCGGGGACTACCTGCTATCCAGGGGATTGTTAGTGGCGCTGGATAATGGCGCCTATGATATTTTACAAATCATGTCAAAAGCTGTGCGGGACATGAGTGAAGGAGAATTATTACAGATTGAAAAAGCCCGTCGTCTGGACATTACGGAAGAAATTTATTTTGATATCATTCGAAAGAAAACAGCCTCGCTGATTGCTGCTGCATGCGCAAGCGGAGCGGCTTCGGTGATCCGGGATCAAACCGTCATCGATCAGTTTTATCAACTGGGTGAAAAAATCGGCATGGCCTTCCAGATTAAAGACGATCTTTTTGATTATGGCGAAATCAATATTGGAAAACCACGGGCTATTGACATCCAGGAGAAAAAACTGACCCTTCCACTGATCTATACCCTGCAAAATGTGGATGCGCAACAGAAGAAACACCTTATCAGGACGGTTGAAAAATTCAATACAGACAAAAAACGGGTCGGGGAATTAATCCGCACCGTGTATGACACCGGCGGTATTGAATATGCTCAAAAGACTATGGAGGCTATGCTGGAAGAAGCTCGTCAACAATTGCAACACCTGCCGGCATCTGAAGCTGCTGAATCGATGCGTGACCTGATCGGCTACGTGATAGAAAGGGAGAGCTGATGTTATCAGCCAATGTCAACCCGCCGGATCTGCGCCCCGATGGCGTTGAGGCGCGTGTCTATATCTTCGTATCCCCGGTCAATCTGATGGATATTATGAATGATGGATTTTCCCTGTGCTGACATGGCCGCAATAAGTAAAGCCACGCCGGCACGAATATCCGGTGAACTCATCTCAATGCCACGCAAAGGATACTTCCGTTCCAATCCGATCACGGTTGCCCGGTGCGGATCGCATAAAATAATTTGTGCTCCCATGTCAATCAGTTTGTCCACAAAAAATAACCGGCTTTCAAACATTTTTTGATGAATGAGTACACTCCCCCTGGCCTGTGTGGCCACAACGAGAACAATGCTCATCAGGTCAGGCGTAAATCCAGGCCATGGCGAATCATAAATCGTCATGATTGAACCATCTATAAAGCTTTGTATCTCATACACTTCCTGTCCTTTGACATCAATGTCATCTCCATTAATTTCAAGCTGGATACCTAAGCGTTCAAAAATTCTTGGAATGATACCGAGATGGGGAATACCGCAATTTTTTATCCTCAGGCTGGATTGTGTCATAGCAGCCAACCCGATAAAGGATCCTATCTCAATCATATCCGGGAGCACAGTATGCTTAGCTCCACCAAGCTGTTGTACGCCTTCGATTTCCAGTTTATTAGAGCCAACGCCGGAGATCTTTGCCCCCATGGAAGAAAGGAGTAAGCACAATTGCTGCAAGTAAGGTTCGCAGGCGGCATTATAGATGGTGGTTTTTCCCTTAGCCAACACCGCTGCCATTAAAATATTCGCTGTTCCGGTGACAGAAATTTCATCCATAAGGATATAACCACCCGTGAGCCCATTCCTGGACTCCACATAAAACTGGTCCTCCTTATCATCATAAACAAATTGCGCCCCGAGGTTTTCAAATCCATGGAAATGCGTGTCCAGCCGCCGTCTACCGATTTTATCTCCTCCGGGTTTCGGGAGAAAGGCTTTTCCAAACCGTGCCAAAAGCGGACCGATCAACATTACGCTTCCCCGGATCTTGCGGCTGTGGTTTTGAAATTCTTTAGATGCAAAATGGTCGAGATCAATTTCATCAGCCTGCAACCGATAATGGCCTTTGCCCGGTCGATCGACCTTGACACCAAGCCCTTTCAGCAATTCAATCAGGGACCGTATATCCGAAATGTCCGGGACATTGGAAACCTCAACGGGAGAAGAGGTCAGCAAAACGGCGCTGATGATCTGCAGCGCTTCGTTTTTTGCTCCCTGCGGGGTTAATGTACCCGACAATTTGTTTCCACCAATGACTTCGAATGACTGTGATTGACTCATGGGTACGAAGGTAGTCATGATCAAAAGTAGTCATAATAAAAAAAGCTGCCGGAAATGGAATCCGGCAGCTTTATGCCGTTGAGGCCTGGCGTAATGGCGTCGTATTTATTTCACTGTAAGGCCAAGCATAGGCCTTACTATTCCCAGGCTGGTGGCTGCTCCGGATTTCAGATTAATGGAATGCAACCGGTAATTATCCTGGGTCACGTCATCAAATCCTCCTCCTGCTCCCGCGCCTCCATTTCCTGCACCGAGGCCATGGCCATATTGAACAGTATACCCGACACCATTGCTGGCAATGTCGAATCCACCTTCCATGCGCCAGTCAAAACCCGTGCTTCCTACCAGTACCACCGCACCTGTTCCGGCAGGTGCCTGTTTGTAAACTTTCTGGGCTGCGATATCAATGGCGTAAAGAGTTGTCTTGCTCCCTGCAGAGGTTGGCACATAAGCTATGCTGTTGATGGCCTGAGGCGAAATGTGGAACACGGGATCCTGTCCGATGACTTGTCCCGTGGTAGAGCTGATGCGTAAATTCTGATCGGTAGTCATCACCCGAATGACATTATCACTTGGGCTCACATCAAAGCCAAAAAGATCTCCGCTTAAAGCTGGTGAAAAATTACCACCCAGCGGTCGTGCATTCCCTGTGATCGGATCGATTTTGTAGATAGTGCTTTGGTTGGATAGCCCGAAAAGATCTTTGGTCTTATCTATGGCCACAATCGTTTCTCCATTGCGCAATCCTTTAATGGTCACCAGCCCTGTCTCGGTTGCCGAATGAGCAACGGTTAGGAAAACCAACTCATTTTGAGTGGAAAGTCCGATCAAATTGATTGAAGTGGCATAGCCACCGTTAATAAGTCCACGTCCCGAAATCGCAGTATCACCAACAGGTTTTAATCCCTCATCCGTGGAACACATAGAAAATAGTGTTAAGGTCAATACCACCACGCTGGTGCGAAACAAATTAATCTTGAGTCTCATATGTAGAATATTAATTGGTTACAAACTTGATATTCGGATGGGCAAGACCGAATCATCCTTTGCACCGGCGGGCAAAGAATAAAAGATGGGTATTTGCAACACGTAAGGGGAGAACCCGATAAAATTAATCCTTTCCTTTTGAAAGTCAATATAGAAAGTAACTTTTTTAAAGGTTTCAGGTAAAACCCTTAATAAAAGAGGCCCGCATGGCTGCAGGCCTCCATAGGTTATTTCCAGGTTCTATACCGGGAAATCAAGGTTGGTTTCTATTCTTGCACTACTTCAAATTTCACCGTAGACTGTACTTCCGGGTGAAAATTGATGGTAGCGGTGTATTCGCCAAGGACTTTCACTTCTTCGGGTAATTCGATTTTCTTGCGGATCACCTCGATGCCCATCTGATCCTTCAGGGCTTTGACAATCTGAACACTGGTTACACTTCCGAAGATTTTACCAGTGGTACCGGCTTTCGCTCCTATGTGTAATACCTGACCTTCCAGTTTGGCTGCCAGGGCTTTGAAATCAGCGATGCGGTCGGCTTCATGCGCAGCTTCGTCAGCACGGAGTTTGTCCAGCTTAGCCCTGTTGGTGGCGTTGGCGACCAGGGCCATTTTGGTAGGAATGAGATAATTGCGCGCGTATCCCGGCTTTACCTTTACCACTTCGTGGCGTTCGCCCAATGAGTCAATATCTTTTAACAATATAATTTCCATGATGTGCGTGTCAGATAGTGAATGATTATTTCAGCAAATCGGTTACATAAGGCAGCAACGCAAGATGACGGGCACGTTTGATGGCTTCTGAAACTTTGCGCTGATATTTCAATGAATTTCCCGTGATTCTGCGGGGCAGAATTTTACCCTGTTCGTTCAGGAACTGCGCCAGAAAATCAGGGTCCTTGTAATCGATATGACGGATGCCGAATTTTTTAAAGCGGCAGTATTTTTTACGCAGTTTCCCGATGTTGGGGTTACTGAGAAACTTAATATCTTCTTGACTAGCCATTTTTTATTTAGATTTTGGATGGTTGCTGAGCTGTAGCACAAAGTTGAGCGCAAGCAGGTCGAAGCATTAGATTTTAGAATTTAGATTTTCGATTGCGAAATCGCAATGTAATGGAACAGGCGAAGGCGAAACATTATTCTTCTTCAGCAATGTCAACGATCTCCGGGATGACCTCTACCACCTTGATTGGAACAGCAATTGGAGCTGCGACAGGTGTGGGCATGGGCACGGCATCCTTTGATGCTTTACGTTTCATGCGTTGTGTCTTTTTGATCAAACCATTACGCTTGTCTTCATTGTATTTAGCACCGAATTTATCCAACGCGATCGTGAGATAACGCATGATACGTTCATCCCGGCGAAGGGCAAGTTCAATCGGGGCAATGGCTTCACCATTTTCAGACGTGAACTCGATGCTGAAGTAAATGCCGGAGTTGCGTTTGTTAAGCGGGTAGGCAAGTTGGCGAAGGCCCATTTCATCCAAATGGACGATTTGGCAACCTTGTTTTTTGACCTGTTCTTCGTAGGTCTGTCGGATGGCCTGGGTTTCTTCATTAGATAACACAGGATCGACTATGAAAGTCAATTCATAATGCCGCATGGCGTTAGCTTGGGTTTGTAGCCTGCACACTCCCGAGGGCTGCAAGCGCTATTTTACAATAATGTCAAAAACGGGCGGCAAAGATAGAAATTCGACCCGGAATAACCAAGTACCTCCTAACGTATACTGGCCAGGGGCATTTCCCTGTCGGCGTCTCCTGCTAAAACCGGGGTCTGCATATTCTGTGTATATGCTCTAACCTTCTCATAAACAAAGGTATATAACTCATCCAGGGTCACCATTTTGTCCGCATTCCGGTCCGCATCACCTTCCAGCCCCTTGATCAGGAAATGACTGAAAATGCCTTGTCGAAGGCCCTGGGATTCCAGAGAATACTCCTCGCTCTTGCTGGAAAGCAGGAAAGCCGTCCCGCCCCCACTAGCTGCCAGTTTCTTATAAAAGAGATCAACTGACTCAAACATGGGCGTTTTGGCCGCCAGGAGGGAGCCGGAGTAACAGGCGTCAGCAATGACCAGTTTCTGATGGGCTTCACAATTGGCCAACCTCGACTTGATATCTTCATATTCCAGCCGGTTGTGATACCCGTCACTATCCGTCGGAAGAAAAAAGCCCTGCAATCCATGGCCGGCGAGATACACCAGTACCACATCATCCGGCCCGGCCATAGCGATGATCTCATCAAGGCCTTTATAAATGTTGTCTGCGATAGCACTTTCGTCAATGAGCAAACGAATATGATCCTCAGGAACTGCACCACCTTCGGGACTACGCAGGAAAGCAAATATCCGGTAAGCATCATCATCCGTATATTTCAGGGATTCAAAGTGATCGTAACGCGATGCGCCCACGATCAATGCATAAATGTTCACGCCCTCCGCATACGAAGACTTAACAAGGGGCTTCTTGTCCATAAATTTTCCGGCCTTCCATTCTCCATTGAGGGCTACTCCATTCGCATACGTGTAAATGCCTTTCCCTTCCGGCATACCCTGTACCCATGCCCCGGTATACTGATCACCATTGGCATATTTACATTCACCTTCCCCATCCGGTAAAGCGTTTAAAAAGGAACCGATATATTCAGAACCATCCTGGAAAATCATTTTCCCATTCCCGGAACTGCAGGGAACAAGATTGCAATCAGCGATATAGTCTTTAAGAGCGGGCCTGGCCATTTGATCGGAAGGCTGAAAATTTTTCCCGACCCATCTGCCCTCTTCCTGCTGGCCATCGGAAGTAGTGTAAAGGCCGGTACCGATCGCTTTTCCGGCTTCCCATTGACCAACAAACGTACCTCCTTCCGGGTCTTGCACGCTTATGGAACCCTGCAACTGATTATTGACGAAGGTCCCTTCATATGTAAAGCCATCATGTGTTTTGATCATCCCTTTTCCCTCGCGTTGATTCATGACCCAATGGCCATCATAGAGATCGCCATTGGCGTAGTGTAGTTTTCCGATGCCATGGAGTTTGCCATAGGCCGTCTCCCCTTCATACACCGCGCCGTTTTGAAAACGGAATTTCCCTAATCCATTATGGCAATCGCCGGACAGGCATTGGGAATTGAGCATGGTAAAGGAGAAGCAGGAGAGGATCAATACAAAACCAGTTTTGTACATCATAATGCATGGTGGTTGAATGAAAAAAAGAAAAAGTGGTAACGATCCTGTATGTGGAGGGTGTTATGGGGAAAAGGATACCGGAATAAAACATATTTTTGCAACTCGTTAGTATATAAACACTATGAAAAAAACTCTTTTTTACTTTTTATTGATGGCCGGACTCGGCTTTATCGCTTGTCAGTCCACGCCTAAAGGGGATGGCAAAACTTTTGGTGCCGGTGTAACTAATCAGGCTTCAGCTGAAGAATTCGCTGCCGTGATGGAAAAACTCAGTCTCAACGATTCCGTCAAGGTCACCATGAAAGGAAAAGTGACCGGGGTCTGCCAGGCCAAAGGTTGCTGGATGAAAATCACGGATCCCGCCAATGTATCGCAGGAAGAATTGTTTGTTCAATTTAAAGATTATGGCTTTTTTATGCCTAAAGATCTGGCAGGTCATACTGTGGTCGTAGAGGGAATAGCCTACAAGGCAATGACTTCAGTGAAAGATTTAAAACATTATGCGGAGGATGACAACAAGAGTGAAGAAGAGATTGCAAAGATCACTGAGCCTGTAGTGGAAAAGAAATTTATGGCATCGGGGGTGGTGATTGTGGATTAGTTCCCGTTCTTTCTATCAGTATACTCAATTTTTAAGCACCACCAAATTAAATCTTTACAAATTTCTTTGTGAAAATATTACTATTCTTGCGGTTAAATAATTTAATAAAATAAATTCCAGGTGCGAATTTACTGACATCAATTGATTGACTACTAGTATTTATTTGAGCACTATAAATTAACAATCCATCAAGGGTATAAATGTCGATTCCCGATCCGCTATTGTCAATTGACTCAATCAAAAGATTATCTGTTACTGGATTAGGATTTATTTTAAACTTGAACTCAGATTCTTCAACTTCGTTAATCTTTGTAAGTGTGTTATAATTATCACAACTTTCATTTTCGATACAACCATTCAAATCCATTTTTACTATCCACACATTGTCCTGAGCAGCAAAATTATCTAATGGATATTTGTCATGGATATATCCATTGACGACAATATAATTGTCTTTTGATTCTAAGACACCTCCAAAAAAACTTCCAAAATTAGGTGAGATCCCATCAATTGTAAATTTTCTATCCCAAAGCAAAGTGCCACTAGTATCAAGACTTACAACCCACCCCCACATAAGAGGAGGAAAGCCTGGTTCATCTAATCCTGTGGAAACAATTTGCCCATTCTTTGTAGTAATAATATTTCCCAAGCCCCTATTACGTGGATTATCATCGAATGTATGTTTCCATCGGAACTCGCCATTCTTTTTAAATGAAATTATTGACGGACTTCCCCAGGGCGATCCAGTATCAGGGCTTGAAGGGTCTTCATCCCAGGTCATATAAATATTATTATTTTCATCAAAACTAAATCGTCCTCCAGGGGCTTCTTCAAAAGGGAGTGTTTTTTGCCACATTACGCCGAATGTATCGTCCAGTCTTTTAATCGTCAATGGATATTCAAAAGGTATACCATTCCCCTGATTTGTTTCAAATATGGAAAGCATATATCCCCCTTCTGGAAAAGGCTCTGCATCATGTAACCATGCAATTCTATAATTTGATGGCCACCATTTTCTGATTTTTTCATTGCCATTAATATCAAATAATGAGTAACCATATTGGCTATTATAAATGGAGTTTTTAATCCTTTCTCCTTTAAAAAAAATAATCATTGTGGAATCGTCAAGACTGATTAAATCATCCATAAAAACTACATCGTATGGACTAAAGTCATAAACCTTGCGCCATAATTCTTTACCAACAGAATCACATGAAACAATGATAGGAGAATAGGTAACTCCAGAATCTTGATTTACAACTCCAAATACCCAAATTTGATTTTGCAAAGATTGATAAGCACCTCTCATAAAAAAACCATGACTGCCTTCTTCGATTCCTGTACTCCAATCAACATTGCCATTTGAACTTACACCTAAGAGCGCTCCTTGGTAAGAAATTGAATCAGGGTATGTCAAAACACTTATTACGATTTTCCCATTATTCTGCTCAAAAGCTGATTCACTATGATTAAGTTCATTGTGAAAGTCAATTGACTTATTCCAAGTTAATTGACCTGTTAAATAGCAATGAAAAGCTAGAAGACTAACCAAAATAATAGTTAGTCTTCTATGCTTTATTCTTATGCGCCTGTTTAAAGAAAGCAGCATTTATGAATCATTATTTAGTTAAAAGTAGCTTAGAGGTTTTGAATGTCCCAGTTTCACGATCAAAAACTCTGACCACATAAATCCCAATTGGGAAATTAGATAAATCAAGATCAACAGGGTATGAGATGAATTCTTTATGTACTACGATTTTACCTTCCATTCCGATGACATCAAGTTGTTTAACTTCATTCGATATAACTGTAACAGCCCCCTAAACCCCATAACCTAATAGTATGGTCAGGATTTTCAACCGTTATTCCTTCACATAGAAAAATGTTTAGTGCCACATCACTGTGCCGAGGATTATGAACATAGTTATAATCCCCAGTGACGCTATTCACATTATCCCATCCATCATTATCTTGAATGAAGTTGATTTGCACAACATTCAGTCTAATTTTCATGTCGGGAACATGTTTTAGCTCTGGATGATTTGAACCATTATACCTAGGATAATCATTTGTTTGGAAAACGTTCAAATTGCATGCATTGTTAACAATGTCCAATATGAAGTCCCTATGTGATTGTATATTAATAAAATTTTCTGGATCACCAGGGTACTCTTTTTGCATCACATTGATCACGACATCAATAACTTTGATTGCATCCTCCGTAGTCGGCACAAAATCCACGTCGGTACCCATTGTATTACTGCAACCAGGAAGCAATTGACTAATTGGGTCAGGCTCTCCTGTTACACCATCTATGTAACCGCATTCGGCAGTAATTACTTCTTGTGACTTTATCTCAAAATGGAATATTCCAAGACATAAAATCATTGCAAAGAGTTTAATCAAAATACTTCCTTGATTGGGGGAGAGAAATGAGTTTGTTGAATGGTGTTTCATGATAATTAAATTTAGAAATGAAAAAATGTCAAAGAGCAACAATGGAGTAAATAATAATAGAGGCGACCATCTCTGACAAACCAATGTCAGAGTTTAAAAATCAAACGCAATTAACTTGAGTGGAGATTTCAAACTTAATCCTTCACAAGTTAGAAAGCAAATATTTTAAGTTAAATTTTCAAACTTTAACAAATGACATCTCAGGGAATTCCTTTTTATGAAAATCGTATTGGAAACCTTGAAACTGAAATTTTGGAAACTGCGACTGGTACCACCACATGTATTAAGGGTAAATGGGGAGGAAAACAATTGAAATAATCTTAAGGGTTATTATCTAATCCATCCCCAGCCTCTCTCTGATCAATTTTAAATCGACGTGTTCCCTGATAAGTTCCACTGCCCGCCTGACTTTCCAAGGTGTATTGCGATTGATCTTCACTTCAATTTTACTGATCTGAAGCACGGAGCTGTAGGTATCCAGTTCGGTGCGGATCATCGGGATCTTGTGCTTGATGATATAATCGATTGACCTGCTTTCCGGCATGCCCTGTCCGGTCAACACAATTCCGGATAAAGGAGATTTGGTTTTACGCATCACTTTCATAATGGAATTGATCTTATCAAGAGCGGGTTCTAATTGCCGGACAGCAGCGACCAGCAATATATTTTCAAACGATTTCAATTCAGGTGTATCAATCAGCGAGCCGGCCATGATGTCTTCCACTTTATTATCCATTTTTTCCTGATTGTGCGTAGTGAGACCCGCCACAGAATCGGCAACTGTCCGCATGACGGGATAAGCGAGGCTCTTTTCATACGGTATCAATCCGAGAACCGGAATGCCCCTCGGCTCCAGCCATTTGTTGAGATAGTGACGAACCCGGTCAATCTTATCCGGAATGACTTTATTGATGATCACACCCAAAATGTGAACGCCTTCTTCACGAAACAAAGCCAGGTTCATATTGAGCATATCAATGGTACTTCCAATGCCACCTTCAACGACCATGATCACAGGAGCTTTCACCAGCTTGGCTACATGGGCATTGGAGATACCCGCAACACTGCCTACGCCGGGATGTCCGGTTCCTTCAAAAATGACAATGTCATGCATACGGTCCAGCTCGATCGCTGCGGTCTGAATATCCTGCTGCATGTTGAATTCCTCCGGATGATCGAGATACCGGGTAGTCGCCCCTGTCCCTAAAATGACCGGGCTGTGCAATTTAGGGATCATTTCAAATCCCAGGAGGTCTGCAAACAACACCGTGTCTTTATCAACGCGCAGATTATCTACCTCAAGGGATTTTTGTCCAACGGGTTTGGAATAGCCTACATTATACCCATCATGTTGAAAAGCGGATACCAATCCAAGTGTGCAAGTGGTCTTCCCCACATGCTGGCTGGAGGCCGCCATATAAATGTTATGCATCATGCCTGCGTATAAATCATATTATCAATCAACCGGATGCCTTCCACTTTTACGGCACAGCAAGCTACCACATATTCAGATTCGCTGGCTGTAGCAATCGGCTGGAGGGTAAATCCATCCACGATATCAAAATATTCGGGTTCCATATTATGATGTTCCAAAAACGTATTCATGACACGAATACAGATTTGTGACGGTACTTCCCCGTTCTCAAACCATTGTTTTCCTTCCATCAGCATTTTATGAATGAGACTTGCTGTTGTTTTCCCCTGATCACTTAGTCGCAGGTTGCGTGAGCTCATAGCCAATCCATTCGGTTCCCGTAAAGTGGGACACACGACCACTTCAACCGGCAGATTAAGATCTGCAATCAATTTTCGGATGACTGCTACCTGTTGAAAATCTTTTTGTCCCAGGTATAACCGATCGGGGCTGATGATTTTCAAAAGCCGATACACCACTTCAGCCACCCCTTTAAAGTGACCTGGTCTGTATTTTCCCTCCATCACTTCCCCCAACATGCCAGGATCAAAGTTTAAATCAAAAACATCATTATCAGGATAGATGTCCTGCACTTCAGGAAGAAAAAGGACCTCCGCGTCAGTATGGTATATTTTTTCAATATCCGCTTCAATCGGGCGCGGGTATTTTTGTAAATCCTCCGGATCATTAAATTGTAGTGGATTGACAAAAACGGAGACTACGGTAAGATCACACTTTGCCCTGCTTTGCTGAACGAGTGAAATATGACCTTCATGTAAAGCACCCATGGTGGGGACGAAGCCCAGGGAGGAATTTGCACTTTTATGTTTCGCGATCCACTCCCGCAGGTGAGGTACTCTTTTGAAAATGAACATTAGCGGCTTCGTTATGTTGCTGGAAATGTTAACCCTGTGTGATTATCCGGAAAAGGTAATAAATCCTACTTTTGTCGCCCATGTTTTTACAAATGCTCAAATCAAAGATTCACCGGGCTGTGGTCACCGAGGCCAATCTCAACTATGTCGGCAGTATCACCATTGATGAGGCTATCATGGAAGCTGCTGATATCCTGGAAGGGGAGCGTGTACAGATTGTCAATAATAATAATGGCGCGAGATTTGAAACGTATGTGATCAGGGCGGAACGAAATACGGGTGTGATCGGGCTCAATGGAGCCGCCGCGCGACACGTGCAGGTAGGCGATGTCCTGATCATTATGGCCTACGCTTTTATGACACCTGAAGAGGCCAGGACCTTTAAGCCAACCAGTATTTTTCCGGATGAATCCAATAAGGTTAAGTTCTAAACAGTGAGACTACCCAAGATCGTACGCGAAATCCTCCAGTTCTTCCTTTTTACAGGAGTAGGCGTACTGATCCTCTTCCTGGTCTACCGAAGTCAGAATGCAGCTTATATGGCGGATTGTGCCCTCAAAGGCATCCCTGCTGATCATTGCAGTTTGCTGAACAAACTCAAGTCCGATTTTTCCATGGTCAATTACTGGTGGGTCTCCACTGTCGTGATTGCCTTTATTCTGAGCAATATACTTCGCGCTCATCGATGGTTACTCCTCATACAAACGCTGGGCACGAAGGGAAGAATGACCAACGCCTTTTTCACGATCATGGTAGGTTATTTTGCCAATATGGGTTTGCCGCGTATCGGAGAGGTGGTCCGCGCGGGGTTATTTGCCAAATATGAATCGATTGGTCCAGAAAAAGTAATGGGCACCATTGTAGTCGATCGCATTCTCGATTTATTGAGTTTACTTTTTGCCATCATCCTGGCGCTGGTATTGCAGGGAAATGTATTGTTTGAATTTTTCAGAGGCAAACTTTCCGATACCATCTTCGCCCGCACCTGGATTTACATTGCCCTGGGCGGCGTTTTCCTTTTCCTCTACCTGGCTTACAAATTCAGGCGCATCATCAAACGCTGGAGCCTGTATAAAAAAATCCATCATCTCGTGGAGGGATTCAGAGACGGGCTACGCAGTCTGCGCCGCGTGGAAAAACCATGGACCCTTTTCCTGGATACGGTGTTGATCTGGCTGATGTATTACCTGATGATGTTTTTGTGTTTCTATTCTTTTCCGCCTACCGCGCACCTGGGGGCCATGGCTGGCCTGATGACCTTTGTGTTTGGTGGATTAGGTGTCGTATTTCCGTCCCCGGGAGGGATGGGCACTTTTCATGCCATGGTGATCATGGCCCTGGCCATGTATGGCATTTCGGGGGATGATGCCTTTTCCTTTGCCAATATCCAGTTCTTTTCGGTTCAACTTTTTGGCTGTATGCTGACCGGTATTATCGGCCTGATTGTATTGCCTATCATCAATAAGAAAAATAAAAAACATGTCCCGACTGCGGGTTCCGGCCCAGCATAAAATTTTTGATCACCAATCATTGATGGTTCAGCTTCGGCGTTGGCATGACGCTGGAGAAGAAATTGTTTTCACCAATGGCTGCTTTGATATCCTGCATGCAGGACATATAGCTTACCTCGAGGCTGCGGCGCACCTGGGTGACCGTCTGATCATAGGGGTCAATGATGATGATTCCGTAAAAAGGCTAAAAGGGGAAACCCGGCCCATCAATGTGCTCTCCAGCCGCCTGTATTTATTGGCCTCCCTGAGCAGTGTCGATGCTGTAGTCCCTTTTTCCGAAGACACTCCCCTGGCATTGATCAACCTGATAAGACCTGATATCCTCGTGAAAGGAGGAGATTATAAACCTGAACAAATTGTCGGGGCGGAAGAAGTGATGTCCTGGGGCGGAGAAGTGAAAGTGATTCCATTTATCGAAGGATTCAGCACAACCAAACTCGAGAATAAAATCCTCACGCTGCATCGGTTAAAGGATAACGAATGATGAAAACATTGTCCGGGGAAGTCATCGAATTTCTGGAAAGTATTGCTCCGCTCGAGCGTCAGGAGTCTTATGATAATTCAGGCTTGTTGATTGGTCATCCGTGACCAGGCGGTAAAAGGTATCCTGGTTTGCCTCGATTGTACTGAGCAGGTGATGGAAGAAGCCATCAGGCTTGGATGCAATATGATAGTATCCCATCATCCGGCCATTTTTTATGGAGTTAAAAAGATTACTGGCAACAATATGACGGAACGGATCATTGAAAAAGCAATCAAGAATGATCTTCTCCTGTATGCCATGCACACTAATCTGGACAATACGCTGACGAATGGGGTGAACGAACAAATCGCCCGCAAAATCGGGTTGGAGATTGACGGGACGCTAAGGGCCATGAGCGGGGATCCCGAATCCCATGCTCGGGGCAGGCCTGATAGGCTATTTTCGCGGACCCCATGGCTGAAGTCGAGTTTCTTCACCTCCTGAAAGAACGGATGAAAACCCGGGTCATCCGGCATACTGCTTTGATTAACAAGCCCATACAAAAAGTGGCTGTTTGTGGAGGTTCCGGCAGTTTCCTGATGGAGGATGCTAAAAAAGCCGGTGCACAGGTTCTTGTCACTGCCGACCTCAAGTATCACCAATTCTTTGAGGCCGATGGTGAGCTATTGGTCTGTGACATTGGGCATTATGAAAGCGAACAATTCACGATTGAGCTGATTCAATCGCTTATTTCCCGGAATTTCCCTACATTTGCCGCCCATTGTACGGGAACCAATACGAATCCGGTACACTATTTCACCTGATTCTTCTATAGTTTAACATATGGCAAAGACAACTGAAATCAGTATTGAAGAAAAACTGAGACAGCTTTATACGCTACAAAAGATTGATTCCAAAATTGATGAAATTGAAGTCCTGAAAGGCGAACTTCCGATGGAGGTCAGTGACCTGGAGGATGAAATCACCGGCCTGGAAACACGGCTCAAAAACCTGAACGAAACGGTTAAGGATATCGAGAAGGAGGGACAGAAGTACACGACCAGGATCACCGAAGGTGAGGGGTTGATAAAAAAGTACACCAAGCAACTCGATGATGTCAAAAACAACCGTGAGTTTGATGCCCTGAATAAGGAACTGGAAATGCAAAAACTGGAAATCCAGTTGGGCGAGAAGAAAGCCAAGGAAAACGCCGAGAAAGTCGCTGTCAAAAATGCGGTGGTAAAAGAAGTCAAGGAAAAGCTGAAATCCAAAAAAGCCAACCTGGACCTCAAGAAAGATGAATTAAAATCTATCATCGCCAAAACCGAAAAAGAAGAGAAAGCCCTGAGGAAAAGTGCCGCGGCAGCAGAAGAAGTGATTGATGAGCGATTACTGAAGGCCTATCACCGTATTCGCAAAAATTATCGCAACGGTTTAGCCCTGGTGACCATCGAGCGGGATTCCTGCGGCGGTTGTTTCAATCAGATTCCGCCACAAATTCAATTGGAAGTTTCCCAACGCAAGAAGATCCTCGCTTGCGAACATTGCGGGCGCATCCTCATTGACAATGAGATAGCCGGGGTGACCATCGAAGCATAATTCCACTTTATCGCTACGTGATTTCAACGATCCGGACGACGCATAAGATTCTGCTTTGTACCGGATTGTGGATTTTATTCATGAAGGTTTGCCTGGGACAGGATTTATACTGGACCGAGGAAGCCAAGGGAGCTTACAGTCTTGTTTCTTCCCTTCGGATCGATGAAGGTCTGAGCATTATCAGGCTGCAGGCCATCACCAATCCCGACAACTATATTTGGACCTACCTGGAGGACTATGCCGATTTCCTGCAAATTTTCTTACAGGAAGATTTGAGAAATGTTTCCGCATACATGGAAACTTCTTCCACCAGAATGGATAAGCTTTATCTCATCCCTGAAACCAACCCCTTGTCATTAATGGTTCAGGCACAGCTCAATTTACACCATTGTGCGCTACATCTCCAGCAGGGACAGTTTCTCAGCGCCGCCGCTGATATCAACAAAGCATTTAAGCTGTTGAAAAAAAATCAAAAACTATTTCCGGACGATCTTGCCAACTTGCGCTTATACGCCTCACTAAAGGTGGTGTTTGGTGCGATCCCTGATCAATATCGATGGCTGGTGTCCATGGTCACCAGTCTGAGTGGCAGCATCGAAGAAGGCCTTAAAGAGCTGCATCACATTTTGAACACCAGCAACCGACAATCCAATATTTATTATGATGAAACTATCTTATATACAGCCATTGCCGAAGGGCGCTTAAACAACAAACCTGATGTCGGGCTCGATTTGCTGAAAACCTATTTTGGTACGAGCGCCTTATCCGGAGCTGTCCAATATGTCACCTCGAATCTCCTGGTGGAAAGCGGAGACAATGATGAAGCTATTAGAATTATGGAACAACCTCCTGTTGTTCCGAGCGCGCTCCGGATTCCTTTCATGGAATTTATGTTAGGGGAATGCAAATTGTTTCGCGGGGATGCGGATGCCGATATGTATTTTAATAATTTTCTTGACCTGCACAAAGGGAAACATTACATCAAGGAGGCTCATCAGAAGCTGGCCTGGTTTTGCCTGCTAAAAGGAGACCGTGAAGGGTATTTCTATCACATGCAACAGATCCTGATCAAAGGGGCAAGCACTACAGATGAAGACCAGCAGGCCCTCCTGGAAGCCGAGTCGCATGATACTCCTCATCCGGTATTACTTCGGGCCAGGTTGTATGATGATGGCGGGTATTATGATCAGGCATTAGACTTACTCACCGATGATCTATACAAAGATCTGTCCCAGCACGGCCACCGGCTGGAATTTTTATATCGGAAAGGACGCATTCTCCAGGCCAAAAAGGATTTTGCTGAGGCTCTGCATTATTATAGTCTCACCATTACCACGGGACAATTCGAAACGTATTACTATGCGTGCAGTGCCGCTTTACAAAGTGGTATCATCCACGAAGGCCTGGGCAGCCCTGTAGCGGCGGCAAAGTTCTATTATCTGTGCCTGGACATGACACCGGCAACTTATGCTTCGAGTTTACATCAGAAAGCGAGGATGGGGCTGAATAGAATAGGCGAATAGGGAAGGAAGAATAAGGAATAAGGAAGGAAGGAAAAGGCAGAAGTGGGGATGTGGTGGCTCCCGCGGCATGTTTTATGGAGCGTTCTCTAATATCGGAGCAAGTTCCTTTGTAAAGCTTATAATCTTTTAAACTATATAATACACAGAACCAATATGTCTGACCTGACCTCTATACTAGAGTCTTCAACTATTAAAGTAGCGTGGGGCGGGATTGAACCGCCGACCTTGTGATTATGAATCACACGCTCTAACCATCTGAGCTACCACGCCATAATTTCAAAAAGGACTGCAAATATAAAAGATTGCGGGGGATAAGGAATCCCCGGGAAGTTAATTGGAGTATGGATTGTTCCAGCATCGGTCAATCAGCAGAACCCTTTTTTGTTGATTATTCCAATCTGCATGCAGGAATATTTATTCATGGGGTAAAAAGCGGTCTTTCCATTCCATCGTAGGCAAAGGACAACTGTCATATCGCTTTCCATATTTATAACGTCGTCTGGCAATCCAGCGATAGACCTCGTCCCGGATCGACCGCGGGATCAGAAATCCTATTCCACTCCACGAAAAAGGCCACCCCAGCTGACCCAGTATTTTTAAAGCGGCTGTGCTGCGCACATATGTTTTTCCATTGTCGAAATAAATGATGGTATCCTCCCGGATAAAATCAGGAAAAATATCATTCAACATTTTTTTTGCCATTTCCCCTTCCAAAGGAGAGAACCGAAATATTTTCTTCTTATCCCAGCTGATAAAACGCCTGACCCAGGCATTACACATCGGACACAAACCATCGAAGAAAATGACCTTCATGAGCGGTAGGCTAAACTAGTGAGACCAGGAAAACGTGTAAGCGAAATAGTATTCTGTAGGGTCATCCGAAAATATTTTCAAAGAGATCACTAAGCCATCGCACCTGAATGATATTGCCGGATTTTGGAAGATCAATTCCAGCTGCAGCTGCCGGAATAAAGATCTTTTTATAGCCCAGCCTGCTCGCTTCTGCGACACGTTTATCCAGTTGTTGAACCGGTCTTATTTCTCCCGAAAGACCCACCTCCCCCGTAAAACAAAAATCCCTCGGAATGGGAATATTTTGCAGGGATGAAACCAGGGCTACCGCCACGGAAAGATCAATGGCCGGCTCGGTTACTTTTAATCCACCTGCAATATTGAGAAATACATCCTGCTGACCAAAGTAAAATCCACATCGCTTTTCCAGCACGGCCAACATCAAATGCAATCGCCGGATATCATACCCGGTGGTCGAACGCTGAGCCGTGCCATAAACGGCGGTGCTGGCGAGTGCCTGGGTCTCGATCAGGAACGGCCTGAATCCCTCCGCCACCAGGGCAATGGCGGACCCGGAGGTTTTCTGTACATGATCAGCAGGCACTAACCATTCAGATGGATTTTCTACCGGTATCAGGCCTTCGCCCTTCATTTCATAAATACCGATTTCCCGTGTGGAACCAAACCGGTTCTTGACACTACGGAGCAACCTGAAATTGTATTGCCTGTCCCCTTCCAGGTTGAGTACCACATCGACAATATGCTCCATCAATTTCGGGCCTGCTATATCCCCTTCTTTGGTGATGTGACCAACGAGGATAATGGTGATCCCCGTTTGTTTAGCCAATTGTTGCAATCGATAAGAGCATTCGCGGATCTGGCTCAACGAACCCGGGACCGATTCCAATTCAGGCGTATAAATGGTCTGAATCGAATCGATGATCACTATTCCGGCCCGGATATGCTCTATGGCTTCCACAACCCTGTTGAGATCCGTTTCGGACAAGATGTGGCACTGCTGACCTGAAATGCCCAGACGGCTGGCCCTCATTTTAATTTGGGTGGTACTCTCCTCCCCGGTGATATATAAAATGCGAAGATCCTGATCTGCAGCAAGTTGTAACAACAAGGTAGATTTTCCAGCTCCCGGTTCACCCGCCATCAGGACGAGCGAGCCCGGCACTACCCCACCTCCTAAAACCCTGTTCAGTTCAGGATCCCTGATCATAATCCTGATTTCATGGTTGAGATCGATATCGGCGAGTAAAATAGCTTTGTTGGGTTCCTTTCCATTAGATAACCTGGCTGTTTTTGGCGGTGAGGAGGAAATGATTTCCTCCACCAGGGTATCCCATTCCTGGCATTGGGGGCACCGGCCCATCCATTTCGAACAGGTGGCGCCACAGTGGCTGCAGACATACCTGGATTTTACCTTTGACATACTAAATTTTGTTTTATGGCCGGTTAACAGATTATTACACGTAATACCGGGGTGATAAGCATATTTCAGAAAACTCTAAGTAATTTTCCGGTGTTTAATGGACAAATCATAGCTGGATTTGTTTAGAACTAATGAGGGTTTAAAAGTAAACTCTGCCAATATTGCAAAATATGAAGAGTAACCAATTGCGATTACGGATGATGTCTTCGTCCCTGTACACCCACACCTACTCACGAAAGCTTACTATCAATTTCAGCGGGATAATTGTCCATGTCGGAATAAAAAAGATAATCAAATAATTGAAATGGTTTATCTTTTATGGTCATAAACATAATTGACAGCTGGAGATAAAAATTTGAACAGGTGTTTCAATACCGAAACGATCACTGGAAATCCAACATAAACAATCGACACATTCGCCCGCATGACAGGGCCACGATATAGTTTTCAATTGGTTTTTTGGGGTTTTTGGGGTGCCGGGTGCTAGCCTGGTGCCCCTTCTTATTTTGAGAGTATGAGAGGCATGAGAGGATGAGCGTTTCTGAAGGTTTGGATGGCCATTTTATATGGGGACTGGTTGGGAATCGAACGCATTACCAAGGGTAAAGTGCTTTTAGATTACTTTGTGGGAATGAATGATGCGGTCGCATTTGGAATGTTGATGGTGGTGCTGGCCGGCATTTTTTACACTTCACAATCTGCACATCCGTTTTGGAAAAAATTTTACCGGTTCATTCCTCCCCTGCTACTGTGCTATTTCATTCCGGCTTTGCTCAACTGGCCGCTAGGCTGGATTAATGGAAAGGAGAGCAATCTTTATCCTATAGCTTCCCAGTTCTTTCTGCCCGCCAGCCTGATCCTGCTTTGCCTGAGCATAGACATGAAAGGGATACTTCGCCTTGGATCCAAGGCGCTGATTATGTTCCTGGCAGGTTCACTTGGTATTATACTGGGTGGACCTATCGCCGTATTACTGACCTTAAAAGTTTTTCCGGGCATTATTGATGCTGCACCGGATAGCTTATGGAGAGGCCTGAGCTGTATTGCAGGAAGCTGGATAGGCGGAAGTGCTAACCAGGTGGCCATGAAGGAGATCTTCCAGGTGCCTGAGGGGTTGTTTGGAACCATGGTGGTTATCGATGTGATAGTGGCCTATGTATGGATGGCCCTGTTATTATATGGCGCTAATGTCACTTCAAAAATAGACCGTTGGCTGAAGGCAGATACGGTCCTGATTGAAAAACTTCAACAAGAGATCACCGTTTACCGTACCAGTATCGAAAGAATACCCACTACCGTTGACTTATTTATCCTGATGGCTGTTGCTTTCGGCGGCGTGGCACTAGCTCATGGGAGTGCCAACCTGATTGTTCCTGCTTTGGAATCCGTGTCCTCCCAACTGAAAGCCTGGCGTCTTGATTCCCTGATCAGCCTGTTTTTCTGGGTGGTGATTATAGCCACCACGTATGGTGTTTTGATTTCTTTCACCCGTTTCAGAAAATTAGAAGGCGTAGGTGCTTCCAAATGGGGAAGTATTTTTCTTTATATCCTGGTGGCGACGATCGGCATGCAGATGAATCTCAAAGAAGTTTTCGATCACCTGGGATTATTTGCGATAGGCATTGTCTGGCTCAGTGTACATGTCATTATATTAATTCTTGTCGCCAAATGGATAAGGGCACCCTTTTTCTTTCTTGCTGTGGGCTCTCAGGCTAACATTGGTGGGGCGGCCTCGGCATCTATCGTGGCTGGTGCTTTCAGTCCCTCTTTGGCTCCGGTGGGCGTTCTCCTTGGCGTACTTGGTTATGCATTAGGTACGTATGGCGGAATTCTATGCGCTTATCTCATGAAAGCGGTATTGGGGGTTTGAAACAGCATGAACTAGCTGAAAAGTATTTTTTTCCGGAAGGCCATTTGAATCATTATCTGGTGACCTAAACAACCATACTTTTTAAACGTTTTATTCGTCCGATGTGCTAATTCGCGGAAAAAGAGACGATTGTCCGACTTTGATCGGGTACAAAGAACTTCCAAAATTTAGGGCCGGAAAACCTTATTTTTACACCCTCCAATGAGTGATCAGATCAAACATGAGTGTGGCATAGCACTCATCCGGCTGCTTCAACCTCTCGATTATTACCAGGATAAGTATGGTACCCCACTTTACGGGATCTATACCCTCCAGTTGTTAATGCAAAAAATGCGGAACCGCGGGCAGGATGGCGCCGGTGTCACCACCATCAAACTCGATCCCACGCCCGGGACCCGGTATATCAGTCGAAAAAGAAGCAATGGCCCGCAATACCTGAAAGAAGTCTTCCAGGGCGTTTTTCAACATTTTGAGGGCCTTACTGAGGAACAATTGCATGACGGAAAATGGTTAAAGGCCAACAAGCCTTATACAGGTGAGGTCCTGATGGGCCATCTTCGTTACGGAACTCACGGTGACAATTCCATCGAAACCTGTCATCCCTTCGTCCGGATCAACAACTGGATCACCCGCAACCTGGTCCTGGCAGGAAATTTCAATCTCACCAATGTTGATGAACTTTTTGATGAACTGGTCAAATTAGGTCAATATCCAAAAGAAAAATCCGATACGGTTACTGTCTTGGAGAAGATCGGTCACTTCCTGGATGCTGAAGTGGAGCGCCTTTTTAAGTGGTACAAACAGGATGGCATGGACAATGAGCAGATCACCAGCCTGATCATGGAGAACATGGACATCCAGCGTATCCTGAAAAACAGCTGCCGCAAATTTGATGGCGGTTATGTGATGGCCGGTATGATTGGACACGGTGATGCCTTTATATTCCGGGACCCCAATGGAATTCGTCCCTGCTTTTATTATGCAGATGATGAAAAAGTGGTAGCCGCCTCAGAAAGACCTGCCCTGCAAACTTCACTTAATGTCAGTGCTAAATTTGTTCACGAACTCGAACGCGGTCATGTCCTGATCATTAAAAAAAATGGTCACCATAGTGTAGTACCCTTTATCGAACAACGGGAAAAGAAGAGCTGCTCTTTTGAACGTATTTATTTCAGCCGGGGGTCCGATAAAGACATTTATATGGAACGCAAGCGCCTGGGAAAAAACCTGGTGGATCGCGTCCTGACCGCCGTAGACCATAAGTTCGAAGACACTGTCTTTACCTATGTTCCCAATACTGCAGAAGCAGCTTTTTATGGGTTGACAGAGGAGCTGCACCACGTTTACAATAAGCAAAAGGCAGAAATCCTAATTGCTTCTGAAGGAAAGATGAGTGAGGAAGAAGTGTATGCCTTGTTAGCCAGGCAACCCCGAATTGAAAAACTTGCCAATAAAGACGATAAGCTGAGAACTTTTATCGCGAACAATGATTCACGCCATGAAATGGTGTCCTATGTGTATGATGTAACCTATGGCATCATCCGGAACAATAAAGACACTTTGGTATTATTGGACGATTCTATTGTGAGGGGAACCACCTTGCGGGATTCCATCATCAGGATGGTGACGATGAGGTTGAAGCCCAAGCGGATCATCGTCGTGAGCAGTGCACCGCAAATCCGATACCCGGATTGTTATGGCATAGATATGTCCAAGATGGGCGACTTTGTAGCATTCAAAGCTTTAGTGGAAATTCTGAAAGAGCAAAAGAAAGAACACCTGATGCAGGAGTGCTATGAACGTTGCAAGGCTCAAATGTCTCTTCCGAAAGAAGAGATTACCAATCAGGTGAAAGCGCTTTATGATGAGGTGACAGAAGATTGTATTTCAAAACGAATTGCCAAAATTGTCACCCCTAAGGAACTGGATATTGAAGTTGATGTTATCTTCCAATCGATTGAAGGATTGCACGCCGCTTGTCCCCATCATACCGGGGATTGGTATTTTACCGGCGATTATCCTACCCCTGGAGGAAATAAGGTTGTCAACAAGGCCTTCATTAATTACATGGAAGGAAAGGATGAACGGGGATACTAACAGTGGGCAGCGGGAATAGAGCATAGAGCATAGAGCATAGAGCATAGAGCATAGAACTGATAGCTGATAACTGACAGCTATTCTTCAAGTTGAAAACACCAATAAATCCATAGATCCGATGGCGGATATTATCAGGTTGCTTCCTGAATCGATTGCTAATCAGATTGCTGCTGGAGAGGTCATCCAGCGGCCCGCTTCTGTCATTAAGGAATTGCTTGACAATGCAGTGGATGCAGGGGCCACTGAAATCAACATCATCATTAAAGATGCAGGGAAGACCTTAATTCAAATCCAGGATAATGGATCCGGTATGTCGCCCACTGATGCAAGGATGAGCCTGGAGCGCCATGCCACCTCCAAACTCCGTACTGCTGAAGATCTGTTTGATATCCGAACCATGGGATTCAGGGGTGAAGCGCTGGCCTCCATAGCCGCCATCTCCCACCTGGAAATCAAAACCCGCAGAGCAGACGATACTATTGGGACCCGCTTATTGGTAGAAGGTTCAGTGGTACAAGTACAGGAAGGTTGTCAATGTCCTGCCGGTACATCGGTGATCGTCAGGAATCTCTTTTATAATGTACCTGCCCGCCGGAAATTTTTAAAGAGTGATCCCGTAGAGATGCGGCATTTGCTGGATGAATTCCACCACCTGGCCCTGGCTTTTGAAAACATTCAGTTCCGTTTGTACCACAATGATCAGGAAATCTATTATTTGCCCGCCAGTTCATTGCGCAACAGGATCCTCAATATTTTTGGAAAAAAAATTAATGAGTTTCTCGTTCCTGTAGAAGAGGAAACCAATTATGTCAACTTCAGCGGCTATATCGGCAAGCCCAAACTGAGTAAGAAATCAAGAGGAGAACAATTTATTTTTGTCAACCGGCGATATATCCGCAGTGCCTATTTACAGCATGCCGTGAAGTCGGCTTATGAAGATATACTTCCGATTGATCAATATCCCTTTTTTGTTCTCTTTCTTTCCATTCATGCAGACAAGATTGATGTCAACGTTCATCCCACCAAACAGGAAATCAAATTTGAAGATGAGCGTATTATCTACAACTATTTGCGTGTGGCTTGCCGGCATGCCCTGGGCAAATACAGTATTACGCCTTCCCTTGATTTTGAACAGGAGGTAGGTATTGATCGGGCATCCGGAGAAAGTACACAACAGAATTCAGGGCCTTCCGGTCTGAGTGGTTTTGAAAAAGATCGCCACCAGGAAAAAGAAAATATAAAAAAATGGGAGGCTTTGCTGGAGTCCATCGAGGGATTTTCCATCCATAAGAGTGAGGAACAGGATCCTTCCCCTGGCGAAAACCCAGTCTTTCCTGATCAGGGGGTTATCGAACCCAACCTTGCTGATGCCATCCTTTCGCAACTTTGGAATCGATATATTATCGTACCCGGAATATCGGACATGATCCTCGTCGATCAGCGAGCGGCGCATGAGCGGGTCATCTTTGAGGCCCTGCTGAAAGATCTGGACAATCAAAATCCGGCAGTGCAGAAATTGCTATGGCCGGAAACTATTCAACGCAATGCGCTTGAAGCCGCCTTATTAAAAGAGATCCTGCCACATCTGCAATACCTTGGTTTTGATATTGAAGAATTCGGACACGATAGTTTTATTGTACATGGAATTCCAGCGGTCATGACCGATCTGATGTCTCCTCAATTGGCCATCGAAGACATCCTTCACCGGTATAAGGAAGATCAACAGCTCAGTCATCTGCAACCGGTAACACGAATCGCGGCCGTGATGGCTTTCAATCTCAGCCGTCGCCGCGGTGAAACCATGACCCCGGAGGAAATGCAGCATCTCATCACCCAATTGATGGCAACAGAAAATCCATACTCCAGTCCATCAGGACGAAAGACCTTCATTACATTTGGCAAAGAGGAAATTTTCAGGCGATTTCAATCCTAAAAACCCGACAACTGATGTTCCCAATCACCCCCATAGTCAGGCATTTACTGATCATTAACGTTATCGCCTTCCTGGGCATTATGCTTTTGCCTGTAGAATGGGCCAGGATGATGGCGTTTTGCTCACCTCCTACCGGCTATTTTCAGCCTTTTCAGATTATCTCTTACATGTTCACCCATTATGGAATGAATCCCTGGGTTCAACATCCTTCTTTTGATATTACCCACCTGCTTTTCAATATGCTAGGGCTGGTATTTCTGGGGCCTATGGTAGAAATATATATTGGTGCCAAACGATTCCTGGGCCTGTATTTTATCTCCGGATTTGTAGCCTTGCTGGCACATTTAGCGGTGTATTATTTCCCTTATTGGACTGGCATGTCTTCGATGCCCCCGGTCTTTGTCGTGAACGGAGCCTCCGGAGCCGTTTATGGCGTAGTCATTGCTTTTGCTACTTTTTTCCCGGACAGGCAGTTGATGCTGCTTTTTCCACCTATTCCCATCAAAGCCTGGCTCATGGCTGTCATTTTAGTCGGGATTGGTTTGTACCAGGGATTGACCGGCACTGGTGGAAATGTCGCCAATTTTGCCCACCTCGGAGGTGCCTTGTCCGGTTTCCTGCTGGCCAGGCACTGGAAACATGGTGGTAGTTTTTTAAAATAGCCGTTCATGCTGTTTATGGCCGTTGTATGTTATCCCCGAATAGCCCTACTTTTATAACGTGTTTAAATCCATAGCAGACGATATCCGATATCAGTTTCAAACGGGTAATGCTATAACCCGGTTGATCATAGTCAATGTGACTGTGTTCCTGGTCATTGTCCTGTTTCAGTTGATTGTAAACATCAGCACCGGTTTCCTGGATCAGTCCAGGGAAATGTTTCATACGGCAGTCAGTTACCTGTTTATCTCCAGTGACCTTATCTGGGACCTTAAACATCCGTGGGTGATTATTTCCAACATGTTTACCCATGTTGGGTTTTTTCATATTCTTTTTAATATGTTGGTGCTATACTGGTTTGGTCGTATCGCCGGAGATTTATTAGGTGATCACCGGATGTTGCCACTTTATATTTATTCCGGATTGGCAGGTTCACTGATCTACCTGATCACGGCGCCTCTGTTTTATTCCGGACATAGTGATTTGCATGGTGCATCTGCTGCTGTGCTCGGCATTGTGGCGGCTGCCGGATTGACAGCACCGGATTACCAGGTCAGGCTATTGTTCTTTGGAGATGTCCGATTAAAATATATAGTGCTTGTCCTTATATTACTTTCTTTTATCGGCATTGGTAATCTTGAAAATACGGGAGGTAATATCGCCCATCTCGGTGGTGCGGCTTTTGGATTTTTTTATGTCCATATGTTGAGACAAGGATATGATCTTACTTCAGGATTCCGGAAAATGATTTCTTTTTTTAAGCGCCCTCAGGTGGCGGCCAGTAAACCGGTCAAGCGAAAAGTAACCCTGGAAGTCCGGCACCGGGCGGTATCCAGCAGGGGTGAAACCACCACCAAAGAAATGCCCGCCATCGCTGATGATCAGGAGCGCCTTGATTATATACTCGACAAGATCAAACAATCCGGCATCCATAGCCTGAATGAGGAAGAAAAAAAATTTCTGGATGACGCGAGCCAAAAATAAAAGCAAGACCAGCCTTCTGAAGAAATGGATCATCGCGCTTAATTTATTTTTCATTCTCCTCCTTGGACTCACTTATCTTACGCCTTACCTACCGGTGCGTATTTGGGGATGGCTGACCTTGCTGGCCCTCACTTATCCTTTTATCATGCTGATCAATGGCTGCTTTGCCGCGGGCTGGTTATTCAGGCGAAGCTGGCTATCTGTTTATTCTATCCTCGCCATTCTGGTCGGACTTCCTGTGCATGCCCGGTACGTTAAATTGTTCTCATTCCCTGCTTCTGTTTCCTGCAACCCATCCATTCACGTATTGTCATATAACATGCGGGGGCTGGCCATGGTCCCGGTTGAAAAAGGAGCCAGCACAGAAAAAAAGATTGAATCTCTTTATAATGTCCTCAGTGAACAACATGAGTATCCTGATATTTTTTCGATACAGGAAGGAAATAAGGGAGATGACATCGGCCAAAAGTTCGGTTTACCCAATTTGGTGCACGGCACAAAATCCACCTTATGGATATTGACGAAATATCCCATTCTCCACCAGGGAGAATTAGAAGGGGAAGAAAAAAATCCCTTTTGTATCTGGGCCGACCTCCAAACGGAGGAAGGTGTTTTGCGCGTATACAACATGCACCTGATGTCGAACCGGGTGACCAACACTACTGAAGAATTGATCCAGGACATGGATTTTCATAAAGAAAACACCTGGAACAGCATCCGGTTTATTATGAGCCGATATAAGTACACGACCGGTAAGCGCTCGAAGGAAGCCACCCTGCTCAGGGAACATGTACGCCAATGCCCCTATCCGGCCATCGTCACAGGAGATGGGAATGATACGCCGTTGTCCCATACATTCCATGTGCTGTCAGAAGGCATGAAAGACAGTTTCTTGCAACGAGGTTCGGGTTTCAGTACTACCTACAACAGTACATTACCGCTTTTGCGCATTGATTATTTACTGGGTACGTCTTCCATTCAATTTAAAGATCACCTGACCTATCATATTTCCTATAGTGACCATTACCCCATCAGCTGCGGGATTTGCCTTCAGTCCGGGGCAGGTTCCTGATCTCCTCAAATCATTCGCTTATTTTTGCCGTCATGAGCCTTAAAATCTACAATAGCCTGAGTGGCAGCAAGGAAGAGTTTATCCCCATTCTTAAGGGGCACCTGGGCATGTATGTCTGCGGCCCTACCGTATATAGTGATGTTCATATTGGTAATGTCAGGACCTTTACCAGTTTTGATGTGATCTACCGTTATTTTCTGCATCTCGGGTACAAAGTGCGTTATGTAAGAAACATTACGGATGTCGGGCATCTGGAAGGGGATGCCGATTCGAACGCAGAAGACAAAATCAGCAAGAAAGCCCGGCTCGAACAATTGGAGCCCATGGAAATCGTGCAGAAATACACCAACGGCTTTCATGCTATGATGCACAAGTTCAACAACCTGGATCCCAGCATTGAACCCCGGGCCACCGGGCATATCCTGGAGCAGATTGAAATGGTAGAGACTATTTTGAAAAATGGTTATGGTTACGAGATGAACGGCAGTGTGTATTTCGATACCAACAAATTATTGCGGGAAACCGATGTGTATGGAAAACTCAGCGGCCGCAAAGTGGAAGACCTGTTGGTCGAAACCCGTGAATTGAAAAACCAGGATGAAAAACGCCATCCTGCCGATTTCGCGATCTGGATCAAAGCGGATGAAAGACATTTATTGCGCTGGCATGCACCATGGTCAGAAGGGTTTCCCGGCTGGCACCTGGAATGTTCTGTAATGAGTACGAAATATCTCGGAGAGCGTTTTGATATTCATGGTGGGGGAAATGATTTGAAATTTCCTCATCATGAAAATGAAATCGCGCAGAATTTTGGCGCCTGCGGCCATACTCCGGCCAACTATTGGTTGCATACCAACATGCTGCTCCTCAATGGAAAGAAAATGGCCAAAAGTGAAGGGAACTACGTCACACCCAATCAGCTGTTTACCGGCGACAGCCCCCACATCAGTAAAGCTTACTCCCCGATGGTGATCAGGTTCTTTTTCCTGCAGGCTCATTATGCCAGCACACTTGATTTGACGGACAGTTCATTGAGTGCCGCAGAAAAAGGATATTACCGGATGCTGGAATCATATCGAACACTTCTTACCCTTTCCTCTCCGGTTTTGAAAAGTGATACTCCGCTTTCAAAGGAACTGGAAGCCGGCATCACGGATGCCTTTGAAGAAATGGATGATGACTTCAATGTTCCGAAAGCATTGGCACGTTTGTTTGAACTGTGTACCACCATCAATAAACTCGCAGATGGACAATTAAAGGTGGAGGATGCCGGGCAACATGCACTGGAGGTACTCAAACAAGGATTCAGGGCCTTACTTTTTGATGTATTTGGTTTACTGGACGAATCAGACACCCTGAGTGATGATCACCTGTCCCAATTGGATGGCCTGATGCAATTCATCATTGAGTTGCGTCAACATGCCCGTGAAAAAAAAGACTGGACGACCTCTGATAAAATTCGTGATACCCTGGCCGCCAATGATATTGAACTCAAAGATGGTAAGGAAGGAACGAAATGGAGCTTTAAGAAGTAAGAATGAGGAAGTAAGAAGTAAGAAGTGCAGGTTGGCGTGCTCTCAAAGGATTTAAGAAAAACGAATGGTGAAAATGAATAAAAAAATAAACATACTATTTCTATCATGTCTCCTGCTGGCAGCTGCCTGCAAGAAAGGGAATGATGTTAAGGAAGAGCCTAAGGCAGACAACAGTGCACCTGTTACGGTGCCTGCATTCTCCAGAGATTCAGCGTATGCCTTTGTTGAAAAACAGGTGGCCTTCGGTCCCCGGGTGCCGGGAAGTGCGGCTCATAAAGCCATGCAGGAATGGATCGTCCGTCAATTCAAGAATTATGGTGCGACAGTCACAGAGCAATCCTTCAATGCGAAGACAGCAACGATCGGAGAGGTGAGATCCACCAATATAATTGCAGCTTTCAATCCAACCTATGCAAGGCGGGTAGTCCTGGCGGCACACTGGGACACCCGGTATGCTGCTGATGAAGATACTATCCGGCCCAAAGAACCTTTTGACGGAGCAGACGACGGGGGAAGTGGTGTCGGCATTTTATTGGAGATCGCCAGATTGATACAACAAAACCCGATACCCCTTGGTGTAGACATCGTGTTATTTGATACCGAAGACCAGGGGGATTCCAATGGAGAAGCAGAATCATGGTGCCTGGGCTCTCAATACTGGGCTGCTAATCCGCATGTAAAAGGGTATCGAGCCGAGTATGGCATTTTGCTGGATATGGCCGGTGCAAAAGATGCAGTTTTTTCAAAAGAAGATTTATCACAGGTTTTTCAGTCCGAAAAAGCCGGCAAGATCAGTCACTATTATAACAAATTTTGGGAATTAGCTACAGGCATGGGCCACGGCAACATGTTTATCAATGTAAGAGGAAGGCCACTCACCGATGATCACTTTTTTATCAATTCCAACACCTCTATTCCCATGATCGATATTATTAACAGGCCGGTCAATAGTCCAAAAGGTTTTGGGGCACATTGGCACACCCATAATGACAACATGAAAGTCATTGATCCGCAGGTTTTAGGTGCCGTGGGACAGGTAGTCACGGCTTTCATCTATCGTTCTGCTAAAAATCCTTTTTAATACCAGAAAAGGAAATGACAAGAGCTGCTCTCCTGGCCTGATTATTCCAGTTTAACACGCACGGTCAGGCCACCATTGGTATTGATGACGAGATAAGAGTTACTGACATAAGGTTGCTGTCGGCGATAATCAACAAAGAACCTAAGGTTGACATTCTTGTTGATGTCATAACTGATAGAAGGTGAAATCGAGATATCTTTTGATCCCCGTGTAGGCCTGGCCCCTGCATTCTGATCGAGATAGTGATTGACTGTAAAATTGTCGGCAAACGAAAGATCAAAAAGGATGCTCAGGTCATTACCGATTTTCTGATCCCCCGGCTTTTTACTGCTCACCTTTTTCTTATTCGCCTGGCTATTGAAGCCGGGAAGGAAACCGATCCGCACATCTTTCAACTTCCAGTCGAACCCAAAATCAAGCGTAGTGGAGCGCGTCTCCGCCAATTCGTAAGAAACGAATCCCATGGAAAGACTTCTCTTCTTGGTGTAACTGAAGCTGACATTCATGTCATTCTTGAACTTCATATCAATTCCCACCAACGGAGAGAATTGTTCTTCCATAATAATGGACGGTAAGAGGAATTCAGAATAATAATTTTGAGTCAGGGAATCCAGGTTACTGGGATTCCGCTGACCAATATTGGTTTGCGTAAGGGTATCATAATCGGTATAACTCAGATCTGACTCAAACGAATTGATCGTCAGGGAGGACTTATATCCATGGGTGATGCGCACGTTACTAAAGAGATCCTGGAATATCGGGATCTTGCTTAATCCGTTATAATTCAGCTGCCAGTTGGGTCGCGGCAACCAGTTAAACATATCCGTGAAATTAAAATTCGTGGGATCTTTTCCAGTATAGGCAGATAAAAATGCAGGGATGAGGATATCCTGCTGTTTTCTTCCGAAGCCATAGGCATATTCGGGACCATCCAGGGTGTGTTCATCCACGCCCCGCTGATTGGAGACGATAGTCCGATTGGTTTCAAATTTATGGAAGAGGTCGTTGATCTGCAGCGAGTCATCCATAAACAAGGTTGGAATCGACAACCAGGAAATGGTAAACGTACCGACATCGCGAGGAGACCTTCGGCCTATCTGGGAAGATAAACTGTCCGACTTATGATAGGTCTTGAAGAATTCCGAAAAATTCTCCGTGAGATTGCGACTGAAGTCCACATCAATTTTAAAATCATTGAATGGTTCCAGGGTCAACCGCGAGTCGACTGATTTCGCACTGGACTGCAGTACAGGATAATTTTGATAGGCATTGGTGGTAATCCAATCATTAGACCTGGCCTGGTCCAGCCAGTCTCCGTGATCCTGTTCAGCTCTCTTGTTAATCTTTGGTTGTATGCCCGCGATAAAATCCCATCCGGGGGCATCAAATCCCCTGTTCATGCCCAGGATATGCGATGAAGGGGTGAATCCAGGTATGGTAGTAGCATTGGTTTCTCCATAATTTACCCTGAATTTCCTGACCAACAATAAGGGTCTGATCACTGCCTTTAATACCGGGCTCACCGCAGTGGAGGGTTTCTTGCTATCGCTCTTCACTTTATCCTGCTTCAGTTTATTGCTGATATCCTTGGCGGTCTTATTCATGTCTTTGCTTCCCAATGAATCCGGGGCACCGGAATTGTCTTTCGGGTTTTTCTGGTCCTTTTTCTGGTTGGTATTATTTTTGGGATTATTCTGATCCTTGTTTTTATTGTTATTGTCTTTTGGATTCTGGGCTTGTTTAGGTCCGGCCGTATTCGGGCCATGCGAGGATGATCTCGACGATGCGGGTTTATTGATCTTGGCTAAAAAGGGAGACTTATTATACAACCTCGAAAAATCCAATTCACCCGACACCTGTTTGGTCTGCCCGTTTTGAATGACATTGCCTAATGAATCTGTATTAATGGAGGCGGCCTTCCATCCATAATTGGCATCATAACTTAAGTCTGTACGTATCCAGTCCAGAAGAGGTACACTCTTGAAAGGAACACCGTAGGTCAACCGTATCTGGTGCGTGTAGTCTTTGGTTCGGCCAAAGCTTTTTATGTTTTGCCAAATAGAATCATTCCTGACTTTGGGATCGATCCTTTCCCCCGTGATCCGGTTCACATATTCATCCGGCTCGTCAACCACCCCCATATTGGCCGCATTGAAGGTAAACTTCAGGGATTTAGCCATGTCCCATCGCAAACTATACGTCCTGTCCCAGGTAAACCGTTTATCAAACCAGGTTTTGAAAATAGGATCAGAAAAACGGTAATCGCGTTCTCCAAATTTTCGATCAATAATTGTACTGAAGGTGAAATTGTTTGGAACGGGATTAAAATTGAAATCCGTCAGCCACTTCAACGATTTACTCTTCGAAAGTTTTTGAAAGGGTTGTATAGGTTTGCCCTGCAGGCTATAGGCGTAATCTAATGAGCCCCGGTTTTGTTTTAGATCATCCTTCTCCAGCACTTCATTCCGCATGAGGGCGCGGCTATTGGAGTAGCTGACCGACACATTGGAAATATCCCAGGGCATGTTAGCCCCTCCATTTTGGTTTGCCTCTTTCCGGACGTTGGTGAAACTGATTTGCCGTAATGAACTGAAGTCCTGCGAAATTTCCTTGATACTATCGTGTTCATGCTGGGAGGTGGTCCGGGCTAACTTTTCTTTTAAAAGCAAATCCAGGTCCAACGCATCATATTCCGGTTTGCGGACCGTCTGGCTATATTGATAATAGAATGGAATCTGCAGGGAGGAATTTTTTCCAAAAAACTTTCCAAGCTGCAACCCGGTGGAAACATCCATCTGGGTGACACTTTCTTTCGCCCGATCATCCAGCTTTTGATCAATAGCTCCATAACCGATTCCGGAATAGGTTGTCGCGAAACCAAGTGTGCCCAGGTCGGCTAAGGTAGCATCCATCCTGGCGAGACCCGCGATGCCTCCTTTTTCATCAAGGCCCACTACACGCAATTCGTTCACCCAAATCTCCCCGGAATACGGACCGGTAAATTCATCAGTCGCTTGATTCCGCAAACCGATAACTACTTCTTTTACATAACCCAGGGTCGGATTACCCTGTATACTTAATTTTCGTTGAACAGTAACTCCATCGATAACCTGGGTGATTACTTTTTCATAAGGTACCGTGAGTGGCCAATGTTTCTCATTGCGTTCAATCTTCAGATCCGTCAGATCCTGAAGTGAAAACTGAACTTCATTTTCGGATTTCCACAATTCACGCTTGTAGGCATCTCCTATCAAAGTGGGATCCTTGGATTGCACCAGCGGAAGTTCATATTCATAATAGTTGTCCGTGAAGTCAGAACCAAATCGCATAAACATCTGGACGGCTCCATTGGGAACAGGTTTATTAATGGAGTCCAATTCTTCCGCATGAACGAACATCTGTACGTTTTTGAAAACACGGAGATCGAGATCCAGGTCTTTGTAAATGGCGCGTGTACATCCATCCTGCAGATCCATGTATTTCAGGGAAAGGGATTGCTCATTCTGATAGACATCCTGGTAGGTGCTGCTGGTTATTCTTTCGCGTTGTATTCCGATGGGAATATCATAACGGAAAGGAATGCGATCCGAATTCTCTTCAATATTGACGGCATCGATAACAAACTCACAAGGTTGGCACTCCCCTCGCAACCCGTAAAGCGGGTCACCCTGCGCCATTGATTGCGGACGAGATCCAGGGTGGCAAAACGAAGCGTGGTCCTGTATTCCATTGAGTAAGGAACATTCGCATAAAACGAATGGACCGGAAAG
>CAWINN010000004.1:25000-120417 GCA_963837505.1 uncultured Saprospiraceae bacterium | reverse complement strand
CCCGCTGCCTTTTGATATCACTGTCAATTGTTTGGGCCAGGTGCCACCTATGGAAGATCTGGATTACACCGATAATTGCAGTCCTTCGGGTACGGTTACCAGGTGTTCCAGACCGGACCCAGTGGAAATCCATTGACCATCATTCGCACATGGACTGTTACGGATAATTGCGGTAATGCAGCTACGCTCACACAAACGATTACCATCAACTCAACCTTAATCACCACACCGATCACAGCTGACATTTGTCCCGGAGATACAGCAACCATCAATGGCGTGGATTATGTCATGCCTGGAACATATACAGATACCATTCCGGGTATGAATGGAGAGTGTGATACTATATTGAATATTCAAATAAACCAACTGCCCTACAACACCAGTAATGCGAGTGGGAGTTTCTGTCCTGGTAATGCAGTCACAGTTAATGGTATTGTGTATACCATGGCCGGAACATATACGGATACATTATCCGGATTTGGTGGACAATGTGATACCATTGTGACTACTATAATCACGGCATTGCCATACAACACCGATATTGCCAATGCCAGCTTATGCCCGGGACAATCCGTGACCATAAATGGAATGATATATAACGCAGCTGGTACCTTCATGGATACGTTGCAGGGATTTGGAGGGGAATGCGATACTATACTTACGATTAACATCAGTGCATTGCCCTATAATACAGATCAGATTACCGAGGATCTGTGTCCGGGAGAGAGTGTGACCATAAATGGAATGATCTACTCTTCGGGAGGCTTTTCATGGATAAGCTGACAGGAGTCAACGGGGAGTGCGATACGATCCTGACTATTACGATTAACGCCTTGCCTTATAATCAGGGAGTAGTAAACGGTTCGATATGTCCGGGACAAACCATCACCATTCACGGTACGGTTTACAATGCGCCGGGTAGTTATATGGATACGGTTTCCAGCACGACAGGTGGATGCGATACGGCATTTCTCATTACTATAAATCAATTGTCACTGATTCCTGGCAGCACAATCGCAAGTTATTGTGCAGGTGATTCTGTTCAGGTGTATGGAACCTATTATGACTCACCTGGTACTTATATGGATACCATTGCAAGTACTACGGGAGGCTGCGACACCGCAATGTCTATAACGATTTCAGAAAATCCTTTGCTCATGGGCAATGTGTCCTACAATGGATGTTCAGGTGACGGTTACAGTATTGTGGTCAATGGAACGCTTTACGACGAATCCAATCCAATGGGTATGGAGCAGGTACCAGGACCAGGATGTGATACATTGATCACAATCAACCTGCTATTTGCACCTAATACGCCTGCCCATATTGATCCCGCTGGGCCGCTTTGTACAGATGCTTCGCCGGTTACGCTCACTGCTACTCCTCCGGGAGGTGTTTGGTCAGGTTCAGTCAGCAGTAATCAGTTTGATCCTGTCGCACAAGGCCCGGAGTGCACCAGGTGATTTATACAGTAACGGGTGGATCTTGCATATTTGCTGATACCATCGACATATCGGTATATCAACTTGATATTTCCTGCATGGCCACTATGGATGAATCTGCACCAGGCGCTAATGATGGAGAAGCTGAAGTGACGATCTCCGGCGGAATGCCCAATTATAATGTTTCCTGGACTGGTCCTGTTTCCGGAACTATCACACTCAATTCGGATCAGACTTTTGTTATCATCGGATTATCCGGCGGGGTATATACAGTCACCGTAGTAGATGCCACAGGTTGTACGACTACTTGTCAGTTTACCATTATTATCACCATGCCCTGTACTGTGGTTGTTGATAATGTTAAACCACAGACGCAGCTTGTTCCGGCATAAGTGATGGTACAGCTACCATTAATGCCAGTAGTGGAGTTCCGCCGTATGAATATTCTCTGGATGGTATAAATTGGCAATCCAGCAATATTTTCTCCGGATTAGCTCCGGGCAATCATACAGCATTCGTCAGGGATAATATTTTGTGTGGTAATTCACTTCCATTTACCATCGGGGTCGGTCCGGGTTCACAACTAAATATTGTGGAGGTCATTGATGCTTCCTGTGGCCTGGCCAATGGTTCGATAGAAGTAGTTGGATCCGGAGGCACGACACCTTATTCTTATGCGCTGAATGTTCCTCCCTACGGAGCTTCCGGACTTTTCCAGGGGCTTTCTGCCGGGATGTTCCATTTACTGCTTATTGATGCTGCAGGATGTACAGATACTATACCTGTGACCGTAAATGCTACAGGTGCAGTTTCCATCACCAATATTGCAGTGACAAATGCTACCTGTGGACAAGCCAACGGTACCATTACGGTGACAGCCACTGGTGGCCAACCCCCCCTGATGTATGTGCTGGATAATGGTACCCCACAAGCTTCTAATGTCTTTAATGGTGTAGCTGGAGGATCCCATACCATCTTTGTCGTAGATGACACCGGATGTCAGACCCCAACTCAAAATGTAAATGTTCCCGAAGATGGAGGCCCGTCAAATTTAATGGCGGCCACCACGCAATCCTCCTGCGCAGCCAATACCGGGACCATTGTTATTACCGTTTCCGGAGGAGTACTTCCACTGATGTATTCCATTACAGGTGGTGCACCATTCTCCTCCTCTAATACTTTCGCGGGTCTTGGACCAGGTACTTACAATGTGGTTGTTCAGGATGCCAACGGATGTAAAGTGACCGGACAGGCCGTCATTACTACACCAAACGGGCCACAGATGGCGAATCTCGTGGCTACTAATACCACGTGTGGAGATGACAATGGAACCATTAATTTCACTATCAATGGAGGAACAGCTCCTATAGATATTTTCATTGATGGAAACCTATACAGTGGCGGACTACCTGTCACTAATCTCAGCCCGGGTATACACGATATTCAGATCATTGATTTCAATGGATGTTCAGCCGCTAACCAGGCCAATATTGGTACTTCCACAGGACCCGATTTCGATGTGTATATCACGCCAACTAATTGCGGAATGGCGAATGGGCAAATTGAGTTAGACGGGTTTAATGGCACACCTCCGTATATGTACAAAATCAATAACGGCCCTTATGGCTTGATTTTTACATTTACTAATCTGGTTTCAGATATCTACACGGTTTATATTAAAGATGCCAAAGGGTGCGTTTATGAAGAGGATGTGTTTGTTTACGATGTTCCTGCCCCACCCATTTCTGCCGTCAATGTAACTGCACCTGGTTGTGGATTATCAAATGGTCAGATTGAAATCATCGCTTCCGGTGGCAAGCCACCTTTGACGTATTCCATCGGTGGCGCATTCCAGCCATCTAATCTGTTTACCGGCGTTGCTGCTGGCAATTATACGATTACCGTGAAAGATGCAGCCGGTTGTACGACTACTACCACAACAGTAGTTCCGGCCACACCGGCACCCACCATCAATAATGTAAATTTGATGGATACGCAATGTGGTCAAAGCACTGGCTCCATTACCATATTGGCTTCCGGTGGAGTCCCTCCATTGACCTATTCCATTACCGGCGGTGCCCCGTTCCTGTCCTCGAATATTTTTACTGGATTATCATCGGGAACTTACACGGTTGTCGTACACAGTTCGAACGGATGCGAAGCCATGCAAAACGTTACTATCAATTCAACCGGCGCGCAATCCAGTAATGTATCTTCTTCCATTTGTCAAGGCGATACCATCATTATCGAGATGGATACCTTCACCACGGCCGGGATGTATGATATTCTTATTCCAGGTGGGGCAGCTAATGGTTGCGATAGTGTTGTGCATTTGGATTTAACTGTGCTGCCTTTGTTGCAATCCACCATCCAGGCCACTATCTGCCTTGGCGATACCCTCACTATCAATGGAGTGGATTATACGACGACAGGAATCTACCCGATTGATACGGTAACTGCAGCAACAGGTTGTGATACGGTTCGTCATTTGGATTTGACAGTCAATCCGCTTGAAAACAAGGACCTCTTTATAACCACATGTAGTGTATTTACTTATAACGGGACAGATTACACTATTCCCGGGGATTATATCATTGATACATTGCCGGCAATCGTTGGTTGTGATTCGATCCTCACGCTTCACCTTTCCATTTCTCAGTACAGTTTAGATACCATCGATGCTTCTATATGCGCGGGCCAGATATTTGTCTATAATGGTATGAATTTCAGTACCACAGGCGTCTATGTGCTGGATACGCTGATGGGGGCAGGAGGTTGTGACACCATTTTAAATCTTGATTTAGTAGTCAATCCATTGCCACTTGCCAATGCAGGTGCTGATATGATTCTCGATTGTGCGAATCCATCAGTAACCTTAGATGGTTCTGCTACGGGTGGCACTCCACTATGGACCGGACCAGGTATTAATGCAGGCAATGAAAATCAACTGATGCCGACCGTTTCCTTGCCAGGCACCTACGTTCTTCTGGTTACTTCTGCAGCAAATTGCCAGGCCACCGACACGGTGGAAGTGATGTCCGATCCGCAAATGGTAGTGGCCAGTGCCGGTATCGATACTTTCCTCAGTTGTGATGTGGTTTCTGTGATGTTACATGGCGCACCCATGGGACCGAACCTGGTGTATCACTGGGAAGGTCCGGGCATCAATGCCTCCAATGAATTTTTAATTAATCCGATTGTTTCGGATACCGGATATTATTCATTAGTGGTCACCGACACGGTCACTATGTGTCAGTCTCTTCCTGATTCAGTTTTCATTTACAATATTGCATATGAAGTGGTAGCTATTATTCAGGATCCGGATAATTTTGATTGTTATAGCACCTTCCTTAGTCTCGAAGGAGACAGTTCCACCGCAGGACATGACATTATTTATGTCTGGTTTGATGCGAATGGAAATCCCATTGGCAATACAGATACCCTTCGTATCGGTACCGCCGGCATGTACGTATTACTCGTAAAAGACACGATCAGTGGATGCTTTGATATGGATACCGTCATGGTTCAGGACCTGGTGGCTTATCCTCCTGTCGAAGCGGGAGATCCGCAATCCATTGATTGCAATAACCCAACGGTGACCTTAAATGAAGGCGGAGTCAACAATCTTCCAAATTTAATTTTCTACTGGCAGGGTCCTGCCGGAGGCATCTTATCAGATTCAACACAACTGAGTATACTGGCTGGTACAGCAGGCAATTATTATCTCTTTGCTATGGATACGGTTACGGGTTGTACTAATGATGATTCAGTGATGGTGACTGCTATGCTGCAGCCACCTATAGCTGATCTTCACATTGCACAGAACATTACCTGCCTTGATAGTATAGCCTTACTTAACGTTGGGAATTCATCCGCTGGTCCGGAATATAATTATCTCTGGTCTGGCCCGGGCGTGAATGGCGCAACAGGATCTTCCATTCAAACCAATTTAGCGGGAACTTACTTCCTCACCGTAATGAATGAAATGACCGGATGTGAATCCATGGATACAGCATCACTGACAGCGCCTGTACCACCTACCGATATGATCGCCAGTATTGAGATACCAATCTGTGCCGGAGACCAGTCGGGTAGTTTGTCAGTGACCCAAATTATTGGAGGCACACCTGTCTTCATGTATTCACTGGATGGAGGAACTCCACAGACCTCACCTGATTTCATTGACCTCACTGCGGGAACCTACTCCGTTCTGGTGACGGATGTCAATGGCTGTACGTACGAAGAATCTTTTGATATTCCTGATGGTCAAATCCTGACCATCGATATAGGACCAGATCTGAACCTTGAATTGGGGGATAGCATTATTCTTAATCCATTGGTCAACCTACCCTGGTCGCAAATTGATTCACTGGTATGGGCACTGGGGGATCACTTGTCCTGTACGCATTGTATTAACCCCACTTACTATGCTTTGGTGCCCAGTGAGATCATCACGGCGACCGTTTATGCCAGCGGATGTCTGGACCAGGACGCCTTGACCATAAATGTGAACATTGATGCGGACATCTACATACCAAACGTATTCACTCCTAATAATGACGGGATAAATGATCGAATAACTGTATTTACTGATGATCGGGTCAAGAGAATAGTCTACCTCGAAATTTATGACCGATGGGGCAACCAGGTCTTCGTGGCTAATGATTTCCTCCCGAACGATCCATTAAAGGGGTGGGACGGCAGTTTTAAAGGAAAACCCATGAATCCTGCGGTTTTTGCCTACGTCGCCCGGGTCGAATTGATCAATGGCCAACTGATTAACAAGAAGGGGGATATCACCCTCATTCGATAGCCAAATATTTAACATTTTACTTATTTGTTATCTACTATTCTGATTATGAATAGCATAGATTGCCGATGACTGCTGTGCCACAGGGTCATCTCCTCCAATTATCTATTCTGGTATAGTATTTGCCTCATCCCCTTCAGGTAATAGGCATTTTTCCATTTTGGATAATCCTCTTACACTAGGTCGAACCTCCTTGAGAATGGTAATTGAGAACCTAACGTATTGATTTTCAATACAAAACCAATTTTAAAGTTTTTACCAATCATGAACTTAAAGAACCGACTGAACATCATCGCTTACCTTCTTATGGTTGTCTTTTTCATAGCGGGAAAAGTACAGGCAGAAGGAACTCATGAGTTGTCCCCAACAGCATCTGATTCAGCCATGATTTCAACAAATGCTATGGATTTTGGCAATTTTGCCTCCTATGTTAGCTTTGGGACGACCTCAGCCTTATTGCTCAGGATCAAGGACTTCACGACTGACTCCTTATATATTGGTTTGTCAGCGGAGGCCAACGACTTTGGTATGCAAAACAGCAGCTACAGTTTTAGGATTCTTGATCCCACCGGGGCAGTTGCTTTTGGACCTTATATGGTAGGTCTGGCCAATAATAACGCCGGAACATGGGCCTTAGCTTATAATGGACCTGATGTCAACGGGGCAGGAGGTTATAGCACCAACACTACCGTCTATCCCTATTCAAGATTTAAACCCTCGATGAATGGGGACTACACCATTCAATTTGATGATGGAGCACCATTCAATGTAATCCACATCCTGTGGTACGATTTCACCGTCCGTAGTGGCGGCGTTCCTCAGCCAGGCCGGTTATATTCTAAAAACTGGGCCCTTCGTACTCCACCGATCATGCCTAATACTCCTCCGGGGTGCCAGTTTGATAGGCCATTCAACGGTGTGTTTTATTCCTATACGCTGGATGGATTCGTATCCAAAATTGATTTCAATGGCTCTGGTTTCCAGGGCTTATCCTTCACCGTTGCCTTTGGAGACAAAGGTCCCGGAACGACGGGGAATATCATGGAAGATCGACGATCAATCAAGGGCATAAATGCCACCGATTCAGCTGCCGTTCACCTGATCTTTCTCAATGATCCGGATAATACAGAATTCCCTTCATCAATTAATCAATGCGGAGATGTTGCTCTTTTAGGGGTGGATTGTATATCACCGGATAGCTTTTGCATTAATGTCGGGGTGACCAAACCCGGACAGGTGGAGGTCATCATGGACTTTAATAATAATGGAATTTATGATCCGGATACTACGGATGTCATATTGGCCATGTATTTTCAGACGGCGGATACTGTTTGTATTCCCTGGAATGGATTAAAAGGGGATGGAACGCCTATAGCTTTTGGGGAATCCATACCCTTAATCTTGCGATATGCGCAAGGGGTCCAACATTACGCGGCTTTCGATGTGGAATATTTGAATAATGGTTTCTGCGTTCAGACTGTCCGCCCGATATGCGCGGGATTCGCCACCAATTTGCTGTATTGGGATGACAGCAATATTACCGACGATCTTAATACAGTGACTATAGATGAAGGTGATCCCGGAACGGGGCAACCTAAAGTTCAGTTTAACGGTTGTACTTGTGGCGTGGGAGGTTGCCGGACTTGGAATAATTTCCAGATTGGAGACCCTCCTTCGGGAACATGTACGGGCACACCATACGGCTATGGTGATAACAGTACGCTTAATACATGGTGGTTTGCTTCCACCCTGGTGGTGAATAATATTTATCTGCCTTTTGTCCAGGTGAATATCACCGGGGATAGTGCGGTCTGCAGTGGAGACAGTACCGTGTTTACCGCGGACGTTTTCCCGGATACCCTCAATTATACTTATGCGTGGAGCGGGCCCGGAGGTTTTAGTGCCAACACACCGACGACCGGGTTTATTTCCGTTGCCGGAATTTATCATGTCACCATAACGGAACCCAACTCCAATTGCACCGCCATCGACTCTCAGTTGTTGATATTATATCAAAACCCAATGACGCAAATCGATTTCGCCTGTTTAGGTGCAAATCAGCAAAACGCTAATGTAGACCTTACCGTTACGGGTGGTCTGGCACCATATATGTATCTGTGGAATAATGGCGCAATGACGCAGGATTTAACTAATGTCCCCCCGGGTCTGTATACGGTAATTGTCACGGATTCCCATGGATGTATGGCCTTTGACACCATATTGGTAGAAGGCTGTTGTGAACTTCTCGTGATTTGTCCTCCTGCCAGTGGAGGAACTTTTGCCTGCCTTGATGATGTGCCGGTCATGAATAATAACGTAGTACAGGTCGTCGGTTTTTGTGATGATGTGACGATATCCAACAACCAGACGGATAACGCTGGAGCAGGCTGCCCGGCCGATCCGCTGATTATCACGCGGGTGTTTACCATCATGGATGGAGCGGGCAACAGTCAGACCTGTACCCAGGTGTATACGGTGAAGGACAGTATAGCCCCAACCGTACAAATATCCGTCAATGATACATCCATTGTTTGTGGTGATCCCATTGACATCAATCTCCTTGGATCTCCCACGTATGTAGATAATTGTTCGGATGTCACAGTCACGTTCAGCGATGATTCCACCGGATTTAATGGAACCTGTACTAATAGTGTCATCGGAATGATCCTGAGAACTTTCTACGGTGAGGATGCCTGCGGCAATATTAATTCTTCGTTGGTACAAACTATTTCCATCATTGATACTATAGCTCCAACCTTTAGCGCACCCAATGATGTGACGATCAATTGTTCTGATGACATCAGCCCTTCCAATACAGGAGAAGTACTGGATACCATGGACAATTGCATTGGAGTGATGACGGTGCAGTTTTCGGATTTGGTCCTGGCAGGGCAATGCCCGGTTTCAGGTATTATCCAGCGAACCTGGACCGTATTTGATGAATGCGGTAACAGTGCCACCGGGATTCAGTTTATTGAGTTACTGGATACTATTCCTCCGACCTTTACCACACCTCCTACGGTTACCCTGGATTGCGGAGCGGATATTGATCCTGTATTCACCGGAGAAATTACAGATGCTTCTGACAATTGTCTTGATGTTTCGATTTCCTATTCAGACCTGGTGGTTCCTGATGGTTGTCCGGTCAATGACACGGTATTCAGAACATGGACGGTGGTAGATGGATGTGGCAACAGTTCCACCGGTGTTCAGATTATTTTGCGCCTGGATACCACTGCACCGACCTTTACAACTCCTGCGGATACTGTTTTGAATTGCGGTTCCAGCATAGATACATCCATTACCGGCGTTCCGACCAATGTGTTTGACAATTGCTCCGATGTTACCGTTTCCTTTAGTGATAACCAGGTGCCAGGCGTTTGCCCGGGTATTGATACCACATTCCGAACCTGGACCGTTATCGACCACTGTCAAAATTCAACCCAGGATGTGCAGACGATCATCAGGATCGATACTTTGCCTCCTGCCTTTACTTCTTGTCCGGCTTCCGTGACTATAAACTGTAATGATAGCACAGATCCGATGTCGCTGGGTATTCCGACAGCAGTAGATGCCTGTGACCTGACCGTAGATTTCTCTTTCGTTGATACTCCTCCGGTAAATGGTTGCATGAATAATAACCCGATACAACGGACCTGGACCGCATCAGACGATTGTGGTAATACAGCCACCTGCGTTCAGACTATATTGGTGCAGGACGACATTCCGCCTACTTTCGTCACCCCATCCAATGTTACGATCAACTGTGATGAGAGCACGGATCCGGTAAATACGGGTCAACCGACCCAGGTGGCAGATAATTGTTCCATTCCAAATGTGACTTTTACAGATCTCATTGCCCAGGGTGATTGCACTCCTTTTGAGGATACCGTTTTCAGGACATGGGTAGTAACCGATATTTGTGGAAACTCTTCCACCGGCCTGCAAACAATTTTCAGGGTCGACTTAGTGGCTCCAACGTTTACCGTACCACCCCAAGTGACCATTGCCTGCGATCAGGATAGTTTGCCGGCCACCACAGGTATGGTTACCAATGCGCTGGATAATTGTACTTCAGTGACGGTGAACTTCACTGATTTAGTGGTGCCCAATGGTTGCCCGGCACAGGACACCATTAAACGAACCTGGATAGTGTCAGATGAATGTGGAAACTCATCCACTGCACTTCAAAATATTATTCGTCTTGATCTGGTGCCGCCTACCTTCACCGTTCCTGCAGATACCATAATAGATTGTGGGGTCAATACATTGCCCGCATCTACAGGTGATGTCACGGATGAAGCAGATAACTGTTCAACTGCCTCTGTTAGCTTTACTGATGTGGTAGTTGCAGGGTCCTGTCCCGTTTTATTTACGATTAACAGGACCTGGATAGCCAGTGATGAATGTGATAACACGAGTACCTCTTTGCAGGTCATTACCGTACAGGATACCACCCCGCCAACCTTCGTGTTGCCGGCGGATCTAAGCTTTGATTGTGAACTGGATATCAATGACCTTACCCTGACAGGAAACATATCGAATGTGATGGATTGCAGCGCCATTGCCGATACGACCTATTCGGACGCTATCGGCATTGACGGATGTGATGGTACAGCTGTTATTCTCAGGACCTGGGTGGTCTCAGATGCTTGTAATAATACAAGTTCGGGAATACAGAATATTACTGTTCAGGACACCGTCCCGCCCACGATCACTATTCCACCGGATATCACCATTCAGTGTGATCAGAATCCTCTGGACACTTCCATTACAGGTGGCATGTTGGTCATTCTGGATAATTGCAGCATGATGTTCGGGGCTTCGTTTACAGATGACAATACAGGTTTGACCGGCTGCAATGGCTCTGGTGTGATATTGCGTACCTGGCTGGTGGATGATGAATGTTTCAATGCAACCACCATGACTCAGCAAATTACCATAGTGGATCAAACTCCACCTGTAGCGCTTTGTCAAAACATTACACTTGACTTTGGGGGAGGATCTTCGGTCGATATCACCCCTCAACAAATCGATAACGGAAGTTTCGATAATTGTGGTGATGTCACTTTAGCCATATCACAAACTACCTTTAATTGCTCTGATTTTACGCAAACCAGTATGATCCCGGTTACACTTACAGTGACGGATGAATGTGGGAATAGCTCCACTTGTGTAGCCCAGGTAAGTGGCGTAGGAGGCGTATTGGAAATCCATTGCCCGACAGATATTACAGTCAATCTTGGACCAGGTGAGTGCTCTTCCTTTGTGAATTATGTGGTCAATACCGATGCCGTATGCGGAGGCACACCTACCCTTATACAAACCGACAATTCCGGACTTACCTCTGGCGATGCCTTCCCCATAGGGACCACGCAACAATGCTGGACGGCTTCGAACAATTCATCCTCTGCTTCCTGTTGTTTCAATATAACTGTGGTGGAATATGTATATCCGTATGTCATGGCCTGCAATGATACGGTCCAGGTCAGTGTGGATCAGAATTGTGAAGCCCACATATTCGTGGACATGATCCTGGAAGGTAACCATTATGGATGTTACAATGACTTTATCATCAGCATTGACAGCATTGGCTCAGACACTGGCTGGATAGTTTTTGACGCGTCCCCATTTATTGGGGGATGTTATGGCGTGACGATAACCGATATCGCTACAGGAAATTCCTGCTGGGGTAAAGCCTGTATAGAAGATAAGATTCCACCTCAAATTGTATGCGCATGTCCTCCGGGAAGTGACGGCGGTGACACCTGTCAGATTTCCTGCCTTGCAGTGCAACAGCTGGCTGATGGAAACATTCCGCCCTACCTGTATCCTACCGTAATTGAAAATTGCGGATACAACCTGGTGATTTCGAACATTGATGTCAATAATGCAGGTTGCGCACAAGGAAATGTCATCGTGAGCTGGCTGGTCACCGACTACTCGGGTCATACAGCTACCTGTGATCAGGAATTTAAAATATTACCGTTATCGGTTGACAGCCTTGTCTTTCCGCCGAATTACATAGGACCTTGCGGATCCAGTGATGATCCGAATGTAACCGGATGGCCTACCATCGGTGGATATAATCTTACCGATCAGGCCGGACTGTGTAACCTCTTTGCCGGCTATTGGGACAAACCCCTGATCGATTGCGGAGGAGGTAAAAAAATATTGCGTACCTGGACTGTCTTAGACTGGTGTACACAACAATTGACGGAAGGCAAACAAATCATCAAGCTCTCCGATACACAAGGCCCCACCCTGATTTGTCATGATGATATTACCGTCGGTACTGATTTCTGGTTTTGCTATGCCAGTGTAAGTGTGCCCAAACCTATCGCCTATGATAATTGCAGCGACGTGGTAACCTTTGCACTTGATTCACCTGATGGTACTATTGTGGTATATGGAAATAATTATGTTATCCAGGGTCTTGAACTTGGTACGCATGTGGTGACCTGGACGGTTTCCGATTTGTGTGGAAACAGCAGCACCTGTTCATTTACTATTACGGTAGAGGATAATGTGTCTCCGGTAGCTAATTGTGATGAGCATACCGTTGTCGGCTTGTCCAATGATGGACCAATGGGTATCACCCTGATACCGGCAGAGGTATTTGATGATGGCAGTTATGACAATTGTGGTCCGGTGACGTTCAGAGCACGTCGTCTGTCCAGTTGTATTGACTATGATTGGACCACCAACGGAGGATGTATTGATGATATTCCGAATGGCATCGTCAATAGCGCTGATATGGGTACAAGTCTTAAGCCATGTGTTCCATTTGGCTGCTGCGACGTACCACGGACCGGATCCCTCACCGAGCCCATCATGGTGGAATTAGAAGTCACTGACCAGGCCGGTAACAAGAATTACTGCGTAGTTCAGGTGGAAGTGCAGGACAAGATTTCTCCTTTTATTTCGTGCCCTCCGGACATCCAGGTGAGTTGTGATTTCTGGTTCCCCGCAGTGGAAGGCGTATATAGGGATGCAGCAGGAAACTGGAATGGTCACCTCGATGAAGATCCGTTAAGCCCGATTTTCGGAGATATGTGGGATGCCCTGGCCAATCATGATGATCAATCCGTGCGCCAACCTATCATCATCAACGATCCCGGAAATCATCAATATGCCCAACCACATAATTGGGGCATAGACGGCTGGGCGGATGATAATTGCCAGGCTGATCTTGAAGTGAGCGTAAAAGTGTATAATGACTGTACAGGTGATAACCTGCCAGGCAATCCTCCTCCGGGAGCTGTAAAACTGATCGAAAGAAGATTTACCGCCAAGGATAATCAGCAAGGATTGAATCCGGCTGTTTGCACACAACGTATTTGGGTTGTTGACTTCAATCCCTTCTATATTACGGACAGGACCTGTTATAATGATGATCCAAATGATGGGGTAATATGGCCTTGTGACGTACTGATTACCAATTGTCCTGATGATTTCGCAAATACTGGCGAACCCATTATTAATAGTGATGCCTGCAATCTCATTGGGGTGACCTATGAGGATACCCGGTTTGAAATCTCAGACGGAGCCTGTTACAAGATACTGCGCGACTGGAAGGTCATTGACTGGTGTCAGTACAATTCGCAGACAGGATACGGACTATGGTCGTATACCCAGGTGATCAAAGTGCATGATAAGGATGCACCTGAATTCCTGAGTTGTCCTTCCGGACCAGTGACGCTTTGCGTTGCCGATGAAGGTATAAGGCTACCGGCTAACAACCAGGCCTTCCTGGGTGAAAATGATCCAAACGCCAGCAGCTGCAGTGTTCAGGTGACGCTCAAACAACGCATTCGCGAGACCTGTAATGGTACAGTTAAATATGATGTGAAAATCTATCCTTTCAACGGAAATGAATTCCTGCAGGTAGTACCCCTGACTGATGTAACGCTGGATGATAATCATGAGGCGGACCTCGTTATGAATACGGAGGAAAGTACCATCCCATCCATTCGAAGAGACGGACTGCCCTATAATAGCAAATGGTGCGGAGACTATCATAAGATCTTGTGGAGCGTCGAGGATGGCTGTGGCAACTGGTCACACTGTCAATATCTCATTCGCCTGGAAGATTGTAAGCAACCCAGCCCGGTGTGTATCCAGGGACTCAGCACCGTAGTCATGCCGATCGGATGCCAGGTAACCTTGTGGGCAAAAGACTTCAATGCTTCCAGCTTTGATGATTGCACGCAGGCCAGCAATCTGATCTATAGTTTTGACGGCGATACCTATCAGCCCAGTAAAACATTTAACCAGACCAATATCCCGGCTTTTGGCGCTGAGTTGTCCATTAATATCTGGGTGGCTGATGAAGGAACGGATGATAATTGTGATGGGGTGATCAGTTGGAATGAACGGAATAAAGATTATTGTACGACCACCGTTGTCTTTACTGATAACAGTGGCAATTGTGATCAATCCGGCAGTATTGTATATGAAGGTCAGATCCTGACTTATCAGAATGACCCTGTCCAGACCGTCAAGGTTTCCCTGAATCATAATAGCGAAATTGTCTCTTCGATGTCCACTGCCGGCAATGGACGATATGTCCTTGTGGTGCCCCAGGTGGATGGACAGCGGTACGACATTATACCCGAGCGACTGGATCAGCCAAGAAATGGGGTCAGCACACTTGACCTGGTCAGGATACAGAAACATTTATTAGGAAAAGAATTGTTTGATTCCCCCTATCAGTACATTGCGGCGGATGCCAATAACAATGAAGCGGTCAGTGCCATTGACCTCGTGGAAATCCGTAAACTGATCCTGGGCATCTACAGCTCATTCCCGAATAATGAAAGCTGGAGATTTGTGGACAAGAGTTTTCAATTCCAGGATGTAACGCATCCATGGCCATTTGCTGAAATTATCAACCTTCAATATGATGGCCATTCGGTTAATAACCTTGATTTTGTAGGCGTCAAAATAGGAGACGTCAACAATTCAGTGCAAGCCAATGCGACAACCGTTAAGCCTCGTAATGGAAACAGGGTATTGCAGGTGAATGCTGCCAATGATCAGAAAGTTGAAATCGGTCAGGAGGTGGAGGTCGAATTTACCATCCCTGAATCCGTCGAGGGCTTCCAATGGACGTTAGAGACACGCGGATTGACCTTTGCCGGCATCCGGAGTGACGACATCGCCATCGGCGAACAAAACCTGGGATTGCTGGACAATGGTATCATAACCATGAGCTGGAATAAAGAGGATATCGGTGAGCCAACGCTGCAGGCTAATATGAATTTCCGGATGAAGTTTAATGCTACGCAGGCGGGTGCACTTTCCGATATGATCCACATGTCTGATAAGATTGCCCATGCAGAAGCTTATACACCTGAGGATGAAATTCTTGACGTACGCCTGGTCTTTGGACAGCAGGCGGCCACTGAAAATTTTGCTTTGTATCAAAACGAACCTAATCCATGGACCGGAGCCACAACCATAAGTTTTGACCTTCCGGAAGCAGGAAAAGTCAAACTCACTTTATTTGATTTGACCGGCCAGATGGTCAGGGAATATGAAGGGGAATACAAAGCAGGAAGACAAACTATAGTCATCCACAAGAAAGATGTTCCTGTCCAGGGTGTACTCTACTACAGACTCGACAGTGGCAATTACAGTGCAACAAAGAAAATGATCCGGATAGATTAGGATCAAAAAGTTTTGGTAAAAACTTGATTCTCAATGGAGCTTCGGGCCTCGTCCGGAGCTTCATTGTTTTACGGTACATTTGCCGGGCCTATGTATGCTATTATATTAGCCTTTATTACCGCCTTTTTATTGGTTTACCTGGCCATCCCCAGCATTATCAATATTGCCAGGGTGAAACATCTCTACGATATTCCTGATCAGCGTAAATCACATACGGAAGTCGTACCGACATTAGGCGGGGTAGCCATTTTTGCCGGGGTTATTTTTAGCATTATCCTTTGGACGCCATTTGATGTTTTCGGCGATCTACAATATATCCTGTGTTCCTTTATCATCATTTTTCTTATCGGGGCTAAGGATGACATCCTGCCCATGTCTCCTATTCGAAAAATGGCGGGCCAGATTTTATCCATATTTATCCTGGTCTTTAAGGCCCAGGTGAGACTGACCAGTTTATACGGCATTTTCGGAGTATATGCCATACCTCAGATTCCGTCTATCATACTCTCTATGTTTACGATCCTGGTGATCATCAATGCATTTAACCTGATCGATGGCATCAATGGATTAACCGGGAGCCTCGCTACCTTGATTTCCATCACCCTGGGCACCTGGTTTTTCCTGGTGGATCGTACAGACCTGGCCATCATTGCCTTTTCCTTAGCGGGAGCGACTATCGCCTTCTTAAAATATAATATCACACCGGCCAGAATTTTTATGGGGGATACCGGATCTATGCTGATCGGATTGATATCCGCTATACTCGTCATCGAGTTTATTGAGGTCCATGCTGATTTGCATAATTCCCCTTATGCCTTCAAGGCGGTGCCGGCTGTAGCGGTAGGGATATTAATTGTTCCCTTGTTTGATACCCTCCGCGTGTTTGTACTCCGGATTTTCAAACGGAAATCCCCGCTAAATCCGGACCGCGGGCATATTCATCATTTGTTGCTGGACTGCGGACTTACTCATATGCAGGCCACCTCCATACTGATCTTTGTGAATCTGGCCTTTATTTTCTTCGTGGTCTCTTGTCAAAGTATGGGGAACCTGCGGTTACTCATTACGGTCCTGATCATGGCGTCCGCCCTGACCGCTATTCCATTTTTTATTTCCAGGGGGAAAAAGAGACTGGAGAATGCTGATGCTAAAGGGTAAAAGCAGGGATAAAATAACTTGTAGTTGATGCCCTCCTCAGGCTATTTCCTGGTCAATTAAAGTAGGTTCAGAATTCATCGAAGTAGAAAGAGACTCAGGCTCAGTTTTCACCCGGCGCAATTTGATAATATTCGCCCAACTCAGCATCTTGATAATCGGGTAGACCGGATCAAACTCATATTTTTTCCAGCCGAAATTGGCCCTTCCACTGTGCTTGTGATGATTGTTATGCAATCCCTCACCCAGCATGATCAGATCGACGGGAAATAAATTGCGTGATGTATCCTTCATCTTGAAATTAACGTACCCAACACTGTGTGCGTACCAGTTGATGATCATACCATGGAACGGGCCCATGATGGCATGAATGATGATCAGGGGAAACAACCACCAGGGAGCCGATAGCGCGATATAAATCAACACGTAAATGGCAACCCACATGATCCGGATGATAAAGTTGGAAGCGAACCGGTCAAACCAGGTCCATTCCGGAAGTTCCTTGGTGAATTTCTCCTCTACCGTTGTGGTATAGTGGAAGATGCTCGAATAGGTATTTCGGGTCCGCCACATCATCTTAAATAAATTAGAGTCATATTTAGGGGAGTGGGGATCGAGTTCAGTGTCGGCATAGGCATGATGCATCCGGTGCATGATACCGTAAGCCCTAGGACTGAGATAAGAGGCGCCCTGAAAGAAAAAGGAGAGGATATAGAAAAATTTTTCCCAGCCTTTCTTCATCGTAAACATCCGGTGAGCGGCATAACGATGGTGAAAGAAGGTCTGTGTAAACAGGGAGAGATACCAATGAGCACCTAAAACAGCCAATACCCACATAAGCTTTAATTTTACGGAAACGATTTAGAAGAGCTGACAAAGATAGCCAAAAAAACCCATAAGACCCGTCCTTGCTAACTTTTACTATCCTCCGGTCCGATGAAAACACACCTGGATCGCCTCAATGATGCCGTTCGTTTTGAAGCCCCCAATGCCCGTGGACATAGCATTCTGGTCGAAGGCAGTAGAAACATCGGAGGCGAAGATGTGGCCCCATCTCCGACGGAGCTGTTGGTCATAAGCCAGGCGGACTGCACGGCCATGATATCGTCGAGCTGGTAAAAAGGGATGCGACAACCCCTCCAATATTTGGAGATAGAATCCGAAGCCGAAAGGGCGCCGGAGGTGGTGCCGAAACTGATCAACCATATTCATCTCCAATACATGATCTATGGTGAGGCCGACCCCGCTAAAGCAGAAAAAGCGATCTCTTTGTCGATTGATACATATTGTACGGTGAGCAAGATGATGGATGGGATCGCGAAGATTACAAATAGCCGGGTATCTGGTAGTTAATCTTTCTTCTTTGATTTCTTCGATCTCTTTTGCTCTTTCCCATGCAAGACAAACCTGACCGGCATTGTATAGATGACCGGGACGGGTTTATTATTATGCCTGCCCGGGATCCACAGTTTTTGTTCGTTCATTAATTCAAATAATCGCAATACTTCTTCATCACAACCATAACCGAGACCTGTAACAATTTTTACTTCTTTGGCCAGGCTGTCAATATCCACTACATATTGTGCAATCACGGTGCCTTCGATATGATTTTGAATAGCGGTGTCAGGGTACACCAGGTTGTCAAAAACAAATTTGTTCATGGCTGTCGTTCCACCCCGAAATACCGGCATGTCTTCAACATATGAAAACGGTGCTTGCGAGACCTGGGCGAGAACAGAGGAAATCATAAAGATGAGAACAGCAAATAAGATCAGAATTTTAAGCATGCAGTTTTGTTAATGTTGAGAATTAAGAGTGAGCCAACAGACCAATCACGATGCTGAAATAGGATTGTTCCGGACCAAACACAAATTGTGGTCGAACCACCAATCCGGCGCTGCCATTTGTAAAAATGCTTAGACCTGCTGAACTAATAAAATTGAATTCTGCAGTCGTTGCTATTTGAAAGTTAATGTTAGGTATCAGGATCAGATTTCCTGCATTATCTTTTGCATAAAAAGAAGGACCCAGCACAAAGTAATTTTTAGCAGTGGGGTAAACAATATATCCGGCGCCTATGGCGATACCAAGATCTTTTTTCTCTCCACCAATATGATAAGCACTACTGAGGGCAAATAAATTATTTTCACTGGAATTGGCTAGCCCTGCACCCAGGTCCAATTTTCCATTGATGCTGCCTCCCAGATAAGCCAGGAAGGGATTTTTTCCTTCTACAAAGGCTTGTCCAATATTGATCTCGAACCCGTTGTGTCCCTTTTCAACAAAATCACTTTGAGACAGAACAAACCGGGCCAATAAAAAAAATACCAGGAAACAATAAAATCTAATCATATATTCAATTCAAAACAGAACTAATGAAAAATAAATTAATAACAAAATATCAATTATTTGAGAAGTATTTTCTAAGAACGTAAATATTTCAAGGTGAAAATACTTTAAATTAGCAGAACAAAAACATACTCTTTCATGCATCGAAGAAACTTCCTTGAATCCGGCGCCCTGGTTATTTCTGCCGCTTCCTTACCTTCATGGTCCCGATACTTTCATATCTCTAATTATGAAATGAAACTCCTCCGCAGAAACGTAGGCTTCTTTACTGAAAAGGGCGGTACCATCGGTTATCTCATACAGCCTGAGGGCATCGTCGTCGTCGACGCACAATGGAAAGAACAATCTGAACATCTGATCGCTGAACTCAAATCGCAATCATCAGCCCCATTTCCGTATCTCATCAATACGCATCATCACCAGGATCACACGTCAGGAAACATTGCCTATAAAGGATTGGCTCAGCACATCCTCGCGCATGAGAATTCGAAGATCAACCAGATGAATGCTGCGAAGAAGAACAACAATGAAGCCGATCAGTTATATCCGGATATGACTTACCAGGACCGTTGGCAACAGCAGGTCGGGGATGAGACCATTGACATCCAATATTGGGGGCCGGCCCACACGAACGGGGACAGCATCATCCATTTTCAAAAGGCCAACGTGGTGCATTGCGGAGATACCGTCTTTAACCGGCGATATCCTTATATCGACAAACCCGCTGGTGCCATGATTGAAAACTGGATCAATGTACTCCAACTCCTTCAGTCCGATTTTGATAATGACACGATTTATATTTTTGGCCATGCCGGCGAAAACTACCCGGTCACCGGCAATAAGGATGATCTCGCGGCGATGAGCAATTACCTTTCAGCCCTTATGGAATTTGTTGTTATGGAAATCAAAAATGGAAAAACCAAAGAGGAAATCATGCTGGCTCCTGAAATCCCCGGCGCCCCCGAATGGAAAGGCGAAGGCATTCAGCGCAGCCTCGATGCCGCTTATGCAGAGCTAACTAAAAGCTAAAAGCTAAAAACTAAAAAATATCTTTTCACTTTTAACTACTGAATACTGAATACTGATCATTGATTACCCACTACTGATTACTCACTACTCACTACTTTCTACTCACTACTTTCTACTCACTACTCACTACTTTCTACTCACTACTCACTACTTTCTACTCACTACTCACTACTCACTACTCACTACTCACTACTCACTACTCACTACTCACTACTCACCATTCACTACTCACGATTGACGATTCACGACCTATCACTTTTCACTTTTAGTTTTTCACTTTTAGTTTTTATCTTATGCATTTCGGCATTGACTTAGGCGGCACAAAAATCGAAGGCATCGTCCTCTCTCAACCCGATGCGGACAGTGTCATTGCCAGGTACAGGATGGATACAGAAGGTGATGGCGGATATGATCATATAGTTAACAGAATTGGCGAGTTGGTAGATGAATTAATACGTTTGTCAGGACAAGTTCCAAAGCAAATTGGAATCGGCACACCGGGTACGATTGATCCATCACATGGTCTTTTAAAGAATAGTAATACCCTTTGCCTCAATGGAAAATCCATTGATCAGGACCTGGAAAACATTTTAGGTGTACCAGTTGCAATTGCGAATGATGCCAATTGTTTTGCGCTCGCTGAATTTCATCTGGGTGCAGCGCTTGATTTTCCAGATGCGAAAAATATGTTCGGCGTCATCATGGGTACGGGCGTGGGAGGCGGCATCATCATCGATGGAAAAATCATCAAAGGATTGCATGGTATTGGAGGAGAATGGGGGCACATGTTTCTGGATGCCTCGGGCGGATCTTGTTATTGCGGCAGAGTGGGATGTGTCGAAACTATTATTTCAGGCACTGCCTTACAAAATTTCTATTTTTCTAAAACCGGGGAGAAGAAAAAGCTTAAGGATATTTTGAATGATACCCATCATCCCGCAGCGAAAGAAACAAAGCAACGGCTGATTCATTTTTTTGGTTTGGCCCTGGGACAGATCATCACTTTCCTGGATCCGGATCTCATCGTGCTCGGCGGAGGATTGAGCCATCTTGATTTTCTATATACCGAAGGAAGAGACGAAGTAGCGAAAAATATTTTTAATCCTATCCTCCTTACGCCCATTGTCCCCCCTCGATTAGGTGACAGCGCCGGCGTTTTCGGTGCGGCTTTGCTTCAAAAAGGTTGATTCGACCACTCCCTTGCGGGTAGGTTTAAAAACGGATGAGTACATTTAAGTTCTATTATACTCCTTTTTCAGACCATAGACCAAGGACGAAGGTTCATTCACCACTCACCACTGACAACTCACAATATGAAACGCAAAGATTTTCTCAGGGGATTCGGACTCGCCGGAGTCGGCACTATGATAGCATCAAAAACAGTTGCTTCCAGTCGTATGCTACCGCTCGGACCTCCGCCCCCTAATTGTACCCTGATCCCATCTGAAACTGCAGGACCTTTTCCTTTAGATCTGACAGAGAACCAGACTTTTTTCCGACAAGATGTTACAGAAGATCGTACTGGGGTCCGTCATGATCTTAAGCTCAAAATCATCGGCAATGCCAATTGTGAACCGATGCCCAATGTCAGAGTAAATATCTGGCATTGCGACAAAGACGGCAATTATTCAGGTTATGCCAATCAAACCGGGCTGACCTATCTGCGCGGATATCAATGGACAGATGCGAATGGTGAAGTCACTTTCACGACCATTTTCCCCGGATGGTACAATGGCAGAATATGTCATATTCATTTCCAGGTGTGGGTGAGTTCGGTTTATGCTGCTATTTCCCAATTAACCTACCCGCTCGCTGAAAAGAACGCCATCTATGCCGCTAATCCGGGCCTGTATACGAAGGGTGCAGATCCGTTGAGCTATAACCAGGACAGTGTCTTTGCAGACGGGTATGCTTTCCAGGTAGCCAGCATTACCCCAAATACCGATACAGGCGGCTATGATTCCTATCTCGAAATTACGGTACAGGGAAATGGGATCACTGCCCTTCAGGAAGCAGAGCCGGAAACCGGAGGTCATTTTAAATTATTACAGAATCAACCCAATCCATATTTCGAAAAAACCACGGTGCCCTTTATTCTCCATACATCATCTGATGTTACGCTGGAGATCTGGGATCTCACCGGAAAGAAAAAAGGGGAGATCACCAAAGGCGGTTTGTCATCCGGAAGCCACCAGATGGAAGTGAATTTATCTTCCCTTGGCCTTCCCTCGGCCACTTACGTTTATCAGCTCGTAGTTAAAAACGCTAATGGAATCTTCAGGCAAGCCAAAGTCATGACGAGTTTGTAACAGTCGACAATTAATTTCCATTACCCTGTTAAGGCATTTACTCAGCGGACAAGCATTTAATCCGGAATCTTATATTTTAGTGTGATATGATCAGTGCTAATCGCCCCCTGATATTCAGTTTTATTTCCCTGATGATGATGGACTGCAAATCCCATCCTTCGGTTGTGATTGAAGAGCAATCGAAAATTACATCCGATACGATCCGGGCAAAAGTGGATTATGATACTGTCCAATGGACGGAATTTACCTCAGCAGATCAGGTCAGTATCGACATACGATATGCGACCTCCAATAATTTTGTGAAAGAACCCATCTATCCCTGTGGACGATGTTTTCTCAAGCCCGAGGTAGCCGCAGCATTGAAAAAAGTAAATGAGGGCTTGATCACCAAGGGCTATCAGCTTAAGTTATTTGATTGCTATCGCCCTGCACCGGCACAGCAGAAATTGTGGGACAAAGTCCCGAACCCGGATTATGTAGCCCGTCCTTCAGCCGGTTCGATGCACAGCCGCGGATCTGCTGTTGATCTGACCCTGACGGATCTGCAGGGTAATGAAATTGATATGGGGACTACGTATGATTTCTTTGGACCTGAAGCGCACCAGGATTATACCCATTTACCGGCCCTCATTCTGGCCAACCGGCTGATCCTTAAAAATGCTATGGAAGCAGAGGGTTTCAACGCTATTCGAACAGAATGGTGGCATTTCTCATTTGGGAAAGGCTTACCTCCCTTGGCGGATTGGCAATGGCCCTGTAAAGAGAAAAGAGAAAAGTGAAATACGAAAATTGATGAAGGTAGCAGTGGTGGCGTGAATGACAGGCTTAGGTTGAACCCGCGATTTAATTGAAATAAGACGTTAATTCCCGGCCGAATCTTCCCAGAGGGTCGGGGGCAACAATAAACCTGCTATTTTTGGCATTCTTATACCTTACATCGTATAAGATTCAGGAATAGAGATCGATATGAGTACAAATACACAATATGCATCTGATGTTCAGGCCATTGACGGGCTGGCGTCCAAATACAAAGAGTTAAAGAGCGAGATTGCTAAAGTCATCGTGGGGCAGGATGAGGTGGTTAAATCAGTTTTGATCTCCCTGTTTTCAAATGGCCACAGCCTTTTGGTGGGCGTTCCAGGTCTGGCTAAAACATTGTTAGTCAGCACTATAGCTGAAGTATTGGATCTCGAGTTTAAAAGAATCCAGTTTACCCCTGACCTGATGCCTTCCGATATAACAGGTACTGAGATCCTGGACGAATCCCGGCACTTTAAATTTAACAGGGGCCCCATCTTCGCCAATATCATTCTGGCGGATGAAATCAACCGTACCCCGCCTAAAACTCAGGCTGCTCTGCTGGAAGCCATGCAGGAAAGATCAGTCACAGTCAGCGGAGAGAGGCACCTTCTTCCTTCTCCTTTCTTTGTTTTGGCTACTCAAAATCCAATTGAGCAGGAGGGCACCTATCCGCTTCCGGAAGCTCAGCTTGACCGGTTTATGTTCAATATTCCACTGGATTATCCTTCCTATGAAGAAGAAATCCAAGTGGTAAAAACAACTACCGCCTTGCAGGAAATTAATTTGAAACACATCCTCAATGCCGGCGAAATCTCTCATTTCCAGCAATTGGTGAGAAAGATTCCCGTAGCGGATAATGTGCTGGAATACGCCGTATCGCTGGTGGCCAAAACACGTCCTGGAACTTCGCGTGCAACTGAACAGGTCAACCAATATATCACCTGGGGCGCCGGTCCGCGAGCTTCTCAATATTTAGTGTTGGGAGCGAAATGTCATGCGGCTATCCAGGGTAAATACTCTCCCGATATCGCGGATGTCAGGGCCATAGCCAATTATGTATTGCGTCATCGCATTGTACGTAATTATAAAGCGGAGGCCGAAGGCATCAATGAAGAGAAGGTGATTGAGGGATTGCTGTAAAACCTGACCTTTCCATTTATTATTTTCTAAAGATCTGTTTACAGTAGAAGGTCTACTGTAAACAAAGGATATTTGTTTATATGTTATTGATTGATTTCGGGGTTGCAAAAAATAAATCATACCCAAGGTTTTGACGAAATAGGATTAGATGAACTCTATTATCCGGATTTCTATGCTATAGAAAGATTTGGAAAAACACGGTTAGGGAGCCTTTTGCATTTTGCCAAGCAAGGTCAAAACAGAGTACTCATGAAAGAGATTTCAACTGAGATAAGACCCTCACTCCTCCATCTGATCAAAACCGCTAAAATTGATGCAGTCGGGTATATTCCGCCTACCATTAAGAGAGAAGTGCAAATCATGCATGTCCTTCGTAAGCAATTGCACTTGCCTTTGCCGGAAATAAGCCTGATTAAAATCAAAGGGGAAATCGTTGTCCCTCAAAAAGCCCTAAATCGTTTAGCGGATCGAATCCAAAATGCCAGAAACACGATTGTTGTTGGTGAAAACATACCCTGTAAAAATGTCCTTCTGATGGATGATGCCGTTGGATCAGGAGCAACAATAAACGAAACAGCCATCAAATTGAAAAAATCAAAAGTGGCTTCTATCGTCATTGGATATGCAGTCACAGGGAGTTATAAGGGATTTGATGTAATTCAGGAAATATAATCGAAGACCATAGAAATGAACTTAAAAGAGGAATGCAATACTAAGTGTTATGGATTCCAATTTATTTTTCCGATATTGATCAAGTAAAAAAAACGGATGAAAAATTTTCTCAAAAAAACAGGCATGTGGATAGGAGTTGCCTTATTGGCCATTATCCTGATATCGTTTCTCTTTCCCACCACACTGAAAATAAGCCGAAACATTGTGGTCAATGCCCCACTGGATCGCGTATTTGACCAGGTCAATGATTTGCGCAACTGGGAAAATTGGTCCCCCTGGAAACGCATGGATCCCTCCATGGTCATGACCTACAGCAATCCCCCGGTGGGCCAGGATGCATTTTACAAATGGGAGTCGAAGGATAAGCGCATGGGTAAAGGGATGTTGACATTGTCGAAAGTGGTTCCCCTGGAAGAGATCGTCACCTCCATGGAAATGGAAGACTGGCCGAGGGCAAGCGCATCCTTCAAATTCACTCACCAGGGAGAGGCCATCCTGGTCACCTGGTCCATGGAAGAACGGATCGGTTCCATGCCCTGGAGCCGGTATATGGCCCTGATGATGAAAGGCGCCCTGAAAAAACAATTTGATGACGGGTTGAAGGAAATTAAATTTTTCGCGGAGAAAAGCTGAACGGATTTTGGATTTTGGATTTTAGAATTTGGATTTTAGAATTTAGATTTTGGATTTTAGATTGATATCTAGTTAAATCAGCAATCCAAAATCAGCAATCCAAAATCGGCAATCCAAAATCGGCAATCCAAAATCGGCAATCCAAAATCGGCAATCCAAAATCGGCAATCCAAAATCGGCAATCCAAAATCAGCAATCCAAAATCGGCAATCCAAAATCCAAAATCAAAACATATGAATCACATCAACTGGTTATCCATTTTACTGGCTGCCCTCATCCCTATATTGGTTGGCTTTGTTTTTTACCATGAAAAAGTATTCGGTAAGGCCTGGATGGAATCCCTGGGGTTAAAAAAAGAAGATGCCCGGAAAGCTAACATGGCTGTACTTTTTGGGGCCTCCTTTGTTATGTCTTTCATTCTGGCCAATTTTATTTTGTATAATGTAGATGGCCCCGGCCAGGAAGGTCAATTTGATAGTTTCAAGCACGGGGCTTTTCATGGGGTGCTCCTAAGCCTCATGGTAGCGGCTCCGGTAATGGTGATCAATGGATTGTTTGAAATGCGGAAATGGAAGACCATGCTCATCAACATCGGTTTCTGGTTTGTCTGTATAGTGCTTATGGCCGGACTCCTGGACGCTATGAACCATTCCCCTTACGGGGCATCGATGTAATCGACAGGTCTACTACCCGTTCAACATTCCGGGCTTGCTTTTTGAAAAGTGGGTTCCGTTGAAGGTGCGCACTTTTCGTTCTGCCTTGCGTACGTCCTCAGGGAGATGATGGAATTCTTTGCACTCCATGGAACAACAACCTTCATATTCAGCCGCGCAGGAAGCACATTGAATGAACAGCAGGTGGCAGGCATCATTAGCACAATTGGTGTGATGATCACTGGATGATCCGCATTGATGGCATGTCGCAATCACATCTTCCGAAATGCGCTCACCCAACCGCTCATCGAAAACAAAATTTTTACCGATAAATTTATTGGGCAATCCCTGCCCGGCTACCTGCCGGGAATATTCAATAATGCCACCCTCCAGTTGATATACTTTTTTGAAGCCCCTGAATTTCATGTAAGCGGATGCTTTTTCACAACGTATCCCGCCGGTGCAGTACATGACAATCGGTTTATCTTTTTGGTCATTCAGCATTTCCGCCACCATGGTCAATCCTTCCCGAAAAGTTTCCATCGGAGGTAAGAGGGCATCTTGAAAATGACCGACCTCACTTTCATAATGATTGCGCATATCGACTACTATCGTTTCAGGATCGTCCGTAATGGAATTGAATTCGGCTGCTGCCAGGTGGGGACCACTTTGCGTGACATCAAAAGCTTCCTCCTCAAGGCCATCGGCGACAATTTTTTCCTTGACTTTGATAGCCAGGGTAAAGAAAGATTTGCCATCATCTTCTACTGCGATGTTCAGACGGATTCCTTTCAGGAAGCGTATTGTTTCCAGGTAATCACGAAGTTCCTCAAGGCGGTTGGAGGGGACGGATATTTGGGCATTGACTCCTTCCCGGGCTACATAAATCCGGCCGAGAACCCGGAGATCAGACAAATCCGAATAAAACTGGTTCCTGAACCGTTCGGGGTCGTGGATCAGGGCATAGGTATAAAAGGATAAGGTGGTCCGGTTTTCCTTGCCCTCCTTAACCCTTTTTCTCAACTCCTCCCGGTTTATCCGGTTATGTAATAGCTTCCCCATCTCGATAAGGGTGCAAATATAAAACTTGTCGAAAGGGATTTTCATCAACGAATCTTAAATGTAATGAAGCCACATTGTCAAATAGTTACACTTGCTATTTTATAAATTATTTAATTTTAGCTATTTATAAATAACATTAATATATATTTATAAAATTCTGAATTATAACATTATAAGATTAAAATTTTATTTCAAACCTTCAAAAAATGGGTTTTTAGAACTATTTTTAAAATAAAATCCTTTAATGGAAGCAAATTCAGGTATTAAATGGATGGAATGCTTGTTAATACCTGTTTCGTGTTAAATTTGCCGCGTTTTTTACCCGGGGCTTCAGAATTGATACACCTGGAGATACGGGACTAAACGCCTGATCACTAATTTTTAAATAAGGAGAGGTTATGGCCACTCAGAATAGTAAGAAATTAAAAAAGGCAACCACCGGAAAGGCTAAGCCTGCCAAGGGTGCCGTCACCAGGAAACCGGTCAAAAAGGCCCCGGTGAAAGCTAAAGCTGTCACTAATAAGCCGAGGCCGGCTGTAAAGTTGGCAAAGGGCAAGAATTCGGTAGCACCGAAAAGCAAAGCCGTTGCAGGAAAGCCTGTAAAGGCTGCCAAACCGAAAAGCAAGCCTGTCCTGGCATCCAAGGCAAAGCCGGCCGTTAAAAAGCCAGTGAAGGGTAAAGCAATCGCTCCTGTGAAGGGTAAAGCAATCGCTCCTGTGAAGAGTAAAGCAATCGCCCCTGTTAAGGCTGGGAAAGCCCCTAAAAGCGGTGCAAAAACTAAATCCTCTAAGGCTGTCACCAAGGTGGCTGCTCCTAGAAAACCGCTACCAGTCAAGGCAACCGCTGCGCCTAAAAAGGTAATCAGTACCATAGTAAGTGCCAAGGCAAAAACAGTGGTGAAGACGGAAAGCAAACCAAAAATCGTGAACAAGCCGCTTCCAGTCATCACTAAACCCAAGACTGAAGTGCTGTCGAAATCAGCTAAAGGCTCAAAAGCAACCGATGTAACCAAGAAACCAACGGTGAGTACGAGTATAAGTTCTGCCAAGCCTAAATTGGCTTCCAAACCCCATCCTCCCGTCAAGATACCCGATAAACACATTACAGAATCAAAAGTGAAACCCTTCGTGAAGATGACAGAGAAAAAAGATTTTAAACCCTCCACCATGGTAGCTGCTGCAGAAGAACCGCAGAAAAGCCGATACACCGACAAAGAGCTGGAAGAATTTGATCAGTTGATTGACCAAAAACTGATAGTAGCCAGGGAACAGCTGGAGTTCTACCTCAAACAATTGGAGGACATGGCTGAAAACCCTGATAATAAGATTAAAAGTTTGGATGATGGATTGAGTACCCTGGAAAGTGAACGGGTAAGTTCGTTGGCCTCCCGTCAGCAAAAATTAATCCAGCACCTGGAGAATGCCAAAATCAGGATCAAAAACAAGGTTTATGGTATTTGCCGGGAAACCGGTAAATTGATTTCAAAAGAAAGGCTTCGTGCAGTTCCACATGCGACCTTGTCTATTGAAGCCAAACAAGCACAGAATTAAAGACAGCATTGACTCCGTAAGGCTTTTTTCCTGCCCTTTGGAATTTGGTATGTACCAGGGCCTTTATAGAATTGCCTGCTGTTTACCTGAACAGTATTTAATTTACTGACACCTATGTCCCGAAAATCGGTCCAAGTCTTAGTCATAGTCACCTTGGTATTGTGTATTGACCAGATATTAAAGATTTGGGTAAAGACGCACATGGAGTATGGAGAGGAATTCAGAATCCTTGGGCTTAATTGGGCAAGAATCCACTTCGTAGAAAATGAAGGGATGGCTTTTGGACTTTCCCTGGGAGGAAACCTGGGCAAACTGGCTTTGAGTGTATTTCGTTTGGTGGCAGTTGGTTTTCTGATTTATATCATTCGCAGTCTTGTGAAATTAAAGGAAGCCTTTGGTGTCATATTTTCGTTCTCCCTCATTTTGGCCGGCGCATTGGGAAATATCCTGGATAGTGCTTTTTACGGTTTGCTTTTTTCTGCCACGCCTTACCATGGAGGCGTTGCTGTAATATTTCCATCAGGCGGAGGTTATGCCCCAGTGCTGTTTGGGAAAGTGGTGGATATGCTTTATTTCCCATTGATGGAGACCACGCTTCCACAATGGTTGCCGATTTGGGGAGGCCAGCACTTTGAATTTTTTCGTCCTGTGTTCAATGTTTCAGATGCTTCCATCTCCACCGGGGTTATCAGTTTGCTCCTGTTTAACAGGCGGATCTTCAAAGCCAAACCGGAGGTCATACCTGAAGATCCAAAACCTACCGAAGAAACAACGGAGATGGCCGGTCCTGAGGCACCGGTTCAAGTACTCCAATGACCTCATGGACCGCTGTGATCACCACAGGAGCATGATTTTCTTTTTCTGAAAAGAGCAGAAGTCCGGACAAGGACTGATCAATTAGAAAAAGGAGAAACAAAGAAGGGGCAAACGTTTAAGCCCGGGAGCAGGAAAGGAAAAAATTTGGGATGGGAATGTGGGTATAATTTGTAATCATTACAACTTATGCTTTGCCCATGAATCGGTTAATAGCTTTCACGGCATTGCTTACCCTGGGATAATCTATGGTATAGTGCATATACTTACCATCTTTATCAGCGACTAATACTCCCGCGTTTTTTAAGATACGAAGGTGTTGAGAAGCAATCGATTGTTCGATTTTGAGGGTGTTATAGATCTGGTTAACCTGGATATTTTTGTTTTGATCCAGGTATTCTAAAATCTTCAGACGTAGCGGGTGAGCAAGCGCGCGCATAAGTTCTGTAGACACCGTTAGCTTCTCTTGCTGAAAGGTGACCTTAGTCCTTTTCATACATTTCCTTATTTTGAGTTAAACCTTAGCAACAAATTTGCAAAGAAGTGTTGAGGTTTCCAAGTGATATTACAAAAAAAATCTATTTGTAAAGCGCTGTCCCTCACTTGTCGGAAGCTAAGTGATTGATTAATAAGGAAATGGGGAAAAATGGGGGGATAAAATATTTTTTTAAAGCTCACATAATCAGAGCCTTAAAAGAGCTAGTTAAAGCAAAGATTTAGCCGGCAAGTTCTTCTACCAGCTTGGAGATCTGGTTCAACCGATCTTTGTCAAGAGAATAATAGATGAATTTACCCTGGCGTTCCGTGAGTACGACTCCGGCTCTCCTTAGAATAGCCAGATGTTGGGAGGCCACCGACTGTTCCAGTCGAAGTTTAATGTAAATATCGGTTACAGTCATAGTGGCATGCTCCTCCAGCAGGTCGATCACACGCTGCCTTAGCTTGTGATTAACTGCCCGAAGGACCAGCACAGCTTTTCTGAGGTCAGCGTAGTTCAATTCTATTTCGCTGGTCCCCTTTCTCAAACTAACAATTTCAGTCTTCTTTTTCATCATGAGCGAGATTATTCGGATTCATGTACCTCTGAGCATAAACTATACCATATCAATTTTAACATTTTTTAAGTTACTGAATATGAGGTTATTAAGAAAAATATTTCCTTTATATTTGTTTGCTTTTGCATATTTAAGCGCATATTCCCTTTTTGCCGGGCTATTCTTCTATTCCTCTTAGCCCGATTTCCCGGGCTGAGTAATATTGGGGGGCTTTAAATAGCTGGGTATATAAGTAAGTGGGTCCCGGATATCCTTATTCATTAGCCTGGTCCAGGCTGGCCTGACCAGGTGCCGGGCACTACAAACTAACTCTTCCAGGACCAGCAGGTTCGGAAATGAATCTGAATATGGCCAGACTTTAAAGGATCCGTCACCACAACAAACCACCTGTCTTAACCCATTCAGATTTTCTTCCATAAATGCCCTGTTGATATGAACGGCATGGTCCGGCCAGACCACGCTCATGTCCCTGTTAAAAAGGGATGTATACACTTCATCTCTGCGGGCATCTATCATGGGTAATAAGTGACTGGCTGAAGCTATCGTTTCAATAGCAGCCGAACTCAACGCTTCCAGGGTCGGTACGGAAATTAATGGGATGCCTAAACTATAAGCCAGGGCTTTTGCCGTTGAGCCGCCTACCCGCAGGCCGGTAAATGAGCCGGGCCCGGAGCTAATACTGACGGCCCCCAGATCGTCTGAGGATAGGCCATGTTTCCCCAGTATAGCTGCCATCATGGGTGCTAAAAGGGAGGCGTGGTTCATTTCGTTTCCGATATCCTCCCAATCCATGAGCTGGTCGTCCCGGCTTATGGCTACGGAACAAACTTTTGTGGATGTCTCAATATGAAGTATATACATATTAGTCCTTGGCAATATCTGTAGCGAACGTCTACAATAACGGCAGAAAGACTAAAATGGTTGTCCCGTTTCAGGATAAAACGCTGGCGACCAGATTATTAATTAGGCTTGAGGATGGATGAATATTTCGCCTGGTCATTGAGCACGGAAATAGCATCAGCAAGTTCAGGATCATTTTTGAGTTGATGCCGGACCAGACCGGTTTCAAAATAATACCTGCCCAGCATTTCCTTTTCAATGGCACGCAGGATTTCCTTTTCATGCTTTTTAACCTGTGTGGCCTTCTCCTTCTCTACCAAGGCCTTCAGTTGATCTACCTCTGAGGCCACATCGGCCGAGTAAGATTCTTTGGCTGCCATGTCCTTCAAGTCTTCAATCAGCTGATCGGTTTCGGTTTCAAATTTGAAATTGCTCTTATCCAGGAAATTCGTGAAGGCAGCGAAATCATTGAACTGAAAAGTTTCTAATGGACCGATGGAATCTTTTCCGATACATTGCTGGGTAACAAAGTTGAAGATCACATCCTGGTCTTCAAGTTTTTTTACAATTAAAGGGATCTCGTCTGCTTTGAACGGCTCATCGGGCTGAATGCCACCACCATCTAAAACAGTTCTGCCGGCACGTGTTTTGAACTTGGCCCGCTTCTCATCGGGAATATGCACACGCTCACCATTCTTATATTCCACGGATTGAATACATCGGCCGCTGGGAATATAATATTTGGAAGTGGTCAGTTTGATTTTAGCATTGTAGCCGATATCGAAGGTATTTTGAACAAGGCCTTTGCCATAGGAGAGCTGACCTATGATCACCCCACGATCCAGATCCTGCATGACGCCGGAGACAATTTCCGATGCGGAAGCGGAATTCTCATCAATCAGGATGGCCAGTTCAATTCCCGGGTCTACGGGCTCACCCTGGGTCTTGTATTCCTGGTCAGCTTCTACCACCTTACCCCTCGTGGTGACAACGGTCTCCCCCGAAGGAATAAACACATTACATACATTGATCGCCTCTCTCAGGAGGCCGCCTCCGTTTCCACGTAAATCAAGAATAACTCCTTTCAAATCAGGAGAGGTAGTCTTGAGATCGCGTAATGCATTAGCAACATTTTTACCCGCATCGCGAGTAAAGGTGGTCAAAGAAATATATCCAATTTTTGGCGCCACCAGCCCTGAATACGGAACATTTTTACCATCCATTCCACCACGGGTGATTTTGATATTCATTTCATCCGTATTTCCGGGACGCAGAATATCCAAATTCAGTTCGCTGCCAGGGGCACCGCTGATGATATCCATTACATCCTGGGCCGTGCGTTGTTGAGTGGTTTCGCCATTGACGGTCTTAATTTGATCCCCAACCTTCAATCCTGCAGTATGCGCGGGTGACAATTCAATAATACCAGTGATCACGAGGTTGTCGCCGATCTTTTTGATCTTCAGCCCGGAGGAAGCTTCTCCTTCTTCATTCCGGAAGCGCCAGCTTTCAATCTGGGATTCTGAGAAATAGTTGGTAAAGGGATCCAGGGTGGCGAGCATGGCATCGATGCCTACCTTCATGATCTTGTTGGGATCTATTTCATCGACATAGTTGGTATTGAGTTCTTTATAGAGATTACCAAAGATTTCAAGATTCTTGATGATATCAAAATAGCGGCTATTGCCGGCTATTGTTGCTCCCATGCCAATGGCGACCACCAAGGTTATCACCCCACCATATATATACCTGCGCTTCATAGTCAAAAGTTAAGAGGGCAAAAATAAGGCTATCCGAAGACGAATAACGAAGAAATGGCAGCGGATAGTTTAAGGAAAGCCGATCCTGGCTCGGTGAGGACCCTGAAATTGGTTTTCCATCGAAATAAAGATTGGGCTTTCAATAGCCACTGTACCGCAAGTTAGTCCCCGGGGAGAGTCCATGGCAACAGGAGGTGATTGTGTCACAGGATATTCAATTTTTATTCCGGCGGAAAGCTCAATGAAGAGCATAAACAAGCTGCTTGCAAGCCAGAACCATGGAGCTCAGGGTACGAGAAATTTTAAACGGCTAAACGATGATCCCGGGCAACTGAAAAAGAATTTTAAATATCGTTTGGCAAAACCCGGAGAAAACAGCTTTATGATGACAAGTATAGCAGGGATACATTCATATTAATATCCGGTTAAACATTTTTTCACGGGCTAACCTGTTTTGAAGTTATGGCGAATTCAAGCCTGGAGGAGAGGAGAATTTATCAAAAAAAAGAGTCTGGAATATCATCTATTTTAGATGTTTAATAACCTGAACCGATGAAACTCAAATTCAATTCCCCTGTTGTACTCGGCTTTTCCCTGCTCTGCGTGGTTGTATTTGTTCTGGATAAAATCCTTGGCGGACAGTTGATGCCTTATTTTACACTGGGGTATGTAGATCTCAGTCATCCCTTATCCGTATTGACCTTGTTTACTCATGTGCTGGGTCACGCCAGCCTCGATCACCTGATCGGCAACCTCACTTTTATATTGTTGGTCGGACCTATTGTGGAAGAGAAGTATGGCGATATGCGGACTTTATTCATGATGTTGGTCACTGCTTTTACAACTGGCCTGCTTAATGTTTTATTTTTTAAATCCGGTCTGATGGGGGCCAGTGGCATTGTGTTTATGTTCATTTTGCTGGTCAGTTTTACGAATTCCAAAAGCGGTGAGATCCCCATTACCTTTATATTAATTGCCATTCTGTTTATTGGAAAGGAAATTATCCAAAGCCTGGCTAATGACCAGGTTTCTCAATTTGCGCATATTATTGGTGGGCTTTGCGGCAGTGTTTTTGGATTTATCAACCGGCCGAAGTAAGTGGTCAGGATAGTTTGTGGCTGAATAACATTTCCAGGGTGTGCAACACTTCTTTTGAAAAACTGAGAGGTACACGGGAGGGCTTTCCGGTTAAAATCATGTCATGCATATTTTCGATTTCTCCGTTGTAGAGATATTCCCGGGGAACTTCAATTTGTTCTGTTTTATTGCCGCTTCGGATTATGGCATGACAGGCATCCACATTGATAAAAGGGTGGCTGATCAATAATTGTCCCTTGGTGCCATGAATCTGGGTATCTGTTGAAAATTCAGCATGAAAGCTGACAAAGAACTGACCGGTGCGGGAGCTGCTGAATTGCAACATGCCGCTGGTTGACAGATCTATGCCGTCCTGTACATCCATCACAGCCATCGCCTGTTGAGGTGCGTCATGCAAAAGGTATTGCATGAGACTGACCGGATATACACCGACATCCCACAAGGCCCCGCCTCCGGTATCGACCTTCCATCTATAATTGTCTTCAGGTCGGTCGAGTGTAAAACAAAAGGAAGAGGTTATGTTTTGAATTTCACCCAGCGTACCGGAATCAATAATAGATTTCCATAAATGCGTTTGTGGATGATGTAAATGCATAAAACCTTCCATCACGTGCAAGCCTGTTAGCAAAGCGGCTCGTTCAATACGGTCCAAATCGGATAGGGACATGCACATGGGTTTTTCACAGAGTACATGTTTACCGCTGGCTATAGCTTTGAGAATCCATTCTGTGTGAAGGTGATTGGGCAGGGATATGTAGACGGCGTGGATCGAATCATTAGCCAGCAGGTCCTCATAGGATCCATAGGCATGGGGGATGTGCCATTGACTGGCATATTCCTGTGCTTTGTCGAGGTCGCGGCTGGCGACGGCGAGTAAATGCCCGCGGCCGGAATGATGAATGGCAGGGATCACTCTGCGATTGATATGTGCGGTCGATAAAATGCCCCAGTTTACAGTCATGATTTCGTCGATGTAGTGTTATGTCTTGTAGATAAGATGCCGGTTAATTCTTATTCTCTGGTGTAGTTTGCCTATTTTGACACACTTTTTCCGATTTGTCAGTATACCAAAAATCTTGTTGCTTTATGAAGTTAGCACTTCTCTTCGGACTCGGAAGTATCCTCCTGGTCTTCGGATGTAATTCTTCAGACACCCAACCGTCTAAAATGGAATATCCCGTCACCGCTAAATCTGATCACGTTGACACCTACTTTGGCGAGCAGGTTCCGGATCCCTATCGATGGCTGGAGGATGATACCTCTAAAGCTACCGGAGATTGGGTGGCAGCAGAGAATAAGGTAACTTTTGGTTTCCTGGATAAAATTTCATGGCGGCCTGTTTTGAAAAAACGGCTGGAGTCCCTCATCAACTATGAGCGCATTTCTGCTCCGTTCATTGAAGGCCCGTATGCCTATTATTACCGCAATACCGGCTTGCAAAATCATAGTGTACTGTATCGGAAACCGAAGGATAATAAAGATGCTGAACCTGAAGTCTACCTCGACCCCAATGGATTTTCAACGGATGGAACCGTCGGGCTTAGTGGCATTGATTTCACGCAGGACGGTACATTGTCCGCTCATCAGATCACCGAGGGCGGATCGGACTGGCGTAAAGTGATCGTGATGGACGCCAATAAGAAAACAGTAATCGAAGACACGCTGAAAAATGTAAAATTCAGCGGCCTGTCCTGGTATAAAAATGAAGGTTTCTATTACAGCAGCTATGATCATCCGAAAGACGGAAGCGAACTTTCTGCCAAAACACAGTACCACAAACTATTTTATCACCGGCTGGGTACTCCCCAATCCAGTGATGTATTGGTGTACGGAGGTGAAAAGCAACCGAATCGCTATATCGGCGGGTATGTCACCGAAGACATGCATTATCTGGTCATCTCAGTAGCTCAAAATACCAGTGGGAACAAGATCTATATCAAAGATCTCACGAATGACAAAGCCCCTTTGGTACAGTTTAACGATGATTATGAAAAGGAAATCAATTACGTGGAAAATGAAGGACCTCTCTTTTATTTTTCTACCAATATTGATGCCCCCAATTACCGTGTATTTGCTGCGGACCTGGGCAAACCCGGGAAAGAGAATTGGAAAGACATCATCCCGGAAACCGATAATGTACTTAATGCCGGATCCGGTGGCGGAAAACTTTTTGCTTCTTATCTCATTGATGCCAAATCGGCCGTTAAGCAATTTGATTTGAAGGGCAAGTTTGAACATGATATTGAATTGCCGGGGATTGGATCGGCTGCAGGTTTTGGGGCGAAGAGGTCGGACAAGGATTTATATTATTCCTTTACCTCATTTACTGAACCTGCCACTATTTACCATTACGATATAGCTTCGGGTAAATCGGATTTGTATGTGAGGCCAAAGGTTGACTTTAATCCTGAGGATTATGAAACCAAACAGGTCTTTTATGCCAGCAAAGACGGGACGAAAATCCCGATGTTTATTGTTTACAAAAAAGGCATGGAGTTGAATGGAAAAAATCCGACGCTGCTATATGCGTATGGTGGATTTAATATCAGCCTCACACCTTCTTTCAGTGCCATGCGTTTGGCCTGGCTGGAACAGGGTGGGATTTATGCGCAGCCTAATTTAAGGGGAGGCGGAGAATATGGAGAAAAATGGCACGAGGCCGGGACGAAAATGAAAAAGCAAAATGTATTTGATGATTTTATTGCAGCGGCAGAATATCTGATCGGGGAAAAATACACCTCCACACCTTATCTCGCTGTTTCGGGTGGTTCAAACGGCGGATTATTGATTGGGGCTACGATGACCCAAAGGCCCGATCTCATGAAAGTGGCTTTGCCGGCAGTAGGAGTTATGGATATGTTGCGATATCATAAGTTTACGGCCGGAGCCGGTTGGGCATCTGATTATGGTACTTCTGAGGATTCTAAGGAAATGTTTGATTATCTTAAAAAGTATAGTCCTGTTCAGGCGATTAAACCAGGTACGGTGTATCCGGCTACCCTGATCACCACTGCTGATCATGATGACCGGGTAGTGCCGGCGCATTCCTTCAAATTTGCGGCTACGTTGCAGGCTGCACAGGCAGGAGATGCACCTATTCTGATCAGGATTCAGACCAAGGCAGGTCACGGCAGTGTTTCCACCACACAACAAATTGAATCTCAGACAGATGTTTATGCATTTACCTGGGCCAACATGGGGATTACGCCAGACTTTTCCAAGGTGGTGAAGGATTAATGTGTATTGGCTATCTTCGCCCCGACTTATTCAAAATACGAGATGGAAAGCCAAAATTACGGTCGTAAAGGGAGTTGTTTTCTCCAGTTCCTGTTATTATTGATCCTGTTTATTCTATGCCTGATCTGGGTATACTATAAGAATTTCCATCTCGCTTTTTAGGCCTTCCTTCCAGTTATAATACCGGGGATTCAAAGGTGACCAGTTCGGAAAACTGGTCCAGTCTTTCCTGCAATTCCAATGGATTGAGGTTTCTTAATGCTTCGGTTCCAAATTTTTCAACGCAGAAGGAAGCCATGGCTGAACCGCAAACGATGGCCTGCTTCAACACTTCAAAATTGATTTTGTCCCGGCTCGCCAGGAAGCCCATCAATCCACCGGCGAAGGTGTCTCCAGCCCCGGTTGGATCCTGGACCTCCATTAAAGGCAGTGCGGGAACAAAAAATACTTTTCCTTCTCCGAATAATAATGCGCCATGTTCTCCTTTTTTGATGACCAGGTATTTTGGTCCCATGGTCAGGATTTTCTCACTGGCGCGTAGGAGTGAATATTCATCCGAAAGTTGGCGGGCCTCCTCATCATTAATGATCAGGAGATCGATATGAGTAAGGACTTCAAGCAATTCATCCAAGGCACTGTTCATCCAGTAATTCATCGTGTCCAGTGCCAGTACTTTGGGATGTACATCCAGTTGATTGATCACGCGCATTTGTACAGAAGGAGTGAGATTGCCCAGCATGACAAATTCACTTGTCCGGTAATGGGCGGGAAGAACCGGGTCGAAATCGGCCAGTACATTGAGATCGGTCACTAATGTATCGCGGGCATTAAGGTTGTGATGATACTTGCCCGCCCAAAAAAACGATTTACCGCCTTTTATCACTTGTATGCCGGTGATATCCACACCTTTTTTTTGCAAAGCTTCTAATTCGGTTTCGGGAAAATCTTCTCCTACTACCGACACCATGCGGATATCCTGTACAAAATAGGAGGCTGACCAGGCAATATAGGTTCCGGCACCGCCTACAATTTTTTCTGCCCTACCGAATGGCGTTTCAATATCATCAAAAGCGACACTGCCTACCACTAATAAACTCATGCTTGTTTTTTTATTGCGGGCAAAGGTAAAGAAAGACGGGAGATGAGAGACGGAAGACGGATGACCAATGACGAATTATGTTCATCTTTTCCAATCCGCCTTTTTACCCATGATCATGTAAGCGCTCAATCTTAATATATACCAGGAAAATAAAAGTTGCATGGGAATAAAATTCCGGAGCAGGGATGAACGATTAAAAAAATCAGCAGCTGATTGAAGAACAAAATAATCGGCCACCCATTTCAAAATGAGCATGACTAAAAACGGCCCCCAACGGGTAATATGAAAAATAGTCAGAATGAAAAACAGGAGTAAGAAGAAATGATAAAGCCCTATGAAGAACCAGACCAGTGAAACGGATTTATTTTTTAATCCTTTGTTCTTGGATGCCCATCGCCTTCTTTGTTTTAAGAGATCGGACCAATTCGCTTTACCTTTGGTCAGTACTGTGGCTTCGATTGATTTGGCAAAATGTATTTTTTTGGGAAACATTTTTCCCATTTTTTCAGCTAAAAACAGATCATCACCGGACGCATATTGAAAATTTCCTTCATAGCCATGAACTGCCCGAAAAGCAGCTTTAGTGAAGGCCATGTTGGCACCGTTGGCCATGTCATGTAACCGCGACCGAATCCCTGCCCCAGTGATCAGCATATACACCAACATTTCTACTTCCTGCATTTGTTCCAGCAAAGACCGACCTTGAAATAAAAGCACAGGGGCAGTTTGAAAGCAAGCCCCTGATTTTTCAAAATGAAAAGCTATTGTCTTCATCCATTCCATCGGATAGATACAATCCGCATCGGAAACGAGGATCAATTCATGCCGGGCTTTCTCCACCCCCAGGGTTATGGCTGATTTTTTATAAGCGGGGACTTGAATGTATCCGGGAAAATCCTGCAGCAGAAGCAGTTGCAGGTTTTGATTTTGCAGGGGAAGAATTTTAGCCACTGTAATATCCGTGGAATGATCATCAATGACTATAATTTCGAAAAGCGTTGACGGATAAGATTGAGATAACAGGCCCTGGAGGCAAGCCACAATGACATCGGCTTCATTCCTGGCCACTACAATAACCGTTATGCCTGTTGAAGGTGTAAATTCAGGTGGAACGGGGAGCGGTTTGATTTGGTCCCAATAGTACAGGTACTGAAACTGGATCGCCATATAGAACAGGGCCAGTCCAAGAGCGATCGTCAGGAAGATCATTCCGTGTTGATTTCCATAAGCAATCTAAAAGAGATCTTTGTACGGGTTCTCTTTGGGCTCCGGTTTTTGTTTTTCCAACGGAGGTAAATGCAATGAATCCTCCCGCTCCGGCCTGATCACTTCTTCATAATCCACCAATTCACCCTGTTCATGCGCCTCATGAGCCTGTTGCAATTTCCTGACCTTACGATCTAATACGGCTTTTCCAAGAAGTACTCCGCTTAAAATCGGAAAACCAACTATGCTTAAAAGAATGGCCAGGATGCCGCTGAGTGGATTCCGTTTCAATAATCCGAAAAGAAAGCGGAAGTAATTTAATATCGTCCTGTAATTAATGATCAGGGCCAGTAGGATTAATACCGGAGCTGCAAAGGAGAGCAGGCGGAATATGCCCCTGGCCACAAAAAACAAGAAGACCAGGATGCCCACCATGATGACAAATCCGATTATACCATTTAACCTGATGTTGAATCCCTGACTTTTCATATTCAATTATTCACTCCCTGCCCTATAAAGGGGGTTGATTTTTTATTTATTAGCTGCCTCATTTAGCCCCAATGGGGCAAGGGTTAAGATGCCGGTGTCTCACATCCCACAACTCACAACTCACAACTCACGCCCCCACGCTCACTCTAAACTGCATATCATACAACCGCCTATACTTACCGTTTTCGTGTTTCAAAAGTTCATCATGGGAGCCGATTTCGGCGACTTTGCCTTTATCCAGGACTAAAATACGATCGGCATGCCTTATCGTGGACAATCGATGCGCGATGATAATGGAGGTTCGCTTCTCGATCAGTTTTTCGATGGCATACTGGATGATGCTTTCTGTCTCGGTGTCGATGGAAGAAGTGGCTTCATCCAGGATCAGGATCTCCGGATCGTAGACCAGCGCCCGGACGAAAGAAATCAATTGGCGCTGTCCCATAGAGAGATTTCCTCCACGTTCGGCTAATTTAAAATCATATCCGCCGGGCAATGCTTCCATAAAGGGATGCGCCCCGATGATTTTAGAAGCCTCCAGCATGTGTTCTTTGGAAATAGCGGTATTGCGAAGAGATATATTATCCCAGACTGAACCTGAAAACAGGAACACATCCTGCAGGACGATAGCCAGTTTATCTCTCAATTCGCCGAGCCTGTACTCCCGGATATCATGTCCATCAATCAGGATCCGGCCGGATCCGATTTCGTAAAAACGATTCATCAGGTTGATGATCGTCGACTTACCGGAGCCTGTACTCCCGACGATGGCGAGGGTCTTCCCCGCCGGGATATGAAAAGAAACATCTTTCAATACGTCATTTTCCCCATCATAAGAAAAATGTACATGATCAAATTCAACCTCACCATACATGTCGGGTTCCAGTTGAACCGGGGTTTGTGTCTCCTCGATGAGTTCATCACTATCCAGGATATTGAAAACCCGTTCTGCTGCGACCATGCCCATCTGCAGTGTATTGAATTTATCAGCGAGCCAGCGCATCGGGCGGAACAACATATTCACATACACCGGAAAGGCGATCAATGAGCCCATCGAAACGGAGCCACTCACCACATTCCGTGCACCCCACCAGACCATCATTCCCAAGGCAATAGCGGCGATAATTTCCACCACGGGGAAGAAAACGGCGTAATACAAAATAGAATCCAGGTTGGCTTTCGTGTATTCCCTGTTGATGAGTTTGAATCTATCCCGTTCCTGGTTTTCGGCGTTGAATATCTGTACCACGGACATGCCGGTGATGCGTTCCTGCAGGAACGCATTGAGCCTGGCGATTTGTGCGCGCACTTTTTGATAGGACACTTTTACTTTTTGCTTAAAGATCCAGGTAGCCACCACGATCAATGGAATGGTCATCAGGCATATCAGCGTCAAGCGCGGGCTCGTGTAAAACATCACACTCACCACCACCACAATGCTCAACAGGTCCGCTACAATGGTGATGATGCCTTCGGAGAATACCGTCTTTATGGTTTCAATATCATTGATAGAGCGCGTAGTCAGGTTTCCGATAGGCGTTTTATCAAAATAGGCAAGCCGGAGATTAGTGATCTTTTGAAAGACGCTCACCCGAAGATCCTTGATGACCCTATGACCGAGAAGATTGGTCAGGTAAATAAAGGTGTATTGCAGAATGCCGGTAAAGATCAATACGCCGGCAAAAAGCAGACACATGCCTACCAACCCGTGAGGCCTGGGGATGATGATGTACTTATCCACAATGACATTGATGAGGTAGGGTTGAAGCGTATTGAGCGGGGCTAATGCAATGGCGAGAAAAGCACTGATGTATAGCAATTTACGGTAGGGCCTGGTCAGCTGAAACAGCCGCTTCAGCAGATGCCAATCCAATGCCTGTTTTTCTTTTTTTGTTTCCTGGCTCAAGGGTGCGGGTAAATTTTACACTAACCTACACTAAATAGATAAACTTTGGTATTTGTTGTCCGTGATCACATTTTTCCTTCGTCGGCAAAGCTGTAATAACAACCATCGCCGATGATAATATGATCCAGCACTTTAATGTCGATAAAACTGCCTGCCGCTTTGATTTTTTCGGTCAGACGGATGTCTTCATTCGACGGACTGGGAGCTCCGGACGGATGATTGTGGGCCAGGATCAGCGAACAGGCCTTGCGTTCGAGTGCTTTTTGAAATACCACTTTCGGATCCACTACCATGGCGGACATGCCGCCCAGGTGGATCTCTTCGATGGAAATCATTTTAGACCGCCGATCCAGCAGAATGATCCAAAACGCTTCCTGGAGAAGATCGCGCATGCCAGAATGGATAAGATCATAAGCATCTTTGCTTGATGTTACCTGGCTTTTTTGCACAGCGTGTTCCGTGACCCTTCGCCGGCCCAGTTCCAGGGCCGCCGCTATGGAAACCGCTTTTGCCTCTCCAATACCCTTGATCTGCATGAGATCATGCACAGAGAGTTTGGCAATAGAAGCGAGACTGTGATCGTTTTTACCGAGCAACTCTTTAGCGAGATCCAAAGCAGAATGTTGATGCGTGCCATTGCGCAGCAAAATGGCAATGAGTTCCGCTTCCGACAAGGACCTGGATCCGGATTGCAGGAGTTTCTCCCGAGGCTGGTCCGCTGAGGACCAGTGTTTCATGGACTGGTACATAACTAGTGAAGTTGTCTCCCTAAATTAAGCGAAAAATCGGAATATCGGATAGCGAAAGTATTTTTTCTGCCAAATGGGGGGACAAACTATTTAAGTCGCGATTTGTTCCAATGATGTTCTTCTTATCGGTCAGACCTTAACCTGTAGTTTACATGGATTCTTCAAATCACGAACGCCAGCCCTCCAATTCATCAAAAGTATTGATCAAGCTTTTAGCCTTCGGCCAAAGTTATTGGTTGGATAATCTCACCCGGGGGAAAATCACCAGCGGTGAATTGAAAAACCGGGTTGAGCAACAAGGACTACGTGGCATTACGTCTAATCCAAGCATTTTCAACAAAGCCATCTCCAGTGGACATGATTATGATGACCAGATAGAGTCACTCGTGCGCCAGGGAAAAAGTGCGTATGAAATCTATGACCACCTTACTATAAAAGATGTTCAGGATGCCTGTGATATACTCCTTCCAGTGTACCGGCAGTCTGATGGCGTGGATGGATATGTCAGCCTTGAGGTTTCACCGTATTTAGCCAGGGATACCGAAGGAACATTGAAGGAAGCCCGCAGACTGTTTATGAAAGTTGCTCGTCCTAATTGTTTTATTAAAGTGCCGGGTACTGCGGAAGGTATTCCGGCCATTGAACAATTGCTTTATGAAGGGATCAATATCAACATCACGCTGCTTTTCTCCATTAAAAGGTATTCGGAAATAGCTCAATCCTATATCCGGGCGATTCAGCGACGGGTCAGTGAAGGGAAAGCGGTCGATCGTGTTTTTTCCGTGGCCAGTGTCTTTCTGAGCAGAATAGATGTGCTTGCCGATCAATTACTCAGTCAGCAGATAATTCCTGAGGAAGGAGGGCATGCAAATAATGCACCTGAAAAATTATTTGGTAAAGCAGGATTGGCGACGGCTCGTTTGGCTTATCAACGATTCGTGGAAATCTTCAGTGGTGAACAATGGAAAACAATAGAAAAAAAGGGAGCCCATGTACAGCGACCTTTATGGGCAAGCACAAGCAACAAAGATCCACTATACCATGACCTTCGATATGTAGAACCTTTGATTGGAAAGGACACTGTCAATACCTTGCCGGATGAAACCATTGCAGCTCTTGCTGAGCACGGTATAATATCGAAGGATTCGATCAGCCAGGGTTTAGAAGAGGCTCAATCCCTTTTTGCCAGTCTGAAAAATGGTGGGGTGGATATCGACTTTGTGACCAGGCAATTGGAAAATGAAGGCATTGAAAAATTCACCGAAGCCTATGATTCCCTGATCAGTAACCTGGCCGATAAAAGGATAAAGCTATTGGCGGATAAAGTTTCTTCGCAGCAGATCAGCATAGGTAAATGGGAAAGTGAATTCAGGGCCACGTCATCCTCCTTAGAGCAGAAACAAATCCCTGGACTTCTATTCGCTAAGAATCCCAATTTATGGACATCCGATCCTGAACAGGTTAAAGAAATCAGTCAGCGATTAGGCTGGCTATCCTTGCCGGATCTATATCTCGATCATACGGATGACCTGATCAATTTTGCATTAAAAGTCAAACAAGAAGGCTTCAGGTATGCGGTCCTGTTGGGTATGGGCGGAAGCAGCCTTTGTTCAGAAGTGGCCCGGGAAACATTCGGGACTACCAAGGGCTTTCTTTCTCTTTATGTGCTTGACGATACTGCTCCTGAATCGATCAGAGATCTTGAAAGTAAAATTGAACTTGAAAAAACATTGTTCATTGTCGCCAGTAAATCGGGGAATACAAAAGAGACTTTAAGTTTTTTTCAGTATTTCCATCATGAATTGGAAAAGAAGAAGAAAAGTAATCCGGGAGAAAATTTTGTTGCCATTACGGATAAGGGAACTCCATTGGTGAAATTGGGAGAGCAATATCAATTCAGGAAGATATTCCTCAATCCCCCGGATCTGGGAGGACGTTATTCTGTTTTATCTGATTTCGGTTTAGTGCCCATGGCCCTGATGGGAGTGGATCTACATGCATTTTTGGCTGCGGCGATGAATATGGAAAAAAGTTGTGACGCCATACCCGTTGCGGTTAATCCGGGAATAAGTTTGGGCGTTGCATTAGGGCTTGGTTACCGCCATGGCTGCGATAAAGTAACTTTTATCTTATCCTCTTCCATTCGATCTTTTGGCTATTGGGTAGAACAACTCATCGCGGAGAGTACAGGTAAGGAAGGGCGTGGACTGATCCCGGTCCATGGTGAAGAAACGGGCACCCCTGATTCCTATGGTTCGGACAGGTTTTTTGTTCACATATATCTGGCCACCGATCAAAATGAAAAAGATATCCGGCATGTGAAAGCACTGGAAGCTGCCGGGCATCCGGTAGTTCGCATTGCCTTAGCGGATAAATTTGCGTTGGGAGGTGAATATTATCGCTGGGAAGTAGCGGTGGCTATCGCCGGCATGATCATCCACATCAATCCGTTTGATCAGCCCAATGTGGAGGAAAGTAAAAAGAATACAGATCGTTTATTGGAAGGGTGGAGTGCATCCGGCTCTTTTGATGTAAAGGAATTAATTTTTAGTGATGAAAATATTTCCATTTACGGAAGAATAGGTAATCAAACACCGCCTAATGAATATCATGAAGTGGCAAGCGCGGTAATCAACCGTTTTTTTACTGAGGCGAACCAGGGAGATTATGTGGCCATCCTGCCTTATTTCATGTTGACCGACGATCGCCTGCGGATACTCCAGGCCTGGCGGCAGGAAATGCGCGAAAAATTTAAAGTAGCCACCACCCTGTTGAACGGACCACGATATCTGCACTCCACAGGACAATTACATAAAGGCGGGCCGGATACAGGATTATTCATTTTATTAACGGGAGATGAACAGGAAGAGGTAGTGATTCCGGGATCGCCGTATGGATTTGATATTTTGCATCAGGCACAGGCCCTGGGCGATTTCCGATCACTGGAAGATAAGGGAAGGAGAGTGATCCGGATTCATTTCAACAAGGACCTTGATGTCAGTCTTAAACGATGGTATCAGGCTGTTTCTGCTTCTCATGCACATGCTTTGGCGGAGGATATCAAGTAATTCAGTGGAAGCATTAATCTACCGGTGCAGAATTATATAGGTGGAATTATATGGAATAATGATATCCAAACCTTACCAATGAGCATAAAAATAACCACACTTTTTCTTGATATTGGAGGGGTACTGCTTTCGAACGGTTGGGGTCGTGAACAGCGAACCAACGCCGTGACCCATTATAATTTAGATGCGGAGGAAGTAAACGAAAGACATCACCTGACCTTTGATACCTTTGAACAGGGAAAGTTGTCGTTGGATGACTATTTAAAAAGAGTGGTATTTTATGAACCCAGGACCTTTTCCATGGCGGAGTTTAAACAGTTTATGTTTGATCAGTCAATAGCTTTCCAGGATACGATTGAATATTTTAAAAAAATTAAGCGCGCCTATTCGCTGAGCATTCTTGCCGTCAATAACGAAGGAAAAGAATTGAATCATTACAGGATCCGGCAGTTTCGACTTTTTGAATTATTTGATGCTTTTGTCTCCTCTGCTTTCGTTCATCTTCGCAAGCCGGATGTGGACATTTTTAAGATGGCCATGAATATAGCCTACGCAGATCCTGCGCAAAGTTTATACATCGATGACCGTAAGATGTTTGTGGAAGTGGCCCGGTCGCTGGGCATGAATGGTATACATTACCAGGGCCTGGAGAGCGTAAAAGAACAATTGAATACATTTGGGTTAACTGAAAAATAAATACGCTGTCAGCGTGGTTAAATAATATAAAATGGTGGAACGCAAATTTGCATTTGGATTAATTGGAATCGGCACGATGGGGCGGAACCTGGTACTCAATATGAGTGATCATGCCTATAGTGTGGCCGCCATTGACAGGAATAAAGAACAGGTTGACCTCCTGCTGGAGGAAACGGCCGGACGTAATGTACTGGCCACCACCGATGTCGGTGAATTTATTAATTCGTTAAGCACGCCCAGATCTATTATCATGTTGGTGCCTGCAGGGAAAATTGTGGATGCAGTCATTGAAGAGTACCTTCCTTATTTGTCTCCCGATGATCTGTTGATGGACTGGGGCAATTCTCATTACACCGATACCAACGCCAGGATAGAGCAACTCGCCGCATCCAAGATTCATTTTATGGGTGTCGGTATATCCGGTGGAGAATCAGGAGCGCGTCACGGACCCAGTATCATGCCGGGCGGACCGAAAGAGGAATTCGATCGCATTGAGCCCATGTTGAATGCCATCGCAGCGAAGGTAGGAGAGGAGCCCTGTACCACGTGGCTGGGACCGGGTTCTGCCGGGCATTATGTAAAGATGGTGCACAATGGTATTGAATACGGATTGATGCAGCTCATCGCTGAAGCTTATCATTTATTAAAAGTGGGTGGTGGTTTTTCCAATGATGAATTGCATGCCATCTTCGCCAAATGGAATGAAGGAAAGATGCAATCCTTCCTGCTGGAAATTACGGCTGAAATTTTTACCCAGCCTGATGATCTCACGGATCAGCGGCTCGTCGATATGATCCGGGACAGTGCGCATCAAAAGGGGACAGGTGGCTGGACTTCCACTGATGCTATGAATTTACAGGTGCCGATTCCTGTAGTCGATATAGCCGTATCGATGCGCGATTTGTCGGCGTATAAAGGAGATCGGATACAGGCGCAAAAAATATTGCCTGGTCCCGACAAGACCTATTCGGGCAGCCAAAAGGAATTAGTGGAGGATCTCGAAGAGGCGCTTTATTTTTCAATGATCACCATGTATGCCCAGGGTATGGCACTTTTACAGGTGGCGTCCGGTGCCTATCAATACGGACTGAACCTGGAACACATCGCCAGGATCTGGCGGGGAGGATGCATCATTCGCTCCACCTTATTGGAGGATATCCGGTCTGCATTTGATAAGCAACCACATTTACATAACCTGTTGTTGGATGATACCTTCAGTGAAAAATTAGTTCAATCCCAAAAAGCAATTCGTAAAGTGATTCAGATGGGTGTGGACGTCGGTATTCCATTGCCGGCGATGATGGGTTCCCTGGGCTATTTTGATAGTTACCGCAGCGGATGGTTGCCGGCCAACCTGATCCAGGCGCAACGGGATTATTTCGGGGCCCATACCTATGAGCGTATTGATCGGGAAGGAACATTCCATACCTCCTGGGGAGAAATGAAAAATTAGCATGGAATCGAAAAAATTAAACCCAACGGTCATAGTTATTCTTGGAGCGACAGGCGATCTGACCTGGCGGAAACTGATTCCGGCTTTGTACAATCTTTACCTGGATCATTGGATACCTGAAGAATTTGCGGTGTTGGGTATTAGTCACAAATCCATGACCTTAAGTGATTTCAGGAAACGATTGCACCAGGGCGTGGATCAATTTTCCCGGCGTGGAAAATCAAAAATTGGAGAGTGGAGAAAGTTTGAGCAATGCCTGAATTATCAAAAAGCGGAGTTTAGTACATCTTCGACTTACATTACTATTGAAAAGCAAATCAAAAAGTTTGAAAGAAAATGGAAGGTTACGGCTAACCGGATTTTTTACCTCGCCGTTCCGCCCAATGCTTTCGAAGAAATCGCGTTGAAAATCGGAAGTTCCGGACTGGCTAAGGATAAGTTGCAAAGCCGCATTGTGATTGAGAAGCCTTTTGGGCACGATCTGGAAAGTGCAAAACATCTCAATACTTTACTGCACACTATTTTTGATGAGTGCCAGATCTACCGCATTGATCATTACCTCGGAAAAGAAACGGTACAGAATATTCTTGCGTTTCGTTTTGCCAACGCCATGTTTGAACCGATATGGAATCGAAATTATATCGACAATATACAGATTACGGTATCTGAACAATTGGGTGTTGAGAACAGGGGCAATTATTATGAGACGGCGGGCGCCTTACGCGATATGATTCAAAATCATTTGCTCCAGTTGTTGTGCCTGATCGCCATGGAACCGCCGGTTTCCTTTGTTGCGGATGAGATTCGTAACCGGAAAGTGGATGTATTGAATGCGCTGAGAAAGATTGATCCGGAAGAGGTGCATCAATATGCAGTACGGGGACAATATGGGCCCGGATGGATAGAGGGGAAAAAAGTGATTGGCTATCGGAGTGAACCGGATGTAAATAAAGACTCTGTAAAAGAAACATTTGCAGCAATAAAATTATTCATTGACAACTGGCGATGGCAGGGGGTTCCCTTTTACCTGAGGACCGGGAAGCGATTGAATGAAACCTTGTCGGTCATTACGATTCAGTTCAGCCCCGTGCCCCATCAATCTTTTCCACCGGAAGCTACCGGCAACTGGCAATCCAATCGCCTGGTATTTTACATCCAGCCCTACATGGGCATCCGAATTCGTTTTCAGGCCAAACGCCCCGGATTGAATATGAATTTATATCCTGTGGATTTACAATTCAATTATGATGATACCTATGCATCCGGAGCTCCGGAAGCTTATGAAACCCTGTTGTTGGATATTATGGAAGGAGATTCCACGCTGTTTATGCGCGCTGACCAGGTGGAGGCAGCCTGGACCGCACTTATGCCAATCCTTCACTCCTGGGATGCCAATCCTTCCGTGAATTTTCCAAATTATCAGGCCGGTATACAGGGGCCGGAAGATGCAGAGGCATTGATAGCGAGGGATGGGCATAGCTGGGTCGTGATGCCGCCGGATCGAAACAATCTTAAATAAGAGCAGGTCAAAGACTTAACCGATAGAGGAATGGTGGTATAAATACATATCGGGATACTGGTCCTCTGCTTCTACTCCTATGCTAAATTTCAACCGCATTGCCCCATATTATGATACGCTTGCAAAAGTAGTTTTTGGTCGCACCTTGAATCGGGCTAAAAGTTGTTTCCTGCATAGATTGCCCAATATGGGTACTGCTGCATGGATTGGAGGGGGATCAGGAGAAGTGTTGGGTAAAGCGGCGGAGCTGAAGCATCAATTGACTATAGATTTCATTGAAATGTCGGATAGATTTATTGCCATGGCCCGAAGAAAAATACCTGCCGGGCAGTCCAATCGTATTAACTTTATACATGGGGACGTTGATCAAATGGCACCGGATAAAAAATATGCTGCCGTTATTACTTTTTTTGTCATAGATAGCTATCCGCAGAAAGAGGCCGGGGAATTGTGCAGGAAGATTTTTTCCCATCTTCAACCGGGCGGAGTCTGGTTGTTTGCTGATTTTATACCCGGCAAATCTTTTATTCAGAAAATAATGGTCAAAATCATGTACCTCTTTTTCAGATGGGTTGCCGATATTCCAGCAAACCGCCTGCCTGATTATAGTTCGATCTTTCAGGAACTCAACCTGCAGGTGGAAGAAAATCAATTCTTTTATAATAAAATGATAAGTGCAAAAGTATTGCGCTATCCGCTATCATCATAAAATGGAAGAGGACAATAAGGGCGGTCAATTACATTACGGAAAAATTGTCTCTGTCAGGGGAAGTGTAGTGGATGTGATTTTTGAAACCGACCTACCCGCCATTCATACTGTTTTGCATACCGGAAAAGAAAATCAAATTGCTATTGAGGTTATGGCCCAATTGGATCATCGCCGGGTGCGGGGTATCGCTCTCCAATCCACACAGGGATTATCCCGGGGTATGACTGTTGAAACTGCAGGGAAAGAACTTACCGTACCGGTTGGGAAAATGATTATGGGCAGGATGTTCGATGTGTTCGGCCATACGATTGATCATCTGAAACCTTTGTCGGGAGCTGAGCAGCGAAATATTCACCAATCGCCGCCCTCCCTGGCTAAGCGTTCAACAAAGTCTGAAATTTTTGAAACTGGTATTAAAGCCATTGACATACTGGTGCCATTGGAGCGAGGTGGAAAAGCGGGTTTATTTGGTGGTGCAGGCGTTGGCAAAACGGTTTTGCTGACCGAGATGATACACAACATGGTCGGCCATGACAAAGGCATAAGTATGTTTTGCGGAATCGGCGAACGTTGCCGGGAAGGACAGGAGTTGTATGAAGAAATGAAAAAGGCGGATGTCCTGAAAGATATGGTGATGGTATTTGGTCAGATGAATGAGCCTCCCGGTGCACGTTTTCGGGTAGGACTGGCCGCTTTAACGATGGCAGAATATTTCCGGGACGATGAACACCGTGATGTATTGTTGTTGATTGATAATATTTTCAGATTTATTCAGGCCGGTATGGAAGTCTCCGGCTTGATGGGGCAAATGCCTTCCCGTCTTGGGTATCAGCCAACAATGGGAACAGAACTGTCCAAGCTGGAGGAACGGATTGCCAATACTGATTCGGGAGCCATCACCTCCATACAGGCCGTTTATGTGCCGGCCGATGATTTAACTGACCCGGCTGCGGTACATACTTTTTCCCATCTTTCAGCTTCCATTGTTCTTTCGAGGAAAAGGGCAAGTGAAGGTCTTTATCCCGCCATCGATTTGTTACAATCCAATTCAAAAATGGCCACGCCGGGCATTATTGGACAAAGGCATTATACACTTTCGCAGGAAATCAGGCACACACTGGCGAAGTATGAGGAGCTCAAAGATATTATTGCCATGCTGGGTTTGGAACAATTATCTGCTGATGACCGCAGCATAGTCAATCGGGCCAGGCGTTTAGAGAAATTTCTGACGCAACCTTTTTTCGCTACCGAACAATTTAGCGGAATCAAAGGAAAGGAAGTGAGTTTGAAAGACGCGCTGGATGGTTGTGAACGCATCCTTTCGGATGAATTCAAGGATATTCCGGAAAGTGCTTTCTATATGATTGGATCTATTGACGAGGTAAAGAAGAAGGCAGATCAGAAAGCCGCAACGAAGAAATCTGCGGTTGCTACAAAAGAAAATAATAATCCGGATAAAAGTAAGACTGCGCAGGTAGCCAAACAAGATCTGCAAACAGATAAGAATGGAAAAGAGTCAGCATCAGATGCGATTCCGTCACCGCTTACGAGTGCTGAAAAATAATAATGAATATGGAAAATACATTCATGAGCCTGAAGATCCTCCTGCCGTTCCGGGTATTTGCTGAAATTAAAAATGTCACTCGGATTGTGGCAGAGACCAGCGGAGGATCATTTGGATTTTTACCGCAAAGACTGGATTGTGTGGCAGCCATCGTGCCTGGGATTTTTGAGTATGAAACCGGGGACAAAGGAGTTAAGTATTTGGCTCTTGATGAAGGGGTGATGATAAAAGCAGGATTAGAGGTGATGGTATCGGTTCGAAATGCGGTAAGTGGAGTCGATCTTGGTAAACTTCATGAATCCGTGGATAAGGAATTTAAGAAGTTGGATGAGACACAAAAAAGCAACCGCGCCATAACTACAAAACTGGAAAGTGAATTAATATATACGCTTGAGAAATTTCGCAAAGAATAAAAATGGAATCTGCTGATAAAAAGGAGGAGAATTTGTTCAGTCAGCAAATTGAGCAAAAAGAAAAGCGTAAACTCAAAGGACTGAAGGATCAGAAGAGTAGCGTTTGGTTTGGGTTAGGTATGATGGGAATGGTAGGGTGGTCGGTGGTCGTGCCTGCACTATTGGGAGCTGCACTGGGGATCTGGCTGGATAAAAATCATGCGCAATCCTTTTCCTGGACGTTGACGTTATTGATTGCAGGATTACTCATAGGAAGTGCGATAGCCTGGCAGTGGGTAGCTAAGGAAGACAAAGAGATGCATCAGGACAAAAACAGTAAAGATGAATGAAATGATATACCTGGCTGCCGCCTTTCTTGGCGGACTGGGTTTAGGAGCCATATTCTTCGGCGGACTTTGGCTTACCATAAAGAAGTCGGTGGCGTCCCGTACGCCGGCGCTATGGATTTTAATCAGTTTCTTTTTTCGGGTGAGTATCACCCTGGCCGGATTTTATTTTATTGCCTCCGGCAGCTGGCAACGTCTTGTGATTGCTCTCCCCGGATTCATCATTGCGCGCTTTCTGGTGTTCGGGGTTACCAAAAGAATAGAGGATACACAAATGCGGATAAAGGAAGGAGGACATTTATGAAACTCAGCCCGGATGAAACTATTTTTTGGCAACATGGTTTTATCACCATTAATCTGACTATCATAACCACCTGGGCAATCATGTTCGTGCTGGTTGTGGTTTCCTACCTGATTACACGGAAACTTAAAAGCGAAATTCAACTCTCGCGTTGGCAATGCATACTGGAGATGCTCGTGACGGGGATGAATGATCAAATTGCAGCTGTCGGACTGAATGATCCAAAACGATATATCGGATTTATAGGGACCTTGTTTTTATTTATTGTTACCGCTAACCTGGCCATTATTCTTCCCTGGTATGAACCACCTACGGGTTCTCTTTCCACTACGGCCGCACTGGCGATTTGTGTTTTTATGGCGGTACCCTTTTTTGGAATTGCAGAGAGTGGAATCGGAGGTTACCTGAAATCGTATATAAAACCCACGTTTATCATGCTCCCGTTTAATCTCATAGGGGAAATCTCGCGCACACTTGCGCTGGCTGTGCGATTGTTCGGGAACATTATGAGCGGAGGTATGATCGTCGCCATTTTGTTATCCATTTCGCCATTTTTATTTCCTATCGTCATGAAGTTGCTTGGATTGCTTACCGGCGTGGTGCAGGCTTATATATTCAGTGTTCTGGCGACTGTGTATATAGCGGCGGCCGTCAGAGATTCAAAGAAAACAGGTAAACCTAATTTAATAACCAATACGTAAAAAAAAGAATCATGGATAGTGTAACCATTATTGCTGTAGCATCCATTGCTGTTGCTGGCCTCACCACGGGGATCGGGACTATGTTTCCGGCATTAAGTGAAGGTAAGGCCGTGGCCAGCGCATTAAGCTCCCTGGCCCAACAACCGGATGCTGCCTCTACCATTACCAGGACTTTATTCGTGGGACTGGCTATGATTGAGTCCACCGCGATATACTGTTTCGTGGTTTCGATGATCCTCATCTTCGCGAATCCATTCTGGAATCATATCATCGCGAAATAACACAGGCAAAATGAAAATTGATTGGTTCACTGTCATAGCCCAGGTCATTAATTTCTTCCTTTTGGTTTGGCTGTTGAGACGTTTTCTTTACAAGCCGATCCTCCGGGCGGTTGATGAGCGCGAAAAGAAAATTGCCGGTCAGCTGAAAGATGCGAAAAAGGATAAGGAGGAAGCCCAAAAGGAACAAGAAGAATTCGCGAAGAAAAATGATGATTTCGATGAGCAGAAGAAGGAGCTGATGGATAAAGCTATTGCTGAAACCAAAGAGGCGCGCCTGAAACTCCTGGAAGAAGCCAGAAATGATGCCAACACGCTAAGCGCCAAATTGAATGAAGCTTCGAAGGCCGCGCAGGAAAATCTAAATCAGGAAATTGCTCAAAAAACGCAACTGGAAGTTTTCGCCATTGCCAGAAAAACACTGGCAGATCTCGCTTCCCAGAGCCTGGAAGAACAAGCGGTGACCATTTTTATAAAACGTTTGTCTGCATTAAAAGCTGAAGAAAAGAAAAAATTTGTTTCAGCCTTTGCTGCTGATACCTCCCCAATTGACATACGTAGTGCATTTGATCTGCCCAACAAGCAACAGACAGAGATTAAAGATGCTATAAAAGAAATTCTGGGAAATAAAATTCATGTTGATTTTGAAACCTCTCCCGCATTAATCGGCGGTATTGAACTTATGGCCAATGGGTATAAACTTTCCTGGAGCATTGCTGAATATCTCCATTCCCTTGAAAAGGAAATTGCTGAAATGATGACATCTAAATCAAAAAAGGATGCTGATGCTTCATCTGAAAAAAAGAAGGAAACCAAAACGGGAAAAGAGCCTGAAGCGATCAAAGAGCCAGATAAATAAGATTATGCCGGTGGAGGAGATAAATAAAACGATCGATACGACATTCGCAGCGTTAAGCCGGGGACGAGAAAAGTTTATTCCTTCTTTCGAACCTCGTGAAGTAGGCTATGTCAAGAGTGTATCTGCCGGAATCGTGAAGGTTTCCGGACTTCCCCATGTCGGATTTGAAGAGCTATTGAAGTTTTCTGCGAACTTATTCGGTATCGCTTTTAACATTGATGAAGAGGAGATAGGTGTTATCCTGTTGGGAGAAGATTCATTGTTGAATGCAGGCGATGAAGTGGAGCGAACCGGTCGGGTGATGGACATTCCTGTTGGTAAAGGATTATTGGGCAGAATAGATTAACCCTTTGGGGGAGGCGTTGGATGGAGAAGGTTCCATCGCGTATGACCAGCGACTTCCTATTGAAAGACCCGCTCATGCCATCATGGATCGGGCCCAGGTCACGGTCCCGATGCAGACCGGTTTGAAAGTGATTGACGCCTTAATTCCGATAGGTCGTGGTCAGCGTGAATTGATTCTTGGCGACCGGCAGACAGGAAAAACGGCTATAGCTATTGACACCATAATTAATCAGCGGGGTAAAAATGTAATCTGCGTATACTGCGCCATAGGGCAACGGGCATCATCAGTGGCTAAGATCATAGCCAATCTTAAAGCTGAAGGGGCCATGGAATATACAGTGGTCATGGTGACTGAAGGAGATAACGCCCCGGGATTGCTATTTATCGCTCCTTATGCAGCCACCAGCATTGCCGAATATTTTATGGAACAAGGACGCGATGTATTGATTGTCTACGATGATCTTACCCATCATGCCCGGGCTTATCGCGAGCTTTCGTTGTTGTTGAGAAGACCTCCTGGACGTGAAGCCTTTCCGGGAGATATTTTTTATATCCATTCAAGGCTGTTGGAAAGGGCAACACATCTGAGCAAGGCACTTAAAGGGGGTTCACTCACGGCACTTCCTGTTATCGAAACCGAGGCTCAGAATATTTCTGCCTACATTCCCACTAACCTGATTTCCATCACGGACGGACAAATTTATCTTTCTCCTAAACTGTTTGAATTAGGGATTTTACCCGCTGTGGATGTAGGCATGTCAGTTTCACGGGTGGGGGGCAAAGCCCAGTTAGCCGTATTCCGCTCCATCGCCAATCTTAAACTCGAATATTCACAATTTGAAGAATTGGAAACTTTTTCCCGCTTCGGTACACGATTAGACGAAAATACCCGGAAGATCATTGAACATGGAAAACGAATCCGTAGCTGTCTTAAACAAGATGAACTTCAGCCCATGTCTGTTCCCGACACAGATTGTTGTTTTGCTGGCTTTAACGGAAAAACTTTTTGAAAACGTTCCTCTGGAGAAAATGAAAGATGCTGAAGCGGCCCTGGTCAAAGCCAGTGAAAGCCTTCCCGCTGATTTGTTGAAACGATTATCTTCAGATAAAACATTGAGTGATGCTGATCATGCAGCCATTTTGAAAATGGCGAATGATACGCTGGATTCTTTTCGGAATAACAAGCACCGAAACTAAACAACTGAAGAAGAAACATAATGGACACTTTAGAGAGCTTGCGCAGAAAAATTGATGGGGCAGAAGATCTCAAATCGGTGGTCAGGTCCATGAAAGCTATGGCCGCATCCAACATCGGGCAATATGAAGCGGCTGTTGACTCCCTGGTGATTATTATAATACAGTATCTCTTGGATTGGTGGCCTGTTTCCTGGCTGAGAAAATCGAGCCCATAAATGAAAAGAAAGAACCAAAACGAAATGATGAACGCGTCATCGTTGCCATTGTTTTTGGATCGGACCAGGGCCTTGTAGGTCAGTTCAATGATTCATTGGTTGAATTTGTATCTGAATCACTGAACGAATTTCCTGGTAAAAAGGAAATTTGGCCGGTTGGGGAACGGGTCCAGTTGCGCTTATCGGATATTGGACTGGCTGGTGCCGATCTATTTCCTGTTCCCGGCTTCTGTTGATGCGATTACTCCACTTGTCGGTCAGATTTTAAGTAAGAGCCAGGAACAATTGAGAAATGGAAATGTGGAAGAGGTTTTTATTTTCCATAATCGTCCAAAAGAAGGGGCGGGATATACTCCAGCTATGCAGCGATTTTTGCCGTTGGATGAAAAATGGAGAAACAACTTTGATGTATTGAAATGGCCAACTCATAATATTTACCGCAGGTGGCGGGGAATAGTAAATTGACGCTATTGGCACTCGTGCGGGAATATCTTTTTGTCTCTTTATTTAAGGCCTGTGCTGAATCATTGGCCAGTGAAAATGCAAGTCGTTTAGCAGCCATGCAACGTGCTGAAAAAAATATCGGCGAATTGCTGGATGATCTTGGACAAAAGTTTCATCTATTACGTCAGAGTTCTATTGATGAAGAGCTGTTTGATGTCGTATCCGGATTTGAAGCCCTGAAAAAGGATAACCAAAGGGATTAAACAGGACATAGTAAATCAGGGAACTGCCCATATGAAACCAGGTAAAGGAAATATACTTACGATCAATGCAGGCTCCTCCAGTATTAAATTCGCTCTGTATGAAACAGGAGAGACACTGCAACCATTGTTGTATGGGGAGATGGAAGATATAGGTACATCAAACGCCAAACTTATCTACACAGATCCCAAAAGCGAGCAAAAAACGAGTATCGATATTAAACCCGCCAACCATGATGGAGCGATAATCATTCTTATAGACTGGCTTGAAAAACAGAATGGATTTGGATCAATAACGGCAATCGGACACAGGATAGTTCATGGTATGCAACATACCCAACCTGAACGGATCACTCCTCATTTGCTGGCTGAGTTGAGGAAAATAAGTGCGTTCGATCCGGAACATTTGCCTGGAGAAATTAAATTAATAGAAATAATAAGCAAACGTTTTCCTGCGGTGACTCAAGTTGCTTGTTTCGACACTTCATTTCACACTACTATGCCTTTAATAGCAAAGATGTTGTCCATTCCGCGTAAATATTATGCCGTGGGGATTCAGCGATATGGTTTCCATGGACTTTCTTATGCTTATCTTATGGAAGAACTTAACCGGATAAGCGGGCATGAAGTGGGGAATGGAAAAGTGATATTAGCGCATCTGGGAAATGGGGCCAGTCTTGCGGCCGTGCGGGACGGAAAATGCATGGATACCAGTATGGGTTTTACTCCCACATCGGGGCTGCCGATGAGTACACGCTCCGGAGATCTTGATCCCGGAGTCGCCTGGTATTTGATGGCGACAGAAAAACTAAATCCTAATCAATTCAGTCATCTTGTTAATGAGGAATCTGGTCTCCTGGGTATTTCAGCATTGAGTTCGGATATGAGAGTGCTATTGAACAACCGGAAGACTGACCACCGTGCGGCTGAAGCGATTGACCTGTTTTGTTATCAGGCGAAGAAATGGATCGGGGCTTATGCTGCTGTACTTGGAGGGCTCGACACCTTGGTTTTTTCAGGAGGCATCGGTGAACACGCACCGGAAATCCGCAGCAGGATATGCGAAGGACTCCAATTTTTAGGTATTGAATTGGATGAAGGAAGTAACAGAAATAATGAAGCCATCATTTCTTTGGCTAACAGTAAGGTAGTCATCCGTGTCATGAGGACCAATGAAGAATTAATGATAGCCAGGCTGGTTTGCCAGGTTTTGAATATTTCTGTAAAACCAGGCCCTGATGACCCTGAAAAGGGACCATAGTAGCTCAAATGGCAAACTTAACTGTTTTATAAGTGTTCTACTTTGGCTATTCTACCCCTTAAGAGCGGGTGAGATCCATTCGGAAGTGAGGTTCATTGTTTTTCCGCGTATGAAAATATTTCCAGCATCTAAGGTTTCATTAAAGAAAAAAGTCAATAACATCGAAAGGATAGAGATGTGTCCGGGCAATGTTCATTCCAGTAAAATACCATTTAAATAATCCACAATAAATAAACTAAAATAAAATCAATCATGAAAATAGTTCAATTAGTCTTTCTGGTAATCATTGGATTACCTCTATTTCAGTCCTGCAAATCTGCTTCAGCTCAAACGTTGGATCTGTCAAACGAGACAACTAGAAAGGAAGTTATGAATACCATTGCCAATGATAGCTTGATGTCAAAGGAAATGATTGGAACGATGATGAATAACAATAATGGTATAATGATGATGCAACAACAAGAAATGATGATGCTGAGTGACCATAGTACCATGATAAAGATGATGAAAGGTAATCCCCGAATGATGTCTATGACGATGTCAAATATGATGGAAGCCGCTAAAGGGGACACCACCATGATGTCCGGAATGATCAATACGATGATGGGAAACCCGCAAATGATGCATATGATGCAAAATATGACTGGTAGTGGCAAGATGAATAACATGAATAATATGGGAGGAATGAATAATAACCAGAATCATTGAACACTCTTTTTGATAAAGCGTAAATACATATAGCAATGATGAATCATTATGGAGGCAATGACTATTGGGGGATGCATACGGGTTGGTGGATATTATTAGTTGTCATCGTTATATCAGCGGTTCTCATCGCATGGATATTTAGGTATCGAAAAAGAAAATAGAAAAGTAACCATAAATCCTTCGGAGGTACTGTAATCAAACTTATAAATATGTATTATGAAAAAGGATTATGAATTGGAAGGTATGAGTTGTGGCGGGTGTGTAACCAATGTGAAGCGATCGTTACTTCAACTTCCGGATGTTACAGCAGCTGAAGTGCAATTGCATCCTCCAAGGGCATCCATAACCATGGACCAGGCGATTGGAATTAAAGAATTACAGGCGCAGCTTAGTAAAGCGGGTCATTATACCATCAGGGAGATCTTTGATAACTGACGAGTTGGTTGTAAAACATGAAACATACGTATAGCGTTAAGGGAATGAGTTGCAATGGTTGTGTAACTCATGTGGAGGATGCCCTCAGCCAGGTAAAAGGTGTGTCTAATGTTAAAGTGGATTTGCAGAAGCAGGAAGCGGTGATTGAAATGGAAGCTCATGTTCCAGTAGAAAAATTGCAGGAGGCCTTAAAAAAGAGTGGAGGTCATTATGGCATTTCACTTCCCGGTGCAGAAACGGACCATCATCACCACCATGAAAACCAATCCGTTCCTAAAAAAGTATCGCCGAATCAGCATAATGGATCAGGCCTGTATTATTGTCCTATGCATTGCGAAGGCGATAAGACCTACGGCAAACCGGGAAATTGTCCTGTTTGTGGAATGAACCTGGTGGAACAGCCGTCTTTGCAAAAGTCGATTCAATATACATGTCCCATGCATCCCCAAATTATTCGGGATGAACCAGGCGCATGCCCGATTTGCGGGATGGACCTTGTTCCCCTGGAATCCAATGTGGAGGAGGAAGACAAGACGTATAAGCACCTGCTGCATAAATTTATAATTGCCATCATTTTTACTGCGCCCATTTTCTTCATTACCATGATGGAAATGCTCCCCCATAATCCCCTATTTAATATCATGGGTTTAAAGTATTGGAACTGGACACAGTTAGCGTTGTCTGTTCCGGTCGTTTTTTATGCTACATGGATGTTTTTTCAGCGGGCATGGCGATCCTTGGTGAGCTGGAATTTAAACATGTTTACCCTCATCGGGATTGGTTCAGGGGTGGCCTGGCTTTTCAGTGTGTTTGCCCTGATGTTTCCAGTTATTTTTCCGGACCAGTTTAAAACAGACCAGGGAACAGTCTTTGTTTATTTTGAAGCCTCCACAGTTATTTTGACACTTGTTTTGTTGGGACAGCTTTTAGAAGCACGAGCACACGGCAGAACCAACAGCGCCATCAGGGAATTATTAAAACTAGCTCCGAATAAAGCCACTTTAATTGTCGATGGCAAGGAGCAGGTGGTCGCCATTGATGCTATACAAATTGGTGATTGGTTACGGGTAAAACCCGGGGAAAAGATTCCGGTGGATGGGAGCATCAAAGAAGGAGAAGCGATCATTGACGAGTCCATGATTTCCGGCGAGCCAATCCCTGTTGAAAAGAAAACGGGAGATAAAGTAAGTTCAGGTACCATCAATGGGAACAAGACTTTCGTCATGGTGACTGAAAAAGTAGGTTCAGAAACTCTATTGGCTAAAATTATTGCTTTGGTCAATTCAGCCAGCCGTTCCAAAGCGCCGATTCAAAACCTGGCGGATAAAATTTCCGGTTATTTTGTTCCGATCGTCGTAGGCATTTCCATCATCACTTTTTTTGTTTGGGCGATCTACGGTCCGGAGCCCTCTTACGTATATGCTTTTGTCAATGCCATTGCTGTTTTAATTATTGCATGCCCTTGTGCCCTTGGATTGGCTACTCCTATGTCCATTATGGTAGGGGTAGGTAAAGGTGCCCAATCCGGAGTGTTGATTAAAAATGCTGAGTCGCTTGAAAAGATGAATGACATAGATACCGTCATCATAGATAAAACGGGTACGCTGACCGAAGGGAAGCCCTCCGTTGAAAAAGTGATCAGTGCGGATACTCAATTTTCAGCGGACGATATTCTTCAAAAGATAATATCCATCAACAGTAGTAGTGAGCATCCCTTAGCACAGGCTACTTTGCGATTTGGAGAAGAAAGGAAAATAAAGAGTAAACCCGTTACCCATTTTGAAGCTGTAGCTGGAAAGGGAGTCCTTGGTCAACTTGACGGTGCATCGCTGGCAGTGGGTAATGAAAAATTAATGGAACAAGTGAAGGCGTCTATTACGCCGGATATAGAAAACCAGGTCAAGGCCGAGCAAAAATTGGGTAAGACAGTCTCTTATTTAGCTGAAGGAAATACAGCCATTGGGTTTATTGTGATTTCAGATAAAATAAAAGCATCGAGCGCAGAAGCCATCCGTACATTACAGGAGGAAGGATTGAAGGTGATTATGTTTACCGGTGACAATGAGGAGACGGCAAAGGCTGTAAGCGAAACGCTGCATTTGGATGGATATAAAGCGCAGATGTTGCCTGAAGATAAATTGAATGAAATAAAAAAACTTCAGGCTGAGGGAAAGAAAGTGGCTATGGCAGGGGATGGCATTAATGATGCCCCGGCATTGTCGCAAGCGGATATCGGAATCGCCATGGGTACCGGAACGGATGTAGCTATTGAAAGCGCATCGATCACCCTGGTGAAAGGCGATATGAATGGTATTGCGAAAGCCCGTTTGTTGAGTCAAAAGGTCATGAGAAATATTAAAGAAAATCTGTTCTTCGCCCTTGGTTACAATGCATTAGGGATTCCCATTGCTGCCGGGGTTTTGTATCCGGTATTCGGGTTATTACTTTCTCCCATGATTGCGGCCTTAGCCATGAGCTTCAGTTCAGTTTCGGTTATCGCAAACGCGTTGAGGTTAAGAAATTCAAAAATATAATAGTTGGTTGTAACAAGTTAAAGTGTATGATAGTGGAATCAGAACCAGAAGAGAAGGGAGTTGAGGTTTTATCTCCTGACCTGCTGCAAAAGATGAATGCTTATTGGCGTGCTGCCAATTATTTATCCGTCGGGCAAATTTATCTTTATGATAATGCCCTGCTCAAAAAAACATTAACCCTCGAGCATATTAAGCCGCGTCTTTTGGGTCATTGGGGCACCACACCCGGTTTAAACTTTATTTATGTACACCTTAACCGCATCATTAAAAAATATGATCTTAATATCATCTATGTTACCGGGCCCGGACATGGTGGACCCGGCATTGTAGCTAACACCTATCTCGAGGGAACGTATAGTGAATTATTTCCGGCCATCTCCGAGGATGAAAAGGGGATGAATAAACTATTCAAGCAGTTTTCATTTCCTGGCGGAATTCCGAGTCATGTGGCACCACAAACTCCCGGCTCTATCAATGAAGGCGGTGAACTCGGATATTCATTGGTGCATGCGTATGGCGCTGTTTTTGACAATCCGGATTTAATTGCGGCTTGCGTGATTGGCGATGGGGAGGCTGAAACCGGCCCACTGGCCACCAGTTGGCATTCGAATAAATTTTTAAATCCTGTTCATGATGGCGCTGTATTACCGATCCTCCATTTGAATGGATATAAAATTGCCGAACCAACCGTACTTGCCCGGATTCCAAAAGAAGAATTGAAACAACTATTTATTGGGTATGGCTACAAGCCTTATTTCGTTGCAGGAGATGATCCGGAAAAAGTTCACCAACAGTTGGCGTCAACTTTAGATACCATCGTGGGAGAAATAAGACAAATACAAAAAGACGCACGTACCCACGGGTTTACGGTACGCCCTCGATGGCCGATGATTGTATTTAATACACCAAAAGGATGGACGGGGCCTAAAATAGTCGATGGACTTCAGGTAGAAGGAACATGGCGGGCTCACCAGGTTCCACTCGCTGATATGGCCACCAAGCCGGAGCATATAAAAATGTTAGAAGCATGGATGAAAAGCTATAAACCTGAAGAACTGTTTGATGGGCAGGGAAAGTTAATTGCTGAATTGGCGGATCTGGCGCCAGCAGGCACCAATCGAATGAGTGCCAATCCAAATGCAAATGGCGGTCTTCTCCTTTGCGATCTGGATATGCCCGATTTCAGAACACATGCTTTTGAAATGACTGCGCCGGGTATAACTACTGCAGAGGCCACCCGGATCATGGGTGCCTTTCTACGTGATGTTATGGAGCGCAACTGGGAAAGAAGAAATTTCAGAGTATTTGGTCCTGATGAAACCGCTTCCAACCGTCTCACCCATTTGTTCGATATCACCGGACGCACATCCACGGCGGAGATTTGGGAAAGCGATGATCTTATTTCCAATGATGGACGGGTGATGGAAGTATTAAGCGAACATTTATGTGAGGGGTGGCTCGAAGGCTATTTACTGACGGGCAGGCATGGCTTTTTCTCCTGTTATGAAGCCTTCATTCATATTGTTGACTCTATGTTTAACCAGCACGCTAAATGGTTACAGGGGTCAAAAAAAATTCCCTGGAGAAAGCCGATTGCTTCATTGAATTATTTACTTACTTCCCATGTATGGCGGCAGGATCACAATGGAAACAGTCATCAGGATCCTGGATTTCTGGATCATGTGGCCAATAAATCGGCGGATATCATTCGCATTTATCTTCCCCCGGACGCCAATTCATTGCTATGTGTCACGGATCACTGCTTGCGAAGCCGCAATTATATCAATGTGATAGTAGCAGGAAAACAACCTGAGCTTCAATATATGAATATGGAGGAGGCGATTAAACATTGCACGGCCGGATTGGGCATTTGGAAATGGGCCAGTAATGATGAAGGTGGAGAACCCGATGTCGTTATGGCCTGCGCGGGTGATGTACCCACACTTGAAACCGTTGCCGCAGTTCATATTCTCCGTGAACATTTTCCCGAATTAAAAGTTAGAGTAATTAATGTGGTGGATCTCATGACACTTCAACCACACAGTGAACATCCGCATGGATTGAGTGATTATGATTTTGATTCCTTTTTACAAAAGATAAACATATCATTTTTGCTTTTCATGGCTATCCTTTGCTGATTCACAGGCTGACTTATCGCAGAACCAATCACGATAATATCCATGTGCGCGGGTATAAAGGAGAGGGTACCACCACCACCCCTTTTGACATGGTCGTCATGAATGACATGGACCGGTATCACCTGGTGATGGATGTGATAGATCGTTTGCCCCAATTAGGGTCTAAGGGTGCTTATACTAAGCAATATCTCAAAAATAAATTGCTGGACCACAAGGCCTATATTGATATTCATGGTGAGGACATGCCGGAAATATTAAACTGGAAATGGACCAGTCCAATATGAATTCAGCACAACTCATAAAAACAGCTAATGCGCTGGTAGCCGATACCAAGGGTTTGCTGGCGATGGATGAAAGCAACCCAACCTGTAATAAACGTTTTGCCGCATTAGGTATCCCGCAGACGGCAGAGATGCGTCAGGCATATCGACAATTGATCGTGGCAACTCCTTCTTTGGGAGACTCTATTAGCGGAGCTATCCTGAGTGATGAGACGATACGATCAACAAATGAACGATGGAACTCCAATTATTGATGCAGTCGTTACTGCCGGCATCATTCCCGGAATAAAAGTTGACAAAGGGGCAAAGGACATGGCTGGTTTTCCGGGGGAAAAAATAACTGAAGGACTTGATGGGTTACGCGACCGCCTTGCGGAATATGTTCAACTTGGTGCTCGCTTTGCCAAGTGGCGCGCAGTGATTTCAATAGGCGATACTATTCCAACCAGGGCGTGTATCGAAGCCAATGCAGCTGTATTAGCACGCTATGCTGCATTGTGCCAGGAAACAGGATTGGTTCCTATCGTCGAACCTGAAGTGCTGATGGATGGGAACCATTCGATGGCCCGTTGTTCGGAGGTAACTGATCAGGTTCTGCAAACTGTTTTTCATCATCTGCGGCTGTATGATGTTATGCTGGAAGGCATGTTGCTTAAACCAAATATGATTCTGCCCGGACTGAATAGCGCCATGCAAGAATCCGATGAGGAAATTGCGGAGGCGACCATAAAATGTTTGTTGCGCAATGTTCCGGCAGCGGTTCCGGGTATAGCTTTTCTGTCCGGCGGTCAATCTGCTGAGCTTGCATCATCCAGATTGAATGCGATGCACGTCCATTTTAAAACCCGGTTACCCTGGAAATTGACTTTTTCGTTTGCGCGTGCCATTCAGCAACCGGCCATGGAGATCTGGTCGGGGAATCCCAATAATATTAAATCAGCCCAGGAAGCCTTATTCCATCGTGCCAGTTGTAACCGGGCAGCGGTCCGTGGGGAATATACCCCGACAATGGAATTACCTGGAAATGATCTGAAGTAAAGGAGATAGGGAAGGTAAAGCTGATTATATAAGCATTGATGTCAGGCAGAAATTGATCATAACAAAATCAATTATTTACTTGTTCTTTTGCCTATTAGTTCATTACTTTGAATACGAGATGAAGAATACGCCCAGGTTATGACAACAGCGATCAGCGGAAGAAATAGTGAGTGCAATCACAAATAAAATCTAACCGAGAAACAGCGAATGTAGTTGGCGGAAGTAATTAAAATTACGGTATCTAAAACTCTATAGACATGAATACGAACAGACTTTCAAAAACCCTGGAGTCAGCATTAAACAAACAGATGACTAAGGAGGCCCAGGCGTCACAACTATATTTATCCTATGCGGCCTGGGCGGCAAAGCAAGGGTTTAATGGCATAGCTAATTTTCTATTCAGACATGCCCATGAGGAGCGTAACCACATGATGAAGATTTTGGAATATATCCTGAAACGTGGCGGTGAGGTCAAGGTGAGCGCTATTGCCGCTCCACCCGCAAATCCAACGAGCATTCAAAGTTGTTTTGAAAAAGTCTTTTCCCACGAAGTCGATAATACGGAATCGATCTATAAGGTTGTCAAAATGAGTTTCGACGAACAGGATTGGGCAACCTGGAATTTTATGCAATGGTTTGTAAAGGAACAAATAGAAGAAGAGACCCTGGCCATAGATTTATTGGACAAAGTGAAAATAGCCGGCGGAGAAAAGATGAGCACTAACACACTCTATACCTTTGATCGGGATTTGGAGAGCATGTCGGATGATGCTAAATCAGCAACTGATGTGACGGTTGAAAACCCGTGATGGAGTGCAGGTTCCCGGATTGCAATTGCATTTCGTATGGACCGGATAGGGTAAGTGACGAATTGGAACTGGTCAAGAATCATTGACGCATTAATCAACCTTGTCAATTAGCTCTCCACTGAATAGTATTCATTCATGAATACCATGCAGTGGCCACATTGGGGGACAACTGTTTTGCTTTCAGCTATTTATGCTTCTTTTGGTAAAAAATGAATTACTTTACGGGGTCACGGTATATCTGATCAATCTATGGGGAGTTATTTACTGCTGGTTTTCCTGATTACTCTTTCAGCAGCGTTTGCCTATATCAATCACAGGTTTATAAAAATGCCTTTCGTTATCGGGCTTTTTTTCCTCTCCACAATACTTTCCCTTGTAATTCTAAGCAGTAAAATTTGGGATTTAAAATATTATGATGAAATTAAACGTGCCATTGAACACACGGATATCAGTAGAATCATTCTCAATATTATGCTGGGATTTTTACTTTTCTCCGGTTCCTTGCATACCCGGTGGTCCGGTATCAAAAAGCAAATTAAACCCATTAGCCTTTTTGCCATTGGAGGTGTCTTTTTATCAACGGCCATTATCGGAGGACTTTTTTATTATACCTGTCACCTGATAGGCGTTCAGCTTGGGTTTATTTATTGTCTCATTTTTGGAGCACTCATTTCACCAACGGACCCGATCGCGGTTTTGGGTATTCTGACAAAGGCCGGAGTATCACATAAAATCGAATCCACCATTGTCGGAGAGTCCCTTTTCAATGATGGAGTTGGAGTCGTTGTATTCATTGCGTTATTGGAAACCTTAAAACTTGGAAACGAGGAGATGGATTTTGGCCATTTCTGCCTGTTGTTTGTGCAGGAGGCTGTCGGGGGGATATTTTTCGGGCTCATACTGGGTTTCATTTTATACAGGCTCCTGAAATCAATTGACAACTATGAAACCGAAGTACTACTAACCATTGCTTTTGTCATGTCAGGCTATGCCTTGTGTAATTATTTTAATTTATCGGGAGCTTTGGCGATGGTGATCATGGGGTTGTTTGTGGGAAACTATAAACCCAATCAATCCATGAGCAACAGGACACAGGAATATATCCACAAATTTTGGGAGCTGGTGGATGTCATCTTAAATGGCATATTATTTATCGGGATCGCTTTTGTATTAGTAGTCATTGATTTTAAACCCACCTCGTTGATTCTGGGAGGATTGGCCGTATTTATTTTATTATTTTCAAGAATTGTGGTAGTCTATCTTCCAAATTTGATATTGCCCAAATTTACCAACATCAGCAATCAGGAAGCCAAATTAATTGTTTGGGGTGGCCTTCGTGGCGGACTTTCACTTGCATTGGTACTTTCGTTGCCGAGGGGTGAGGAAAAACAATTGTTAATGATAGCCACCTATACTTGCGTGGTGTTTAGCATTTTAGTGCAAGGTTTGACGATTGAACGAATGGCCAAAAGGATTTCTGCAGCAGAAAAAATTAGTGCCACCTAAAACCGGAGGCCGAGGAATTGACTATACATCCCACATATCACCTGAGCATATTTGAAACTCCGGATGCCCTTCAAGAGGCAGCAGTGGAATATATTATTTTGAAGGCATCCGAATCCATAGCTACAAAAGGCAGATTTGTTATAGCGCTTTCAGGCGGTCAAACTCCAAAAGAGATTTACTCGCTTTTAGCCACGCCTCCATTCCGTAAACAGATGGACTGGGACAGGACTTTCATATTCTGGGGTGATGAACGCTGTGTTCCATTACATGACCTGCGAAATAATGCGCACCAGGCTTTTTCCATGTTGCTCGATAAAGTACCTGTTCCGGCAGGCAACATCCACCGCATTCAGGTCAACCTGCCACCCCAGCAAGCCGCGATGGCTTATCAAAAAGATTTGGAAGTATTCTTCGGAACCTCACCTCACCGCTTTGATCTGATTCTGCTGGGCCTTGGTGAAAATGGACATACCGCCTCTCTTTTTCCATTGACATCCGTACTGGAGGATCAGGAGGAAGGGGTAAAAGCGGTTTTTGTGGAAGAGGAAAAAATGTTCCGCATCACTATGAATGCACCATTGATCAACCAGGCACATCACATTTTATTTCTTGTTACAGGGATAAAAAAAGCCTCCATTTTAAATAAAATTTTAAATGATCCTTTTCAACAGGATGTTTATCCTGCACAACTTATCCATCCGCAGGAGGGCACATTGAGCTGGTTTGTTGACCAGGAGGCTGCCTCACTGTTACGCAGTTGATACCTTATAAAGGTGTCCGGAATTTTCTAAATTGTTGGGAAAGAAGAAAGTTCTATAAGCGAAGTGCAGCATGCAGCTGAAGCGAATGAGTAGCTTTCCTGGAATACTATTTCCGGGACCATTCACCTTCTCGGTGAGTAAAGTTTTTAGAAACATTAAATCCTATCCAGCTAAGGCCTGATCCACTATGTCCTGGGCTTCTTTAAGGATTTCATTCAAATGATCTTTGCCCAAAAAACTTTCCGCATAGATTTTATAAATGTTTTCAGTCCCCGAGGGCCTGGCAGCAAACCATCCATTAGCTGTGGCTACTTTGATCCCTCCGATGGAAGCATCATTGGCCGGGGCTTTGGTCATAATTTGGGTAATCTTTTCTCCGGCCAGCTGCTGATGTTTTATCTGATCCGCTGAAAGTTTTTTTAATTTTTCTTTTTGTTCCGGCGTGGCTTTGGCTTCGACCCTGTCGTAATAGGGTTCTCCGAATTTCGCCGTCAACTCACTATACAACAGGCCAGGATCTCGTCCCGTTTTTGCAGTTATCTCAGCAGACAGCAATGCGGGTACAAAGCCATCTTTATCCGTTGTCCATACACTCCCATCCAGCCGAAGGAAAGTAGCACCCGCACTTTCTTCGCCGACAAAACATAAGGAGGAATCGAGCAAGCCATCCACAAACCACTTAAATCCAACGGGAACTTCGAATAGTTTTCTTCCTGCATGGGAGACCACGCGATCAATGAGCGAACTGCTGACCAGTGTTTTGCCAATGGCTGAGGTGGCAGGCCATCCGGGACGATGTTGCAATAGATAAGAGATCGCGACGGATAGATAATGATTTGGATTTAATAATCCGGCACTCCTGGTCACAATGCCATGCCGGTCATGATCTGTATCACAAGCGAATGAAATATCAAATTTGTCCTTCATGCTGAGCAATCCCTGCATAGCATACGGAGACGAAGGATCCATCCGGATCTGGCCATCCCAATCCACATACATAAAGCTGAAGGTGGGGTCCACTATTTTATTAACGACCGTTAAATTCAACTGATACCGGTCGGCAATCGGCTCCCAGTAATGCACACCAGCCCCACCAAGTGGATCAACACCCATACTGATTTTCGAATCCCTTAGAAGCTTCATATCAATGATGCTTCCCAGATCATTCACGTAAGCATTCAGATAATCATGACGGTGTGTCGTGGTCGCTTTGATTGCTTTCTCCAGGGAGATTCTTTTAACCTGTTGATTATTATCCAGCAGTATTTCATTTGCTTTGGTTTCGATCCAATTCGTCACGTCACTACCTGCGGGCCCGCCATTAGGCGGATTATATTTAAAACCGCCATCATGCGGCGGATTATGAGAAGGGGTAATGACGATACCATCCGCCAATCCCGTTTTACGCCCCGTGTTATAGGTCAAAATAGCATAAGAAAGTGCCGGAGTAGGCGTGTATTCATCCCCTTCGGCAATCATGACGGTCACGCCATTGGCAGCCAGTACTTCCATTGTCGTCGCATACGCTGGCGCAGAAAGGGCATGCGTATCAAAACCAAGAAATAATGGACCATCTATTTTTTGCGCCTGAGCGATATAAACAAATAGCCTGGGTGATGGCCAGGATATGGCGCTCATTAAATGAATTTTTAAAGGAAGATCCTCGATGGCCGGACGTACCAAATGCAACACGTTGTTCAGGTAGGGTTGGATCAGGTATCCCCGTGTAATACGCACTGATAAGCCTGGGAACATTGACAAGTATATCTTGTCGGGCAGGTTTACCGGCCCTGGTACTGATGTCCATAGTGGTTTTCCATTTTAACTTTTTTCAAGACTCTTTATTTTGTTCAATCGTCGCCAATGCCTTTCCAGGTCGCTGAATTGGGCATCGAGAAAAATTGTAGTTAACTCCCATGCCAGTGATCGATCTATCACCCGGCCTCCCAGGCAGATCAGGTTCATATCATCATCTTCGACACCCTGGTGAGCTGAAAAGTTTTCATGGATCAGGCAGGCCCGGACACCTCTGATCTTATTGGCGACGATACAGGCTCCTACACCACTACCGCAAATCGCAATACCGCGTTTCACCTCTCCCAGGGCTACCGCTCTGGCCAACGGGATCACATAATCCGGATAATCATCGGCCGGATTTAATGTTGTATTTCCAAAATCGAGGATTTCATATCCTGCTACTCGTAACCTGATTACCAAATATTCTTTCAATTCAAAACCACCATGATCAGCTGCTATGCCGATTTTATTATTTACGTCCGATGCGAATAGGGTTGAATCAGTCATGACGATTTCGTTTTATCAAAGCAAGTGCGCGATTACAAACATGTTCAACTGTATATCCGAATTCGCGCATCATAACATCCCCCGGAGCGGAAGCTCCAAACCTATCGATTCCCATTATTTCTCCGGCATCACCTGCATATCGATGCCATCCTTGCGATATGCCGGCCTCCACCACCAATCGGTTACGTATGGATGGTGGTAGCACCAGGTTCCGGTACTCGGGAGTTTGGGCTTCAAACAATTCCCAACTCGGCATGGAGACAAGACGAACTGCAATATTATGTTTCGCTAATTCATCTTTGGCTCGGACGATCAGATTTACTTCAGATCCGGTAGCTATCAATAGTATATCCGGATTGGCATTCGGAGCATCGGCGAGGATATAGGCGCCGAAACAAAGTCCATCGGCAGCAGCATATTTTTTTCTGTCGAGGGTTGGTAAATCCTGCCGCGATAAAATTAAAGCTACTGGAGCTTTATAAGCTTCAATGGCCATGCGCCAGGCCACCGCAGTCTCATTGGCATCTGCAGGCCGGATCACGATAAGCCGGGGAATAGCCCTGAGAGCGGATACATGCTCGACGGATTGATGTGTGGGTCCATCCTCCCCTAAAGCGATGCTGTCATGGGTGAAAACATAAACCACTTTCAATTGCATCAGGGCAGCAAGACGAATTGCCGGTCGCATGTAATCTGAAAAGGTCAGGAACGTAGCCGTAAATGGTGTGATACCTCCATGAGCTGCCATCCCGTTTGAAATGGACCCCATCGCATGTTCACGAACTCCATATTGTACATTACGGCCTGCATAACTCCACCCGCCTCCGGCAGATCCTTGCAGGTCACCGACTGCCATAGTTGGATTTTCAAAATTTCCTGCGTCTTTTAGCTCGGTATGCGTAGATGAGTTCAGATCTGCAGAACCACCGATAAAGCCAGGTAACAACGGGAAAAACTTTTGCATGGTTTTTCCTGAGGCTACCCGGGTAGCCATTCCTTTTTCATCAGCGGGAAACACCGGAAAATCCCTATCCCATCCCGGAGGTATAATACCGTTGATAAGATCCAGCAGCTCTGAAGCCAGATCAGGATATTTCTTTTTGTAATCAGAAAATTTTTGTTCCCATGCCTTTTCCAACTGATCTCCGTTGCCTAAAGCTTTTCGAAAATGATTCAAGGCTTCGTCAGGAATATAAAAAGCGGGCTCCAGAGGCCATCCGAGATTTTCTTTGGTCAGTTTTACTTCCTCCTGACCTAGTGGAGAGCCGTGAGCGGCACACGTATCCTGTTTATTGGGAGAACCGTAACCGATATGTGTCCGAACAAGAATTAGGGAAGGACGCTCTGTTTCCTCCTGGGCAAAACGAATGGCATTTGTGATGGCATCGAGATCATTTCCATCTTCAATAGATTGGGTGTGCCAGCCATAAGCTTCAAAACGTTGTACATGATCTTCTGTGAAAGTGACCTCGGTGGAAGAGGCAAGGGTGATATGATTATTATCGTAGAGATAAATCAATTTACCGAGTTTCAGGTGACCGGCGAGGGGAGCGGCTTCCGACGCTACGCCCTCCATCAGATCGCCATCACTTACCAATGCATAGGTATAATGATGGATGATGTCAAAATCAGGTTTATTGTATCGCGCCGCCAGATAAGCTTCAGCTATCGCCATGCCTACAGCATTGGCGAAACCCTGGCCTAAGGGTCCGGTAGTTGTTTCAACCCCCGGTGTTTCGCCACGTTCGGGATGACCCGGTGTTTTGCTTCCCCATTGACGAAAGTGTTTTATTTCTTCCAATGACAAATCATAACCGGTGAGATGAAGTAAACTGTATAAAAGCATGGAGCCATGTCCGGCTGACAATACAAACCGGTCCCGATTGAACCAATGTGGATTTGATGGATTATGCTTCAGGAATCGAGTCCAAAGCACATAAGCCATGGCGGCAGCGCCCATGGGTAATCCGGGATGACCACTATTGGCCTTTTGTACAGCATCAATGGAAAGGAACCGTATAGTATTAATAGCTAGTTGATCCATATCGGCTAAATGGTCTGCTGGTTTGGAGATGGAGCTCATAAGGTATCGATCATTAATTAATGCAAATAGTACATTTTTGACCGGACTAATGTTGCAGGATAATGGAAGAAAATACTGGTTTCTTCTGAATGAACGGCTTTCTCAGCTCAGCGCGTTCGCGATATCTCTCTCCAGGTCTTCATAACTCTCAATGCCTACGCTCAAACGAATCAATGAATCGGTTAAACCTGATGCAAGACGTTGTTCTCTGGGGATGGACGCATGCGTCATCGATGCCGGATGACCGATGAGGGATTCTACGCCACCGAGTGATTCTGCCAGTGAAAACAATTGAGTGCTACTCAATACTTTGGTGGCGGCATCCATGCTGTCATCATTCAGATCGAAGGAGATCATGGCACCGAACCCCCGCATTTGCGTTTTCGCCAATTGATGTTGGGGATGATCCTCAAGTCCTGGAAACATCACGCGGCCTACTTTCGGATGTTGTTTAAGAAAGTGGGCCAGTTTGTACGCATTTTCGCAGGCTCGATCCATGCGGATGTGCAGAGTTTTAATTCCTCTCAGGGTCAGGAAGCAATCTTGCGGACCGGGAACAGCACCGCTGGCGTTTTGTAAAAATTTTAATCGCTCGGCTAAAGCTTCATCATCCGTAACCAACCCTCCCATGATCACATCACTGTGGCCGGCAATATATTTTGTGATCGAATGATGAACAATAGAAGCGCCCAACGAAAGCGGATTTTGCAGATAGGGGGAGGCGAAAGTATTGTCTACAGCAACAGGGATGTTGTGACTTTTTGCAATATCACATATCGCTTTGATATCGATGATCTGTAATGTTGGATTGGTCGGTGTTTCTAACCAGATGAGTTTGGTCTCCGGTCGAATCGATGCTTTGACCAGGTCCAGGTTTGTCATGTCGATATAGTTGCTCTTGATCCCCATCGGCCCATATACCCTTACCAGTAACCGGTAAGAGCCACCATAAAGATCATTGGCACATAAGACTTCATCCCCGGTACTCAGCAGTTTGATCACGGCATCCATGGCAGCCAGGCCGCTGCTGTAACATATTCCGAATGTGCCTCCTTCCAGGGCTGCCAGGCTGGCCTGTAACGCATCGCGGGTCGGGTTTTGGGTGCGGGCATATTCATATCCTTTGTGATTGCCAGGGGCGGCCTGCACATAAGTTGAAGTCTGGTAGATAGGCGTCATGATAGCGCCGGAAGTGGGATCGGGTTTTACGCCTGCGTGTACGGCGCGGGTACCGAAGCCTTGTTGCTCTTGTTTGCTCATGGGGGCAAAGGTATGAAAAGGCTAAGGCTGAGGGCGAGGCTGAGGAACTCACCCATTCTCATTTAAAAAAAATAAATAGCCGATAACTGAAAGCTGATAACTGAAAGCTGAAAGCTGAAAGCTCACGCCGCATGCACTTTTTTCCTTTTTAACACTTCCTCCACGGCTGTAATGATATTCTCCGGGCTCAATCCATACTTTGCTAGTAACAATTCCGGTACTCCACTTTCTCCAAAACTGTCATTGACAGCAACATATTCCTGGGGAGTTGGATGTTTACGGGAAAGTAACTGTGCCAGGCTATCACCAAGTCCACCATTTCGCTGGTGCTCCTCGGCAGTCACTACACATCTTGTTTTTGACACGGAATCCAATACGATTTCTTCATCAAGAGGTTTGATCGTATGAATGTTGATGAGTTCTGCGCTGATGCCTGCTTCAGCTAGTTTTTTAACAGCCTCCATGGCGTAGGCTACGAGATGTCCTGTAGCAATAATGGTTACATCACTTCCTTCATTCATCAATATTCCTTTTCCAATGACAAAGGGAATGGTATCCGGCATGAAGATCGGCCAGGAGGGGCGGCCAAATCGTAAATACACCGGACCATAATATTCGGCAATGGCCATAGTAGCCGCTTTCGTCTGGTTATAATCACAAGGATTGATGACCGTCATGCCCGGCAGCATCTTCATCATGCCGATGTCTTCCAGGATCTGATGCGTCGCCCCATCTTCCCCTAAAGTCAGCCCGGCATGTGAAGCACAGATTTTTACATTCTTATTCGAATAGGCAATCGACTGCCGGATCTGATCATACACGCGTCCAGTGGAGAAATTGGCGAACGTTCCCGTATAAGGAATTTTTCCAACCGTAGCCAACCCTGCCGCAATGCCCATCATATTGGCTTCAGCTATACCCACTTGTATAAACCGATGTGGAAATTCTTTGATGAAAGCATTCATCTTCAGCGAACCTGCGAGATCGGCACACAAAGCCACGACATCTTCATTTTGTCGGCCTGTCTCCAACAAGCCATCTCCAAATCCATCACGCGTGGCCTTCTTACCGGTTACGGGAAAATCATTTAACATTGTGAGCTGTGAGTTGTCAGTTGTGAGTTTTATTCGTGAATCGTGAGTTTTCGTAATTCCTTTTCCGCCCTTCTGCCTTTTCCACCTCTTCTGCCTTTTCCGCCTCTTCTACCTTTTCCGCCTCTTCTGCCTTTTCCGCCTCTTCTGCCTTTTCCGCCTCCTCTGCCCCTAAATCCCCTAATGGTTCGACTCCGCTCACCAACCGAGGGGACTTCCTTTTACCCTCTTATTCCCCTTCTGCCTTCGGTTGCCGAAGCTTTAGCGAAGGCAATCATTTCCCTCTTTTTTCAAGCAGAGCTGCAGAGAAATTTTCACTTTTCACTTTTCACTTTTCACTTTTCACTTTTCACTTTTCACTTTTCACTTTTCCTTTTCCTTTTCTCTATGCCCTATGCTCTATGCTTAATAATCGCCCAGCGTCTCTTCCAACTGCGCCAGCGCTTTGTCCTTTTGTTCATCATTCGGTGCCACACCATGCCAGTGATGACTACCGGTCATGAAGTCGACCCCATGCCCCATTTCCGTTTTCATCAGGATGACGACGGGCTGTCTTTTTCCGGATAGCCCTTTGGCCTGGTGCAGGGCATCTATGATTTCATGCATATGATTTCCATTGGCATGAAGGACTATCCAGCCGAATGCTCTCCACTTGCTATCCAGGTCGCCGAGGGACATCACTTCGCGCGTAGGTCCGTCGATCTGTTGTCCATTCCAGTCTACAGTGACTATCAGGTTATCCACCTTGTGATGAGCAGCCGACATCATGGCTTCCCAAACTTGTCCTTCATCTAATTCACCATCACCGGTCAATACATAAATATGATTCTGATCACCCTCCAGTTTTTTTCCAATCGCGGCACCTATAGCCACAGAAAGTCCTTGTCCTAATGACCCGGATGCAACACGCACACCAGGCAATCCTTCGTGTGTAGTGGGATGACCTTGTAATCTTGAATTGATTCTTCGGAAAGTACCAAGTTCTGATGTTGGAAAATATCCGCTGCGGGATAAGACGCTGTACCAAACAGGAGAGATGTGTCCGTTGGAAAGGAAAAATAAATCTTCACCTTTCCCTTCCATTTTGAAAGGAAGCTTGTGGTGTAAGGTGTGGAAGTATAAGGCGACCATGAATTCGGTACAACCGAGTGAACCTCCGGGATGTCCGCTTTGGCATTGATGCACCATGCGAATGATGTCGCGACGCACCTGGCTTGCTATTCTCTTGAGTTGGGGGATATCCGTCATATCAAATAAAAAGCGAAAGTAAAAACTAAAAAAAGAAGGCACGCCTTTTTAAAGAGTGCCTTCTTATGTGTGTCTCGACGGTGTTATGCGTCGAAAATCAAAGTGGGAAGTTAAATTACTTCACTGCATCAGCCAAGCCTGATCCGGCTTTGAATTTTGCTGTTTTCTTTGCTTTGATTTTGATGGCTTCACCGGTTGCCGGGTTACGGCCAGTACGTGCAGCACGTTTGCTGGTAGAGAATGTGCCAAATCCAGGAAGAGTCACTTTGTCTCCTTTCTTCAGCGTCTTGGTGATAGCATCGATTGTAGCATCGAGTGCGCGTCCTGCATCTGCTTTGCTCAGGTCTGCACCTGTTGCAATAGCATCAATTAAATCGCCTTTGTTCATTATTAGCTTGTGTTAATTGTGATTGAATAATTTGAATTCGGAGGTAAATGTAGGCTTAGGATATATGATAAACAAGCTTTATACGTGAAAAGTGGACTGGAAACCCTGATTTTATTGACTTTTTATCGATTCCAGGCCCCGAAACCCCTATTTTTACGGCCATGAGGAAGTTTTTGATCATCCTGTTTGCCGTAATTACTGCCTTTTCAACCCTTGCCTGCAGTAAAAAATCGGGCTGCCCGGCCGAAACCGCCCAATCCAAAGTGGATAAAAACGGTGAGTATAAAACCAGTAAAACCAAGTCCGGACTCTTGCCGAAAAGCAAACATTACCATAAGAAAAAAGGAAAATATAAACCCAAGAAAGAAAAGCATCCTATTTAACCCGGTCCAATAGAAGCCAAAATTATTATGCATTCTTTCATTTCAAAAACACAAGATCGATAATCGCCAACCACGCATCAGTCTGCAGTTTACGTCTCGAGTCTGTAGTCATACTTCTTGCGTCTTAAGTCTTAATCTAAAGCCTATTAGTTTCTGGTTGCGAATTCTCTTTGCCATGCATTCCCAATCACATAAAGTGAAAGCAGCGTAAAGAAAATCGCGAAGCCCGGAAACACCACCAGCCACCAGGCATCAAAGTGAGATCTGGATTGCGCCAGTAACCGACCCCAATTCATTTGTTCAGGCGGAAGTCCAATGCCCAAAAACGACAAAGAGGACTCGGCTAAAATAGCGGAAGCTACCCCAAAGATGAACGATATCATCACCGGCCGGAAAGCATAAGGAATGATATGTTGTAGGATGATCTTCCAGGAGGGAAGGTTAATAACCTGGGCCGCCTGGATATAATGCAATTCACGCATTTTAAAAACTTCCGCTCTCATATACCTGGCCATCGCAGGCCAACGTAAGAATGCAATGACCAGCATGATGACCAGCCACCCTCTAAACGGGAGTAACGCCACCAGGATAATAATTAAAAACATCGCCGGAAATCCATCAATGATGATAATGATACCCATGACGAGTTGATCAACAGGAATAGAAATATTTTTCTTAGCGGTCCGATCCCATTTCAACATCACGGCGAGGCCCGTCAGGATGATCAAACAGATTATTGCTAAACGCAGAAGTAAAGCAACAGGCAGTAATCCTGTGATTACGACCCCAATCAACAACAAGACGCCAAAAAATAATTGAAGCCATGATATTCTTTTGCCTTTGTTACCCCAATAAGCTGCGACAGACCCCAGCAGCAACCCAATCAGTAAAGCCAGCAACATCGATCCAAGTCCGATCAATAAACTCACTCTGCATCCTCTGATCATTCCAGCCAGTACATCTCGTCCTAAAGTATCTGTTCCCAGCCAATGTCGCATTCTGTTAGAAAGAGGTTGTTTGCTAAACGGGCTCACAGTGGCACCCGTTTTTAAATCAATACTATAATGGCTGTAGGGAACGGGCGCTCTCCATATGGATTCAAAAGGCGTAGTCTTCCAGTCTACCGGCGCATAGGCAGGATGCATGGCGGAAAGTCCTGATTCTGAAACAGAGGAAAACATCGGATAGTACGAGATGCCATCTAATTTGCAGTAATACGGTTTCTCATTGGCTATCCAGGGGCCAAGGACAGCGAAGAGGCCAATCATGAAAAGAAATAACCAGGCCATCCGGACTGACCAGCCGGAGGACCAACCGGGTAATTTTTTGAAAAAATGTTTTACCCTCATGTTTATGCAGTTGATTTTACACGAGGATCCAACCACTTATAGATCACATCAGTCAGGGTATACGAAATAACGGTTACGGTGGCCGCCAGCATAAGAATAGGAAAAACCACCGGCCAGTCTCTTTCCATCAGACTGGTAAACATCAACCTGCCCATGCCCGGAATACTAAAGATGACCTCTATGATTAATGACCCGGAAAGAATGGCGGGTAATGCATTTCCCATCAACGTAATCATGGGAAACAAGGCATTCCGGACAACATGTTTCCTCAGAATGGTTTTTTCAGCGATCCCCAGGGTGCGCAATGCAGAAACATAAGGTTGTGTGAATTCATGTTGAACAGATTGTTTCATCTGGCGGGAAACATACGCGAGTGAACCGATCGTCAGGCAGAAAACCGGAAGAATGAGGTGAAAACCAATAATGCCACATTTCTCTGGTAAGGAATGCGCATCCTGATATTGACCCAATCCTCCTGGTGGTAAAACACTTAACCACTCCCCTGAAGAGAATACTAAAACCAAAAGGGTCGCCAGCCAGAATGAGGGAATAGCAAAAAAAGTAAAGAGGAACATACTTAACCATTTCTCTTTCCGGGTTCCTTCCCGCTTCCCACTCCAGATACCAATCATCACACCTAAGAATATGGCAAATAAAAAAGCAAGTCCGTTCAATATCAACGTCCATTTCAGCGCTTCTGAAATTTTTACCCACGCGTTTCTGCCATCCACCAGTGAAGTCAGCGGCTGGAAAGAAATTAATCCGGCTATCCATTGATGGTATTGATTGTGAAAACCGTTCCAGTTCAGGGTGGGCCAAAACTGCGCAAAGGAAAGGGGTTGATGTTCTTGCAAGGCATCCCCCTTTTGTTTTATATTTTCCACTAAGTCGTTTAGCAGGGAATCCTGGCCACCGGTCTCTGCCAGTTGGCTTAGCATATTGACTTGCTGGTGGAGCTGGTGGATATCAGTTTGAATGAGGATGTTTTGAAGTTGCCTCGTGCAGGAATCTGCGAGGGTTAAGGAAGTGCCCGTCGTGCAGGAATAATGCAAAGCCGTTCGCAGGGACGTATACAATTCCATGGACCTTTTGCCGTCATGGGATTGATGGATCCAGGCTTTAACCACCTGTCGATCATCTAGAGGAAACAAGGAAAATAAGGTATCCGGGTAAATTCCTTTATGGAGTGAAAAATAAAAGAAAGGCAAATCCAGTCCCCGCTTGTGCGCAACGCGATAATAAATTTCACGTTGTTGATCGGGATTCAGCGAAGTGCTGAAGGCATTGTTTTCAATACTGAGGTAATCGAGAATTTCATCACCGGGCACCTGTTTGCTCAGCCAAAAGGCTAAAACGGAAATCATCCATAGCCAAAGGAGTGCATATAAAAATTTTCTAAGGAGCGATTGGATCATGGGTTGAAGTAAATTAACCCGCTGGTCTGCATAGATTTTCAAAATACCCCGGTCTCCTGGAAGAGGTCATCAGTTGGATTCGCTTGGAGGCTATGATCCTTTCCGAAGGAACGTAAAGAAATATGGCGGGCTGATCGCGGTAAAGCACTTCCTGGAATTCATGATAAGCTTTAAATTTTTCATCAGTAGACGTTGAAGTACGGATCACATCAATGAGGCTGTCAAGGGTCACATTGTGATACCCACTCCGGTTACCTCCTCCCGGACGATCGCTGTTGGAGTCCCAAACGGAGTAGGGATCATCATCATTTGGAAATGAAGTCCTGGAGGCTGGTGCAATCTCAAAATTGTTCTGCCGCAAATCCTGGTTAAACTGACTGGGATCCACGGTTTCTATTTGGATATCCATGCCAATTTTATTTGCATTTTCCTTAACAATATTGGCAATAGCAATGCCTTCCTCTTTGTTGGGAACTTTTATCCTGATCTGAAGTTCAGTGAGTTTCCCGCCGATCTTTTTATCCGGCATTCCATTCTTGTTGGAATCGGTCCATCCCGCTTCCTTAATCAGGTCCTGGGCATGTTGAAGATCCTGTTTAATCGGTGTCAGATCTTTATCGTAGTAAGGTTTGTCAGGATGAAATGGTCCAATGGTACGGATGGCTAATCCCTTGAGGACCTGCTTCAATATACCATCATAATCAATACAATACGCCAAAGCCTGCCGGATGAGTTTGTCATGCAGTATGGAATCGCGGGTGTTTAATTCCAGGGAATAAACTTTATTCAGTGGCGGAGTAGCGAATTGCAGTTTTTCTTTCCAGGCGGCGTCATTTTTTAGAGCGACGAAATCAGCAGCCGGAACCTCTGACATCAAATCAATTTCCCCGGCCTTTAATGCCGCTTCAGCAGCTGCAGCATCAAGGATGATTCGATAGGTAATGACATCCGGATACGCCTGCATTAAAAGAGGCGGGTTTTCTAGTGTATTGCCCCACCAGTTTGCTTTTCGCTTCAGTCGGATGAATTCACCCGTCGACCACTGTTCCAGTTCATAAGGACCAGATCCGACGGAAGGTTCTCTTAAATATTTCGGTGAATTAAAATGATCAGCAAACGATTTCAACAGGGTGTCCTGCTCAGCAGAGAAAGGTTTATCAGGTTGACGTAAATCCTGCAAAGTGAATTTGGACAGGATTTGTTCCGGATCATAAATATGCGCCGGGTAAATATTAAAATTGGTTACGGCCAGTATAGCCAGGTTGTAGGAACTATCCACGAAGACCGAAAATTTTTGTGGATCATCCGGATCAATCACCACTTCAGAGATAAAATCCAAAAAAGCCTTCCAGTCCTGGGCCTCTATGTGAGGATTGTACACGGATTTAACAGTAAACAAATAATCCTCTCCGGTGACCGGTTTGCCATCGGACCAAACTGCTCCTTTCCTGAATTGCATTTTATAGACATGCCCATTGACATGCTTGCCAGCAGAAACGGCTTCAGCTTCCGGCATTTTTTCTAATAATAATGGCGTAAGCTGTAATGAAATCGGATCGTATTCCGCTGGGGGTAACAGGATCAGCGTTTCAATCGGGGCCGCATAAGTCGACTTTGAAAATATGGGATGGAGACAATCCGGTTCATTGGGTAGCCGCACCGTCAATGAAAATGTCGAAGTACTTCGGTCCGATTGACATCCAATAAACAGGAGTGAGGCAAATGCGAATACCAGATTAATTGAAATAGTTCCCTTCCAGATCATTTCTCAAAGATAGTGATGGATATGTATTTACCACCCCGTCAGCTTTCCTCCAATAGGATGAATATCTCATTTAAATTCGACGAGATGCCTGTTACTTGGCTTAATTTGCAATCAGCATGATGAAGAGAATATTGATTGCCGGAGGTTCGGGCTTGATTGGGACAGCCATATCGAAAGAAGTGCAGGCATCAGGATATGAGGTTATCCTCCTGAGCAGAAGTTCAGGACATGGAAAAATCGCCTGGGATCCTGCAGTTGAAACAATCGATCTTGCTAAACCACAATCCTTCGACGCGATTATCAACCTGGCCGGCAGCAGCATTGCGGGAGGCAGATGGACAGCAAAGCGGAAAGCAGATATCCTGAATAGCCGGATCCAAAGTTGCGAAACGCTCCGGCACTTTTTGCAAAAAGGGATCTTAAAAACAAAAGTCTATATCGGGGCCTCCGGGGTGGGATATTACCGGGATAGTGGGGAAACTATTGTAGATGAGAGCTCAGCAACTCAATTCCCCGAAGACTGGATGGTACAGACGGTCATGAAGTGGGAAGCGGCTCATCAGGCTATTGGTGCATTGGGGATTCGGACCATAATAACCCGGTTTGGAATTGTATTAAGTACAAAAGGAGGTGCATTGAAAGAAATTTTAAATCCCTCGCGATTTGGTGTACTGGCCTGTTTCGGCTACGGAAAACAATACTGGCCGTGGATTCATATTCAGGATGTGGCTCGTGTGGTGATCATGGCCATTGAACAAGAGAAACTGGCTGGAATTATTTTAGCGGTCTCCCCGGAAGCCACCCGGAATATAGCGTTGACAAAAGCTATTAATCACGAACTATCCCCGCACCGGTGGATCATGCCGGTTCCCCGATTCCTGCTTAGACTGGTGATGGGCGAGATGCACTCCGTTTTATTTGACAGTTGCAAGGCATTTCCAAAACGATTATTGGAAAACCATTTTACTTTCCTCTTTCCGGAAATAGAAAATGCGATGAAGGATCTATTGAAGAATCGAAAATAATAAAGCGGGTTATGGCTCAAAAACGTCAATTTCCTTTGTAAGCTTGATGAAGTTGGTAAATTTTCCCTTAAACCGGGTTGCCCGCACGATATGATTATCGATCCAATGATAATTCCCGCCGCGCGGTTTTCCTAAAAGCAATCCATGATACTTAAATCCGCACTTGGCCAGCCAGGCTTCGGTGATTTGGCGATGGGCCTCGGTGCGTGAGGTAAAAAAGGTAATGATATGACCTTCATCATGCCAGCGATTGATGACCTCCAGCGCATCAGGATAAAAAGCGCAATCTACCATTCGTTCAGGTTCCTCATTGGGTATGTCCTCACATATCGTACCGTCAATATCGATAAGATAGTTCTTTACCTCCTCAGGAAGCAATGGGCTGAGACGCTCGCCTTTTGCATTGGTGACCGGCCGAAGTTCGGGATTGTCAGGCAAGATTTTTTTCTTTTCACTCATAGAGAATAATAAAGATAGTTATCAATGACCTGAAATGGTGGATCACTTTCTTTTATCACCTCCAATGTAATGGGGAAAAAACGGGGGACAAAATCAAAAATCAATATAATTGGTTGGATCCACAGGTTTGCCCTGGAGCCAAAGTTCAAAATGCAAATGCGGGCCTGTGGAAAGTTTCCCGGTATTTCCAATGATGGCAATGGCTTCTCCTGCCCGCACGAAAGCACCAGTCTTCTTTAGCAGGCTGGCATTATGCTTATAAAAAGACACCATGTCATCGCTATGCTGGATACCAATGGTATACCCGGTCTCCAGCGTCCAGTCCGCCATGATAACATGTCCGTCCCAGATAGCTTTCACCGGTGTATCATGGGGTGCCAGAATGTCCACACCGAGATGGTCCTTTTCCGGGTCGAAATAACTGCTGATCACTCCGGAAATAGGGGGCATCAGGAAGCGGTAGTCAGCGGGATTGATCTTGGTTGAAGAGGGTGAAGTATTGACCGCGGTCAGGGTCTGGACGAGGGTGTCATTATTCATCAGGGTGGCCTGAATTTCGGCATCAGACCTGGCTGATTTGATCTTTGATGTGTATTTGGCTGCAGGGGCAGCCGAACTATCCGAAAGGCTGATCAGCTTGTTGAAATTCTCATAATACAATTTATAGCTTTCCAACTCGGATTCCAGCATAGCCATTTTCTTCGTCAATTTGATGTAATCCGGGTGTTGGCTGGGCTCTGCATAGCCGGGGACAAGATGTTTGAGTGGGGTAAAAAAGATGACCACAGCCATCAGCGCCATGGCCAAAATGATAGTGGAAGACAACAAAATATAAATATTTAAAAGTGTAAGTCGGTAAGAACCAACCTCTTCCAACGTTTCATCCTTGCGCAGGACCAGGCGATATTTGGTATGCCAATTGCGTTTACGGGTTTTGACCTGCTCTATCATGACATGACTAGGATACTGAATTTTTGAAATAAATTTGCCCCCGATTCAGTTTATAGCGTATTATCCTTCAGGAAACTCATTATCAGCTTCGTTGACTATAGCGCTTTATACCCTACATAACGTGAAAAACACCCTTTTGATCATTTTAACGCTGGGAATACTAAGTAGCTGTGTTACCCAGAAAAGCAGGCACGAGGAGTCCGATATAGGCCAATTGTACCAGAACATGAATTCCAAATTCAATGGCTGGTTCAATGCTAATGAACTCCTCAAGCAAAGTATGGTCACGCTGGACACCATGCAGCAAGACAATTACAATGAAATCCTGCCTATTTATAAATATGCAGCAGTCGATAATGCAGATCCCGTGAAAGCGGACCTCGACGAAGCGATAAAAAAGGTTTCGGTTGTCATTACTCTTCATAAATATAGTGATTGGGCGGACGATTGCTATCTGCTGATCGGGAAGGCCCTGTATTTGAAAAAAGATTATGAAGCGGCTGAGAATGCATTCGAATTTTACATGGATGAATTTCTACCGAATGGAAAACACACCAGTGCCAGGGACAAAAAACATCATACCTCAGCCGGAGCCGCCAATCGAAATGCAAAATCAGATGCCAAAGCCGCCAATAAACGGCAGAAGGAGTTGAAAAAAGCCAGGAAAAAGGCTGAACGTGAACGGAAAGCGTACAATAAAGCGGTCCGTAAACGAAAGAAGAAAGGACAAAGTACCGATGATCTCGTTCGTCCGGGTACAGTGATAGCCCCCGATGGAACAACCGCAGTTCCATTGTCCGATACCAAAAAATATGAACCTACAAAAGCTGAAATAAGAGCTAAACGAAAGGCGGACGGCGAGCAATCCGGCATTTTTTATCATGAATCTGTCTATAAGGAAGCCATCTTGTGGCTGGCCAAATCTTATATCGAAAGGGAAAACTGGACCTCGGCAGATTATCAGTTCAGAAGATTGGAGACCGATGATGTCCTCCCTCCTCAGGTATACGAAGAATTGCCAGTGGCCAGGGCATATTATCACATGAAACGGGAGAATTATCCGCAGGTCATTCCTTTTCTCGAACAAGCTATTGAACGCGCCAGGAAGCGAAGCAACAAAGCACGATACAGTTATATCATTGCTCAATTGTATTATCGTCAGGGCCAGATTGATAAAGCCAAAGAGTTTTATCAGAACAGCCTGGACTATGCCAACAATTATGATATGGAGTTTAATACCCGGCTCAGTATCATTCGTTCGGCATTTAAAACAAATACAATGTCCCGCGCAGAGGCCCAGGCGCAATTGGATAAGATGGTCAAAGACGTTAAGAACATCAATTATCTCGGGCGCATTTATTACGTCATGGCTACGATGGCAGTGGATGAAAAGGATATCACCGCAGCTATTGATTACCTGGAGAAAAGTGTAGATAAGGTTGGACAGGACCGGTTCCAGGAAATCGAAAGTCAATATCTCCTGGCTTCCCTGTATATGCAAAACCTGAACTATGTGGAAGCTGATGCTGCTTACAAGTCTTGTGCGGCGATTATGAAAGAAACGGATCCCCGTTACAAACAGGTAAAAAAACTGGCGGACAACCTCACGGATATTGCTATCAATCTGCAAACGATCAATCTGCAGGATAGCTTGCTACGCCTTTCCTTCCTGACCGATGATCAATTGAAAGAAGTGGCCAAACAAATAAAAAAGAAAGAACAGGAAGATGCTGCAGCCGCAGCAGAGAAGAGTAAATACCAGGCGAATGCCGCCAGAAAGAATGCCCCGCCTACTTTTGCAGCAGGGAATAGCCTTGGCACTTTACCGGTAACCAGGCAAAATACAAATGAGCCTGCAGCTGCAGTGTTCTGGGCTTTTGATCCAAAGAATGCAAAGAAAGGCAAACGCGAATTTGAGCGAACCTGGGGAGATGTCCAACTGACCGACTACTGGGGAGTAAGCGCAAAGGCAAGTCAGTTTGCCACCATTCCGGATGAAGTTGCTCAAACCAATGAAGGAAGGATCGATGTATATGAAAGCGACATAGAAGATTACTTTAAAGACGTGCCGAAAACAGATTCGGCCCGAGCCTTGTGCCATACCCAGATTCGGAAATCCATGCTGCTCTTGGGCCAATTGTACAGGGACCGGTTGGAAGACTTCACCAGTTCAATCAATATTTTGGAATCTATTTTAGAAAAGTATCCGGATGCTCCTGAGAAACTCGAAATCTATTATCAATTGTATCTGTCAGGTTTGTCAGCAGGTGATCATGAACGAGCAGAGAAATACAAGGCCCTGATTATTGCCCAGTATCCCAATTCAAGATTTGCCAAAGTGTTGTCGGATCCAAACTTTGCGGCATCCCAGCAATCAGATCAGGACCGGTTAGAGCAATATTATAACGAGACCTACGATTTTTTCCAGCAGGGCAATCATGAAGAGGTGCTTGACAGGATCAGGGGAGTAGAAGATAAGTTTGGCGTTAACAACACCATGATGGGCAAATTCGAATTACTGAAGGCCATGAGTCTTGGCGCTCAAATCGGTAAAGAAGCCTACGTAGATGCATTGAAATATATTGTCGCCAGGTATCCCAACAGCGAAGAAGAGAAGAAGGCTCAGGATATGCTATTGCTGTTAGGAGACAACGACGCTTCCAAAGGATACGGGGAGACAGGGCTGTCCAATGCCAATTTTACCGTTGAACAGAATGCTTTGCACTTCGTCATTGTCTATGTTCAAAACCAGGATGAGGTTTCGGTAAATGATGCCAAAGTGGCTCTCGCTGATTTTAATAATAAATTCTTTCAGCTGGATAATCTCAAGACTTCCAACCTGGTCTTTGATCCTTCCAAGAATCAATCCTTAATCCTGGTCCGGTCATTTACTACTAAGGAACGTGCCATGAATTATTATAACACGGCCATTCGGAATCCTAATGACTTTCTACCCAAAAAAGCTATTTTCCAGGTTTATCCTATCACGCAAAAGAATTACCGGGAAGTGATTAAGGCCCGTTCCCTGGATTCGTATAAGGATTTCTTCGAGGCGAATTATAAATAATTTTAGGCTAAGGCTAAGGCTAAGGCAGAGGCAGAGGAGGGTAATGGTTCTTTGGAAAAGGATTCAATTGCTTTTTCGGGTAGGCGGGTTATTCGAATTCAATTAACACCGCACCTTTTTCCACTGCCTGACCGGTTGTCACTTTGAGTTCTTTGACGGTTGCCGCCTGGGGAGCGATAATTACGTTCTCCATCTTCATAGCTTCCAGGATCAATAGGGGACTTCCTTTTTCCACTTTTTCACCGGCCTTTATTTTAATCTGGGTCACCAGCCCGGGCATTGGGGCATTCAGAATCTGCAATTTGCTTACCTGTGCTGCATTTAGGCCCATGCGTTCAATCATCAGGTCGAGATCCCGGAGAAATTTTACTTTTTTTATTTCGCCATCCACCTTGAGTACGCAGGATCTGGATTGCAGATCGAATTCCATCACGGTGATCAAATGGCTTTTTCCATTCTCTATGACATGAAATTCATTTTCTCCGGTTGTAATGCAATCCAGGCCTCTCCAGTCTTCCGGTCGCCAGTGAAACCGCTGGCCTTCAATCTCAATAGTGACAGATGCAGTCGAATCACTCATGCAGCAGTATTGTTTTTTTGACGACCTACCTTTTCCAGGAAGATGACTTCGTAGATCGTGGACGTAATGTAAACAAAAAGGAACGACCAGATAAACGAATTGTCTGCAGGCTCAAACCCTTTTTTGTACACCACGACCAGGGCCACGCCGAGGAGCAACTTGATAAATACAGCGGCCATGACTAACTGGATGTATAGCCTGGCTTTGGGATTTTTTACCACGATGCGGGCAGCCCAATAAAGCGAAACACAAAAAAAAGCCATCACTGTAATGGTAATGAGAATAAAAGCCAGGTGTTCGTTTACAGCCGAAGCTCCATACAGAAGAACCAGGCAAACCAAAAACTGGGTTGTCATAGTAATCAGAAGACCGTTGACAAATCGGTTAGGATTCATCTTTACGGCTGAGTTCTTTTATCAGTCGATAAAAAAAGGCTCCTGCAAAAACCAGGATAAACAGAATAGTAAAATAGGGCTCAGCGGTATGCAACCACTTATCCATACGCTGTCCCAGCCATGCGCCGACAGCCAGTAAGACAAACATTTGAATAGCGAGGCCGCTATATTTCAGATAGGTATTAGAAGTGGATGGCTTGAAGGTCAAGACATCGTTGCTTTGGTTTTACCGAGGACATTCAGATCAATGAGTTCCTCATCCTCCAGGTTGATTTTTCGCTGTGCTCCATTACCTGAACCCATCTTGCATTTTACATTGAAGATGGAGCCAGGTTGTACGATGAGCTTTTGGGTGGATATGTCTCCTTCGATATTGGCCGTTTCCTTGACATGGAGTACTTCACTTACCGTGAGCATCCCTTCAAATCGGCCCTCGATGACAGCGTTTTCACATTGAACATCCCCGATAATGATGCCGGTGGGTCCAATGATGACCTTGCCCTTACAGATCAGGGTTCCTTTCATCGAACCATCAATACGGATATCCTTTTCCGCATGTAAGGTGCCATCTATGTTAGTTCCCTGTACAAGACTGTTGCTTGAGGTAGTGGATGGAGTGGTAATGACTCCGTTTGATTTGGATTCGTTCTTTGTGTTGCCAAACATCCCTGTGTTAAATTAAAGTCGTGAAAAGATAATCTGCATGTCATGGAGACTATAAGCTGAACAAGGGGAGACTTTAAAGTTAAAAACTAAAAGTGAAAAACGAAAAGGATGGGGGAATTATTTAAAAGAAAAGTGAAAAGCGCTTTTCAGGGCACTTTTCACTTTTCGTTTTTGTCTTTTAGTTTAAAATTTCGGGCAGTAAACGCCGCGGCTCTGTGGTCCGCAAACGAGGTAAATCATGGAAAATTCAAATCCGCCATTTCCGCGACTTTCCTTGCTGAGCGGGGATACATTGATATCATAGCTGAAGCCAATACCCCAGTTGGAGTAATCAAATCGGGTGGACAGGATAATGGCATCCACCAGGATCGGTTTTTCAAAGTGGCGGGCCAGCCGGATCCATCCGCCGAACTGGAAGGATTGATCATATCCGCCGTTGTCCAGGTCAAAGCGGAAACTGTTTCCTGCATTGATTTCCATGGAAGGCCCCTGGTGAAAGAATACGGCACCCGGAATGAGAGATACATTACTATTCATTGGAAATTCACCACCGGCATGGAAGACGATTTTGGTATAATATTTTTCTACTTCATCGGGACGATAGAAAGACAGGTTAGCCTGGTTCAGGTGGTTGATAGCAGCTCCCATGTAGTAATTGGTTTTCTTGTTGATCACCGAAAACCACAGCATGCCCAAGCCCACGTCGCCGAAGAGGAAATTATCAGGGATATCACCTTCTCCGGATGAAAAATTGGGATTGAAGGTTCCATTATCATTTTGGGAAGGCCATTGGGCATTGGTAAAGTCAATACCTCGCTGAGAACCACCGGCTTCGGCCCCGACCACCAGGTAATTTGCCTTCCTCCTGTCACCGCCAACGCGACGACTATAAGCACCGGACAATTTAAGTGTCAGGGTCTTGAAATCCAGGGAACCTGCGACATCGCTCCATACGTTTCCGCCAAAACCGAAATAGTCATATCGGCCTACCGGCATTTTCTGATCATAGGACACGCTATAGGTGTTATACGCATTGCGGCCCAGCACGGAAGCCCATTGATTTCTGTAATTACCAACGATGCGGGTGTTACAATTCATAACACCAGTCAGGGCAGGATTAAGGGTCAATGGGGACATGTAGAACTGGGAGAAGTGGATGTCCTGACCACGTAGTGAGACCACCGCCAGGGTGATCATCATCATTGTTAAAAGTGGCAATCTTTTTATCATAGCCTCAAATCTGTAGAATTCCTGAATAGCCAGAGAATTAGTTAGTTAAAAAATCAATGTATAACCCGTTGAGATATAGACTTTATGACCTTTAGAGGAAGGAATCAGCCCATTTCTTAGCGTGAAATATACGAATTCAATATAAAGTAAACGATAGTATTCCTTGAAAAGATGGGTACTATCCACATTTTATCCTGATAGATACGGGTGCGATAAAATAGATGCCTGAGATACCTGGGTTCTGATGGCTATTTGCAAAAAAAAAGCCATCCGAACGGACAGCCTTTTTATTTTTTTGCCAAAACGTTATTCACTGTTGCGACCTATAAAGGCCTGAACACCAATGCTTAGTCCGAATTCGGAATAATCGCCTGCATCTCCGTCATTATTAAAGCTGTTGAAAAACAATTGAGGTTCAATCGCAACGGCATTATTAAGAAACCATGAATAACCCACACCGGCACTAATGGTAGTTCCGGCTCCATCGCTTAATCCTAAATTGGCACCAACCATTACGAAAATGGGATAGGTCACATAATAACGTACCCAGGGACCCAGATAAGTTGAGGAGTTGGAATTCCCCGCATAGCTATTGCTGGTGAAGTTAACGTTGAGGCCTACAGCCAGATCATCCATAAAGTAGTACCCAACATTTGGCGCGATGCTGAAATAAGTATGGGAGTTATTGTCATCCTTATATTTTAGGCTGGAAAATTCAGCCGAGCCACCTACCATCCAGGCTCCTTTATTGACCGTCTGGGCGGAGATACTTTGTGAAAAACAGAAAATGACTGCCAGGCAAAGAGTAAATGATGTAAATAGTTTCATAAGTTTTTATTTAAAGGTTTGATTATTGAACAAGGTAAATTATACTTTTCATATTAAGAAATAGTTTCCTGCGTAAATTTCTTTAAGACCGACCAGTACGCTACTTTTCTGGACTGGGTTACGGCATTGATGGCCGGGGAACGAAAAAAGAGGATTCTCTCCAAGTACGTACCCATAGCTGGTGAGGTTGTTGCTTTAGACAAGGTAGAATGCCTGAAGGAAAAGACAAACAAATCAGCCGGCCATACAGTCGCGCTCCGAATGATTACAACCCTGATTAAGAAATTGATAATCAAAGAGCCATGTCAAGAAGGTATTTTTATAGAATAGGTAGTACTTCTTCCTCCCCTTTTATCCCTTTCCAGTATATCTTTTTTAGTAAGATGGTTTATATCCCGGACAGCCGTATCCGAAGAGCATTTTGCCATTTTCGCCCATTTGGAGGAAGCTAGTTTGCCTAAATAATACAGGCAGTCGACTGCTTTATTCAACCCAAATTCTGTAGTGGAGCCGGCGAAGATGAAGATGATGGTATCGCTCTTGCCCCATATTTTTCGGACGATGGAGTTTTCGGGAGCGAAGTAGGACATGGTGTAAAAGTAAAGGCTTTAAGTGTTGGATAAATTTAAAATTGTTAAAGAAGGTGAATAAAGAATGAATTGGCTAACTTTCATCCACATGAAAATGGCCAGAGAGCACTGTTCAATAATCTTTGCTTCCTGGAGTGTTCTATGCATTGCACATTTTGGTAGACTTTGAAAATATACGCAACCATATTTCTTATCCACTTTCTCTGCATATTGTCTGGTCAGGGGCTCAGATATGTCAATCCTACTGGTCTTGATACAAGTGAATGTGATAATCCGGATTATCCATGTCAGACAATTAAATATGCAATAGGACAAGCTAATCCAAATGATACGATCCGGATTTCAGAAGGAATATTTACTGATACTGCCGGGATTACAATTGATAAATCCATAATTCTACAGGGCATTGGGAAATCCTTGACTATCCTACAGGCAAATGAAGAACCTGGAATGGCTAAAAGTCGTGTCATAACGATTGACGGTGAATATGATGTATCTATTATCGGTGCTACGATTAGACATGGTTATGCGAATAAAGTTGGAACTGGCAGTTTAGGGGGTGGTATATATTGTGATAGTGCCAATTTAATTCTGGAAGATTTAAGAATCTATAAAAATTCTGCAGAAAAATATGGTGGGGGTCTTTTTTGTGCTTCATCAACAATTTCACTTTCAGGGGTTGATATTGAAGAGAACGTAACTAATGCACTAGATGGAGGAGCAGGTGGGATATTATTGGCCAAATCTACAGCGAGTTTTAGGAATGTAAGTGTTGTAAGAAACTCAACTTCATTTTCAGGTCTTGCCGGAGGAGCTTTTTTGAGTAATTCTGAGGTGACGATAGATAGTTCAGTAATTAGTCAAAACTACGCATCAGGTGGTGGTGGAATTTATGCCGGATTAGGATCATCTATCCTTCTCGCAAATTCTTTTGTTTCGGAAAATATCGCTACTTATCTCGGCGGTGGAGGAATATATGCAGATGCAGATACACTTATGATAAGGAATACAGTGATATCCGGAAATAATTCAGACGCCCATGGTGGTGGTCTGGTTATTTCACAAGGTTATCAGGAATTCAGCAATGTTAACGTGCGGCTAAATAATGCATCATCTTTAGGTGGTGGCGGTATATATAATAATAATTGTAAACCTAAGTTTGAGGATGTGATTGTCGAGAATAATTTTAGCTATGGTAACGGCGGTGGTATGGTAAATGATAACGAAACTCCGTATACACTTACTGGAATTACGTTTCGTGACAATGAGGCACAAGATTTTGGAGGTGGTCTTTTCCAAAGCGGGGACTCATTAATTATTCAGGATGTTTTATTCGAGCATAACCAGGCACCAAATGGTGGTGGCCTTTTTGTTTCAGGGGCTGCATTCGTTGAGCATTGTACATTTTTAAAGAATCATGCCACGGATAGCGGAGGCGGGATGAGTTTCCATGGGCCATTAAATCTTTTGAACATTTCATTTATCGAGAACACTGCGGACAATGGCGGTGGAGGTATTGTTTCTCTTGGCACCTTCACAGACCGACTGTACCCATATCTCTACCAAGTCTTATTCAAAGGAAATAGCGCACCGTCAGGAGGGGGCATGGCCAATACAGCTTTCAGTTATCCAACATTAGAATCTGTTGTCTTTGAAGGTAATAGTGCAGATTTTGGAGGCGGTTTCTATAATCGTTCTGGTACACCAATCTTTTCTAATGTATTGTTTGACAATAACACTGCTTCATATGGCGGCGGTCTTTACCATTATGTAGATTCTGTAACAGCTATCAATACTGTGTTTATTAGAAATGTTTCTTCAATTGCAGGTGGAGCAATATACAATTCCGGTGATGATAACAATTCCTGGATGCAGGGAAAGATAAAGCTGATCAATGTCACCATGAGCCGGAATTCTTCTCCTTTGGGTGGAGGAGTCTATAATATTTATAATAGTCATTCCGATTTCCTGAATTCAGTCATTTGGAATAATATGGGCGTTGAAGGAAAGAATATATATAATAGTAAAATGAGTTCAGCTGAATTGCAGTATTCCCTATGTGGAGATAGCTTGTCAGATGTGGTTGCCGGTGATGGAATTGATTTTTTGAATTGTGTACATGCTGATCCGTTATTTGTGAATGCAGATGATTGTCACTTGACAATAGCTTCTCCTTGCATTGATAGCGGGGATCCGGATACAGATAAAGGAATATTTCCAGGCGGTCCCGGCGAACCTGTTGATTATGATTTACATCCAAGGATTATAAATTCAGGAATCGATATGGGAGCTTTTGAATCGCAGGATATGGTCTCCGTCAAACAAGGTGATCCGGCATCTCTCATTAACATATACCCAAATCCTGCCTCTAATTTGGTTTTTGTAAGTGGAATTGAGAAGATCCATAGCATTACGATTCTCAATTTAACTGGTCAGATTCTTTGGGAGGATATAAATGTAGGATGGACCGAAAAAGAAATTGATATTTCTGCTTTAGCTGAGGGATTGTATATTCTGAACATAGGTTTAGAGAAATCTCAACTTACCTTCAAATTCATTAAGAATACAAGCGTGAGGCACTAGTTAGCTGAGCAAATATTCAATTTCAGCGACTCAAGAAACCGTACACATCCTCTTTTCTTGATTTTGAATTCCAATTCACGAGCACAAGAAATATCTGAGCAGGGAATCGCGTACATGAGATTCCAGGGTATTCCCGTTCGTGTAAAGGTTGATTTTCCGCTATTATGTTCTTCAATTCTGATGAAGAGATGTTCAGTGGAACCCACATAATATTTTTTCAAAGAATCGCTAAATAGGATGTAGATGTGAAACATGGTGAAGTGTTTTGTGCAATCCTAAAATAAAGTATCAAAATGAAATAAAAAAGGCCGCACGAAGTGCGGCCTGGTGGAGGATAAGGGATTCGAACCCGTGACCCCCTGCGTGCAAGGCAGGTGCTCTAGCCAGCTGAGCTAATCCCCCAGAATTC